>JAEUIN010000198.1 GCA_016793115.1 Planctomycetaceae bacterium
GCCCGGCGGCGCACAACCGCCCGCCGCTGGGGCCCCGGGCGGGGGGGTGTTTCCCCCCGCGGTCTGCTCGTGTGGGGGGGGGTCGTGGGCCGGCCGGGGGGCACAACCCCCGCCGCTCGCTTAACTATCGTTGCGGCTTGAAGAGCATCTCCAGCGCTTCGCCGCGCGTGTACGTCGGTTTCTTGGCGTCGATCGAAGCCCAGCCGGTCCATTCGGCGAATTCGGCTCCGCTCACCGCATCGTCCGCCGAAGCGTCGCCGCTCGGCTCCTCAAGCTTGGCGATCTCCGTCGCCAGCGCGTTGGCGTCGAGCTTGCCGGCTTGGAGATCCTTGAACCCGCGGGCCCAGAGCTTCGCCGTGTCGCGCGTGAGCGGTTTCGTCGGCCGCGCGTCGTAGCTTGCAAAGAAGCCGCGCGTGCCGAAGTATTGCACCGCCGCCGTGTGGCTCGGCTCGTCGGCCGCGTTCACGTCGTTGAAGAAACTGATGAGAAACTTCCGCGTCGCTAAGTTTCGCGCGAGCAGCTCGCCGTCCAGTGTTCCCGGCGTCGTCTTCGTCTGCTTCGCCAAGGCCGCGGCCAAGCCGGCCGCCTCGCCGGTTTGCATCCAGACCGGCTCCAATCGCACGGCCCCCCACGCGATGTGCGTCGCCGACAGGCAGACGGGCACCAGCAAGTTGTCGAGGTCTTTCGGCAACAGCGCGCGATACGGAATCTGACCCGGCCGCGATTCTTCGGTGAGAATCAGCTTGCCGTCGTAATGGTAGCCGGGGCGCGAGTCCGTCGTGCAGGAGTGTGAGTCCATATACCAATCGGTTACGGCGATCGAGTCCATGTGGATCGGCGTCCGCGTGAACGACTTCGCCCGCGAGTTGTCGTGCTCGGTGTACACGTGTCGCCCGACGAGCCGGCGCGTCTCGCGGACGTACATCTCATACGGCACGTGGTTGTTGTCCGTGAACTCGTCTTTCGGCAGCCCCCAACGGCGATAGTCTTTCCGTTTCGCCGCCGAGATCGATTCGTCGTTCTGGAGAAACCACACCAAGCCGAGCGCGAAGTTCAAATGCCGCTCGGTGATCTTCTCGCGCGTCGGCCAATCGGCTTCGGGGTAGTCGTGATTCTCCCCCGGCAAGATCGGGCTGTTCATGTGCGACTTCTGATTCGGTCCCGGATTGGTCGCGATGCTTTTGCGTTCGTAGTTCACGTATTCGTCGCGATCGTAGCCCGGCGGCGGCTCGGCGAGCATGATCCGATTGGCCGGATCGCACGTGACGCACATCCGCATGTTGTAGGCCTGCACGCAGCGGTCGGCCGTGAACGGGCCGGCCGGATCGATCGAGCCTTGTTGTTGGCCGTAGGGGCGGATGTTGAGCCGGCCTTCGACGGCGTCGCGCGGGGCCGGCCCTTTGGCGATGTTGGTGAACACCTTGCCGGCGTGCGGCTCGCCGTATTCCTCGCGGGCCTCGCGTCCCACTCGGTGCTCGCACTTCGCCGCGGCCATTAAGTCGCCTTCGTACATCGCGTCGATGAACACGTCGCCGCCGACGGTGATCGCCTGATCGCCGTGCATCGCCTGCAGCTTCACACTCTTAATCAACCGGCCGGCGCGCTCGACGGCGGCCGGATAGTGATTGAGCAGCGTCGTGATGTTCGCCTCGCCCGCCACGAGCTTTTGAAACTCGCGCTCGGCGAGCCCCGGTTCGACCCAGCCGATCGGATAGTGCTCCTGCGAGTAGCGGGCGATCTGGTAGTCGCGCGAGTCGGCGCCGAACTTGTCGGCGTAGTGCTTTTCGATGTTGCGGAGGAGTTCGCTGAAGAGCGGCGCACGGTGGCCGCCGTAGAGGGCATCCCACTGCATGAGGCCGTTCGCCATCATGCCGCCGAGGTGGGCGTTGTGCTGCACGAGGAGCACGGTGCAGCCGTCGCGTGCGGCCCGCACGGCCGCGGCCACGCCGGCCGGCGTGCCGCCGCAGACGACGACGTCGTACGATCGGCCGTCGACCGCGGCGGCGTCGACCGGCTTGAATTCGGCCGCATCGGCGCACATGCCGCCGGTCATTAGCGCTAAGAGTCCGACCAAGAAACACCAGCCCCGCCGCGCAAGCGAGGAGACTTTGCCGCTACTCATTTCCGCCTCGCCTCGTTTCATCGCCGTCACTCCTTCTTCGCGGCCCCGGCCGCGTGTTTCCACTCGATCACTTGTCCGTCGCGCTCGAGGCGGGCCCGCAGCTTGTCGTAGTCGACTTGCTGCACGGCGACGTCGTCGTCGACGGCGATCGCCGCGGCCGTCGCCGCCGATTGGCTCGTAATCATCAGCACCGGCTCCATGCGAATGCTGCTGAACGCCGTGTGGCTGGCCGAGAGCGCGAACGTGCAAAACAAGTTCTCGCACTCCGCGGCCTTCGGCACGATCGCCTCGTAGCCGATTTGGTAGGGAGCCGCGCCGTCGCGCCCGCCCGCCGTTTTCCCTTCGCGCGTGACGATGCCGTTCACCACGATCCGCTGGATTTCATGCGTGTCGGTGCCGTAGGAGCCGAGACCGACCGATTTCGGCGCGACCCGGCGGCCGAACGTGTGATGCTCCGTGAGCACGAGGTCCGACACCATCCGCCGCGCTTCGCGAATGTAAAGCTGATGCGGCCAGCCGCCGGTGTCTTGGAACTCGTCGCGCGGCAGGCCGAAGCGGCGCATGTCGTCGCGGACTCGGCTCGGCACGCGCTCGTCGGTCGCCAAGAAATGCAGCAGGCCCCGATGATAGTTCTCGTGTTGCTTGGCCAGCTCGGCGCGGCGCGCGTAAGTCGCCTCCGGCCATTCCCAGTTCGCGCCCGGCAGGTTGCCGCCGAACGTCGCCGTGTTGAAGTCCCACTTGTCGTTCGGCAAGGCGTCGTGCTTCGAGAACCAGCGCAGGTCCATGTCGTCGCCGATCTCTCGGCAGCCGGCGATGAAGCGGGCGACGAGTTCATAGGTGCGCGGGTCGTAATCCTCCGGCGGCGCGATCGGCAGGCGATCGGCGCTTGTCGTCAGGCAGAGGCGGTAGCAGTACGCTTGCACGCCCGGCGCGGGATCGCCGACGTTGCCCACTTTCGTCGCCGTGACGAGCGGCAGCAAACCGCTCCGCGGATCGCCCGGCTTCACATAGGGATCGAGCGGCAGGTCGCGATCCCACACTCCTTGCCCGCCGGGAACACGGCCGCTCGCACCGGGCTTCAAATGATTGAGCCGCGGTTCGTATTTGGGATCGAAGTAGACGCCGTTGTACCGTTCGCCGTACTTGGCGTTGCCTTCGCGCTCCACGGTGTACGACACGCCGGCCTTCGCCATCAGATCCCCTTCGTAGGTCGTGTCGACGAACATCTTCGCGCGGAACGTGCGACCGTCTTCGGTTTTAATCTCCGTGATGCGTGCGCCGACTTTGGCGACGGCGGCGAGCCGCGCGTCGTAGAAGACTTGCACCTTCGCTGCGCGGGCCATTTCGACGAACACCTCCTCGGCCGTGTGCGGCTCGATCGAATACGCGCCGCCGGTCGCAGGGCCGCCGCCTTTCGGCACGAACGGTTTTTCCCAGGCTAGCTCTTTGCCGTATCGCTTCACGAGCCGCGTGAAGTATTCGCGGGCGATGCCGCCGACGGAGCGCGGGTCGCCGATATCGACGGCGCTCAAGCCGCCCGAGGTCATGCCGCCGAGATGCCGGCCCGGCTCCAACAGGGCGACCGATTTGCCCATGCGCGCCGCCTGCACGGCCGCGGCGACTCCGCCGGAGGTGCCGCCGAACACGAGCACATCGACTTCGACCGGCTCAGCCTCGGCCGCCGATGCCGGCGCGGCTTGCGCGAGCGCATCGGTTTCGGCGAGGCTGAAGCGCGTCGACACGACGGAATGTTTGTCCTCGCCGGGGCGATATTTGATGTAGGTCGTCGCGTAGAGTTCGCCGCTCGGCAGAAGTTCGAGACCGGGATAACCGCAATCGCGGCCGCCGTGGCTATGCAGGAGCTTGATGCGATAAGCGCCGTCGTGCCCGGCGATGATATCTTCATACCTGCCGACCCAGGCGACGAAGTGGCTCGCAGTGGGGCTGCCCGGCCCGGTGTCGCGGAAGCAGACGACAAGCCGGCCGTCGCGCGCGTAGGTCGCCATGTGGCGATCGCCCCAGAGGCCGGGCGGGAGCGTCTTGTGCGGCGACCAAGTTCGTCCTTCGTCGTCGCTCGTCATGAAGAACGACCGACGCTTCACGTTTTCGCGCATCAGGCAGAGGAGTTGCTTGCCGTCGGGTGAACGAACGACGCACGGCTCGCACGGCTTCAAGCCTGCGAGATCGAGCACGATCTTGAGCGGCTCCCACGTGAGCCCGCCGTCGGCCGACGTGCTCTGAGCGATGACGTTCGATTTCGTCTTCTCCGGCTCGCCCGGGCGACGGATGTTCGTCAGGCCGAGCAACCGCTTGCCGCCGTCGATCGGCACGATGGTGCAGAACGGCATTACGCCTTTCAGGCCGGTGCTCCGCATGGGCGTCCAGGTGCGGCCGTCGTCGAGCGAACGGCTTGAGTGCATCGTGCCGTCGGGGCCTTGGCCGGCGAAAACGAACAGCCGCGCCGCGCCGTCGGGACCGGTGAGGCGATACAGGCTCGGGCAGTTCTTCACCTTGGTCCAACTCTCCGGCACGTCGAGCAACTCGCTCCACGTGCGGCCGGCATCGTCGCTCCGCTTGAGCGGCCCGCAACCGCCGCCGTGGCCGTAGGTCCACGTGCAGAACATTGTCTTGCCGTCGGGCAGGAGGACCGTGGTCGGATGGCCTTGGTAGACGGTCGGAGTGCCGGCGGCGATGACCGTCTGTCGGTGGGCGTCGGCCGAGAGGTCGACAGTCGGGGGGAAGGTTACGGGGGGTGAGCGGCCGTCGTTCGCTGCGAGGACAGTGCGAGTCACGTCGGGCTTGAAAACGGTCGTTTTTTGCGGCTGCGGAGCGGTTTTCGCCGCCGATCGCGACGATTGCGTAGAGTCTCCGAGCGAGTCGCGCCCGTCGGTCAGCCACTCGAGATTGAAGCGGGCGAAGTGAAGCTCGTCCCAGTAGTGTGTGGAGCCTTTGTCGCCCCGCTCGTAGATGTAGGCGATGGTGCCGTCGTCGAGGCGGACCAAGTCGCTATACGACGACGGATGCGGCCAAATCGTCTTGCCGGCCGACCAGGTTTCGCCTTCGTCGTAACTGAGGCGAACCGTGAGGTTGTAGCGGCCGTACGGATGCTCTTCCTGGCGGATGGGAGAAGCGGGGCTGGAGAACAGGAGGCGATTCTTGCCTTCCGTCGCGGCGAGCGATAAGCGTTCGACGGCGCCATGGCAGCGCGGCGTAATCAGCTCCTCGCCGCGGCGCACCTCGCCCCAGGTTTCGCCGGCGTCGTCGCTCACGGCGACCAGATGCCGCAGGTTGTCCGGGGCGTCGCTCGCGCTCTCGTTGCGCGCGACGGCCATGAGCTTGCCGTCGGCAAGTTCGACGAACTGGCATTCGCTGGTATAGATGCCGAGCGAACCGCCGCGGCGCCACGAAACGCCGTGGTCGTCGCTATAGAAGGCGAAGGTGAACGTCCGCAGCCGCCCGCCGCCCGTGTCTTCGCGCCGGCGCGCCGGAACGACGAGCCGGCCCGGCTTCGGTCCGCCGGCCATCGAGACCATCGCCTTGCCGGGCCCGACTCCGTAGCGCTGCTGCCAATCCTGTTGCCACGCGGCGGCCGGGCTGAGCTTCTGCGGCGGGTTCTTGGCCGGCGGCTGCGGCGCTGCGGCAGGGTTTTTCTGCTGTATCGTAAGCCGATCCCATTCCGGCTTCACAATCTCATTGTGCAACGACCGCGGGCCTTGCCACGAGCGGCCGTCGTCGTCGCTCGTGAAGCAGCAGAACTCTTTCTTGTCGCGCAGGAAGAACAGCCACAGCTTCCCGTTCGTTTCGTCGCGGCCGACGGTGATATCGGTCGAAGTCCGCCGTTCGTCGTCGAACAGCACGATCTCGTCGCTCCATGTCGCCCCGCGGTCCATGCTCCGCTTGAGCACGATATCGTGGTCGCCGACGTCGCCGGGACCGTCGTTGCGCTTCTCGGCGAACACCAAGAGCGTGCCGTTTTTTCCTTGGATGATCGCCGGGATTCGATAGTTCGGCTTGTTCTGAGGCGCATTGGGAAACAGTAGCCGCGTGGCGAAGAGCGGCTCGCCGGCGACGGCCGGCGCGCGGCCGCCGTTCACGATGAGCAACAGCGAGGCGACGATGAAGTGCAATGTCGTGGGCATGCCGACGATTCCTGGCGAAGAAAAGTGCGAAGGCGCGGCGCGCCTCGGGGTCCACCGACGGCGCGACCGAGAAACCGAATAAGTCGAGTCGAGTCGAGAACCCGAATGACTACTTCTTTCCATCCGCCGGCGCGGGAACGTCTTGGCCGTCGGTGATCCACTCGATATTGAACCGGGCGAGCTTCAGTCCGGCGTAGCTCGTCGATTTTTTTTTCTCCGCGTCGCCGCGCCGGCCGGTTTCATACAGGCAGAGAATTGTGCCGTTCGGGAGCACGGCTAGATCGCTGTAGGCGCTGTAGCCCGCTTCGAGCACCTTGCTGACCGGCCACGTCGTCCCTTCGTCGTAACTGAGCTTGATCGAGATGTTGCGGCGATCGCGCGATTTCCCCGGCGTTTCCTTGCCGTCGAGCCGCGAGAGGTTGTGCGGGTTCGCGAAGACGATCCGGTTTTTGTCGCCGGATTGCTCCGTCGAAAAGCGGACGATGCTTGCCATGCAAATCGGTTCCAGCAGCGCGTCGTCGAGCCGCGGTTGCGACCAATTCGTCGCTCCGTCGGGGCTGATCGTCACAAGGCGGCGATGCTGCTTCGATTCGCTGCGGACATTCAGCATGACGCGGCCGTCGGCGAGTTCGACGACGACCGTTTCGTTCGGAAAGATCCACTCGTCGGTGTTGGGCACGGCGATCTCGCCGGCGTGCCACGTTTTGCCGTGATCGTCGCTGTAGATCGTCGACGTGACGGACGGCCGATGCGCGTGTCCGCCGGTCCCGGTCGAGAGCCACACGGGCACCACGAGTCGGCCGCTTTTAAGCTGGATGCCGTGCGCCGGGCCGGTCGCCAAGACTTTCCAGTCGTACTCCGAGCGATACTTTTCGAAAGCCCCGGTGATTTCGACCGGGTCGGTGAACGTGACGCCGTCGTCGTCGCTACGGATATAGAAACAACGGCAGTACTCCAGGCAGAAAAGGAAGTGAACCGAGCCGTCGCGGTCGGCGAAGCCGACGGCGTTGTTGTAAGTCACGTCGGTTGCGTCGGCGAGTTTCTGCGCGAGCGCCACCGGGTTCTTTTCCTTCGGACCGGGGACTTCGGCCAGTTTCATGCGCGGACCGAACGTCTTGCCGCCGTCGGTCGAACGGCGAAGCATGATGTCGATCGTATCCCAATCGCTTTTGCCGGTGCGGCGCGCTTCGCAGTAAGCGAGCACTGTGCCTCTTGCCGTGACGATCAAGCCAGGAATGCGATAAAGAGCGTAGCCGTCTCGGTCGGCCGTGAAGAGCATCTGTTCTTCCAGCAGCGGTTCCGCGGCGGGCGCGAGCGATGTTGAGCCGGCGGCGGCGAACAGAAGCGCGACGGTGAGCACGGATCGCAATATCGAGACGACTGGAGGCATGGTCATGGAGAGTTCTCCCTTTTCAAACGGCGAGGGCGGCGTGACGAAATGCTTGCGGAGGAGCGGTCGGAAGCGTGAAGCAAGCGTACGTGAATGATTTTGCGATAGGGGTCGGGGCGAACGCCGCGTGCGGCGGCCGCTAATGAGCGGCCCAGTTCCGCGCCCCACTCCGCCGGCGTGATCGTCGTTTCGATGCAGGTGTGCGTGGGAGCGACGTCGGAGCCGCGGGCGACGTCGGCGACGACGATCGCGGGAGTCCGCGGCTTCGTGAACTTGCACGCCGCGGCCGCGACATCGGCCCCGCGGGCCAGTAACTCGCTGCGACAGAGTACGCCCCAGCGATCGTGGCCGGGCTCCAGCACTTCGGTGAGTGCGGCGGCGATCGCCTCCTCGTCGCTCGGCAAACAGCGAATGACGATGCGCGCCAGGTCGACGCCGGCTTGGGCGAGAACCGCTAGAGCGCCGTCGAGCATCACGTGGTCGCCCGCCGTGATTCGATCGCGAAACAGAATTAGAAAGCGGCCGCAACGCCTCTCGACGAGGTGCTCGGCGAGCAGTCGGCCGATTTGAGCTTGGTCGCGTTCGACGCTCGGCAAGTCGCGCACCGACGGTTGCAACGTGCCGCTCACGACGGCGGGCAAGCCGCTCGCCGCGACGAGACGTTGCACCATGACGGTCGAGCGAATGAGGACGAAGCCGGCCGCTTGGCGCGAGCGGAGGACGTCGCCGATCAACTGGTTTACGTAATCGGCTTCGTCGACGAGCGGACGGAAGTTGAATTGCAGTTCGACGCCCGGCAGCGCGCCCTGCATGCCGAGCAACACGCCGTCGGCCCAGAGTCCTTCGGTGCGGAGATGGTCTTGCCGGATTACGACGTGCACGCGTCGTAACGGCGCCTCGGCGTCGAGCGCGGCGATAAACGTGCCTTGGCGCTGTCTTCGCTGGATGACGCCGCGTTGTGCCAGAAGTTGCAGCGCACGATTCACGGTCGACCCGCTCACGCGCAATAATTGCGCGGTTTCAGCCGTGTTCAGATACGGATCGCCGCGCCGCAGCTTTCGCCTCCGGATGTCGTCGACGATTTGCTGAGCGACGTCGACGATTGTCGGAGCGGCGGCGTTGGCCATGGCGGAGGCGTCGGGAGGCGGGGAGGACGGGGCGTGGGGAGCGTCGCGCGAGACGCGTCGGCGAAAAAGCACAGGGCGCGTGCAATTATTATTGATGTCGCGATAAGATATCCGTTCGGTTCGTCGGTTGTCAACGCGCCGCCGGCGGCCTGCCTCCGGCAGGCGAGCCCACCTTCCTCGACGATGTGAGCAGCCGGCCAAATCGGTTGCTTGATCGATGTTCTTGCGGAGCCGTATGTTGCCAAGCGCGAAACTCCGCGCGTGGTTCGCAGGCGGCGGATGAAATGCGCCGTGTAGATCGACGTAAGTCGTTACCCGTCGTTGCAATTGAGCGCGGAGTTACGTCAGTTTCGATTCCGCGGCGTGCGCATTTATTTCGCCGATTGATGCGCACATTTAAAGAAGCAAATAGGGCCGCGCAGCTATTTTGAAATAGATGCGCATAAACGGCGCCGGTCGCTCGTCGTAAGTACGAAATGTGTCGCTCCCGGCCGTCACCCCGGACCATCGCCATGAATCGCCTCTACACAGCGCGTGCTCGTCGGACTCAGTCGTCGCTTGCCGTATCTTTTTCCGCCGTTTTGGTCGGGCTGATCGCGGCAGCTGCCGGCCCCGCCGCGGCGGCCGACGGCGGGCGACCGAACGTCGTGATCTTCTATGCCGACGATCTGGGCTGGGGGGAAACCGGTTGTCAGGGATTCAGCACCGATATCCCGACCCCGCACATCGACTCGATCGCCAAAAACGGCGTTCGATTCACCCAAGGCTATGTCGCGGCAACCTATTGCAGCCCGTCGCGCGCGGGTCTCATGACCGGCCGCTATCCGACCCGCTTCGGCCACGAGTTCAATGCCGTAGCGCGAACTAGCGGTTTGTCGCTGAAAGAAACGACGATGGCGTCGCGGCTCAAGGAGTTGGGCTACGCCACGGCCTGCGTCGGTAAGTGGCACTTGGGCGGCCAAGCGTCGAAGGACTACTATCCGACGGCGCGCGGCTTCGATGAGTTTTACGGAACGCTGAACAATACGCCGTTCTTTCATCCGACGCAGTTCGTCGATTCCCGCAAGTCGCTCGAGATTCAGCCGATCGAAGACAAAGACTTTTATACGACCGACGCCTACGCCGAGCGGGCGACGGATTGGATTGAACGCAACAAAGAGAAACCGTGGTTCCTCTATCTCCCGTTCAACGCTCAACACGCGCCGCTGCAAGCGACGCAAAAGTATTTGGACCGATTTCCTAATATTACCGACGAGAAGCGAAAGTATTTCGCGGCAATGATGTCGGGCATGGACGATGCGATCGGCGCAGTGCTCGGCAAAGTTCGTGCGCTCGGCCAAGAGGACAACACGATCGTGTTCTTTATCGGGGACAACGGCGGGCCCACGAATAGTACGACTTCGCGCAACGGTCCGCTGCGCGGCTATAAAATGACGACGTTCGAAGGAGGCCCTCGCGTGCCGTTCTTGATGCAATGGAAGGCCAAGCTGCCTGCGGGCAAAGTCGAGGATCGGCCGGTGATGAATCTCGATGTGTTGCCGACCGTGGTCGTCGCCGGCGGTGGCACGATCGAAGCTTCATCGAAGCTCGACGGCGTCGATCTGATGCCATATCTCACGGGTGAAAATGCCGCGCGCCCGCACGAGTCGATGTATTGGCGATTTGGCAAGCAGTGGGGCGTACGGCACGACGATTGGAAACTCGTCGTCTCCAACGGCGGATCGGGCAAGCCGGAGTTGTACGATCTGAAATCGGACGTCGGCGAAACGAAGGACTTGGCGAGCGCGGAGCCCGAAAAGGTCGCCCAACTGCAGAAACTGTACGACGCATGGAATATGGAACAGGCCGAACCTAGCGCGGTCGACGGACCGAAGGCCGGCAAGAAAAAACAACGCCGCTCGAACGCGACCGGCGACGACAAGAAGCCCGGCGGCGCGAAGAAGAAGCGAGCCGCCGGCTCTGCGACTTAGCAGAAATAGCTGAAGGCGATCTCGCTTGCGAGGCCGGCCGATCGAGCGGCGTGCGGCTTTCTGCGAGATCGCCTTCGTACTAGGCTCAGAGGCTCAGCCTTTGACCGTGATCTTCTGAGTGTGAGCCTTCGTCGACTTCGGCATCATGACGGTCAACACTCCGTCGCGATACTGGGCCTCGACTTTAGCCGCATCGACGTCGCTCGGCAGCGTCACGGTTCGCGAGAACGTGCCCGTCGCCCTCTCGATGCGGTGATAGGTGCGATTCTTCTCTTCCTTTTGCTCGTCACGTCGCCCGGTGACTGTGAGCAGATTTCCTTCGACGCGGATGTCGATGTTTTCCGGCTTCAGCCCGGGGGCATCCATCCGCACGTCGACCGTCTCGGGAGTTTCCGAGAGATCGAGCGACGGCACTTCTTCGCCGCCGAACCAGCCGTCGCCGAAGTCGTTGAACATGTTCGCCATCAAGTCGCGCACGTCGTTGCGCCACAGACTCATTGGACCACGCCACGCGGCTCGACGCCCGGTCGGTTGTAACATGGTTTCCCGTGTCATGACGTCACCTCCGTTTCTTTGACACTCTCGGCAACTTTGAGTCGCCGCTCTTGTTTTCTAAAAGGGGGTGAAGCAACAGGCGGACCATAAGCTAATAAACCGATAACCCGCTGAGTCGCCGTACTTTCCGGTTGAGGCGAGGGGAGGCAACGTGTGCTGAACTGCTCGTTTGTGCGGACCGCCCGCGCGGTCTTGTCACGGCGTAGTCGCAGTCGGGCGTTTTCACCGAACTCGCATTTGCATCCCACCACGACGCGGCTACCGACAAAATCGCCGCTTTTGCGGGGAATTAAATTCGCGGGGCTCTGCCATACGGCGAATTCTAACAAATCGAAGGGCCTCTTGTGAAAGGCACGAAGATTGCCTTGCTCTTCCAGTGAGATGTCGACGACGCCGAGTTCACGGCGGGTCGCCATCGCCCTCGATTAAGGAAGGGCGCGAGCCATGATGACCTATGCCATTATCGAAGTCGACGACGGGTTCGACATCATCGAACTCCGTGCCGGCGAACGGGCTGCGGACATTGCCGCCGCCCGCAACGGAACCCTTTACGGGACCGAAATGTTTGAATCGTACGACGATGCGTATGAAGCCATTTTAGAATTGGAAGCCGACGTTGACGAGCACGTGTCTTGACGCGGCCTGCCGCACCGATTTCGGCCGGCCGCATGGGCTCAGAAGAGTTAAACTGCGGAAGCGTCGCATGTCTTGGGCGGTGAAACAAGACGTGCGGCGCGAGAACTGACGCCCATGCGGCCGAGCGGATGAGATCGTGAAGACGTTGTTGTTTCTTTGTACTGGAAACTACTATCGCAGTCGTTATGCCGAGATTCGGTTCAACCATCTCGCCACGGTGATAGGTTTGTCGTGGCGCGCCGCTTCTAGAGGTTTGGCCCCAGACCCGCGCAACCCTGGGCCGTTGTCGGTTCACACTATCGCCGCATTGACACGGCTAAGGCTCGGCTTCGACGACCATTTACGCGAACCGCTCCTAGTTACCGACGACGACTTCGCAGCTGCCGACCGAATTGTCGCCGTCAAGGAAGCCGAACACCGGACGATGATCGAACTCGCCTTCCCCGCGCGGCTCAAACAAGTCGAGTTTTGGCACGTGCATGATCTCGACTGCGCGGGACCGGATGAAGCGCTGGCGGAATTGGATCGACTGGTCGTCGCCCTCGTCGATCAGCTTCGCGCCGAGAAAGTCGGGCGGCGCGCCTGACCGTTTAATTCTCGGAATTCGACCGGTGCGCTCGGTCCGCGAAGTGGTGCGTTCGCGGGACTTCGATCCGGATCTTCGCCGCACCCGTGATGAGGCGGGCATCGCGCGCGTTGATTAGCCATGTCCAAAACCAGCTGAATATGACCTGAAGCCGGTTGCGAAACCCAATTAAAAACAAGATGTGGACCGCACCCCAAAGGAACCAGCCGAAGAATCCCGTAAAATGCCAACTGCCGATCTGCGCCACGGCCTTCGCTTTACCGATGACGGCCATCGTTCCTTTGTCGCGGTAAATGAACGGCTCGCGCGCGACGCCGTTTGCCGAATCGATTTCCGCCCTGATGATTCGCCCCGCGTAAGCTCCCATCTGCAGTCCGCCTTGTGCGACGCCCGGCACCGCGGCGCCGGTATCGGCCGACTTTGCGGCGGCCATGTCGCCCGCAATGAAAACTTCCGGACGGCCGGGTACGCTTAAATCGGGGCCGACGATCACTCGACCGGCGCGATCGAGCGGTACCCCCAGCGAACGGCCCAGTTCGCTCGCTTTTACGCCCGCCGCCCAGAAGATGTTTCGAACCGGTAAGAACTCGTCGCCGATCGATAGTCCTTCGGTCGTAATGTCGGTGACTTGGGCGTTGAGTCGCACCTCAACTCCCATCGATTCGAGATCGCGCTTGGCGCGCTCGCTGAGATCCGGCGGGAACGGCGGGAGCAGACGATCCGCGCCTTCGAATAAGATGACGCGCGTAGTGCGCGTATCGATGTGCTTAAAATCGCGCGGGATCGTTTGTCCCGCGATTTCCATGATGGCTCCGGCAAGTTCGACGCCGGTCGGCCCGCCGCCGACGACCGCGAAGGTGAGCGCGGCACGACGCGCTGCATCGCTTCCTTCGTATTCCGCCGATTCAAAGGCCAGGAGGATTCTTCGACGCATCTCGGTCGCGTCTTCGAGCGACTTGAGCCCGGGAGCTATCTTTGTCCAAGCATCGTGTCCGAAATACGAATGGGTCGCGCCGGCGGCAAGCACAAGATAGTCGTACGAAATGTGACCGCCGTCGACGTGGATTTGCTTGGCCTGTAGATCGACTGCGAGCACCTCGGCCATGACGACCTGGCAATTGTCTTGTTTGCGTAGAACCGCCCGGATCGGCGCGCTAATGTCGGCCGGAGAGAGGGCGGCCGTTGCCACTTGGTAGAGCAACGGCTGGAACACATGGTGGTTGCGGCGGTCAATGAGCGTGACCACCGCGCGAGATCCGTCTAGCGCCCTCGCCGCCGCTAGCCCTGCGAACCCACCTCCAACGACGACCACGTGCGGTGCGCGCGCTTCACCCATGATTCATCCACAATTGCCGCGGGAGCTAACTGAAAGGAATTGGTTGCCGACCACTAACTATAAGCGGCGGCACGTGCTTGCAGGTTTGGGCGGGCGACCAAAACTTTGAGGACCGACAATCGGCACGACGATTGCTCGTCGAAACGGTTGTGACAGGCTATTGCCGATAACCAAGGACACGAGGTTGGTCATGTCCGGCAAAAACTCGTCCGCGTTTACCCGGTTCGCAAAAATTGCCGCTCGCGCGACGGGACATCCCGCCGCTTTCGCCGCCGCCGCGGGGATCATTCTCATTTGGGCGGTGAGCGGGCCGTTATTCGGCTTCAGCGACACTTGGCAACTCGTGATCAATACGAGCACGACCATCGTAACGTTTCTGATGGTGTTCTTGATCCAAAACTCGCAGAATCGCGACACGGAGGCGCTGCAGATTAAGTTGGACGAGCTGATTCGAGCCGTCGGTGGCGCAGAGAATACGTTGCTGGATCTCGAAGAACTCGACGAATGTGAACTCGAAGAGTTACGCGATCGGTATTTGAAACTGGCTGAGGCGGCTCGCCTGAAGCGTGACGGCAAGTCGACCGAGAATACCATGCGTCGCGTAGTAAGATAGTTAAGCCGTTTCTGGTTCGTCTCTCGAATCGGGTTCAGGTTCCGCGTCGCGTTCGACACGAAGGCTCGCGATTCGGAGTTCATCCATGGCTTCCACTCGCAGCACATATCCGTTGACGCGCACTTCATCTCCCACGACGGCTCCGCGACGCAACTCGCCGAGCACAAATCCGGCGATGGTGTCATATCCGGCGTCGCGGTCGAGCGCCGCGCCGAATTGTTCATTAAATTCCGGAATCGTCGTTAGGCCTGAGACGGTTGCGCTGCCGTCGGAATGGACTTCGACCGGGTGGCGAGCGTCCTTTTCATCGGTGTCGAGTTCGTCGCGAACGTCGCCGACGAGTTCTTCGAGGATGTCTTCAAAAGTGACGATTCCGGCCGTGCCGCCGTATTCATCGACCACGACGGCCATGTGAATCTGCTTCTTCATCATTTCAGAGAGCAGATCGTCGATCGGCAATACATCGGGAACCTTGATCACCGGCCGAATCAAGGAAGTCAGGTCGGTTTGCGGTTTCTTACCCAGTTGAAGCTGGTGCAACGGCTCGAAGAGATCTTTCGTGTTGAGCATTCCGACGATGTTGTCGAGCGTCTCGTGATAAACGGGGAATCTCGTAAATCCGCGTTTTGCCGCCAACTCGACCAGTTGTGGAAAGTCCGCGTCGCTGGGAATACCCTCGACTTCCATGCGAGGCATCATCACTTGGCTCACGCGCTTGTCGCCGAAGTCGAACACACGGCGCAGCATTTGTTCTTCACTTGGCTTCAGTACCCCGGCCTCTCGGCTCTGGGCGACGAGCATTTCGAGTTCTTCCACCGAATGAATTGCGGCATGCTCACCCGCGGTTTGCAATCCAAGGGCCCGTACGACCAAATTCCCGACGCCGTTCATCAGCAGTACGACGGGGCGAAAGACTCTGTTGAAGTAGTACAGCGGTCGCGCCACCCAGAGCACGGTCGTTTCGCTGCGCTGCAGAGCGATCGATTTCGGCACCAGTTCGCCGAGTACGATGTGCAGCCCCGTGATGAAAAAGAAGCTGACGCCGATGGCGATGCCGTGAGCCAGCGCGGTTCCCCCTTCGACGCCGACGGCAGAATGCAGTATTGACTCGATCACGCGAGCGATGGCCGGTTCGCCTACCCATCCGAGAGCCAAGCTGGCCAACGTGATTCCGAGCTGTGTAGCGGCGATGAAGTTGTCCAGTTGCTCGATCTGCCTCTGAACGATCGCCGCCGCGCGACTTCCTTCCGCGGTGAGCTGATCGATCCGCGTTTTACGAACTTTGACCAGCGCGAACTCTGCGGCGACGAAAAAGCCGTTGGCCGCTACCAGCAACAAAACGGCGAGTGAACCCCACAGAAAATGCACTAACATTTCAATCCTGTCACCACATGAAGCGCTATCCGAAGAACCATCGTCGGCGCCCAACGTGGGCCGCGCCAGGCGAGCGTGATCGTACCCGACGCCGCCTTTTTAGGGCATCCGAATTCCGTGCGGTGCGAATCTACCGCTCGATCTGAAGTCGGCCGTTACGGCTTGTGGCCGCCGTCCAGCGGCCCGCGCGTTTCTCGACGTCAACTCGCCCCCTCCTGCATCCTCAATCACCGACTATAATCAAGCGGTCCGACCAATCTCGCATTCCTAATTTCAAGAACGTCTCACTGATGCAAGTCGGTTTGTTTATTCCCTGCTATGTGGATCAACTCTACCCGCAGGTCGGCCTCGCCACGGTGTCGATTCTCGAACGATTCGGTTGCCGAGTCGAGTTTCCACGCGCTCAGACCTGTTGCGGCCAACCGATGGCTAATACCGGGTGCACGGATGAAACGCGTCCGCTTGCGGAGCGGTTCCTGGAAATCTTCAGTGAATACCAGTACGTCGTCGCTCCTTCCGGCAGTTGCGTCGCGATGGTCCGGCATCACTATGAGGAATACTTGGGGGACGTGCCGGGCTTCGAAGAATTGAAGCGCAAGACTTTCGAACTCTGTGAGTTCATGGTCGAGGTTTTGAAAGTCGACAAGCTCGACGTTCGCTTTCCCCACCGGGTTGGATTGCACCAGAGTTGCCACGGCCTGCGCGAATTGCGATTGGCAAGTTGCAGCGAATTGGTCGGCGCATCGTATGGCAAGGCTCGGCAACTGCTGGAGAAAATCGAGGGTCTAGAACTAACGACGCTCCGTCGCCCCGATGAGTGCTGCGGTTTCGGCGGTACGTTCGCCGTCGCCGAAGATGCGGTATCGTGCATGATGGGCGACGATCGCATTCACGACCATGAGCAGGCCGGCACCGAAGTCCTCACGGCGAACGACATGTCTTGCTTGATGCACTTGGCAGGCCTGATCCGCCGGCAGAATAAACCGATGCGTGTCATGCATATCGCAGAAATTATGGCAGGAGGCGAGCGATGAATCATGCCGCATTGGCCGCGGCGTTCGTCGCCGACGGCAAACGCGCCAGGTGGCACGACGAAACGCTCTGGTTTGTTCGGCATAAACGCGATAAGGCCGCTCAATCGCTGCCCGAGTGGGAGACGCTGCGCGAAAAAGCCTCGCAGATTAAAGCGCACACTATGTCGCGACTGGCCGACTACCTCGAGCAGTTCGAGCGTGAAGCTCAGCGGCTCGGCGCGATCGTGCACTGGGCGGCCGATGCGGAGGAGCACAACCGCATCGTCTTGGAGCTGTTGCAAAAACACGGGGCGAAGAAGCTCGTTAAGAGCAAGTCGATGCTCACGGAAGAGTGTCATCTCAATCCGTTTCTGGAGCGGCATCAAATCGAGGTCGTCGACACGGACCTGGGAGAGCGAATCGTTCAGCTGGCCAAAGAGCCGCCGAGCCATATCGTGCTGCCTGCGATCCATAAGAAGAAAGAGGACGTCGGCGCGATTTTTCATAAGTACCTTGGAACTCCCGAGGGAGCCGCCGACCCGCTCTTTTTGGCCGAAGCCGCACGTGGGCACTTGCGGGATAAGTTCATGCAAGCCGACGCGGCGCTGACCGGCGTCAATTTTGCGATCGCCGAAACGGGCGGCATCGTTATTTGCACCAACGAAGGTAACGCCGATCTAGGCGTGTCGCTGCCGAAGCTGCATATCGCCTGCATGGGAATCGAGAAGCTGATTCCGAGGGCGAAGGATCTCGGCGTATTTCTGCGACTGTTGGCCCGCTCTGCGACCGGGCAGCCGATCACGACTTATTCATCGCATTTCCATGGTCCGATGCCGGGAGGCGAACTCCATATCGTGCTGGTCGACGCCGGTCGCTCGGCTCTGCTCGGCAGTGAAGAGTTTCGGCGCTCCTTGCATTGCATCCGCTGTGGAGCTTGCATGAACACCTGCCCGGTGTATCGCCGTAGCGGCGGGCATAGCTACGAGTCGACGGTCCCCGGTCCGATCGGATCGATTTTGGCTCCGGCGAAAGATGCAAAGCAATATCACAGCCTGCCCTACGCCTGCAGTTTATGCGGCTCGTGTACCGACGTTTGCCCGGTGAAGATCGACTTGCATCATCAACTCCTGACTTGGCGCAAGGAAATTGCCCATCGCGGTTTGCTTCCTAAATCGAAGCAATGGGGCATGGCGGTGATGAGCCGCGTCTTACGGAGTCCGCGGCTTTACGCCTTAGCAGGCTGGGCCGCGCGGAAGATCGTTCCGAAATTGCCGCGCGCGTTGATCTATAATCGGTTGAATCCATGGGGAAAGCGGCGCGAGCTGCCGGAGTTCCCTAAGCATAGTTTTCGAGAACTCTACGAGCGACGAAATGGCCACAAGTAGAGATGCCGTGCTCAAGGCTGTGCGAGCGCAGGCTTTGCCGCAGCGTGACTTGCCGCAGTTTGAAGAAGCTTGGATTACTTATCCGGATCGCGCATCGCAGTTCGCCGCCGTTCTGCAGTCCGTCGGAGGCCGATGCGAAGCAGTGCGGTCCCGCGCCGAGGTCGCCCTTAAGCTCGAATCGCATCCGGCGTTCGGTTCGGCAAAGACGATTGTCTCGCTCATGCCCGATGCCGTGCCGGGCAACGTTGATTTATCGACGATCGACGATCCGCATCAACTCGAACGCGTCGATTTTGCGATTATGCCGGGACGGATCGCCGTCGCCGAGAATGGTGCGGTATGGGTCACCGACGAAGGGGTAAAGCACCGCGCCTTGTATTTTATCACTCAGCACCTCGTGCTGATCGTCTCCGCCGACGCTTTAGTCGACAATCTGCACCAAGCGTACGAGCAACTGACGTTCGGCGAACGGCGCTACGGGGCGTTTCTCTCGGGTCCGTCAAAGACGGCGGATATTGAACAGTCGTTAGTCATCGGCGCACATGGCCCGCGCTCCCTGACGGTCTATCTCGTCTCGGCGTAGCGTTGCGGATTGATCGCCCTCCGTTCGATCGACCGGGCTCCCGCTTTCAAGAAGTGAGGTTTCCGAATCGCCGCTTCCTGCGCGTCATGAATCAATCCTGCGATTTCCGCCATACTGCGAGTTTCCAGCTTCGTGAATATTCGATTCCGGCGCGCTTCCACGGTTCGCAGCGCAATTCCGAGCGAAGCGGCGATGTTCTTATTCAGTTTTCCGTCGAGCATTAGGTCGAGTACTTGTCGCTCTTCGGTTCGCAAGGAAGCCAATCGTCGTAATCCGTCTTCCTTCGCCCTGCGGAGCGAAAGAGCATCAACCGAATTGCGACACGACAATTCGACTGTTGCGACGAGTCGAGACGCCTCCGCGGGCCAGTCAAGCACCTCGGTCCCGCCGAGTTTAATCAGACGAACGATATCGCGGGTGGCCGGGCGGAATGCCGTAAACACCATGCAGAGCGACGTTCGCGCGTGAATAGCAGAAGCGGCTTCAAGCGTCTCAGAGGCGGTCAGCGGATGGAATCCGCTGACGACGCAGCCGGCACGATCGGCCGTTGCGGCGCGGATCAATTGATCCCAGTTAGGGTGCACGACCCGCCGCAAATTCATCGGCACCACTTCTTGCCGAAGCAAATGATCTGCGGTTTGATCCAAATGGACAAGGTGCAGATCGACCTCCCAAGACCCCATTGCGATGTCTCCCCGCTCTCGCATCACGGCATTCACCTAATCGTGCATCGAATGTATTCTGCCGGCGTGATGCGGCGAAGTTGCGTCATTCGCACACGCAGCAGGGAGGGAGTTGCCCGCGTCGTCGGCTATCCTTGAAAGACGCGTCCGCCGGCTGACGGGAACTGAATTGCGCGATGTGGACGACCACGTCGCGCCGTGACGATTGCGGCGAGAATGACGACTTCGCGCGACCGGCTCGGTTACTTACTCGGATCCTTCCACGAGCGTCACGAGGCGCGCCAGTTCTGAGACGGATTCGACGCCAAGCTTTTGAAAAATCGATTGTTTTCGCCGATCTAGCGTCCGCGGACTAATCTGCAGGCGGGCCACGATGGCCTTATTAGGTAGGCCCGTCATGATGCACTCAAGAACGTCGCGCTCGTCGGAGTCGAGCTGTGCCAGCCGACGACGTGCTTCCGCGGCTGCGGCGCTGCGACCACGCAATTGCCGTGTTCGACGAACGGCCTGCCCGACTGTATCGGTCAGTTCGATGACGTCGTACGGCTTCTCCAGCAACGTCAAAGCGCCGTCTTGCATCAGCCGGACGGCGGTCCGGATATCCGCGTATCCGGTGAGAAAGACGACGGAAAGTTGCTTATCGGCGGCGTGCAAACGGTGGAAGAGCTGTTTGCCGTCGACACCCGGCATTCGCAAGTCGGTCACTACGCAATCGGCCTCCGTCGGATCGACCGAACGGAAAAACTCCTCGGCGGAACCGAACGCGGAGACGCGAAACCCCGCCGCCGATACGATTTGCGAAGTTAACGTACGCACCGTTGACTCGTCGTCGATAATGCAAACTAGCGGCGAAATCCCTGTCACGTTGCACGTTTCCGAAGAGATTCCCGAATGCGACGTCCGTGCATAACGCCCGCGGGGCATCGGGCGCGACGGTTGGCGAATAGTGTGCGAGAATGGTCAGTCGACGCGCCGCAATTAGGGCAGCCCGTCACGTCGAACATCGGCCGAAATCATACGAAAAACCGAAGAGATCACGTAGAGCCAATTTCGCACTTCGTGCGCCCGAATGTGCATTCTTGAAATGGACTATTCGGTCGGTGGTCCTGCGCAAAACCGCTTACGATCGGCTATGTGCGGCTCAGATGCGCGGCGTTTTCTCGCAACGTCTCGGCGGCTACGCTCCACCAACTTTCCCGCTACCAAAAATAATCGGAGAACACGTCGGTTATGTCGTGGGGTCTCCTTCCAACATCCGCTTATCCGGTTGCACGCTTCCGGCTAAACAGGACCTCGCGACCCTTTGTGGCGCCAAAGCACTCGATCTTTCGGAGCGCACCGCACCGGCGTTGCGCAGCTTACAAGCTCGACGCTTTTCGGACGAAGACTCGCCGTGCGTCGCTGGTTGCGGCCATGATGGGTGTACATCGCGGTCTCACGCTCCGTGATGATCGCGACGAGTCACCGACTCACGTGCGAAGCGGCGCTTCATATGGTAAATCGCGAAGAAAACAGCCGCAGTCTACGATCGGCTCTTTGTGGAACAATTCAAAAAGGCGCGCCGGAACCGATTGACTGTCGGTTCGATTTATTCGCCTTTCTCTGCCCGCCCCGATCGACTTCGGATAGACTGCCGTGTATGTCGATTAGTGGAGACGAGTTTCATCATGGACGCCGGCCAACCTCATTCGGGATCTCCTGGCTACGACGGAGTCGGCGGAGAGAACCGGTCGCTGGATGAGCGTTTAGACTATCTCGCTCTGTCGCCCCAAGATCAGATTCGATTGCGATTTCTCGCGCCGCAATTTGCTTGCTTCAGTGCGGAGCTTGTCGAAGCCTTCTATAGTCATCTGTTTGCTTCTCCGAGTGCGGCTCGTTTTCTGCGCGACCCCGCCGTCGTCGACCGGTTGAAGTTGCTTCAGGAACGTCACTTTCTTTCGCTGCTCGAGGCGAATTGGGACGACAAGTACGTCGAACGCCGCCGGCAAGTGGGACATTCACATGCCGACGTCGGCGTCGATCCCGAATTGTTTTTGGGGGCGTACAGCCGGTACGTCCAAGAGTCCTTCCGTCGCTACTTTGCCGCGGACGGACGAGTCATGTCGTCCGATCTTGAAGCGATGTTGTCGTTGCTAAAAGTGGTGTTTCTCGACGTCGGCATCACGCTGGAAGCCTATTTCTCGCAAGCGACCGGCGCATTGCGTCGCGCCCTCGATATGTATTGGAAGGCCAACGTCGAATTACGGCAGTTCGCTCATTTGGCGTCGCACGATCTGAAGACTCCGCTGGCGACGGTCGCCAATTTTTGTGACGAGGCGCTGGATGAATTCGGCGGACAGATGCCGGTCGAGGCTAGGCAACTCATCGAATCGGCGCGGCAGCGCACGTTTCGTATGAGCAAGATGATCGATGAATTACTTTCCGTGGCGACATCGTTCGATTTGGCATCTCAGTTGGCGGCGGTCTCCAGTCAAGAAGCGCTCGAAGACGCCGTCGAACGGCTGACGCCGCTAATACGGGAGAAGCGAATTCGCCTAGTGATACCGAATCCGTTGCCGAAAGTTTGGGGCGACGCAGTCCGGTTGCGCGAATCCTTTTACAACCTGCTTTCCAATGCGGTCAAATTCTCTCCCGCGGAAAGCGGCGTTGTAACGGTTACCGCACGGCTCGGCGACGAGGTCGTGGAATTTACGTTTGCGGACAACGGTCCCGGCATTCCGACCGATGATCGTACCGCGATTTTCGCCCCATTTCGTCGTTCGTCACGAACTCGCGAACCGGCGGGATCAGGTCTTGGATTGTATTTCGCTAAAGCGATGATCGAATATCAGGGCGGTCAGATCACCGTGGAATCCGAAGTCGGCCGCGGCAGCCGCTTCCATGTAACGCTTCGCCAGGTGCCGAGTTCGAAGATGGGCGACTCTCCAGCCGGTAGTGATTGATGCAGTCACGGCCGACCAAAGCGTCAATTCGTCTTCGATTTCGTTTTAGAACTTACCGCGGCCCGGCACCGGGTAAGGCGGCGGTTTCCGTCGGTTTGATATCGAATCGTTCCAGTAATCGATAGAGACTACGACGACTGACTCCTAAGGCGCGCGCCGCCTTTGCTTTATTGCCGCGTTCTCGCTGCAGCGTTCTCAACACGTGAGCCCGTTGCAACGCGGCCAGTGAATCGTCGTCGGCTTCCATGACCGTCGACTGAGGCGACGCGACACCGCTTGTCTGAACGACTTCTCGAGGAAGGTCCGATAGACGTACTACGTGCTCGTCCGCCAGGATCTTCGCTCGATCTACCGTGTTGGAAAGCTGCCGGATATTGCCCGGCCAGCGGTAACGTTCCAAGGCGGCCATCGCTTCCGGTTCGATCTGCCAATCCGGGCCGAGGAAGCGCCGAACCAACGGCGGAACGTCGCCCGTACGTTCACGTAGCGGCGGCAACGTGAGCGACATGACATTAATGCGATAGAACAGGTCTTCGCGAAAACGCCCCGACCTGACTTCTTCGTCCATATTGCGGTTCGTGGCAGCGAGGATCCGCACGTCGACGCGCCGCTCCTTGACCGAACCGATCCGCCGCATCGAGCCGTCTTCCAGAACTCGCAACAACTTCGGTTGCAACGAGCCTGGCATTTCGCCGATTTCGTCGATGAACAAAGTGCCGCCGTCGGCGATTTCGAACAAGCCGGGCTTCGTCGCGACGGCGCCGGTGAACGAACCCTTCTCGTGACCGAAAAGTTCGCTTTCCAGTAGTGTTTCCGCAAGCGCGGCGCAGTTCACGACGACCAACGGGAACTCCGCTCGTTTGCTGCGGCGGTGAAGGGCCCGTGCGACGAGCTCCTTCCCTGTGCCGCTTTCGCCTTGAATCAGAATCGCTTTGTCCGTGGGCCCGGCACGTTCGATCAAGCGATATACTTCTTGCATCGCCGCAGAGTTGCCGATCATCTCCGGCGACGACTGTGATCGCGCCAGAACCTCTTTAAGCTGCGTATTTTCACGAGTCAAACGTCGTCGGCCGACGGCTTTCTCGACGATGATTTCCAGTTCGGCCAACGGACACGGCTTCGTCAAGTAATCGAAGGCTCCTAGTTTCATCGCGCGCACGGCCGACTCGACCGTCGCCTGACCGGTTAAGAGAATCACCTCGCAATCGCCCTGCGCCGCTTTGATTTTCTCGGTGAGGTCGATGCCGGACATGCCCGGCATCACCATATCGAGCAGTGCGACGTCGAACTGCCGACGCTGGATCATCTGAAGAGCCGTTTCCGCGTCGGCCGCTTCGTGAACATGGTAGCCGCGCCGGGCGAGTCGACGGACGATCGTTCCGCGAAACTCGTCATCATCGTCGACGACAAGCAAGTCGATGACACGGGTAATGATCGGATCGTTAAAGATTTCGGCGGATGACATCATCGGTGCGCTGAAAATAAAAAATAGAAGGCGGTACAACGCGGCTTCCCAGACCGAAGCACAAAATGCAAGCGACGTACCGAGCCGCTGAGAACTATTTAGCTGTGTCAAAGGCTCGAAAACGCAATTTCCGGCGGCGTCGGCGCGTCGCTGTGCGTGCGAAGTCGCACCGCGCGTGCTAAACCGCGCGCTATCGGTTCGCGGAGTCGACCGTTCTTTCGGCCTTGGAAGACGTCAAGCGTCACGATTCTCGCGAGAACGGCGATATCGGAAGAGTTGCGCTTCGGCGGTATTGGATTCGCAAAGTAAGCAATGGGGCGCGTGAAGGCCATTTACCGGAGAACCGCCATGGACCGGAAAACGATTGTTTTCGCCACAGACTTCTCAAACTGGAGTGATGAGGCTCTGGGATACGCCGAAACGTTGGCAAGCCGAGATGGAGCCCGGTTGCTCATCGTCCACGTTACCGAGCCGACGACCGTCTTGGGCGAAGGCGCCTTTTATTATGGCGTTCCCACGGTCGATCGCGGAGTTCTGCGTGAATCGCTCGAAAAGGTGCGCCCGCACGATCCGTCGATTTCTTGCGAGCATCGCCTCATCGAAGGGAATCCCGCCGAAGCGCTGGTCGAACTTGCTGCGCAAGAGCATGCCGATTGCATTGTGCTCGGCAGTCACGGACGAACGGGACTGCCGCGAGTGCTTATGGGCAGCGTGGCGGAACACGTCGTTCGGTTGGCGCATTGCCCCGTGATGGTGGTGAAGAAGTCCGCTGCGCAAACTGTAGGAGCCTGACCATGAACGTTCCCTATTCGGTTCACGAGATCAATCCATTTTGCATCCAGGCGATGGCCGAACACCGCGCGTTGCGCGGATCGTTCGCGTCGATCAAGGGACTACTAAACAAGGCCGCTGAGTCCGATGCGGACAAGCGAGCGGCGCTCGCGGAAGTCGCCGGCAAGATTTCGCAGTTTCAGGCGGCGTTGACCGACCATTTTCGTCGTGAGGAGCGCGGCGGATGCTTAGAGGAAGCGGTCATCCGGTCTCCGGCGCTTGCCCCGGAGGCCGACAGATTACTCGCCGAGCATGTCGAATTGTCGGACATGGTCGAGCAACTCCGGGCCGACGCAGCCGGATCGATATCGCCGGCGGAGGCGTGGCACAAACTCGCTGCCGATTACGCGCAGTTTGAGGTATATTGGCTGCGCCATGAGGCCGCCGAAGACTCGCTGCTGCAAAAGGCCTTCAATGAAGATTTCGGAAATTCCTAATTGCGAACGACCGTTTTCCGATCCACCTCGAGTTAAACCTATGAAACTTGGAACTCTTGTCGCCGCTTGCTTGTCGATTGGTTTCGCGTTGATCTCGACGAGCGGCCGAACCGATGAACCGAACAAGACGGCCGGATTTATGCGCTTAAAATTAGCGCATTCCCAACAATTGCTCGAAGGCTTGGCTCTCAATGATGCGCGTATGGTGGAAAAGAATGCGCAAGCACTGAGTACGTTGACGCGCGATGAGATGTGGCAAGTCCTTCAAACACCGGAGTATCTGCAATACAGCGTCGACTTCCGCAAAGCCGCAGATGCCGTCGCGGCGGCCGCCGGCAAACAAAACTTGGACGGCGCCGTACTCGCCTACATGGGCCTGACGATGCAATGCGTCGAGTGCCATAAGCACGTCCGCGACGTTCGCATGGCGTCTTACGATCGGCGAAACAGTATTCCTAGGCTGGCCGATCGTTGATCGGTCGCTGCGGCGGTTCGGTTATATTCCCGGTCTCGGCGGAAGTTCCGTGACTGTCGCCGTCATTCAATCACCGGCCGAACCGGCTCTTGCTCGCCGAACACGCAGCCCTTAAGTTGATCGGCGGGGATACTCTCTCGGCGCCGAAATCGCTTGGAACGGCGACAACTTATTGCGCAGGTCTACGTCTCTTCTTGAATAGATGCGCCCATTGAAAGTATCCAGGCCGAACTGCGCATCTATCCCGTGATATGACGCCGGCAGGCGAGTCGTTTGCACGCCGCAAGTCGTCGCCTTGTGAAAACCCGCGAATAGTTCCTCCACGCTATGAAAACCGCCCGCACTTCATTCTGTTTTGCAGTCATAAGTTGCTGCTTTGCCGCGTCGTCGCTCCAGGCGGCGTCGCCGAGCCGGCCGAACATCGTGTTCATCTTGGCCGACGATAAGTAGAAGCGAGACTGGAATGAGTAGTTGGTTTTGGGACAAAGACGCCAATTCCGGCCAAATTTGATTCAAATCAGAATCGTGATAGATTACGGGCAATTCAATCCAATTCAGGCGAATTAACTACATTTTGCTACAGACCGTACCTCCTCGTGATCGCTACATTCGGGACGTAGAGGTCGCATGTTCAAATCATGTCCGCAGCTTCAAGCAATTCTTCGTTTAGGTGCGCGACGATTGCATTATTCCGAATCGCGTGAGGGCAACCCCAGTAGGCGGAAGCAGTCGGTCCCAAATGTCGATTGACGTTTGGCAATACGACAAGCAATCCTAAGAGGCAGCGGGCGGTGACGGGGTGACGAAGTCGTCGCGCATGCGATAGGCCCGTGACCCCGCCTCGACGAGTTCATCCAGAACCTGCAGGATGGCCTGCCGAAGCTCGGGCTTGCTCTTAAGGATCGCGGGAATCGCATAGACGTACTGCCTGAGCAGAATCTCCAGTCCTAAGACTGAGTTCGGTAGAGTGAGCATTTGCTGCGCATCGCCGCTCGCGAGCCGATGGGCGATCGGCACGAACGCCCACGGGAGCGATTTCGATCCCACCGAATATAGGTAGGTCACAAATGCATCCAATACTGCGGCCGTCGCTGGAAGGGTATTAAAGAGACGCACGAGGCGTCCTTCATTGCCGTCAAGCGCATCCCAATGACGCACCCCTTCGTTCCATGCCATATTCAGAAACAGCTTCCGCAGCATTTCATCATGTTCGGAATATCGTGAATCGAGTTCTTCTGTCCACGTCGTCTGACACGCGCGATCTGCAATCGCTTGCCAAAGGGGCCAGAAGGAAATCGGCAGTTTGAGGTCCTCCTCGGCAATCACGAGGTCTTGGACTATGCTCGCAACCTCTTTTGTCTGGTCTGGGAGCGCATCGAGAATCGGGCCAATTAGAGCCAGTGCGTCGGATGTCGGGATGCACAGCGCGTAGCGGGCGAATTGTAGTTCGCAATCGCTCTCCCAGTGGAAATCACGACGATCGGTTCGATTTTCCTCGTCCAACCATACGTTTACGATGAGCTGTACAGCGTTGGCGTACGCTGCGCGTGCCAGGGGCTCGTCAGCGCGTCCGTCGAGCATTCGTAGCGTACGCAACCCAAAATGGCAGGCGTACCAATCACCCGACTCCAATCGCACGTCGTCTTCCGTCGCTACACGGCGTTCGACGATCTCGCGGCGTACGGTTGCGGCAATGCGCTGCTCGAGTTGTTGCGATGACTCGCGTTCTTGCCATGGGCGGTTGCGCTGTTGCTCAAGCTGTTCATCCAGCCATCGAGCTGCTCGAGCGATTGCACCGACGCACACACGACACAGATCCGCATCTGCTTGCCAAAGGTATTCGCGGACACCAGCGACTGCGTAGTCTTTGACTTCATCGGCCGCATGGGTGAGCCCGATCGCAAGTGAGTCCGTGGCACGGGCGTTCTGATCATCGGATAGTGGCTTCGTCAAAAGGAGCGGCACGACGAACGCTGCGGCCCTGGACGAGTCCATGCCGCCGCGTTGAATGCTGTGGAGTTCATCCGTCGACACCGCACCAATCGAGATGCAGTGACATACTGTATCGAAACACCAATCACGCTCCTCGGGAATTAACTCGTCCCAATGATCGCGAACACATACCGCTGCAACGAACTCGACACCTCGATCACGGAATCGAATGCCACTTGGATCGGCGTCGCCGGGATTCTCCGAGGGGACCATCCTCGCGGCGACAAGTCGAGCGCGCCATTCGGTTGCCGCAATTGCAGGTCCTGTCCGCTGGAAGACGCCAACTCCCCACATGAAGAGCGACATCGCCTGTCGCTCGGCATTTTCAGCCGGGGCGTTGCGATCGAGCATCGCTTGAATGTCCGTCTCGAACGGTGCCGACTGCATCCGCACGCGCGTTCCGGAGTTTGCGGCTGTAGTCCCGGCGGGCATCTGTGAATCGTTACCGCTGGATTCCTCTGCGGGCACTATCTCCGCCGTATACCCTCGCAAATCCATTCGATGTAATGCTATTCGCCAGATCCGATCATTGTTGGACTGCGATGCCGGAGGCGGCAATTGGGAGCGGTGGGTATCAATCAGACGTTCAATGGACTCGCGCCAAGCTGTTTGCTGCAAACGAATGGCGGTCCATTCGAGATCCCAGAGTCGATGCCCCCGGCGATCGGATTCCTCGCGCTCTTCGTCATAGAATCGTTGATCGGCACGTCGCGGGAACATCGATTGCATGCGACTCGGTGCTCCGGCTTCGGCGATCGTCCGCATCTTGTCGAGTCGGACAAAATCGCTACTGGTCAGGAGCGCAATCGCTGCCGCGCCGGCGACTTCGGGATAGGCCGTCGTGACACTGGCGACGACGCCGGAAATCGTTGCACTGTTGCTCTCGCGCAGTAGTCGAAGAAGTATTTGTTCAACATCGGATGGTCGAGTCTCAAGTACGCAGCAAGCTGTCGCCAGCGCTGCGGCGGAGTACAAAAAGCATACGGGACGAGTGCCGTTTCTCGCGATGGTAGCCGCCACAGTCGATGAACCGACGAGATGGAAGGAAGTGATATGGGCGGCGTTATGTATATCGCCGGGAATCGACGGTGATGATCGAGGTGAGTATTTCCTTGAGTTCGTTCGAGCGCAACCTGCATACGCGCCGATTATCGGTCCCTTTGCAACGGGATTTTTGGAAGATCCTCGACTTCAGCAGGAACGATGGACGGACCAGATTCATTGGTTGGCATTAATCGCGGACGAGTGCGCGAATCTGCCGCGTCAAACTCTGGAGAATGTATTGATGGCGGGCGTCCCGATATGGGGCAGCGCAACTCGTTCGTTACTGGCAAGATATGGAACTGTTCCTCCGGAATTACCGTTGCGTGACAACGCTTCGCGAATTCCTTCGCTGACAAATGCTAGTCAGCCTGCTAGTCGTGACGAATTGATTGCCAAAATCAATCACTGCGCATTTCGTCAAATAGTTGCCTGTCAACGACCTGACGGCCTTTGCTTTGCTGAATTGTCCAACCACCGGTATTTAGGTACGCCGAAACACCAAAAGAGAACCGCGAAAGTATCGAACATCATCCTCGACCGATTCTCGCAAGTCGAATGTCGCCTCCGGCCATAGTTCGAAGCCGCGTCGTTGAAATCGCTCATACACGTATGAGTTGGGACGACAGTTGATGTGCCCGGTTCCCCGTTGTCCGGGGATTGCCCATGAGATCACGACGACTTGGCGACAGTAGCGGTCGATCGATTCTAGTAAGATCGGCTCATCCACTGCGGAAAGGTGCTCCGCGACTTCCAGACACAACACGCTCGCGCGCGGCCAATCCACAGTAAGCGGTAACGCCAAATCGGCGTTCGTAATCCGCTCGAATTGGGCGATCTGCTCGATGCCGATCGTCCCTTCGATGCCGAGGCATTGATACCCCTTCTGTGCGAGTGTTTGAAGATAGGTACCGATCCCACATCCAAGATCGATGACCGAATCTTCGGGCGGCAACCAATTTGAAAGGGCTCGCGCAAGCCCCGGTGAGAACCGATGCTTTCGTTTTGCCGTTTCCAGGCTCCAAATTGTCGTCTGCATGGGCCGTCTTTCCACCGAAAAGGCACGTCGTCAAACTACGCCGGACGACAAGCTTTCTCTCGGTGTCCGATTCTCGACGGGAAACGGGATGGTCGGAACGGCGGCTCGCAAGAAGGGGCAAAGCTTTTCCCAACCGTCTCCCGCGCAAATATCAAGTACAAGTAATCGTCCGGGAAACGACGAAAAATAGTCGATGACCGCGCTATTGTGATCTTCGTAACGGTTACGAAAGACGTCGCGATCGAAGTCGATGCGGCCGAAACACATGTAGCGGTTTTCGAGGCGACGCAACGGAACACGTAGTCCGGCGGCGCGAGCGTGCACTTCGCTCGAACGCAGCCACGACTCGATGTCGCGAACGGTCAGAATGAATTTGGCGCGCGGATAGGCATGGTGCAAAAACCGATACCGCCACGCGACGCCGAGATCGTTGCTAAAATCGTTAGCCTCGATTTCGTCCACATTTCGTGGCCCGTGTTTTACCCGATACCCAAGCCGTGACATCGCTGCAGCTAGGCTGGTGGTCCCAGTCTTTCCGAGCCCAATGCCGAAGACTTTATCTTGCAGTCGGCGCGACGAGTGGCCGAGGGCGGACGGAACGATTTGACGGCTATCTTTTTCCCGTTTCAAATCTAAACTTCTCCGATTCTATTTCGATCCGTTCCTGTGCCGCGTGATGTGGGTACGCCGGGAAACGTCAAGGGGAGTTCCGGCCACCACCGCCGCAACAGTTTTTCCAAACGTTGCGACGCCGAACGTTCCGGTAGATCATGCCGATTCAAAACGTGCGTGGCCCAGGCCAAGCGATTCGTCGGATGAAAGTGGGCGACTCGAATCGGCTTAATGCTTCGTTCCCAACGCACTTGAAATGCGGAACATCCGACATTGTATGTCGGATTGAGGACGGTGACTCGCTTCGCGATGTGTCGAGCTCGCAATACCGAATTCATCAACGGCTCTTCCCGGTCGGCTCGTTCATCGGTAATTCTTCGCACGATTTCCGCAACGATATCGCGAGCTCGCGGTCGCCAAAAAACGCTGCCGCCGTTGAATTTCGGTTGACTGTATTCGCAGAGTCCAACGTCTGCGAAATCCGGCGGCTCGAACCATGAGTTTTGCCAGCAATCCAAATCGTGCGCCCAAACGATCGCTTGGTCGGACAGCCCGCGCCGTAGAAAGTTCTCGACGGCGAACATCTTACTTCCGCGCGGACAGTGTCCATTCAAGTCGATCACTTCGGCGTTCACGCCGGCGTGCCGGAAAGAGAAATTGGTGATGAGCACCAATTCCTCGGTCCGCCAGCCGACTTCCAAGCTGTTCTCGATTTGGGCCGACAGCATCCTTTCGAGATCGGCCCATTTATTGCGAGTCGAGGCAAGGCGATTCGCGACGAGTAAGTTATAGAGCGGAGAGATTCTCGTGCTTCTCGTCTTGGGTGAGAGTTCGAGCTTTCGTCGCATCAGAAACAACAGTGTGTCTTGACGAAGCTCCCGGTGAAGCAATTCGAATCCGTCGAACGCCCTTTCAAAGGCGCTCACCGGCGCCTTGGGATTCTGGAGATCAAATGCAACGCAATCCCAAGCCGTCGCCGAAACATCCGCCCGTTGCGGAATGGCGACCGCGACGATGGAGCGACAGTGCCCTAAAGAACGGCGACGAAATTGTTCGAAGTTCAGGCAATGCTCCAACGAGTGAACGAAAAAGAAAGCGTCGTAACGACGATCTTTGAAGTATGCGGAACCGTCCAAATCCGACATGTCGCATCGTCGAATCAACCGCGACTCGAATAGATCCAGGCCCTCGGCTTCGAACCCCGCGGACAGCAAGTCTTCGACTTCACAAGGATTCCTTGCGCCCAACGCAAGAATACTTTGAACGTCGGGAGCGAACTGTCGCAGCAGTTCAATCAATCGATGACGGAGCGCTCCATAGCGATGGGTGACGTGCCTCGTTCGCCTCGCTCGGCGGATTTGATGAGAGAGGTAGTCGTCGTAAGATGCGAAATTCCAACGCCGCATACCGCTTCCTTGCTCGGAGTTCGTTTCGCCGGGCGTCATAGGTCGATCCATTCCCTGAAGTTTTTCTGAACGCGGCCTTTTCCCCACTCGCGACCGACATTCGCGCACCAGCGACCTCGGGCAAGATTCTCGTCGCTACGGGTCTGATTGGCGCGTTCGGTGAGACGCCAATTCTTTTCGGGCATATTCAGGCCTTTGAGAGAGCGCGGCGTCTTGATGCGTGAAACGAATCGTCCGCCGAAATAGTGGGGTGTGAAGCCGGCGCCTAAGGCGCGACGATAGAGGTCTTGGTCGTCGTGTCCATATCCGATCAGATCTTCGTCGTAGCCTCCCAACACCTTCAAGAACTCGTGACGAAAGAACCCGATGCGGCCGCGAAGGAGTTGCCGCCCCTTGACGAACATGGCACGCTCGGTTTGCTGGTTGGCCAAGCGATTGACGTATGACGCAAAGCACTCGTGCGGCCGATCCTCCGCGGGCAGAGACTCGTCGAGAGTGTAGTTGTCGGCGTCCACGCTACAGACGACG
>JAEUIN010000002.1 GCA_016793115.1 Planctomycetaceae bacterium
CCGTTCAGCGGCGGCGCGGTGCTTGGCGATCGTGTGCGGATGATGCGCTTGGCCCTCGAAAACCGAGTGTTTATTCGCTCCTTAGCCACGCGCGGCGAACTCGGCGGCGTTTGCCGAGCGTTGCCGGGCATTCTGGCCGCGGCCAAGTTATGGGGCGCCGATTTGGCGATCGTCGAGACGGTCGGCGTCGGGCAGAGCGAAATTGAAATTGCCCGTCATGCCGACCACACGGCGCTCGTGATGGCTCCGGGGCTCGGCGACGGCGTGCAATGGCTCAAAGCCGGGCTGATGGAGATCGGCGACTCGTTCATCGTCAACAAATCCGACCGAGACGGAGCGAGTTTACTCGTCGCGCAGCTCACGGCGGCGGTCGAAAGTTTGTCGATGCGCCCGCGTCGCCGCCTGCGCCCTTTGCGAACCGGGCAGCACGCGCCGCTCGTGCCGCCGGTCGTCGCGGTTTCGGCCGAAGCGGGCACGGGCATCGACGAACTTCTTGAGCATCTTCGACTTGACGAACACTCCCTAGGTTATCCGGAGCACGCCGCGCATGTCCGCTGGTGAAACAGCATCGGAAGCATCGATTGCCGCGGCCGCCGCGGCTTGGCGGCATGAAACGCTGGACGATGCGCTCGCGAAATGCCCCGAGCGCTCCGCGCAATTCGTCACGGCCGGCGGAGCGCCGGTGGATCGTTTGTATTTGCCCGCCGAACCGGCCGCCGGTGATTACGTCGAGCGGCTTGGATTTCCTGGGCAATATCCTTTCACACGCGGCGTGCAGCCGACCATGTATCGCGGTCGGTTGTGGACGATGCGCCAATACGCCGGCTTCGCGACCGCGGAGGAATCGAATCGGCGTTACCGCTATTTGCTCGAGCAAGGGAGCACGGGGTTGTCGGTCGCTTTCGACTTGCCCACACAGATCGGATACGACAGCGACTCGCCGGAAGCGTACGGCGAAGTCGGGCGCGTCGGCGTGGCCGTCGATTCTTTGGCCGATATGGAAGCCTTGTTCGACTCGATACCGCTCGACAAGGTGTCGACGTCGATGACGATCAACGCCACGAGCGCCATTTTGCTGGCGATGTATATCGCCGTCGCCGAGCGGCAAGGCGTTCCGCCGGCGAAGCTGACCGGAACGCTGCAGAACGATATTCTCAAGGAATACATCGCCCGCGGAACCTATCGCTTTCCGCCCGGCCCGTCGTTGCGATTGACCAGCGATATTTTCGCCTACTGCACGCAGCACGTACCGAAGTTCAACACGATCAGCATCTCGGGATACCACATCCGCGAGGCAGGCAGCACCGCCGCCCAAGAGGTCGGCTTTACGTTGGCCGACGCCGTGTGCTACGTAGAAACGGCGCTCAATGCGGGCTTGAAGATCGATGAATTTGCGCCGCGCCTGGCTTTCTTTTTCGCCGCCCACACGGATTTGTTCGAGGAGGCGGCGAAATTCCGAGCCGCTCGGAGGCTCTATGCCCGCCTCATGCGGGATCGCTTTCAAGCGCGAGATCCGCGCAGTTGGATGCTCCGCTTCCACACGCAGACCGGCGGCGTGACGCTCACGGCCCAGCAGCCGGACAACAACGTCGTGCGCGTGACCCTTCAGGCCCTGGCCGCGGTACTCGGCGGCACCCAATCGCTGCACACGAACGGTAAAGACGAAGCGCTCGCCCTGCCGACCGAAGAAACCGCCACGCTGGCGCTTCGCACACAGCAAGTCATCGCCTGCGAGAGCGGCGCGGCGAGCACGATCGATCCGCTCGGCGGTAGTTACTACGTGGAGCAACTCACCGATCGCATCGAACGGGAAGCGGCCTCGTATATCGCCGCGATCGACGACATGGGCGGCATGGTCGCGGCGATCGAACAGGGCTATCCGCAACGCGAAATCGAGCGATCGGCATATGCTTTCAATCGGTCGATCGACGACGGAGTGCGACAAATCGTCGGTGTCAATTGCTTTCAATCGGCGAACGAACCGGCGCCGCCGCTTTTCCGGTTCGACGAAGTCGCGGCCCGCGGGCAACTCGCGCGCGTGCAAGCGGTTCGCGCGTCGCGTGATTCGTCGGCGGTCGCTGCCGCGCTCGCCGCCGTCGATGCGGCTGCGCGGTCGAGGGATAATCTAATGCCGTCGATTTTGGCGGCCGTGAGGGTTTACGCGACGGTGGGCGAAATCTGTCAGATTCTTAAGGAATCTTTTGGCGAATACAACGAGGCCTTTCATTCTTAGTGCTAAGTTTTCGTGATGAGCCGCCTCGCACACCACGTCGAGTGATCATGAAAGCACGCGGATTGAATCATTTGGGCATCGCCGTCCCCGACATCGCCGCCGCGCGCGCGTTTTACGAAACCGCGCTGGGCGCCGTCTTCGAGGGTGAGGAGAACGTCGCCGATCAAGGCGTGCGCGCGGCGTTTTTCCGCTTGGGCGACGACCACGGCGGCGTTCGCATCGAGTTGCTTCAGCCGCTCGACGACAATTCGGCCGTCGCGAAGTTTCTTGCCAACCGCGGCCCCGGTTTGCATCACGTGGCCTACACGGTCGACGACGTCGCCGAGGGGCTTGCCGCGGCGGCGAAGGCGGGCATCAAGCTGATCGACACCGTTCCGCGGCGTGGCGCGCACGGCGCCGAGATTGCTTTTTTGCACCCGCACGGCACCGGCGGGGTGTTAACCGAGCTTTGCCGGCCCGCCGCGGATCACAGTCCCTCGCCAACTCTAGACGCCGATTCGGAGCGGCATGGACGCGCGGCGGCAAACCCTCCGATTCACAACACGATCGGCGAGAAGTTTGCAAACTGCGCCGCAACTCGTCCGATGGCGACTGCGATCACTTTCCGCGGCCGGACGATCTCCTATGGCGAACTGCATGCGATGTCGGAGCGCGTCGCGGCCGGTCTGCATAAGCAAGGCGTCCGGCGCGGCGACCTGGTCGGCGTGTACTGTCAGCGGTCGCCGGAGTTGATCGCCGTCGCACTCGGCCTTTGGCGCTGCGGCGCCGTGTATGTTCCGCTCGATCCGAAATATCCCTCGCGCCGGCTCACGGACATTCTTACGGATTGCGCACCTCGGCTTGTCGTATCCGACGCGCCGTTGCCGTCGCATCTAACTCTCCAGGCGCAGGCGGTCCTCGACGCGGCGGCTCTCTGCGCGTCCGCCGACGCCGAACCGCCGCCTGCAAACGCCGCTGCGACGCTCGATGATCGCGCCGTCGTGCTCTACACTTCGGGCTCCACCGGCCGGCCGAAGGGCGCCATTCTCAGTCATCACAACTTGGCGAATCACAACGCTTACGTCGTACGTGAATTTGGGCTGAGCCCCGAAGATCGCCGTACCGCGGTCTGCTCGATCAATTTCGACGCTTCGCTGGAAGAATTCTTCTGCACGTTGACGGCCGGCGCGACTTTGGTCTTGCCCGACTCCGACACGCTCGACTCGTTTGATCGATTCTTGGCGTTTCTGGAATCGCAGCGAATCACGACTCTCTTTATGCCCACCTCGCTGTGGCGTGAACTCACGAATTTCTTGCACGCCTCCAAGCGTGCGTATCCCCGGTCGCTCCGACTCATCGACCTGGGCGGCGAGCGGGTTACGCGTCCGATTTACGAACGGTTTCTGGAAGTCGGCGGAAACCGGATTCGCTGGGTCAACGTTTACGGTCCCACCGAGTGCTCGATCTACGCTACGACCTATGAACATGATCCGATCGCGGATGCGACGCGCAACGACGCTCCTCCGATCGGCCGACCGATCGACAACGTTCGGCTGTACATCCTCGACGAGCATCGAAATCCTTGCCGGTTCGGCGAGGTTGGAGAACTCTACATCGGCGGAGCCGGCGTCGGTGAAGGGTATCTCAATCGACCGGAACTGACGGCGGAACGCTACTTGGATCGCCCCTCGCCGGCCTTGCCGCCGGGACGCTACTATCGGACGGGGGATCAAGTTCGCTTTCGGGGCGATGGACAATTGGAGTACGTCGGGCGCCTCGACGACCAAGTGAAATTGCGCGGATTTCGCATCGAGCCGGGCGAAATCGAAGCCGTGCTGCAACGTCATCCTGCGGTTCGCGACGCCGCAGTCGTCGTCCGCACATCGACGCTCGGCTCACCTTACCTAGCGGCGTACGTCGTCTTGCACCCGGATGCGCCTTGGGACGCCCATTCGCTCGGCAAATATTGCGCTGAACGCCTACCCGACTACATGGTGCCTGGGGCGTTGGTAAAACTTGACGCGCTGCCGCAGTCGCCTAACGGGAAAGTCGATCGTTTCGCGCTGCCTGATCCTTATCTCGACGACCAAACGGCTCGCGAAGGGACGGCGGCGCACTCCGACCGCAAACCGAACGAACTCGAACGGCGGCTACTCGAGGTGTGGCGCGAAGAACTGTGTTTTTCGGAACTCGGTATCGACGACGACTTCTTCGCCTTGGGCGGTGATTCTTTGCGAGCGATGGCGCTGGCGGCTCGGATGGAGGCCGCTTTGGGCCGACCCGTGCCGGCGGCGCTGCTGTTGACGGCGCCGACCGTCGCCCGGTTGGCCGTGTTGCTCTCGGAAAATTCGATCCGCACGACCGAGGCCGTGGTTCTGATGCGCGACGGCGATCGCACTCGACCATTGTTCATGGTTCATTCTCTCGGCGGCGACGTTTGGATTTATCACGAGCTAGTTCGCCGCTTAGAATCGGAAACAGCCGTCTACGGCTTGCAATTGCCGACTTCGGAAAGCGCCGCTTCCGCTGCGGCGGAGAGCTTCGAAGAATGCGCCGCGCGGCATATTGAACGCCTACGATCGGTTCAACCGCATGGTCCTTATCGAATCGCCGGCTATTCGTCCGGAGGCATGTTGGCCTACGAAATGGCGCGCCGGCTCGCCGGCGTGGGAGAGCATGTCGAGTTTTTGGGCCTGCTCGACGCCGGAGTGCCGCCCGCCTGGGAACGCCGCTTAGCTCCGACCCGGCAACAAAAACTAGCGACGCTGGTTCGCAACGTTCCACTTCTTTTGGCGGAATTGCGCAGCGTCTCACCCGCGCGAAATTGGCGCCGCTTAAAAAACCTGCTCCGGCGATTCTTGCCTCGCCTTATTTCACCGAACGCCGCCGCCGCAAGCGACGCGGCATTACTCAACTGCTTCGCGCAGGATATTTCTTTCTTTTCCGCCGCGCGTCTAGCACAGATCAAGAGCCACTTTGCGGCCGTCGAGCGTTACGAGGCGGGCCCCTGGAACGGCACGGCCGACTTGTTCCGCGTCCGGCGTCAGGCATTGTCCGCGGTGCCGACGCGCACGCTCGGCTGGGAGCACCTAATCAACGGAGACGTCGCCGTTCACGACGTAGACGGCACTCACGACTCCATGCTTGAATTCCCTCACGTCCAAAGCCTGGCGAATGCTTTCGATGCCGCTTTGCAACATCGTCCGACCGCTTCGTTAACGGCGCAATGCTGCGCCTCGCAGCGGGCCGCTGTTGTAAGCGGCTAAGCGGTCGGCGGGGCACAGTCAAAGTATAATCCGGCTGTCGGGCGCAGCGAAACTCGGCTCGTCGTTAGGATCGGTGTTCGTAGAAATACACCGGGAATTTAAGACGGTCCCACGTTTTGGGAAGCCAAGCGTCGTACCGCGTAAATGAATCTTGCGCGGCGAGAACGTGATCGAAGAGCGGATTCGCATACACGATGCGAAGCCGCCGCGGGATGCGCCGGCACGACTCGTCGATGCGTTGCAGAACACCTTCCAGCGTCTTGATTCCAAACGGATGAAACATGACGACGACCGTCGTCGCGTCGAAATCGAAGTCGATCGCCGATTCGGTCGTAATTCTCGCCGGCGCTCGCCTCAAACGTAGCTGAGAGACGTTGTTCTTAGCGCTTCGCGCCAACTGCGGATCGATCTCGACGCCGATCGCTTCCCGGATGTCGTAGCAGGCCGCGCAGCAGACGATGCGCCCTTTGCCGCAGCCCAGGTCGACGACCACATCGGACGGCTGTAACAGCAAGCGATCGAGAATCGTGAAATAGGTATGATACGACAGATAGCCGTAAGCATGGGCGTCATGGTGCGGACTCTCGGCGCGGCCGCGAGTCCGCACGCCGAGCTTCCGTTCCCAAAGCAGATCGCCGATTCGATTGACGATCGAAGTGCAGTAGTGAGCAAACTTCGGTTGCGATCCGACGACGAAGGTCGGTGCTTCAGCGATCGACATAAACGATCCGTAAGATGCGACGTTGCCGACTATCGACATCGCCACTATACCTTGCGAAACTGCAACCTACCTTACGGTTTTTTTTGTTCGGGCGGCGCGCCGTAAGATCGTCGTAACGTTTATTCCTTCTTTGCTTTTGGTGCCGTCTTTTTCTTAGCACGCGTCTTTGCAGACGCCTTCGCGGCCTTCTTCTTTAGCACTGTGATCGCAGTTCCGACCCCGCGCTTTGCCGGCGTCTTCTTGACCGATTTCAACTCGGTCGCCTCGGATGACGCCGAGCGATCAAGGCTTCTGACCGCCTCGATCACGGCGGCGTCGTGACCATCGACGTTGACTTTGGGCCAAACCTTAAGCACCACGCCGGCAGAGTCGATGAGAAAAGTCGAGCGTACGATGCCCCAATACTTCTTGCCGTAGTTGTTTTTTTCTTGCCAAGCTCCGAACGCTTCGGCGGCACGATGATCGACATCCGACAAAAGCGGAAAGTTGAGCGAGTATTTGTCGCGGAACTTGCCGTGGCTTTTCAGATCGTCGGCGCTGATGCCGAAGACCTGCACGCCGAGCTTTTTCAGTTCGGCGCTTCGATCGCGAAACGCGCAGGCCTCGCGCGTGCAGCCCGGCGTGTCGTCTTTCGGATAGAAGTACACGACCGTGGTCTTGCCCTTCAGGTCGCGCAGCCGAACCGAGTCGCCGTCGTCGGCCGGCAGCGTGAGGTCAGGGATTCGTTCGCCGACTTCTAACCAGCCGCTCATAGGAGTCCTTTCGAGAGATCGCGAGAACTAGGGTGCGGAAAAACGAAGAAAACCCCGGCATTCTAGCGCGCGGCGGGTTTTCCGCCGGCCGGCCGCTTCCTAGAATTTTGCGATGAGCTCGCCTGATGGGACATGGCCGGCGAGTTGAACCTTTGCGGCCCGGGCCCTTCCAGCTAATATGGACTCGTCAGTCATTCTGCGGCGCCGCGCCGCGGACGCGGAATCGGAACACTGAAAGGCGGGACGTGGCCACGAGCAGCTTGAAGAAAACTTCGTCGGTCAATTCGCGCGAGCGGGCGCTCGCCCGCGCTTTAGCGGCCGCGCAAACGGCTCACGAAAACCGGGCGCGCGACATTGAAATCCTCGATTTGCGCGATCTGACGACGGAGTTCGATTATTTCGTCATCGCCACCGGCGGCAGTACGCGCCAAATGCACGCCATCAGCGAAGAGATCGATCATAAGCTGGAAGACGATCTCAAGGATCGCCGGCTTGGTCTGGAAGGCTACCAGCAAGGGGGCTGGATTCTCCAGGACTACGGCGACATCGTCATTCACTTATTCGATGCGAAAACTCGCGACTACTATCGGCTCGACGAACTTTGGACCGGCGCGAAGCGCGTGCCCTTCACGCCGAAGGATCCGGCGAAGTAAATCGGCTTAATTCGGCAGTTGATTGAAGAATGAGAAACTCGTGCCGACATTGAACGGCGCGACGCCGTAGAGGCCTCGCGTAAACACGAGGTTGATAAAGTCGTCGAGCACCAGAATCGGCGACTTGGGCACGATGATGATATCGGAATCGTTGACCCACAGTTCGTCGGCAGGACACGGCATCTTGCCGTAGAGCGCGCCGCGTAAATCGAGCATCGTCGCCATGAGCCGCCAATCGTCGCCGCGACGAAATACGACGATCTGCCGCGTATTGGCGCCGACGTTCCAGCCGCCGGCCAGGGCGATCGATTGCATGATCGTGGTCGGCCCGTCGAGCACGAAGCGGCCGGGGAGCCGCACTTCGCCGAGCACGTAGACGTGCCGAGGCGCGCGTTGGATGAGCACCGGCGTGACTTCAATCCCCTCCACCTCCGCGGCGTAGCGCTGGTCGAGTTCGTGTTTAAGCTCGGCGAGAGTCAGCCCCTGCACCATAACGTTGCCGATGGCCGGCAAAGCGATCGATCCTTCCGGCGTCACGCGTGCCTGCCGATTCTGACCACCCGCGCCGGCGCGAGCGTCGACGGTTGCGCGCAGGTCTTCCAGCTTCGTGTTGACCTTGAGAGGCGTGACTGTAATCGCGGGGATCTTGTAGTATTTCGAGTATAGCTTTTCGATTTGATCGCGCAGTTCGACGACCGTATGACGCGTGGCCTTCACTTGTCCGACGAGTCGCAATGTGATCGTGCCGTCGGGCTGAATCAGCAGATCGCGATTCAACAGCGGATCCGTAAAAGATTCGACGCGGATTTCATCTCCGACGTTCAATTGATACGGTCGGCTGGTTTCATCGCGTGTGAGCCGAAACACGAACTCAATGACGTCGTCGACCCGCAGACGATACTCTCCGACATGCGCGGCGCGGGCGTGACCGACGTATTCGCCTTGGGCATACGGCTGCCAATCCAGGGGCCGCATCGCCCCCCAGCCGTTTTCCCCGCAGCAGCCGTCGGCACAATCGACGCCGCGAACGGCCTGCGGGGTCGCAGGAGTTGAGATTCCGCAGGCACAAGCCGAGCCTGCGGGAGGAGTCGCGGTCGGCCACGAGGCGTCGACGACCGCGTCGGGTATTGGAACCGATTCCGGGGCGCGTTGTGTTGCGACGATCGGCTCGCCGTGCGAGACCGCGGCGCCGCCCCAGAAGCGAGGCAGCTTAGCACCGGGCGCGACGGCGGATGCCGCAACGGCGACGATCACGGCCAGCGCCAACGTGCTTAACCGGCGCAAACGATTTTGCAAGAGGCGTGCCATAGGCTTAGTTCACCAAAGACGTACGACGCGGCTGCTCCGCGGTAAAAATCGGCCGTCGAGCGGGCTGCGCTTCCGGGCCTTGCGGCGTAGTTCGGAAAGAAGACTGCGGCGTGCGAGCCGGAGTCGACTGTGCCGGGACGTCGACATGCGGTTGAGCGGCGGCGGCGAACGTCGGGGCGTCGACCCATTGAACGTTTTGCGCCGCTGCGGTGGAGCTACCGGTTCCTAAGCGCGCAGCGAGCGCCGACGCTTCCCAGCGAGCCGCGGCGGCCAATTGATGTTCGCCGAGGCGCGCGTGGATCGAAGCCAGATTGTTCCACATGGCCGGTTGCGGAGATACTCGTAGACCCGCTTGGATGACCCCGCGAGCTTGCTCGAAACGACCATTCTCGGCGAGCAGAACGGCAAGGTCGTTTGCGGCCGGATAGTTGTTCGCATCGACGTCGAGAGCAGAAAGGTAAAAAACCTCGGCCTTCGCGCGACCGTCGGCGACGGCGTCGCGCTGTTGCGCAGCAATGGCGGCGGTAACCTTGCCGAGCCCATGGAGCGCGACGCTGCCGCAGGGCGTCGAGCCGACGGCTTGGGCCAACTGCCGGCGCGCGAATGCGAGATAATCGGCGTGTGCCTCGTCCGCGGTCTTCCCGCTTGCCGCGGATTCGTCGAGAACGCCGCTGCGGTGGCCGCGAACGACGGCGGCGGGATTCGGTACGGTGCCGAATTGGGCGTCGCGAGCGACGAAGTCTTCCGCCTCCGCCAAGGCGAGCACCCCGGTCTGCAGAGCTCGCAAGTGTTCGTCGCCGTGCCCGCCGTCGAGCCCGGCCGCGGTCAAGCGTAGCGCCCCGGAAAACTCGGTGCGGGCCGAATAGATGGCGCCGCGCATGGCCAATTGCAATGCACGAATATTCTGAGCTTCGACTTGGCGGAGAGCCGCGGTCGTATCGGAGGTCGTCGCCGTTTTCGCCGACAATCCGACGGACGTGAGGGGAAGCGGATTCAAGGAAGACGAGATAGCCGAGGTCCGTTGAACGTGCTCCTCCGCAGCGCCGTTGGTGACGCTTTGTTCGACGGCGGCGCGAACCGCCTGTGTGCTCACTCCCGCGATGCCGACGTGCGCGATTCGATCGATCTCCGCGTCGTAAGCCGGAGTCGCCCGGCGGGCCTCACGCTGAGCGACGGCGGCGTCGAGTTGTGCCAGAGTCACGACGGTGGACGCCCCGGAAGCGGGCGCGGCGGCGGACCCTTTCAGAGGCTTGATCGAGGATAGCGACACCCGACGTGAGGCTTTTTCGCCTTCGGTCGCGGCGGTTTCGGGGCCGGCCTTGGGAAAGCGAAGGCTCTCGACATGCGGCGTTTGGGCGACGCGTTCTTCGATCGGTTTCGATTGAGATTCGCATCCCGCCAGCGCAAGGACGACGACGGTAAGCCGTCCCAGGATTCGGCGGCGCTGCTCGGCGGATTGGGTCGTCAATGCGTGATTCGATTCGTTCATGCCGGCACGCTCAAGGTGTTCAACGTGGAAACCGCGCAGCGTGGGACCGCGCGCAACCTTACACGTTGCCATCGTCTGCCGGCGGCGAACGAATCAAACAAATATGCGGGTTTTGACGGCGGTAAGTAATAAACCGGCCGCAAAGCTTACCCGGTTTGCGGCGGCGCTCAAGAGACGGCTTAGAAGAGAAGCCGTTCGCGCCGGCTTGCCGGCACTTCTAGCCGATAGGCGTTGACGCCGCGCTTCCGGAGTTCGTCGACGAACGACTCCGGTCCGTGCGTGCAAAACACTTCGCGTGCGTCGACTCGTCGCACGGCTTCGAGCAATTCCGTGAAGTCGGCATGATCGGAGAGCGGAATGGCATGGTCGAATCCGTAGCGGCGCCGCGAATTGGAATCGAGCGCCCAACCCGTGACGGCGATGCGACATTTGCGTCGTACGCCGTGTAGGCTTGCGCCCCGATGGGCTCCCGGCGGAACGACGAGCGCATGCCCTTCCCGCGGCAGTCCTTCGAACAAGATGACTTTGCCGAGCGCCACCCCGCACTGTTCGTACACTTGGCTGATTTCCCAGACCGGCTTCGGCTGCATCACCGGAATGCCGTGATCCGTGAGCAACTTCGTGACTTCTTGAGCCTTACCCAGAGCATAGGCTTCGATGATCGGCGTGCGATCGGCCGTGAGCGCCGCTTGAACGACGTCGACAAGTTGTCCGACCAACTCGGCACGCGGTGCGAAGCGATAGTACGGAGTTCCGTAGGTGCTTTCGAGGACGAGGATCGTCGCTTGCGGCAACTCGGCTCGTTCGCTTGTCGCCGACTCGGCGAGTTTGAAGTCGCCGGTATAGAGCAGCGACTCGTCGCCGTCTTCGGCCAACAGCATGGCGGAGCCGAGACAGTGTCCGGCGGGAAATGTCGTGAGCCGCAGTCCGCCCCATTCCGTGGGCGTGCGGTAAGGGAGTTCGAAAACATCGCGCTCGCCGAGCCGATGACGGTAGAGTTTCGACGTGGCGGGCGTGCACAGCGCATACTGATGGCGCGCCATATGGTCGTTGTGCGCGTGCGAAATAAAAGCCCGCGGCATTCGACGGCGAAAGTCGACGGCGAGATCGGCTTTGGTGAGCTTGAGCCCGCCGTCGTAGTGGAACATTTGCCGTCCTTGGTGGCGTACCTTAGCGCACGAGCGCCGAAGTCTTTTTCGCCTTCGTCAAACCGGCGGCGGTAAAGGCTTCTTCCAGCTTGTCGCCGGCTTGCTTGCAGGCCGCGGCACGGCTCAGTGCGGCAAAACGCGTGGGATGCGGCATCGGCACGACGGGGCCGTCGAAGCCTGCGGCGGCCAAGGCTTTGAGCGCCGCCGACGTGTCGATCACTCCGGTTTCGCCCGGCAGCAGCCGCTGCGTTTGCAAAGCGTCGTCGGGAGCGACGTCGGCCGGAGCATCGGCGGCGAACACCGCGACGACGTTTACGCCGCCGTCGATCACCGCATCGGGAGAAGCCCCTGAAGCCCACAATTCAAACAGATCGGCGCAGACGCCGACGTTGTGCGCGCCGACCATACCGAGCAGCAGCTTCAGCGCATCGAACGTGCGGATGAATTCAAAGGCCCGGCCGGCGCGCCGTTCCGGGGTCGCATGGAAGCCGACGCCGAGTTGCAGGCCCCGTTCGTTCAGCACTTTTGCGACTGCTTGAAGTCGTTGCTGGTACGTTAGGAAATTCTGATGCAGCGGGCGCAAATCGTCGGCGGGAGCGACGTCGGTTACGACGCGCGTGCAGCCGAGTTCCGCGGCCAGTTGAACCTGAGCCGGCAAGCCTTTCATCGCGACGTCGAAATCGACGTCGAGTCCGCCGACTTCGAAAGGTAGGCGGAAATAGCCCATCTTCAACTTGGCGCTGTCGATCAAGCGGCGTGCGGCGGGGAGCCCGACGCGCGCCGCTTGATCGGCGAAACTGACGACATCGAGTTCGAGGGCTTTGAATCCTGCCGACAAGACCGGCTCAATGAGATCGCTCGGCGGTGCGGAAATACCGAGGGCTGCGGGACTCAGGCACTTGAACATCGATTCCTCCTGGGGTGGCGTAGCCGAGGCGAGAACGTAGCGGAAGCATCGGTGCATTATGCCAAAAGTGCTTCGCGGCCAGAAGACGCGACGTTATAAACCGCATCCAGTGAATGATCGGCACCGCATCGTGGACGAACTCTCAAGCGATTTTCCTGCCGGCTCAGCGCTTGGCATCGGCGTGGGTTAGACTTGTCGCGACGCCGTCCCCCACCGTTGGACGGCCCTCGAATTGAAGACGCTTAGACCGAGCCTGCCCCGCAATGGACTTTCTCCGCACAATCATTTTGGCCGTCGTGCAAGGGTTGACGGAGTTTCTTCCGGTTAGTTCCGACGGGCATCTGGTCGTGACCTCGGCCTTATTCGAAGCGGCGACCGGTCAGAAGCTCGATGAACTCCTCGCGCTGGAAATCGTGTTGCATGCCGGCACGCTGGCGGCCGTGCTCATCGTGTTTCGCAAACAGATCGTCAAACTGGCGACGGTCGATCGGCGCGTCGTCGGATTACTGGTCGCCGGCACGATCCCGGCCGCCGTGTTCGGCCTCGCGCTCAAGAAGCTGGATAAGGTTTACCACTGGGGTATTTTGGAAAGCCCGCTCATCGGCGGCCTCGGCCTCATCGTGACCGGCCTGGTGCTTCTCTGGGGAACACGCCGCGACAAGCGTCAAGCCGATGATACGAACGGACTCACATATCCGAATATGACCTACCTGCAGGCCGTGGTCATCGGCACGTTTCAGGCCTTCGCCGTATTGCCGGGTGTGTCGCGGAGCGGGCTCACGATCGCCTCGGCTTTGGCACTAGTGAAACTAAAACGTGAAGACGCGGCGAACTTCTCTTTTCTGCTTTCGATTCCGGCCGTGGGCGGCGCGGTGATGTTACAACTTCTGGAGTTCGCCAAGGAAGGCATGCCGGAGTCGCTGCCGGTGGGCGATCTTGTGATCGGCGCCTGCGTATCGATGCTCGTCGGCCTCGTCGCACTGAAGTGGCTGCTTGTTTGGCTGCGCGGCGGCAAGCTGCATTATTTCGCGTACTACGTGATTCCGCTCGGCGTCGCCGTGTCGGTGTGGCAGCTTATCGGTTAACGGTTCAAGGGTTCAAAGTCAGATTCCGCGCTTAAGTCGCCGCGCAACACGACTCACCCTGCCCCGCCTTCCCGCCGCTTGCCGAGGCCCATACAATGGAGATGCTGCAAAGCGCTCACAGGTCCGCTTCGGGGGCGAACTGGTTTCGACCGGATGGCTAGAAGCGTCTGCGGCGTGCCGTGGTTGGTCGGCTGGCCACGTAAAAAGCCGCCCAAACAGTTATCTGCTGAAGATAGCTACGCTCTCGCTGCCTAATTAGGCCGCGCAGACTGAGAGCCTTCGTCGGAGAGGCTTGAAGGTCTGTCAATAATTCCGAATCGTTCCGGGCCAACCGCAGGGTACTCCCGGAACTAAACAACGTGCCCAGCTAGCTTCGGACGAACCGTGTCGATGCGGGTCGCCGGGGCGAAGGCGTAAATGCACTCGAATACGCACGTAGATGCAGCCGTGGAAACGTTACGGGACGCGGGTTCGATTCCCGCCGCCTCCATAAGACGCCACCCTTGACGGGTGGCGTCTTTTTTTGTCGATCGTTGTCAGAAGGTGCCAATTGATCAGCACTTGCGTCGAGGCTTCCCGCAGGTGCCTGCGGACAATCGACGACACCCGGCGACTCCTCATGCCCCTTCCGGACGGCTGAAACACTGACAAAACACTGACAACTTAGAAGCTCCAACGCTTTCGCCCGGTCTTCCATCCCGACGTGCGTGTAGCGCATTGTCATCTTGATGTCGGCATGTCGGGCGAGCTTTTGGGCGGTCGGCAGCGGCACACCTGCCTTGAACAAGCCGGTGATGTGCGAGTGGCGGCCGGCGGCATGGAAGTCGGCGATCCCCTCGGGAGTCACATAGGCGATCCCGGCGCGAGCCAAGTCTTTCTTCACCATCAGCCACGTCCGCCGTTTGCCGAGCTTCGGGAACAGCAGCTGATCGAGCGGCATGTCCTTCAGCCATTCCTGCAGCAGCTTCACCAATTCCGGGTGCAACGGCAGGACATCCGTTTTGCGATGCTTCGAGCAGGCGGCGGCGACGGTGAGGGTGGGGATGGTATCGTCGAGGTTGAAATTGCGGGGCGTGAGACTCGCAATCTCTTTGCGGCGGAGCCCCGTCATGTAGCTGATGATGTAGATACGGGCTCGCTCTTCCCCCGTAAAACACTGGATATCCTCGCCGCTGTCGCGGGCGGCCTGAACCAGCAGGGCGAACTCCTCAGCCTTCAATGCCCGCCGTTTGTGGCGGACGTCGACTTCGGCATTCAACGGCTGCAAGGCGGCGACGGGATTAACGGCCAAACGACCCGTTTCCACGAGCCAGTGACAGAATGCCCCGAAGGACTGCAGATAGTGGTTGAACGTCCGGTGGCCGAGTTTCTTCTCGTCACAAAAAGCCGTAATAAACGCACGAACGGTCTCGGCGTCGATATCGCCGGCATTCTGAAAGCCACAGCCATCCACGACCTTCCGAACACGGCTCATCGTAAGCTTGACGTGCTTGGTTGTCGTTTTGCCGAGCTTGGTCTTGAATGCATCGAGATGCTCGCAGAGCGGGCGCTTCCGACGTTCGGCGACGCGTACGGTCGCCGGGTCAATCAGCCCCCGACGACGCAGTTCCGCCTCGTGTTCGATACGTGCGGCAAGCAATTGGGTTTCTCCCCGGTCAGAG
>JAEUIN010000033.1 GCA_016793115.1 Planctomycetaceae bacterium
GTCGCCGTCGGTGTCTTCGAGCTTGGTCACTTCGCCCCGATTGACGACATGTACCGCACCGCCGTGAATGCCGAGCCCGAGCGGTTCGTGCAGCCCTTCGGCGAAGCGCGTGAACTTGATCTGCTTCGGATCGTCGCTGCCCGGATTCTCGACGACGTAGACGTAGCCCCGCCGCGTGGCGACGGCGAGTCGGCCGTCGTCGAACGAGGCCAGCCCGGTCCCTTCGATGACGTCGCCGGCGGGCGAGTCGATCTCGACGGCCCGATAGTACCCGTCTTCGGCGGCCGACGACACAAGCGCGGCTCGCCGACGGAATTCGGTTTCCAAAGGCTCCGGCGTCGGAAAATCGGCGTCGAGCTTGGCGTACAGTTCCTTCTCGAACGTCGGGCCGAAGTCGGGCTGCAGGAAGAATCGCGTGACCGGCAGGGCGTGCTTCACTTCGAGCATCAGCACGTTCTCGCCGGCGGCCAGCGGCAACTCCACCGACTCTTCGCCGGCGTCGAACTTGTCTTTGCTGCCGGCGTACAGGACCTGCTTGCCGTTGAGCGTGAGGATGAAATGGGCGTCGGCTCCGACGAACACACGGCGTCGCTCGGCGGCCGTGGTCGTGATGGTGCGACGCAGGTAAATGGTCGGCTGCTTGGCGATGGTCTTGGCGTCGATGTCGCTCGTATCAATTGCGTTCCAGCGGCCGTCAGAGTAGCCGGGCACTTCACGCCAGGTGCCGCGCTTGCCGCCGAGCAGTTCGTATTGAATGCCGAGCCGGGCGTCGAGGTCCGGTCCTTGCACTTTGCGGAGCAGCGCATCGAACGGCCCGACCTGAAACCAGGGGCCGAACATCGGCAGCCCGGCGGCCTTTAGAGTTGCGGCGTAGGTGGCGCTGCGGGAGTCTTGTTTTGTGTACGCCAGCGTCGGTTCGGCGGCGCTTGCGCCGGCGAACGTCGTGAACGCAAAGGCGACGACTAGGAACGCGGAGCGCGAAAGACTCCGGTCGCTCACGCTCCCGGCTCGCTGTTGACGTTTATTCATGGGTGCGGCGTGCATGTTACTTCGTCTCCTTTGCCGAGGCAGGTCGATCATCGCTCGACGGCATTATGTAATCGAGATCGACCGTGTGACGCCGGCCCGGGCGTAAGCGGACGACGAGAACGACGCCGCCGTCGGCTCTCGTTTCCAATTCAGTGAGTTCGGTCGCCGACAAATTCAGCTTTCCCTTCCACTGGCCGTCGGCGAGAGGTAGACGAAGCGCCGGCAGTTCGTGCTCCGCTAAGAGGACGAATCGTCGTTGGAAGCCGTCGCCCGTCGGGCTCACGCGTTCTTCGACTTGCACGAACTTGCCCGGAACTGCCTCGATCGCGTAACGAAAACCACTGTCGGGTTTCGTCGCCCACACCGCACTGAACTTGGTTGCGGGAACAAATGTAGAGTCGCCACCGTCGGCCTGGAACGATCCCGCGTTCTCCGGCGCTCGCCACACGATCTTCCCCAGTGGCTTCAGCGCGTTGTCTTCCGGCGTGCCGCGGCCGTTGTCGAACCAGCCGCCGATCTCGGCGAAGTCGCCGGTCCACGCCGCGCTGAGCACGCATCGTTCGCTATCGAACGCAAAATGCGTCTTCTCCGGAGTGCCGATCGCCACGCCCCGCAGGCCTGCCACGCCGGGCATAAATCCACGGGCAATC
>JAEUIN010000057.1 GCA_016793115.1 Planctomycetaceae bacterium
AGAGTCCGAGTCTGAGATTTACGCCGTACGCCTGGGCGAAGTTGCTGTTTCTTCGCGACCTCGGCACCACCGAAATCGGCCTCTTCGCAATCTCGGCCGTCGACGATCCACTGCTCGTTGAAGACGTCCGGCTCGTGCGGCAGACCTGTTCGGTCGTGACGGTTCACTTTGACGACGGGGCCGTGGCCGACTTCTTTGACGCGCAGGTCGATCGGGGACTACATCCCGAACGGTTTTCGCGCGTTTGGCTTCACACCCATCCAGGCAATTGCCCGCGTCCCAGTTCCGTCGATGAGGCGACGTTTGCTCGGGTCTTTGGCGCGTTTCACTGGAGCGTGATGTTCATCATCGCCCGCGGCGGTGCGACTTACGCTCGTCTGCAGTATCGCGTCGGCCCCGGCGGAAGCTGGGAAATTCCCGTCGCCGTGGATTACACACAACCGTTTCCGGCGACCGACCACGAGGCGTGGCGCCGTGTTTTCGAAAGGCTCGTTAAACCGGAGCCGCAGTGGAGAGAGGACGACGACTTCTTCTCGCGCCTACCGCCCGACGATTGGCCGTTTAACCTGGACGAATGGGAGGCATTCTTGAATGGAGCAGCCGATCTCGAATCGTTTCGACCGCCAGAGCGGTTTGGTGCCGACGGACCGTTTGCAGACGACTTGGGCGACGATCATCGGCGTCGGCTCGATCGGCAGGCAGGTGGCGCTGCAGCTGACGGCCTTGGGAGTCCCCAAGCTGCAATTGATTGATCCCGACTCCGTCGCGCTCACTAATATCACGAGCCAAGCCTACTTCGCCGACGACGTCGGCCGGCCGAAGGTCCACGCCACCGGCGACATTTGTCACCAGTTAGAACACCAGCTCGACCTGACGACGGTCGTCGACCGCTATCGCCGCTCGTACGACACGGGACCGAACGTGTTCTGCTGCGTCGATAGTATTGGTACGAGAGCCGCGATCTGGCGAGCCGTCGGCGTACGCTGCCAATTCTGGACTGACGGCCGCATGCTCGGCGAAACCGCACGCGTGCTGGTTGCCGCAGATGACGTCGGTCGGCGGCATTACGCGACGACTTTGTTTCCCGAAGCCGAGGCTCAGTCCGGCAGTTGCACCAGTCGCAGCACCGTCTACGCCGCCAACTTGGCGGCGGCGCTGATGGTTCATCAGTTCGTGCGTCACCTGCGTGGCGACGCTCTCGACCCCGACGCATTTTTCAATCTCAACGCCGGCGAATACGTCGTGCTGCCGCTCGCCGCCTAGGCGGCGAACGTTCTTCAACAAACCTTTGCCCGCAGGCCGTCGTTTCTTCGCGAAGCGACGGCCTGCTCTTTTTGAAAAGGGGATTATTTTTTATGAACCTGCCAGAACTGGAACGGGCCGTCGCCCGGGCGACCGGAGAATCCCGTCGTGAAGTTCGTCGCCGTGGCTTTCAGGCTCTCGCTTGGTCGGAGGCCCTGATTGACGACGATGAGCCCAACGTCGGCGTCGTCGACTGGGATCTGCTCGAACACGAGCGTCCCGTGCTGTTTCCCGTGAACTAAGGGAACGGCCTTACAAGTCCACCGAGCGTCCTGCGCGGGCGTTCGTCTCACTCTCTTTTCGCTGAGGAGCGAACCATGGGAGCGCGACAAAAACTGAATCGAGCCTACGTCAACGGCGCGCTGATCTGCGCCGTCGGCGCCGGGCTCGTCACTCAATCCGGATTCGTCTTCGCCGCCGTGTTGGCGATCTGTTTGGCGCTCAACGTCAAAGATCGCCAGATTCGGCCCGATCGTAACCCGCGTCGTTAACGACATGATCTCAACAAATCGTCATCGGGCGCCGTCCTGCGGGACGGCGCCCGGTGCGTTTCCTTTAGCTATCAGCCGCCTTAAACCACGCTGATGTCGATATCAACCGAAGAGTTCCGCGGGAGTCGTCCGCAAGACGACCGCCAGTCGTCGCAGATTGAGGACTGAGACGTTCCGTTCCCCTCGCTCCACGGAACCGATAAAGGTGCGGTGCAGATCGCACTGGTCGCCCAGTTGCTGCTGGGTTAATCCGCGTTCTTCGCGGCGTTTGCGCACGCGCTCCCCCAGCCGCTGCAGAAACTTCTTGTCGTCGAGGCTCGCCATAGTTGACGAGCATCCTGCCGCGCGACATGATGTGTTTAAGTAGCATTCCGGCACCGGCCGGACCAACTGTGATTCCGCCGCGCGGGCCGCCCGCGGCGCGCCTCTCGGAACTGTGAATTCTCGTGAGCGAGGTGCCCCGCATCATGAACGCTTCTTACCGTTCGGCGAGTTTGATCTTTGTCGGCCTTTTGATCACTTCCGGCTGCGGCCGCTCGGAGGCCGACGTTCATCGGGAAGCGATTCTGCAGGTGCTGCAGGTCGACAAAGACCAAGGCCCGCAAGTTCGCGCCGCGCTGCAGTCCGCGCCATCTCTTGCTCACGCCGTCAGCATCATCAACAAATACTGCTACGACATGGAGAAGCTCGACATGTCGCGATGTCCGGCGGATTTTCGGCTCGCATTTCGTCAACACGTTCGCAGTTGGCGCGCCGCCGGTGCGAAGCTTCGCGAGATGCCCGACGGATTTTGGGAGGGGGTTTTCATGGGGGCCGTGAATAGTCTCTCCGGAGAGCTCGACGGCGGCATGTCGCGTCTCTCTGCTGAAATGAAGCAAGCGGAGCAGGCTATCGCGGATACCTATACGGAGGCCGAGCGAATCGCGGCCCAATACGGAGCGGCGTTATAGCGAGAATTGCCGCATTGCCTTATTGGCCAGCGGCATGGATCGGGCATGGACGTCCCCGCCCCGCGACGGTCCGAGGATAGTCGAAGATACTTGTCGACCCACTGCATGAAATCCGATCGCATCACTTCCTTTTGCCCAGCAGACATGCCAAGCGCTGCCATTGCGTCCATGCGAGCGTTGATCAGCATCACGGCTGCCCGCAGACGCTTGTGCTCAATCGCGACGCGAATTTCCTCCTTGATGCCGTCCTGAATCGCGTTGTAAATGGAATCGCGCGAAATCACCGTCATGGTGTCCCCGTCAAATCGTTCCAGCGGTCAGTTGCAAACTGGGCGAAGCGAAGAAGAATGGCGAGCGATGTGAACGCTTCCGAATCCTCGATGTTAGTGCACATTCCATGCGCCGACACGTCACGCCAATACTTCATCAAGCCGACGTACCCACGAAACTCGTTTTGCAGTCCCTTTCCCAAGGGATCGAGAATCAGTTTTTCAATCTTTCCCCGGCCTCCGGGATTGGAGTAGTCCTTCTCAATTTGTGCTTGATCCCCGGTCTTCGCGATAGCGATTGCTAAGTAAATCGACTCGGCGGCAGCTCCGCACATCACGCAACACGCCAAGTGAGCGTGCGCCCCGTAGCACTTGACCGCTTCTTGTGCTCTCACCTTGAATGCGGAGCCAAATGTGGGCGTGAACTTGTCGAGCATTTGAGCAAAACGACCGGGCTCCGTTGGAACGTAGTCGTATTTGCCAGCAGCCTCCTTCAGCCATTGCTTTCCGAACGGCGTTACCGAATAGCCGCTCCCAGCACTGCCCTCGTCAGTCGACTGCGAGTGATACCTTTGAACTCCCGGCCGAATGATTCCGCGGCGGCATAGGAGCCAGGCCGCTGCGAAAAACGGCTCGGAAATGTGGTCGTAGTACGCGGCTTGATGCTGATCCACGTTTCGGGCTTCATGCAACCAAGCGTCAAACACATAAGGCAAGTAAATGCCGTAGCCGTAATTTCCCCCGCGGCCCTCTTGCAGCATCTTCACAATTTGCGTGAAGGCGTCTTCTTCCGTTGGCGGAACGATGCTGTCGCGCCCCTGAGGAACGTACATGACCATAGATTCCTTCCTCGCTATAAATCCCCTTGGTCGAGCGAGATGCTCGGTGGAAAGTTCAAGGTCGACAGGCGTACCTTGCTGCGAACTCGCCGAGCCTCTTGGAAGAGGTCGAATTCTACTGGCAGTTCCACGACGAGAACTGGACGAATCGCCTCGATGTCGCTGACCAGATCGACTTCTTGCGGGCTCAAAACCTGTAGGTCGTTACATGAACAGCCGGTAGTCGTACATTTCGGGGCCAAACCGCGAGAGTAGCTGTCCGATGCTCGCGATCGCACCGGAGCTCTCCAGTGTCGCCGGCATCTGGCTGTAAAGGTCGAAGCTGTTCCAGTCCATCTTCGAGAGTCCGAGCACTTCACTGGCGATTTGCTGCAACGGCGTGTGCCCCATGAACCGTGTAATTCGAAGCGGTACGGGAATTCGAGACTTTCCCTGAAAGTAAACGTACCCCTTTTCGTGCACTTCCGTCGTGCCACCATGGACCCACAGTAGGCACTTGTCATCCGACAAGGGCATGACCGTCCCGCGTCGGACGGGAAAACCATCGACTTCTCTCTTCCTCGCGTTGTAAGCCAGGAATCGCCAAGCGTTCTCGTATTCGAACGTCAGCATTTCGAGCTGTGCAACGCCCTTCAGCGCGTGGGCGAACCCCTCCTTTTCCGCGTCGAGGAATGGCGTCCGCTTGTGCAAGACGACACGCTCCGGGAGCTTGAAGTACGTGTCCCAAAAAAGTTGTCGAGCTTGCAAGCCGACACGAATCGCATCGTCACGGCTTAGGTACGGATTTCGATTCCTCCAGATCGGTTGATTGATTCGGCTCAGCACATAGCGGAGTCCTTGGCCGGCCGCGTCGTAAAGGTGGCTGCATCCAAGCACCACACCGCCACGATTGCGGTCTGCGGTCATACCGTAGCCGATGCCGACGAACACTGTGCCGGGATCTTGCCCGTCGAGGATGTAGGGCGTTCGTAAGGATTTCACGTAGAGGGACTGGGCCAGCCACCACAGAACCTCGCACTGATGTGTCTTCGCGAAGGTCTCCTCCCGAAGAAACTGGGTGCTGATGCCACGTTGGACGCAGAAGGCCTTCACATAGTCGTGCAAATCATGCCGCACATCTTCGAGGAACAGTTTCTCAAACGGCTTCCACTCCGAAGGCACCATGATCACGATCACGTCGGCTTGGGCGGTCGCGCGCAGTGCTTCCACCTCGCGCTCGATGGCCGAGATGATCGCCTTCTGCGTAGCGAGAAGCTGTCCGGCATTTAGATGGATGGCCGGAAGCGTCCGCCAGGCGGGATTGCCAACGCCCGGAAGATTGAGAGGCAGCCTGAATGCTTTTTGAAAACCCGGATACTGGACCAGATACTCGGCCTTGGTCTCGACCGCCGTATGCGGGTTCTGCAACTGACGCAAGTACGCGGATAGCTCCGCCTCGCCCTTCTTCGGTGTAATTACTCCGATCCGTAACTCGCCGCACCGCTCTTCGCGCACGAGCTCACCATCATACGGTCCGAATCGGACGAGACCTCGCATCGGATGAGCATCGAGCCCGGCACCAGCCCGATCATTGCCGAATCGAAGTTGGGGCTCGTTTACGATGATCGCGTTGAATTCCACACCCTTCTTCGCTTCGGCTTCCTCTCTACGTGGGACGTTGGGTTCGAGCAACTGGGCATATCGTGCGGGTGCGTGGATCGTGAATTGAAAGTCATGGGTTCCCACGGCGGGGAATCGCAACGTCACCTGCTGCTCCGTCCCGAAAATCTTCTCTTTCCATCGCTCGACTTCATCGTAATACGCCTTGTTCCATTGCTTGCTCAACCGCCGGCGCTTCATTTCCTTCCGAACGTCATCAGGCACATCGCCGTTGTTGGGCGCCATCGTGATGATGTCGGGGATGATATTGAGATACGCCTTGCTGCCGATGTGCGCGATTTCAATGATCGCCGCCCTGTGAATGTCGTACCGTACGCCGCCCATGTTTTCGGCGCTGTCCCTATTCTTCTCGGCGATCGTCTGCCTTCCGAACACATTCGCATCGCAGTGGGCCGCGAGTGTCCTCGTGATCGCACGTAACAGAATGCCGCTGACAACGCTGTCTTCTCCGAAATCTTCGTCACTCAGTGGAATTGGATCGATAGCCGTGGTAAGCCGCTTCCCGAACGTCGCCCGGATGTCTTCGACTGTACCAAGCGTAAGAACCTTCCCTCGTAGCAGCCCGGAGTACATCGGCCGATTACCGACCAAGTGACGAAGCTCTGCCCAGCCGGTGATGTCTGGCACCTCGCACTGATACAACGAAGTCGGAAGCACGAGCGGAAAACCATTGCTCTTTAGCCAATCCTGCTTCGGCTTGTTGTCCGGCAGTCTCAGGGCGCTGCTGGATGGCGGCACAATTGCCAGCAGGTCTTCAACCTCGCCGATCTCCGCACCGGATCGCAGCACGAAACGTGCGGTCCGTATCATGAAGTCATCGAAGTGCTCGATCTCCACGACCTCCGCGTCATAGCCCTTGTTCTTTGCTTCTGTGAGCAGCCGCTCGACTCTCTCGTTCGGACGTTGGCCGGACGACACGCACCAGTAGAAGCCTCCACCGGCTGATTTTTCGACGACGGTTTCTTCGAGAGCGCTCATGATGCTCTCATCCCATCCGCCATATCCGAGGAAGATCATCGGACGTTTGCGGAGCTTCTCGATCATCTTCTTGCGAAGCGTGTCATCCAGCTTGGCGATCTCCGGCGTCGTGTTGCGGAGTTCGTCGTATCGATAGTCGCCGTGGAGGTACATCAGATACGCAGCGTTGTCCAGATCGTCGAAACCCGCAACCCGCATCGTTGTATCAAGGCCGGCCTCTTTCAGTGGCGTCGTGTGCTTGGGCGTTCTGGCTTGCCGGATCAAACCGTCGAAGTTCGTGGTCCATATCCACTGGAACACAAGCGAGTTCTGCAGGATGGCAAGAAGCTGATAGCCGATTTGCGGAACCGCCCCGGAAAAGAGCTTGTCGAAGTATCTGTTGCGATCCTCACTTCGCGGATAGGCATACTCGATGTACTTCGAGTATTCAGCAGCGTCTCCACGCTTCGGGAATGTCCCTTGCCGATCGAGCCATTTCTGTATTCGATCCTGTGCGGCAGGAAGCGTCGCATCGAGCATGAGCGTCGGCTTCAAATGCGGATGCTTCGAGAGATAGATCTCATGCTTCCACTGCCAGACGCATTGCCCGGCGGTCGGAATGCCCGAACTTGCCGATGTTCCGGCACCGAAGAACAACATGTACTTCTTCGTTCCGGCAACGGATATAGATCGGATGAGTGACTCTTGATCGAATGCCATGGCCCCAGACGCTCTTGTTGGATCCCTAAACTTCCAAGTGGGCTGTATTTTACCTTTTTTAGGGGGTCTTGGCATGCTCTTTAGACCTTCGGCAAGAACACTTGCGCTCGGGTCCGGTCCCCCTTGTAGTCTCCCAACATGAGTTTCGGGTTTCTCGTCCGCCGCGGCCGTCGCGCCGGCGATGAACTCCGGGCCGTTGTCGCTGCGCACGTGCCGGCGCACGCCCCGAGTCAGGAACAGGTGCGTCGCCGTCGCGACGGCGGGCCGCTTTCAATTAACGACCGACGGACTCAAGACCTACACTATGAATGTCCCGTTTATCCTCGGTTCGCGAGTGGACTTCGCGCAACTGATAAAGATTTATGCCAGCAGCCAAGCCGAGACCCGCTATAGCCCTGCCGTGATCGTCGGTGCCGAGAAGCAGCCGATAATGGGTGCGCCGGTCGACAAGCAAATAAGCACGAGCGATATCGAGCGTTTTAACCTGACGCTGCGGACCTGCCTACGTCGGTTCACCCGCCTGACAATCGCTCACAGCAAGAGCCTTAAGTACTATGTGGCGATGCAAGCCATTTTCATGGCGTGGTACAATTTCGGGCGGAAGCACGAGACGCTAAAGGGTCGCACGCCTGCGATGGCGAGCGGCTTGGCCGAGAAGCCTTGGAGCGTCAAAGAGTTGATTGAGTTTGCGGCTGCGGCATGAAGGACAGTACACGCGAGAACTAATCAAGATGCTCAAGTGGTTTGCAAGCCAAGCCACCAAGGATTTGCCGCGCGTGTTGATGGCCCGCGAAATGAACGCCAAAAGCGCTGCTGGGGCTCGGCGGAGTACCGGGACTATTTGCGTAAGTGGTTGCCGGTATGGATGAAAAAGGGACACTACCCGTAAAATTTTTCATCCCACACCGAAGCTTACCAGGACCTAGCGGAAGGCAGAGGCAGCGAATCAGACCAAATGAATTCCGTACCGTAACTCCACTGTGATCAGTGAGTTACGAAACTAGCTCAATTCGTGTAATTGCGATTGCTCGTGTCCACGACCGAACGCATTTTTATCAATGGAGCGCACTTGAAAAGCACTTAGGCCGATAGCTCCCGTGTCGGACGAGAGGTTCGCGATACGCGTTGCTATCGCAAGCTCGCGGCCGTGCTCTGCGACGCGCCGGAGTTGGCGGCCGCGATCGAGCTGAAGGCCGTGCCGCACTTCACGACCTTCCAGAAAGCGGCCGACCGCTTGCTGTTATCGCCGCGCGTGCATCGCCTACTCGACGAGACGCTCCGCCTCGCGCGGCGCGGCAAGCTCTTGCCGTCGCGCTGCCGTTTGGCGGCGCTCGACGGCACCGGCCATTTTTATCAAGGCCGCTTCAAGTCGTTCCCCGTGCAAGGCGACGAACATCTGCTCACGGTGATGCGCTACGTCGAGCGAAACCCGCTCCGCGCCGGGCTCGTCGATGCGGCGGAAGAGTGGCGCTGGGGTTCGGCCTGGGCTCGGCTGCAAGCCGACGAGACGCAGCACCCATGGCTGCAAATCCCCCGCGATCCGCCGCTGCCGCGCATCTGGCGGGCCTGGGTCAACCGGCCGCAAAGCGAAGCGGAAACGACGGCGCTGCGGATGTGTTCAACGCGGCACGCCGTTTGGCGACGCCAAGTGGACCCGCCAAAGCGCCGCCCGCCTCAGCCTGGAATCCACGCTCCGCCCGCGCGGTCGACCGAGGAAAGCGACTTGAGTCCCCCGCCATGTCTCTTCTTAGCTCTTCGCCGGGGTCGCGTCCCGGCGAAGAGGCTGGTCAACGCGTCAAAGCGCGGGCGAACTCGCTAAACTGTTGAGCCTGAAAAGAAGTCGCTGGGACGGGAATCGAACCCGTACGGTGGTTTACCCACCCCAGGATTTTAAGTCCAAATGTAAGGTGGGACTAGGATTTGGAAAGGCTTTGAATAGCCGCTTTTGTCGAGGTGCAGGCGATGCTGGTTCCGCGAATCCGTCTGTCGCAAAGCGGATTTCGTCAACAGTCTTATCAACAGCCACCCTTCGCGCCGCTGGAGGTGCTGCTGAACGTGAATTGTTGGGACGATTGTTCTCGCAGGTGCTAACGCGCGCGTTTTGTTGTTCGCATGCTTAGTGCCGAAGGAGTTCTTGCAACCCGATTATCGCAAGCCCGCGGCGTCGTTATCCGACGAGACGGAGTTGGCGGGCAACAGCGATCGAGTTGAAGACCGTGCCATACTTGACGAACTTCCAGAAAACGCCGATCGCTTGCTATTGTCGCCGCGCGTGCATCCGCGTCTTAGTCGCCGACGCCGGCTACGGCGCCGAGCACACGGAAGAATACGCGCGAGAAGAGTGCGACGTAAATACGTTCATCCCCGCCAAGATCGGGAAGCCAACCGACACGAAGCCGAGCGGCTATTGGCGACGCCGCATGGCGACCTACCTGACGCGCCATGGGCAGCGTTGGCAAGTCGAGACCGTCAAAAGCATGCTCAAACGCCTGCTGGGCTACGCCCTACGGGCCGCCCCGAGCACTGTCTCAACATGACGAGTCTTAAGTGATGAGGGGTTTTCGACAGAGCATTTCTGGCACCTTTTTCTTCCCGGACTTTCGAATTTACATCTTGCGCCGGCGGCACGCGGTCAGTACGACTTGGGCCATTCTCGATTGGTCAGAATCATGGCAGACGTCCAAATAAGTACGCAAGGAATCGCGCACACGATAATTCCACCTAATGCTGCGGCGGAATAGCCCTCAAAACCTCTGTAAAGCCAAGTGTCTCGCTTGATTATAAGCATCACAATCCATGATGATGCGAATAGCGCCACTACAGCAATATTTATTATTAGAGATATACGAATGGAGAGCGTCGACCTATATACAAACGTTGCAAATGAAGCAATGGCTGCAGGCAGAAGAATCATTGTCCATCGGTTGCCCGATGTACTTCCGTCCATGATTAAAAACAATAACAATGATATTTGTAATGCGCTAAGGACAACGCTGGCATCCATGTAGCGTTGCGGTCTTACGCTTTGCATGGCTGTCCCCCATTAATCGGTCGTACGATATAATACAATGACTCAAATGTTGTGCCATACCGCATTGACTTGTCGAGGCTTAAGGCTGTATTGAACGGCGTGACATCCGCTTCAAAGTGCCTTCCCGAAGCCTCTGGTGAGCCAAAATCTGCCGTGCCAGCAGCGGGTGGGCGGGTTATCAGAATCCCGTCTTTGTCATATACACACTGCTGTCCCGTTCCATTTACAGTTGCGTTTGCGGACGAACGTAATTCGTATACGCCGCCAGGATGGAATCCAAGGAGTGAATTTGAAATAAACCATTTATAGCCCCAGTCAGACCACTTTGATGGATCCGGATTGACGAATTCGATGCCAGGCGATGATGTGCTAGAAAACAATTTAAGACTCTGCGTTGTACTGCACTTTTTTAGCCGGCACGGACATGGCGGCAGCTTTGCAACCCACGACACGCCCATTCTTACCTGTTCTTCATACCATTGCGAGAAGTATTTGTAGTTTTGAAGTACTGTCTTTCGCCACAGCCAAGCACTCTCTTTGAAAATATGACGAGGTGGAGTTAGATTTGGTAGTGGTACGCGTGGAAACTGAACAGCTGTCGTAATGTTTCCATCGGCATCCGGCAGGAAGTCAATTGCAATGGTGCCATCGAAATCTTGCGTTGAGACGGGCTGAGAATTGACGTATTGATAGAGGCTTAATCCATCCAAGTACTCGACAGGATCACGAGTCATCCATTCGCCGACTGCAGGGTTAATGTATCTGTAACGAGCGAATTGAAATCCGCTGGCTTTGTCGAACTTGTAACTCGCGTAGAGTATTTCCCAGTGCCATTCCGAAAACGGAATCATATTAAATTCGCCATCCATGAATTCCGGCGATCCATATGGCGAGAAACAGTATCGCTCGACAGGCGATCCTGCACTATTAACAATCGCAGTGACGTTCCAATTGGCGTCTTGGAGAGCGAATAGACGTTCATGGAAGGGGCGGTCTCGAAGCACTAAATCATCAATGTAGCGCAGCCCCCAGATAAATTGTCGTTCGGCATCGTCCAAGGAATCTAGGCGTTCTTCGAGTGCCTGCCATTGGACTGAGAAGTATGTGTTCCGAACGTCGCTGCCGTAATTAGCCGTAATTCTTCGGGTGAGGCCGTCGTAGGCATAGATCGCGATGGTGGCGGAACCCTCTTCCAATTTGACTAGGCGGTTCCAAGCATCGCATGTGGCTTCGTAACCGTCGGTCGGCGCGTTAGGCTGAGGCATTTGCACCATATTGCCGGCCCGATCGTAAGCGGGCGTGACCCAGCCGCCGCCGATAATGCCAGTGATTTCATTGGCGGGATTTGCCGCGCGGGTTTGTTCAAGGCTCCAACTATCCGAACCGGAGCTTGAGACCGACACGGCTTCTCGAAAGCCTTGCCAGTTGCCGGTGGCGTCGAGGTTCCATTGTTGAGCGAACGTTTGCTCGGCAATCTGGGTGTCGTCGTTGGTCAACGTGCCACGCTGCATGTCGATGAGGCGTTGGGCGCCGTCGTAGGCGTAGAGTTCATCGTTGCCCGGAGGCGCAACGGTGTTTTGACGCCAGATTCGATTACTTGCGCGATCGTAGCCGTAGAGCAGGCTTTCGACTTCTTGGCTGGCGCCGTTGTCGTACCAGAGGCAGTAGATCACCCGGCCGAAGCGATCCCAGCCGGCGTAGGGATTAGGATCGGAACCGGTGATCAGATCCCAATGAATCTGCGGCTCGGGATAATTGACGCGAACGAAAGAACTCAGGCCGACGTAGGTGTATTCGACGTAGGTTTCGTTCGCGCTGCTGCTCGTAGCTTCTCCTTGCAGAGCGAAGACGCGCGACAAGCGGTCATCGTCTGAACTCGCGGTGCCATAGTGGTAGAAGAGTTCGCGGCCGTTGGGATAGACCAGCGTCGTCGGCCGCGCGGTGTTGTCCGCGCCGTCGTCATACGCATACTGGACCCGAGGCGTGGTCATGGTGTTCACCGCGCCGGCGTGGCTCTGATATTCGGCGATTAATTGCCCGAAGCCATTATAGGCCCGCTGGACCTCGTTCACCACGGAGCCGCTCGTCGCGGCGTCGTGGCTGGTGATTTTCTCGGGCATTCCGCGCACTTCATACGTCGTCGCGATCCGGAGGACGGCGTCGTCGATCGCGCTCCCCGGAGGCAGCGTGACCTTGTCGGCCGTTCGTCTGCCGAGTCCGTCATAGTCGTAGTTGTGAACGGTTTCATTCTGGTCTTTGAATTCGGTTTGTTGGCTCTGGCGGTTGTAACGGTATTCGACGCGGTCGTAGACCTCGTCGGAGCCCTCGGCGGAACTGGTGCCGGAAGCGCTCGTGTCGTCCGAATCGGGGTAGATCACCTTGCGCAGGAGGTCGCTGCGGGCGACGTCGGAGTCGTCGAGCGTCGTGCCGTAGAAATAGCGAGTCACTTGGTCGCCGGTTGCGGCGTTGACGGCCGTGAGCGTCGCGGTCTGTCCGTCGGGCGTGTACGTCGTTTCGACGGTCAGATTCTCGTCGTCGCCGCCGAAGCCGCTGGAACTCGTGGCCGTGGAACTTGACTCAACGTAGTTGTCGATCGAGCGGACGACGCGGTCCAGCGCGTCGAATTCGCGGCGAGTCTCCTTGTCGGCCGGATCGATCGTTTGGAACGTGCGGCCGGCGTCGTCGTAGCCGGTCGTGGTGACGAGGACGTCGTCGCTCCGCGCGGGAACTTCTGCCGGCCTCGTGAACGCCGCGTTGTCGTTGGTGCCGTAGTTCGCGGATGCAAGAGAGCGGCCGACGCCGTCGTACCATTGGGCCTGATAGCTGACGCGGGCCTTCGGCTGCGCTGCGGTCGGCAATTGCAGCGGGCCGCCGCCGATCGCGTCGTGCCAGCGCTGATAGAAGGCGGTCGCCAACACATCGCTCGCATCGTCATACGTGACGACAGTCTGCTCGAAGATTTTGTTCCGTTCGGTGATGATGCCGACTTCGGAATACGGTTCGCCTCCCGGTTGCGGATCACCGGAGTCGCTGGAGCCCGAATTGTCGCTCGACGAACTGCCGAGTGCCGGATCGTAGAAGCCGACATAACTCGCCGTGCGCCGCCTGAGACCGTCGTATAGGCTCTTGGTGAACGTGTGCGCGCCGGCCGGGAGACTCTTGATCTGGTTCTCGGCCGCGTCGAACCAGAAGTTGTCTTCCAGGTAGTTACCCGCGACGCCGCCGCTGACGGAGTAGCGCCGCGTCCGATAGGTACGGCCGCGATCGTCGTAGGCGGTCGTGCTTTTGGCGACGAGATCGCCTTCTAGGTCTGTGTCGTAACGCCTTACTTCTACGGGGCGATCCAGATTGTCGTAAATCGACTGCTGGAAGAAGTCCTCCTCACCGTCGATGAACTCTTGGCGATTGCGCCAGTCGTACTCATAGTTTGTGACCCGTACGGTCGTGTCGTCGACATGCTGAATGACTTGCGTCAAATTGCTATCGCCGCCGTCTTGTCCTTCGTCGTAGGCGCTCTCGGTGACGACGACCATATTGTTGCCGCTGTTCGCGGAGCCTGATGAACTTGCGCCGGATGGATCATCGTTCGTCGCTCCCTCATCGTCGGTGCCGACCCAAGTCGCGATCGACCTGCTCAGGACGTCGTAAACGGTTCGCGTGATCGTGCCGCCGGGGCTGCGGACACGGTTCTGTCGGTCCCGTTCGTCGTAGCCGTAGAGCGTCTCGTCGTAGTTGGTCCCTTCGGTCCCTTCGCCGGACACGGGAATCGTGTGATAGGCACGGGAACTGACGAGATGGCTTGCGTCGTCGTAGGCCTGTCGAGTCCAGCGAACCCACGTGCTCTGCGGGAAAGTGTCCGTCGGCTCCAGCGGCCCGACCGTCGAGGCGCGCACGGCGGAGATTTGATCGACCGGCCGCCACAAGTCGTCGCTCTTGGTGATCTGCACCGGATTGACGAGCACCGTCTCGATGATTTCGCCGGAGTCGACGCTCATCTCGGAGCCGGAGCCGGTGGCGGAACTGGATTGATCGGTCGCGATGACCACGAAGCCTTGCGCGCTGCGGGTCTCGTGCTCGTCGTCGAGATAGACGTTCCAACGGGCCGTGCGCACCGTTACCGCTTCGCCGTCCACTACCGCGACGTGAGAGGGGCCGAGTTCCTGCGTCGTCCGCCCTTCGTCGTCCACCGTATAATCGGTGACGACGTTCAGGCGGTCGCCGTCGGGAATCGTCCAGTAGGCGTTATCGATCGGATCCCATTCCAAGCCTTCCAGATTGGGGTCGACGTCGTCGATCCGCTGGATCATCGCGCCGGTCGTGACGTCGTAAGTGAACTTCGAGACGAAGCCGCGCGGCCCTTGCTCCCAAGTCTGATTGCCGAATTGATCGAACAACTCGCGGCGAACCGCCGAGACGCCAGAACCGTTCTGCTCGGACGGGACGGCCGGCAGAATGGTGTGCTTGGCAAGAACTTGGAGCGTCGTGGGGTCGACGTAGTAATTATAGCTCGTCGTGATCGGGCCGCCGTCGCCGGCCGAGCCGCTGCTTGAGTCGCTGACGTCCCATTCCACTTCCTCTCGATAGACGGTTTCCGACTGCAGTTTCACGAGGGAACCGTAATAGTTCCACACGAGGAAGCGCTGCAGAATCCCCGGACCGAGTTCGCCGTTCTGAATCGCTTCGAACTTGAGATAAGTTCGTGGTCCGTCCGTTCCGTCGTAGTACCCGTAGCTGTGAATGAGTCCCGAGTTCGGCTTCAAATTAACATGAAGTTCTCCGCCGCTGGAGGAGGCGGAAGCCGTGGCCTCCATGTCGACGGCCGACGGTGCGGCGCGCAGGATCAAGTTGTAATCGGCGTTGAACTGTTGGTATTCCATCCAACGCTGCGAGCCGCCCTCGCTGCGAACTTCTTTCAGTAAGACTTGGGTCACGCCGTTGGCCCAGACGATGTTCTGCGTGCCGTCCGGGAGCGTTTCGGTCGTCTTCATCATCCAGCTGTTGGGATCGTTCGCGTCGAAGGCAGCGTTCTCTTCATAGGTGAAGTCGTAGCCGTATGTGCCGGCATCGACGACTTCTCTCGTGACCCGCTGTTCGTCGTCGTACTCGAAGTACTGATCCGCGAACTGGGCGACCAGCGCGTCGGACGCTTCGAAGGGATCGCTCGCCGCGGCCTCCAGCCGGCGGAACGCCTCCGGCCCCACGACCAACTTCAGCGCATGCGCGAAGCCCGCTTCGCTCGACTCGCCTTTGTAGTAGCGATAGTACGACTTGCTTTCCGTGCCCCAGTCGACGCTCGACGACGAACCGGTCGCCGGCGTCTGAATTTCGACGGTGCGAAGATCGCCGGGCAGGCCGTGGTCGTCGCTTTCGCCGTAGTAGGTGTAGACCGCCCGGCGGACCGGCGTCCAGCCGGCGCTCTCGACGTTGCGCTGGATTGTGACCGTCGTCAGGGAGGTGCCCGTGTATTCGTACGTATATTGTTCTTCCAAGCCCAAGGTCGGCGCAGACCGCACGGCGCTTTGGAGCAAGCCGGAGCCGGTATCGTAGTTGCATGTCGTCGTCTGATCGCCGGGCGCCGTTCTCGCCAGCAGCCGGCCGCGATACGCATTTGCCGAATCCAGCGGCTCGTAGTCTTCGATGATTCCCGAAGCGCTTCGGAGCTGATAGGAGCTCGTGAGCGTTTCCCGAATGCCGTACATTCCGACCCAGTCAAAGCCGTCCCATTCAAAAAATTCCGAAGCCGTGCCCGCGCGCACGATCGTCAGATGTTCGGCGTCCGGTTGATACAGATAAGGCCACTGTTGCACCAGCCAATTGAAACCGTTGCCGTAATCGATGTTTTGCGACATGCGATTCCGGTAGCTACGCGTGTGACCCCAACTGTCGCCGAACCCCGAACTGGAAAGGTCCGAGACGACGACGCGCATTTCGCCCGTGGCATAGCGTATCGGCCGCTCACTGAACCGATCGATCGAGCTCGGATTCTGGCTGTCGCAGCAAGTCTGACAACCGCAGCAATCGTCCTTGTCCGGTTCACACGTTGCGTCCAGCGGCTCGGAAGAAACGACCGACGACTCTGAGAGGCTGAACGGCTCATCGCTCGCCGAGTCGCTGCCCGAAACCGGTTCCGAGCTTTCCGAGGGTCCGCTGGATGCGCTTGGGCCGGACCCGGAACTTTCCGGGGGCGCGCTGGCCGAAGAAAAGCTAATCGATGATTCCGCGCCTTCGTACGTAAAACCATTCGTCAATGTGAACGACAGGTCCGGCAATGAGACGAACGGATTGAAAACGCGGACGTTGACCTGACCCGCCGCATGCGAATTGGTTACGCACGTCATCGTTTCCGAATCGACGCGTACGGGGCTCGCCGGTTCGACGTTATCGATGCGCAACTCGCAGTTGCTGTTAAAGCCGCCGCCGGAGATTTCCAGCGGCGTCCCGCCCGAATCCGGGCCGCTGGAAGGATCGACGCTCGTGATCACCGGCTCATAGCCGAAGCCGTTTTCCAGAGTGTCGAAAGCCGTATCCGGATTGGTGACGGTGACGTCGACGTACTGAGAATCCGTGACTTCCGGCGCGGAGCAGAGAATCTGCGTACCGTCGACGCTGACGCTCACTCCGATCGCCGCCTCCGAACCGAACAGGACGGTGGCGCCGTTCACGAACCCGCTACCGTAAATCACTACGTTTTGCCCGAACACCGGCCCGCGATTGGGCTCGATGGAGTCAATGACCGGACCGCCGGCCGACTGACTGCTCCCGGACGATTGATCGGAAAGCGACGAGGGATCGCTGAGGCCCGACGAGGCGCTGGGTTCGGATCCGCTGCTGAAACTCAGAGAGGAGCCGGACGAAGTCCCCGAGAGACTGCTCGCGTCGGAGCTTTCGGAGGCTGAGCTTGACGCGGAGGACTCGTCGATGCTTTGACTCGACGTCCCCAGCGACGACTCCGAGGAATTGAATTCCGAAGAGCTGCTTTGCGACGATTCGTCGGGGATGTCGCTTTGGCTCGAAAAATCGCTCTGGCTCGATTGGCTGCTTGAACTCGACGACGCGTCGTCCCGGCCTAAGGCGGAAATCGGCTCAGCGCTAATCGGATCGAAAGACGGCATGAATAAGCCCTGTCGTGAGAAGACTAGTTAAGTCTTGGGCGTAAGCGCGTCGCCGCAAGCTGGGTTCGTCGCGACGCACAAAGAGAAATCGCCGGCCGGTTATAAACTTGGGTTACACGTTGTCAACTTTTTTCGTTCGCTGAAATGCGACGCGCACGCAAAGCTTCGCCAGCTTGCCGGCGCAGGCGTGATGAATTAACGACGCGCGTAGGTGCTTTGCATCACGACGCGATGATCTCTAAATCTCGCCGTGAAAAAAATTGACTTTGCGTCTCGCACGACGCTATGTTCCAGCCGCAGTGAATTTCAAACGCGAATGAACTTCACCCCCCACAACTTTTCACATCGGCTGCCGAGTCGGCCGAGTCATGCCGGAGAGTGTCTATGCCTGAGATCGTGTATGCCGATCGCGTTAAGGAAACGACGACCACGACCGGAACGGGCACGCTGCAGTTGGGCGGAGCGCCTACCGGGTTTCGAACTTTTGTTAGCGGTGTCGGCGACGGAAAGGGCTGTTATTACTGCATTGCCGACAACTCAACGGGCGATTGGGAAGTCGGCTTGGGGACTGTCACTGATGCCGGCCCCGACACTTTGTCGCGGGACTATGTTCTGGCATCATCCAACAGCGGCTCGTTGGTGAGTTTCGCCGCCGGGACGAAGGACGTATTTCAGACAGTCTCGGCGGCGTTAGCGAGTTCGGTGTCCGCGCACAATCGCATTATCAACGGTGCGATGCGCATCGATCAACGTAACAGCGGCGCTTCACTCACACCGACCGCCGATAAAACATATAGCGTCGATCGCTGGTGCTTGCGATTGTCGCAAGCCAGCAAGATCACCTTGCAGCAAGACACGTCCGTCGTGCCAGCTGGATTTAGCCGTTCGCTCAAAGCGCTCGTCGCGTCGGCGCCAACCATCGGTTCCGGCGATTTTTTTGGACTTTCGCAGTTCATCGAAGGATTGAACCTCGACGACCTCGGTTGGGGATCGGCGGCGGCACATCCGGTGACGATCTCCTTTTGGGCGCGATCAAGCGTGACAGGCACTTACGGAGTTACGATCACCAATGGCGCCGCCAATCGCTCCTATTCTGTCGCATATACCATCTCTGCAGCCAACAGTTGGACGAAGTTCGTCGTCGTGGTTCCCGGCGATCAATCCGGAACATGGCTCAAAGACAACTCCGCCGGCATGCAAGTCCACTTCAGCTTGGGCGCCGGGTCGACGTACACAGCGTCAACTAACAACACCTGGTCCGCCGCAGGAACGCTTAAGCCATCCGGCGGAACCAATTGGGTGGCGACTGCCGCTGCGACGTTTTATCTGACGGGCGTACAGGTCGAGGCGGGCGTCGTCGCGCACCGCTTTCAAGTCAAGGCGATTCACGACGAACTCTTAGCGTGCTATCGGTACTTTGAGTATCAAGCGAATGTTTATAACTGGCCGGCATTCGTCGACGCCGGATCGGCCGCGGGGTCGTACGGCTCCGTCGGCTTTCAATGGTTGGCGCGAAAGCGCGCCGATCCGACGGTGACACTCGGCGGCACTTGGTACAAACCCAACGCCAACAATCCGACCGTGTTGGGATCGAACGAGTACGGGTGCGCGATTTACACGACATCGGTGGCCGGCAGCAATTTTCAGATGCAGGCGAACAATGCCACGATGAAAGCGGATGCCGAATTGTGATCTCCTTCGGTCAGCCGTACACCGTCGTTTCACACCGCATTTCAGAGCATGACATGTCGGAAACTTTAGGTGCGAATCAAACCGATGCAATATCGCCGCCGCAGACGCTCGAGCCGCTACACGGTAAATATGCGCGCTTTCCGTCGACCAGCTCTGTGGGCGGCAGTGCAAAGATCGCCCTGCCGGGCCTGCCGAGTTTCCGACCGTCGCCGCCGCTGCCTATGCTCTACGCGCGGGACGGCGAGCCGGTCGCGCTGCAGAACATGTATCGGGGCGGCCAAGCCTTTCTGGTGTGTAGCGGGCCTTCGCTAGCGAGCCACGATCTCTCGCATCTAGCGCGGCGCGGAGTGGTCACGCTGGCGGTTAACAACGCCGCGACGGTTATACGGCCGCAACTCTGGTGCTGCGTCGACGACCCCTCGCACTTCTGCGATGTTATCTGGCGCGATCCGAGCATATTTAAATTCGTTCCGCGCCCGCACTTCGAAAAGCGCTTCGCCGTTCGCAATAACGCCGAGTTGCTGGTTACTTCGCGGGAAAAAGTCGGCGACATGCCGTCGGTTTTCGGCTATCAGCGCAACGACGATTTTCAGGTCGAACGTTGGCTGACGGAGCCGACGTTCAATTGGGGGAATCGCGGCGATCGCAAAGACGCCTACGGCCACAAAGGCTCCCGCTCCGTGATGTACGTCGCCTTGCGGTTGGCCTATTACCTAGGCATTCGCAGGCTGTTCTTACTGGGCTGCGATTTCCGGATGGAGAACGGTAAACAAAACTACGCCTTCGAGCAGGCCCGCAGCGCCGGTTCGGTTCGAGGTAATAACTCAAGTTATCGAATTCTCAACGAGCGATTGAGCCGTTTGCTGCCGAAGTTTGCCGAAGTCGGTTACGAGATTTGGAACTGCACTCCCAACAGCGGTCTCCAAGTTTTTCCGCATTGCTCCTACGACGAAGCGCTGGACTGCGTGTTGGCCGATGTCCCCCAGAAGATCGTGACGCGCGGTATGTACGATCGGGCCGACGCCGCCGACCGAGTTCGTGCGCCGCGCGAAGCTCCGCCGGCCAAGGCTGCGGCCCCCTCCGTTCCCGCCCAGGCGAAATCCGTTTCTGTTTCAACGGACACCGTGACGATCGCGGCCGTGCTGGACCGAAGCACGGGTGCGACGCTGCGAAGCTCGTGGCCGTCGCGGAGGGAACGCCTCGGCGCCATGTCTTGGTTGTTATTCTATGACTCCTCGTGCGATGCCAAGTTGCTGCAATTCTTCAAGCAAGATCGGCGCGTACGCTTGATTCCGCGCGATCGACCGTTGCTATCGTTGCTGCGGCAGCACGCCAAAACGCCTTGGACGCTCTTTGTAGGCGCACGGAACGTTCACGAAATCGAACAGATCATGGCAAAGGTCGCCGAAGCCGACGGCGCAACGGTGCTACATACCGTCGACGACGAACGGAAGTTTCTGGACGACGCGACGCTCGAACGCTTGCGTGCGTGGTGGAAGGTTCGGCGCGCCCGCCCGAGAAAATCGGCGTTGCGCCAAACGCCTCCGCCCGCCGTCGAAGCGACCGCATTCGTCCGAACGGCCTGGCTACAGCAGACCGTGGTCGACTTCGCCGGTCGGGTCGCGGACCTGCCGGTGGCTCGTGTGCTGCAATTCTGTGCTCAGCAAGCGCGGGTTCGTATCGGCAGGATTCGACCGGATCGGAACTTCCGGCGCTCACAGTTATCACCTGGAAGCGAACAGACGGTTCCTGCATCTCCCAGCCCCTCAGGCAAGCCGCTCGATCACGTCAACCTGGATTTCACGACGATCGTCGGCGTCGATGATGAGCATCTGGAGGAATGGCGGCTGACTTGGCCCACTTGGCGGAAGAATCGAGCGGCCCTCTTAGAACGTCCGCTGCTGGTGGTTTGCGACGCGAAGCACTCCGAAGCGGAATGGCGGGAGCGGTTGGAATTCGTCGATCATCCGCAGAAACAACTACTCTTGTGGGATCTTCCCGGAGTCGGGCAGCGTGAAAAAATGCTGACCGGACTAGTTCGTGCCGTCGAAACCGTAAAAACTCCGTGGTTTCTCAAGCTCGATGTCGACGTGGTCGCCGAACCGCACGTCCAGCCAATCGCCGAAGATTGGTTTAAGGCGGATGCGCACGGCCAAGCTCCGGTATTCGTCACAGCACCATGGGCTTACACCAAACCGGCCGTGTGGATCGACCAGTTGCAGAACTGGGCGACCAACATTGACGAGCTGAATGCTCAACCGCCGCTAACGTTCCCCCGGCCGAGTTCCTCCGACAAGCTATTCCATACCCGCATCATTTCTTATTGCTTTTTCGGAGCGACGTCGTGGGCCGTTCAGATGTCCAAACTTTCGACCGGCGCCCGCTTGCCGGTGCCCTCGCACGATACGTACTTCTGGTACTGCGCAGCGCGTCGGCGAGATGCTTATCGGACCGTTTCAGTGTCCGGACACGGCTGGAGACATCTGCCGAAACGAAAACTACGACCGGGGAGCGAAAACGCCATGCTTAATCTTCGCCTCAAGCGGCCTGCGAAGTTCGGAGAGAATGAGCACGCGCGAACGCTGGTTCAACTCGCGGAATCTCTCAGACGGCCCGGCGAACGACTCCGTGCCGCGGAAATTGGAGTCGCGCAAGGCCACACTTCCGTCATGCTGCTACGGTCGATTGCCGATCTCGAACTGACGATGGTGGACTCTTGGGCCGCCTATGATAAGGATCATCCGTACCGTCGTTCCGGCGACGGCTGCGCAGCACTGTCAGCCGCCCAGCAAAACCAGCGATTCGCTCAAGTGAAGTCGACGACGCAGTTCGCCGCGGATCGCCGTGCGATCGTGCGGCTCGACTCGCTCGCCGGCGCCGATGCCGTTCCGGACGGAGCGCTCGACTTCGCCTTTATCGACGCCGATCACACTTACGACGCCGTGCGCTCCGACATTGCGGCTTGGTGGCCGAAGGTCCGCGGGGGAGGCGTGCTCGCCGGGCACGACTATCTGGGACCGCGTGATAGACGAGGCATCTGGGGCGTGGCGAAAGCGGTTAATGAATTCGCGGTAACTTACGGCCTTACGGTGGATGTCGGCAAGGGGCGGGTCTGGATGATTCGGAAGCCGGCTCCCATCAAAATCCTCACCCCGGCTCCTGCGCCCCCTGAGCGCTGCGCCGACTATTCAGATTGCGGCGTCTTCTATTTGCTGACGGGAACCGCCCACGCGGCTCGCCTTGTCGTTTCCCTTGCGAGCCTGCGACGTCACTGGAGCGGGCCGGTCACCGTCTACACCACCCAAGACGACTCGCATCAGATCGGAGAACTTTGTGCTAGAGATCCTCGGCTCAACATTGAACATCGACCGTGGAGAATGCCGGTCAGCGGAAAGAACGCTTCCTACCTCGGTAAAGTCGCCCTCGCGCAAGAACTTCCCCATCCACGAACCTTATATCTTGACTGCGATACGCTCGTCGTCGGAGACGTGACTCCTTTCTTCGACGCGCTAAGGACTAAGCCGCTGTGCGTCGCCCAGTTCGCCAACTGGCGAACGTCGGGACCGATCATGCGTCGGCGAATCGAACGATGGCGCGGCGTTCACTCCGAAGATTTGCCCGTCGAGCAACGCGACGCGCTGATTTCCGCGGCCCTAAGAAATCGTCCTGCGATTAACGCGGGGATTGTCGCGATGAGAGCCGGCTCGGCCTGGACGACGGAATGGCAAAAACTTTCCTTGGCCGGCCGTCGGACGTTCATTTGCGATGAGATCGCCCTGCAATTGCTGCTTACGGAGCAAGATCACGAACTCTTGGATTGTCGCTTCAATTGTTCGCCGATCTACGCTCAGCCAACGTCCGACGTACGCATTTGGCATTTTCACGGCAGCAAGCACCTTCGCCATCCGCAAGGGCGCTTGATTTGGGAGCCGCACTATGAACGATGCGCGGCCGAGAACTTGGCGTCGCTCGGAGATTGGGCTGCGAGGACGGACGCGGACATTCATCGATTCTTGGTATCCAAGTCCGCTAAGAAACCGAAGATGGCCAAGGCGTAAATGAAGCTTGAAATCGTCACGCACTGTTGGCGCTACTCACGTCTGCTTCACTATCAACTCAGTTCGCTATACTTGTTTCCGCCCACGGTCGTTCAAGTCATGGTCTGCGTCTATTGCGCCGATCGCGAGCACGATCCGCTTACGGCCGACGTGCTCGACTTCTTTCGGCACCAGCAGGCACCGCCGACGGTCGTCGTCGACGTTCGGCAATTTGAGCCACCTCGGTTGTTCCGTCGCGCGATCGGACGACATCATGCCGCGCGCCGTACCACCGCGGACTGGGTCTGGTTTACGGACTGCGATATGGTGTTTCGCGACGGCGCAATAGATTCGCTCGCTGACCATTTGGAAGCTACGACCGAGCGACTTCTCTATCCGCGGCAAGTCATGCTGCACCGGACGCACGCCTTAGGCGATGCCGCAATTGAACGCGCGAAAGGCGCAAAATCGTGTCTCGACATCGATCCAAGCGAGTTCAAGCCGAAGCAATACAGTAGAGCGATCGGCGGAGTACAGATCGTGCTCGGTTCGGTGGTTCGCGAGTTCGGGTACTGTCCGGAGGAGCGTTGGCAGCGCCCGGCGGATCGGTGGCAGCGCTGTACAGAAGACACTGCGTTTCGTAAACGGCTTGGGACCAAAGGAACGTCGATCGACGTGCCTAATGTCTTTCGGATGCGGCACTCTGAATGCGGACGAGAGGTGACGGGGTTGCAGCTCTAGTCCTGGAAGCTCGCCCGCTGGGCGGTCCTCTTACTTGCCGGGATTAATTCGCAGCGCAAAGCCTAGTCGCGAACTCAGCCCCATCCATAAGTCGAATGTCTGCTTCGATCGCAGCCTGTATCGCACCGGACGAAAAGCTGCTCGTCGTTACGACCATGCCCCGAGTTCCCGGTGGATACTTCGTTAGGACTCCGCAAAGCACTCCGCCGCGTCACGGCAACTTACGTGGGTTTCGATAATCCCGTCTCGTCGCAGTAGCGAGGAGTCTAGCAGCAGTGAATCCCAGAGTAGCTCGTCGACGAGTGAATTTGTGAGCGAAGAGGCCGAGCCAATTCATCGCATCGTTTTCGGTAAGTGACGCTACAAACGACGATAAGATCTTCAAACAGACTTACATCACGTACGACGGCGCGAACAACGTTCTTGCGACCGCCTTCTATCAACGGACACCGGAATCGTACGGCACCGGGCCGTTGCAACCGCCGCACGACTCAAATCCGCGCTCGCGCGTGAGTTATCAAGTGCGATGGTACGACGGTGCCAACCGACAACTCGCGTCAGCCAACTACGGCACCTACGTCATCGGTGCAAAGAACGGATCGAACGGAGAAACGCCCGGCGTCGGTGGGCTGCTCTCCGTCTAGTCCGACAGTTCTTAGCTTCGACCAAGCATAGAACTTTATGGTAGACGTCTTCCTGTAGCAAAGTGTAGTTAATTCTACTGAATCAGAATGAATCGCTCGTAATCAATCGCGATCCGACTTTTACTCTGCAAAGCTAAAAATGGGGCTTTTTAGCCGACCAGTGCGTGTCTCACCGATCTTCTTTTACTTGTCGTCGGCCAAGATGAGGACGAAATTCGGCGGCGACGACCGGTCCGCAAGCTCGCCGGCAGGCGCTTGACCGCGCGCGGAATGCTGCGCCGCCGTCAGGAGGAGGGCGCCTAAAACGTGTAGTAGTCGGCGACGAGCGGTGAGACGGATCAGTGTGTTCACGGAATAGGAGTTCCAGGGCTGTCGGCAACTTGAAAGGGCGGATTTCGACAGCGGTATCGGCTCCGCGTCCGCCCGGCTCAATTGAATGATTCTCTCGGCAGAACGACGATCAACAGCGTGGCCAACGGTCCGATGAACAAGGAGACGAGCCACCACAGGAGCCCGCTTCGCCCCTTCGATTGCGCCAAGCCGGCATTGATAAGCGAGAGCGTTCCCCAACCGACGAAATAAGCGGAGTTGGCCATGGCGACAATGAACCGCGAAAACTAAGAAGCAGGTTGAATCGCTGCGCTCGATTCTAGCGGCTCACGGCAAGCATTGCTCGCTGCGGCCGAAGTTCGACCTGAACTTTCGCAGCCGATGAACATTTCGTCGACGAGACATGCAAATGTTCAAACGCGGGGAGCGTAAAGCGACGGGGCACGCTCAGGGTTGATCCGAATACACGGCTTTCTCCAGAGCTGCGCGAACGCTCATCGGCCGAACCGAGAACGCGTCGAGGGCGGAGCGATCGCGCACCACCGTGGGATTCTTCAAGCCTTCGATGAGGTGCCGCCCCACCTCGAAGCCGGCGGGCGTGACGAGCGCGAGCCAGAGGCCGGAGAGATACGGCGTGAGGACCGGCACGGAAATGAGCAGACGACGCAGATGCTTGAGTCGGGCGTACTCACGAATCAGGTCGCTGTAGGTGACGACGTCGGTGCCGCCGATCTCGAAGATGCGACTTGCGCCGGCGGGCAGCTCGGCGGCGGCCGACAAATACGCTAACACGTCGTCGACGGCGATCGGCTGCGTAGGCGTCGAGAGCCACTTCGGGCAGAGCATCACCGGCAGCCGGTCGGTCAACGACTTCAGCAATTGATAAGAAAGACTCCCCGCTCCGACGACCATGCCGGCCCGAAACTCGATGGTTTCGACTCCGGATTCGCGGAGAATCTTGCCGACCTCATGGCGACTGCGCAGATGCGGGGAAAGCTTGGGATCGGCGTCGTCGCCTAATCCGCCGAGATAGATGATGCGTTTGACCGCGGCCTGCTTGGCCGCGCGCGCAAAGTTGACGGCGGCGCGTCGATCATCGCGCTCGAAGTCTTTCGCCCCGGCCATCAGATGCACGAGGTAGTAGGCGATGTCGATGCCTTGCAGCGCTGCGTCGAGCGATGCGGCGTCGAGCACGTCGCCGCGCACGACCTGCGTGGAATCGCCGCCGCGGCGAATCTTGTCGGGATTGCGGGCCAGGCAGCGAACGGACGTCGATCGCCGCTCCAAAAGCGGAAGCAATAATCCGCCGACGTAGCCGGTGGCTCCGGTCAACAATACCTGTGGTCGTTCCATCATGTTCGGTTGCGAGGCGGGTGACCCGGCGGCAACGGTCAGCTCTGCATTGTACGTTTCAAGATCGCGCCTAGAATGCCGCTAGTTCGTTTTCATCGACTCGAGGATGCCGTGTTTTCCTTTCGCCGGCGGGCCGACGCGGTCATCACGAAGTTCCTGCAGGCTCAATCGCAGCTCGACTTCACCTACTGCGAAACCGGGGCGACGGCCGCGACGCCTCCGGCGGATTACGTCGTCGATCACACCCGAGTCGGCCTCGGGACCGGCGATCAGGTTTTCGCACGCGCCAAGCAAGGATTGGCCGGCTGGAAACAATTCGATCTCGGTTGGCTGCACGCTTTTCCGGCGACGGCGCCGATTCGCTCCGGGGAAGTCGTGGCGGTCGTGGCCCGCGCTTGGGGCGTTTGGTCGATGAATGCGGCGCGAATCGTCTACGTGGTCGACGAGCCGCGCCGCTTCGGCTTTGCTTACGGCACGCTGCCCGGCCATGTCGAGCGCGGGGAAGAACGCTTTCTGGTCGAGATCGGCGACGACGGCGCCGTGTGGTACGACATCAAAGCGTTTTCCCGACCGCGACACATCCTCACCAAACTCGGCTATCCTTTCGTGCGGCGGTTACAGTTGCGATTCGGTCGTGAATCGGCGGCCGCGATGCGACGATTCGTGAACGCGACGACGGAGCGTGACTCATGGATTGGATGACGTGGTACGCAAGCCTCGCGAAACCGAGTTGGACGCCCGCGCCCGCGACCATCGGCCTCGTCTGGCAGATTCTCTATCCGCTGATTGTCGTGAGTTTCGGTTTCGTCTTCCTCCAAACGATCCGCGGCCGGTTGCCGAAAACGACGGCGCCGCCGTTCGCCGTCAACCTGGCGGCGAACCTGCTCTTCACGCCGATCCAATTCGGGCTGCGCAACATGCCGCTGGCCTCGGTCGACATCTTGATCGTGTGGGCCACGATCGTCTGGATGATCGCCGTGATCCGCCGGCACTACGCGTGGGTGGCCGCGGCGCAGGTTCCGTATTTGATTTGGGTCTCGATTGCGACGGTGCTGCAACTTTCGATCACGGCGATGAATTGGTGAGGCGCGGCGAGCAGCCGAGGACGGCGGCTTCCTTCGTCGGGCTCACGGTCGTGGGCTCGCGGCGACCGGAATCTGGACTTCGATCAATTTCTTGCGGTCGGCGACGAACGGGCTGTTATAGGCCAGGACTCGCAACGGTCCGGCCGCTTGATATTCCTCGCGATGGTCGCGGAGCCAGTTCTCGAGGCGAACCTTCGCGTCGTTGACGCGCTGAGTTGCGGCATCGCCTTGCAGTCCGATGCTGACGGCGGATTGCGCCGGCATGTCGACCACCGCCACCTTGCCGTCGGTTTCCAGTCGGCCTTGCTCCGTGGTGCGATATAAAAACGACATCGACGTTTTGTCGAGAGCGCCGCTTTTCTGAGAAGAGTAGCTCATCTCGACCGGGGCGGTCATGGCGATCTCGCGCTGCTTGATGTGATTGAAGAGCGTCCAAAAGGCGCGCCCTTCCAAGAGAGTCATCTCGGTTCTTGCCAGACGATAGGCCGGATAGTGTTGGACTCGTATCTCGCCGACCGGCGTGGGATCGGGAAAGCCGACGGGCAGGGGCGCTTCGATGAGCGGTTTAAAACTCAGAATGTCGCGCGCCTCTGTTACGGCAGTTCGCCATTGATTCGCCGACGCCCTGGGATCGCGACTCTCGGCGCGCTCAACTTTTCGCAGCGTCTCCTGCACAAGCACGTTGGCCGTCGTTGCGCGCAGCGTCTCGGCGGCGGCGGCCGCGAGGACCGCGATTTGTCGCTCCGGTTTGTCTTGCTTGCCGGCTTCCAGCAAAGCGGAATCGAGATTAGCGGCGATCGCGAACCGCAGTTCCTGAGAGTCGTCGGCCGCGGCCGATTTGGGCGGCGGTGAAAAAGCCAGCATGCCGGCGACGATCGCCGCGGGCAGACCGCGGAGGGGAAATCTCATAAAAGGAATCCTTCATGGGAACGGACGGAACCCGCGGCGGATTATTGCGGTGCTCGTCCGTTAGGCCACTCGGAAGGAGCGACGCCGAGTGAGAGCTGCGAGCCGGCAACGCTTGCAACGGTTGCCAAAAAACTGAAAGTTCGGCCACTGTGCGAAACTAACATTTTTGCAAGAATTCCCTCCGAAGACCGCCGGATCGTCGGCGACGACAGACACTGCTCCCACGGCTCGCCCTTGTGCGCAAAGAATTTGAACGACCGATGGACCGCCGGCCCAGAGGAGTCGCTTTCCGATGCGGGATGTTGCTCGCCGCCGCCTGCGTCGCGACCTCAGCGGTCGTCGGTGCGGAACCGCCGGCGGCGACGATCATCCAGCCCGATTCGCGGCAACTCGGCGAGCCGGAACCCACGCAGGCGTTTTGGGCCGAACCGGACGCGCAGGAAGAGTTGCCGCGCCGTGAGCCGGCGTCGGGAAGTCGTCGCCCGCGCGGAGGAACGCCAGGCACTGAACGCTCGCCGGTGCGCATTGCGACGACCTGGATGCCGGGGCGGCAAGTTCAGGGGCAAGCGCGCGACTTGGCGCTCGGCGGGGTGCGGGCGAATCTCGCATTGCCGATTCGCATCGCGCCCGACGGCCGTTGGATTTGGCTGGCGACTTCCGGTTTCGAATACTTGCGGATCGACACCGACGCAATCTTGCCCGATTCCCAACTCGCGGTTCCGGGCGAACTCTGGAAACTCGACTTCGGTACGATGCACTTGCGCGAATTCGACAACGGCTGGAGCGCCGGCGGCCTGTTCACCGTCGGCACGGCGTCGGATCGACCGTTCGCCGATCTGCGCGATCTGACTTTGACGTCGCTCGCGTTTCTCAATGTGCCGAGCGGCCCGCGCGATGCCTGGAACTTCAGTTTGTTCTACTCGCCGACGTCGCAACTGCCGTTTCCGCTTCCGGGAGCGGCCTACGTGTGGCGACCGAGTGAGTCGTTCACGGCCCATCTCGGCGTACCGTTTTCGCTCCGCTATCGGCCGACGGAGGCATGGACGCTAACCGCGGACTATCGACCGCTCACGGCCGTCGACGTGCGGGTGAGCCGAGCTCTGGGGAACGAATGGAGCCTCTACGCTCGCTTTCAAATCGAGAACGAAACCTATTGGCTGGCGGAGCGCACGAACTCGAAGGACCGACTGTATGTGTTCGATCAGCGCGCCGGCCTCGGATTCGAGCGGAAACTGCCCGCCGGTTTTGGTCTCGATGTGAGTGCGGCTTACGTTTTCGATCGCAGCCTCTTTCAAGCGGAGTCGTTCTCCGCGGAACGAAGTGATGTGCTGAACATTGCTCCGGGAGCCGGCGTCAGCTTGTCGCTGCGCTGGTCGCGGTGATCTGCGGGCCGCATGCAGGCCGGCGGCAGCGGCGAATGCGGAGCCGGCGCTACGATCAATGAGGGCAATCCTGCGGGCTTTATTCCATGGCGGGCTATAGGTTGCGGCACTACGGAGACGATTCCTTACTTACGGAATCTTAATTCCGGATATGACGGCCCCCGATCGACGCGCCGCGGAGAGCGAAAACACGACAGCCATGCCGCCGGGGAAAACGGACAACGCGACACCGACGACGGACGCCGCGCCGAACACGGCTGCGCCGCGGTTGCGCGCGGCGATTCACGTCGATGCGTTCGTCGACGGCGGACACCACGCGCGCCATGCGCCTCCGAAGATCGGACGACTCGTCGATTTGCTGCGGCCCGACGGCTCCGACATTCGCTTGATCCTGCTGTTCGCCGTCGCCGCAGGATTGCTCAGCCTGGCGTCGCCGATCGCCGTCGAAGCGCTCGTCAACAGCGTCGCCTTCGGCGGCTTGCTGCAACCGATCGTCGTCTTGGCGCTGATCCTAATGGCGTGCCTCTCGCTCTCCGCGGGAATGAACTTGCTGCAGCATTACGTCGCCGAGTTGATTCAGCGGCGGATCTTCGCTCGCACCGCCGAGGATCTCGCGATGCGCCTGCCGCGCGTCGAAACCTCGTCGTGGGACTCCCAAGACGCCGCCAAGATGGTCAATCGTTTCTTCGAAGTCGTGACCATTCAGAAGATCGTTTCCTCGCTGTTGCTCGACGGCGTATCGCTCTTCTTGGCCGCCTCGATCGGCATGATCGTGTTGGCCTTTTATCATCCGATTCTCTTGGTGTTCGACATCGGGTTGATTCTCACGATCGCGCTGGTGCTCTTGAGCGCGGGGCGCCAAGGAGTGTCGACCGCCGTGGATGAGTCGGCGGCGAAGCACGCCGTGGCAGGCTGGTTGGAAGAAATCTCGCGGCCGCGCGCCGCCTTTCGCAGCGAATCGGGGGGGAGTTTGGCCGAAGCGGTCGCCGCCGAACTGACGCTCGACTATCTCCGCCGGCGCTCGCGCCACTTTCGCGTCGTCTTCCGGCAATCGGTGTTTGCCTGGACCGCGTACGTCGTCACGAGCGTTCTCATGTTGGGCTTGGGCGGTTGGCTCGTTCTCGTCGGCCAAATGACGCTCGGCCAGTTGGTGGCGGCGGAATTGATTCTGACCGTCGTGGCGTCGTCGATCGCCAAACTCGGCAAGCACTTGGAGGCGTATTACGACCTCATGGCGTCGATCGACAAGTTGGAAACCTTGCGGCACCTCCCTTTGGAGCGGAGCCGCGCGGAAGCTCCCACCGGCGAAGGACGCGGCGTGCGGCTGCGTGTGATCGGGCTCTCGATCGGCGTCGGCCGGCAACCTCCGTTGGCCGAAGCGGTCAACCTCGTAATCGAGCCGGGCGACGCCGTCGCCGTCGTCGGCGGCGAAGGAGTCGGTAAGTCGCTGTTCGGCCAAATCCTGACGGCCAAGCGTCCGGCTCTCGCCGGCGCAATCGAGGTCGACGGCGTCGACCTCCGCCGGTGGGATCCCCGCGTACTCCGCGATCGCGTGGTGTTGATCGACGACGAAGGCGTCGTCGAGACGAGCGTCTTGGAAAACGTGAGGCTGGGCCGTTCGGAAATCACCGCCGACGACGTGCGCGCCGCGCTCGACGCCGTCGGGTTGCTGGAAGAGGTCATGAAGCTCGCCGACGGTCTCGACACGCGCGTCACCGTCCACGGCGCGCCTCTCTCGTCGGGCCAACGACAACGACTTTTGGTCGCCCGCGCTCTCGCCGCGCGCCCCGGCTTGCTCATCCTGGACTCCGTGCTCGACGGTCTCGACGAAACACGTCGCCGGCGCACTTG
>JAEUIN010000074.1 GCA_016793115.1 Planctomycetaceae bacterium
GGCGTCCCCAGCGTTCACCGAAATGTGGTGACGCCAACAACCGCTCGACGACGCGCTCATAGGCGGCGGGGGAGTCGTCCGCAAGGAAATCGGCGACTTCCGCCGGTTGCGGCGGCAGGCCGGTCAAGTCGAGCGATAGCCGTCGTAGCAGCGTCGTCTTTGCAGCTTCGGGCGCTGGAGCGATGTTCTCTTGTTCCAAGCGAGCGAGCACGAAAGCATCGATCGGATTGCGTACCCAAGCGTCGTTTCCGACCGTAGGTGGCTTGGGTTTCCTAATGGGGCGAAACGACCAGTGATCGTCGTACTTTGCTCCGGTGGCGACCCAACGGGTGAGAATTTCGATTTGTTCGGCGGACAGATTGTGCCCGCTCGTCGTCGGAGGCATCCGCATATCGGCGTCGCGGGCGGTAATGCGGGCTACTAGCTCGCTGTCGTGCGGCTTGCCTGGCACTATGGCCCGCAGCCCGCTTTCGAGTTCAGCGAACGCGGCATCGGCCCGATCCAATCGCAAACCCGCTTCGCGGCTTCCTTCGTCAGGGCCGTGACACGCAAAGCAATACTGCGACAAAATCGGACGAACGTCGCGCGAGAAGTCGACGGTCTTCTCCGCAGCGATCGTTATCGCCTGCGGAAGCAACGCGACGAGCGCGAACATGGAAAAAAGTCGCCGGGAACACAGAAAGACCGTGCTCTTCACGAGAGATTCATCATCGCTGGAGGAAGGTTTGCGGCAAACACGGGGGCATCAAGGCGGGGTTTCATTATATCACTCAAGATCGAAATGTTCACACGGGTTTCGCCGCAACGTCCACTCCGCAATGGCGAACGCTCCGCGGCTATTTCATAGAATTGACGCCTTTGTGAACAAGACGCGGCTGGGATCGTTTCGATCGAAATTGGGAGTCGCTGCCATAACCGCTAGAATGTGCCTACCGACTGCGACAACTTGCCGCTCCTCACAATTGGAAAACTACACCATGCGGAGTGCCGCCGTATCGACTGCGTTGTTAGTGTCCGCGATCCTTTGCTTATCCCGAGTTCCCTTGGCCGCGGCGGAACTCTACGTCGGACGCTCCAGCGTGAGCATCACGCCGAGGGAACCCGTGCCGCTTTCCGGTCAGATGCGAACTCGGATTTCTCAGCGCGTCGAAAGCGAGTGTCTGGCGGTTGCTCTGGCCCTCGAAACTCGCGGAGAGCAAGCAGCGCCTGAGCAAGTCGTCTTTGTCGCCTGTGATTTGGTCGCCATTCGCGAAGGGTTGACCGACGAGGTGCGGGCGGCCGTCAAGCCGAAAGTTCCCGATCTCGACGTCGCGAAACTGATACTCAGTGCGACGCATACTCATACGGCTCCGGAGATGATCGAAGGGCGCTACGACTTGCCGGACTCGGGCATTATGCGGCCGGATTCTTATCGCAGATTCTTCATCGAGCGGGTTGCGGCCGCGGTGGAAAAGGCTTGGAAATCACGTAAGCACGGAAAGGTCGGCTGGGGACTAGGCTACGCGGCCGTAGCTCAGAATCGCATCGCCGTGTCGATCGACGGTTCCGCGAAAATGTACGGTGATACGTCACAGCCGAGTTTTGCTCGCTTCGAAGGATACGAAGATCACGGAGTCGAAGTCCTCTGCTTTTGGGATACATCCGACAAGCCGATCGCGACGGCGATCAACGTTGCCTGCCCGGCGCAGGAGGTGGAAAACCGCAGCGCCGTCAACGCCGACTTTTGGCACCCGGTACGCAAGCGGTTGCAAGCACGCTACGGAGACGAGTTTGCCGTGCTCGGCTGGACCGGTTCGGCAGGCGATCAATCTCCGCATTCCATGTATCGTAAGGCTGCGGAAGAGCGCATGCGTCGACTGCGCAACGTTGATCGCCTCGACGACATCGCCCGTCGCATCGTCGCCGGTTGGGACGAAGCCTACGAAGGCGCGGCGGCGGAGAAACATGCCGACGTACAACTGCGGCATCAAGCGGCCGTTCTGCCGCTACCGGTCCGACAAGTCACTCAGGAGGAAGCGTTGGCCGCGCAGTCGAAAGCGGATGAACTGGAAGGGCAAGCCGGTGCGATGTGGATTCGCAATTGGAACTTGAGGGTTGTTGAACGTTTCAAGTTACAGCGGCCCCATGACACCTTTGCCGCGGACGTTCATGTCGTCCGCATCGGTGATGTCTCAGTGGCGACGAATCCCTTCGAGATCTACGGCGAATACGGAGTGCGAATGAAGGCGCGCGGCCCGGCGTTGCAGACGTTCGTCGTTCAACTCGCAGGCCCGGGTTCGTATCTTCCGTCCGAGCGTGGGGTCCTCGGCGGTGCATATGGCGCGATTGTTCAGAGCAACCAGGTTGGGCCGGAAGGCGGCCGCATTCTGGTCGACGAAACGCTTAAGATGATGAGCGAGCTGTGGCGGAAAACGTCTCAAGATTAAAGTGTAACGCCGTTTGCGTCCCGTGAATCACGGGTCAGTTCAGCTCGTTGAGAATTCGTGTCAGTTCCGGAAACTCAACCGGTTTGACGAGATGCTTGTCGAAGCCGGCTTCACGCGACTTTTGCCGATCCGCTTCCTGACCCCAGCCCGTCAGCGCTATCAGGACGATCGGCCGACCGTCCGCCAGAGCACGTAGTTGCTTGGCGACTTCATAGCCGCTGATATCGGGAAGTCCGATATCGAGCAAGGCGATTTCCGGCCAGATCGACTTGGCGTGCTCCAAGGCCGTCGTCGCGTTAAATGCCACGGTCGTCTCATGTCCCGAAATCTGCAGCAGGCGCGCTAGGGAGATTGCGGCGTCGCGATTGTCGTCGACAAGTAGAATCCGCCGGTGCAAAGCACCGGCGCTCGACTTGGGTTTTGCTTCCTGCGGGGCCGCAACTGTCGCGGCAGCCGTGGGCAGGCGAACGATAAACTCACTGCCCCGGCCGATTCCTTCGCTGATTGCTTGTACCGTGCCGCCGTGCATGGCGACTAGGTTTTGCACAAGCGTCAGTCCAATTCCGAGTCCCGCGTCGGACTTATCAAGTGGGGGGCCCGCTTGAGCGAACATTTCGAAAATCCGCCCGATTTGTTCTCGCGCGATGCCGATGCCGTTGTCGCGGACACGAATTTCCGCATGGCTTTTGTCGGCCGCAAGCGTGAGCGACACCGTGCCCCGCGGCGGCGTGAACTTCATTGCATTGTTCAGCAAATTGCCGACGACCTGCGCGAGCCTCGCCGGATCCGCCGTCAATTCGACCGAGTGCTCCGGCACCGCGACGGACAGCGATTGGTTCCGGCGCTCACAAAGAGGCCTCGCCGCTTCCACAGCCTGCTGAACGACGCTCCGCAAATCAATCGGCTGTTTGCGGAGTTCGATCTTACCTCGGCTGATGCGGCTAACTTCAAACAGATCGTCGGTTAGGCGAATCAATTGCCGCAGTTGTCGTTCCATCGTCGCGCGGGCTTGCGTGCAGGTTTCCGCGTCGTCGCTCGCCAAGTTGAGCAACGTCAGCGAGTTCATGATCGGCGCGAGCGGATTGCGCAACTCATGCGCCAGCACGGCGAGAAACTCGTCTTTGCGCTGATCGGCCTGTTTGAGAGCGTCGTTGGCTTCGGCAAGCTCACGCGTCCGCTGTTCGACTCGACTTTCGAGCAAGTCGTTCAATTGCTTTAGCGCTTTTCGGTCGCGATGTCGCTCCAGGGCGTGGCGGATGGCGCGTTCGAGAATGCCGGGCTGCAGCAGATCTTTGGTCAAGTAGTCGGCGGCGCCGGCTTGCATGGCCTGCATGTCGATCTCGCGCTGACCTTGTCCGGTCAGCAAAATGATCGGCGTTTCGACATTCGTCGCGATCGCTTCGGCCAGCATGTCGAGGCCGGTCTTCGCCCCCAGGCGGTAGTCGAGCAAACAGACGTCGAATTTGCGCGTCGTTAGGCTATCCAAACCGGCTTCGTAGCTGCCGGACCACTCCAACTCCGTGCCTGCTCCGAACGCGTCGCGTAGCAACTCGCGCGTCAGCACGTAGTCGTCGCGATCGTCGTCGATCAGCAGTACGCGGAGCGGCGACTCCATGCGTCAGCTACCCCGTTCGTCGTCGGCCAACTCGACGATTTCGAGCCAGTACTTGCCGAGTGTTTTGATGATGTCGACCAGTGATTCGAACGTGACCGGTTTGGTGATGTAGCTCGTCGCTCCGAGGTCGTATGTCCGATAGATGTCTTCTTCCGCTTTGCTCGTCGTGAGAATGATCACGCGGATGCTACGGAACGCCGGATCCTTCTTGATTTCGGCGAGGGCTTCGCGGCCGTCCTTTTTGGGCATGTTCAAATCGAGCAAGATAATGCTCGGTTTGGGCGACGCCGCCGGGTCCGCGTACTTGCCGCGACGATATAAGTAGTCGAGCAACTCGACGCCGTTTTCCACAAAACGCAAATCGTTCGCCAACCGGCTCTCCGCAAACGCTTCCCGCGTCATTTGGCGATCGTCGGCGTCGTCGTCGGCCATCAAGATGGTGACGGGTTTCGCGTTCGTCATGAAATCAATCCTTCTTAGGTTGGCGTAAAGGAAGGGTCACAATGAACCGCGAGCCTTGCTCCAGTTTACTTTGTGCCGTGATCGTGCCGCCGTGGCGTTCGACGATTTTTCGACAAATCGCCAAACCCATGCCGGTCCCTTCGTACTCGTTGCGGCCGTGAAGCCGTTGGAATACGTTAAAAATACGGTCCAAATACACTTCCTCAAACCCGATACCGTTGTCTTCCACTGTGATCTCGCAACTTGTGGCGGCCTTGCCGTTTGTAGCGGCCTGAGAAGCGAGTCGCACGACGGGCGGTACTCCGGGACGGTGAAATTTCAAAGCGTTGCCGATCAGATTCTGAAGTAGCTGCCGCATTTGAATAGGATCGGCTTCCAATTCAGGCAACGTACCGATTTCCACTTTGCCGCCCGTTTGTTGAATGCGGCCCTCTAAATCGGATACGACGTCTTGCGCCACGGAACCGAGATCGAGCAATTGGGGCGGTTGCGCCCGCGTGGTGACGCGGGAGAAATTCAGCAGGTCGTTAATCAAGCTCCGCATGCGTGTTGCGGACAACAGGACGCGTTCCAAGTAGTCTCGCCCGGATTCGTCTAGTTGAGCTAAATTGCGCGATTTCAGCCGATCGCCGAATGCTTCAATCTTGCGCAGCGGTTCTTGTAAATCGTGCGACGCCACCGAAGCGAATTGCTCCAACTCTCGATTGCTCACGCGCAAGCTTTCATTGGTCTCATTAAGTTCGAGCGTTCGCTCTCGCACTTGACGCTCTAGGATTTCGGTCATGCGTTGTTGCGCGATCACCTGCCGGCGAACCAAGTAAAACACCGTGCCGACCAAAACAACACCGACGATCGTCGCGAGTGCCGTCGTAAAATAAGCCGTACGGTATGCTCGCAGAGCGACCTGCGTTCTTTCTCGAAGTAAATCTTCCTCAATCCTCACCATCTCGTCGACTCGCTCACGGATCGCTTCCATTTGTTCCAGGCCGAGACCGCGGCGTACGTGCGCCCGCGCGGCCTCGTAGCCCGCCGTCTCTTGGGTCGTTACGCCTGCGGCCAAGCTTTTGAGCCGCAAATCGACCGTCTCCCGGAGCTTCCGGACGCGATCGGCTTGTTCCGGATTGTCCGCCACCAAGCTTTGCAGTTGGTCCAACTGCATGGCGATCGCGGCCCGCGCCGCATCGTACGGCTTCAGGTAGATCGGATCTCCGGCGATGATGAAGCCGCGCTGTCCGGTCTCGGCATCCTTGACGGTCGACATCACGAGATGCAACGAAGTAAGCACATCGTGCGTGTGCGTTACGCGCGCTTCGTTGTCTTCAATCGTACGAACGTTGACGTAGCCTAAACCTGCCGAAAACGCCAACACGCCCACGGCCGTCAGCAAACCGGTGACGGCATTTATGCCGATTTTCGAAGGCATGTATTCCTCGATGAGCCGAACCGCCATTCGACCGATTTCTCGCGTGCGGGGTGTTCACGCTCCGTCGAATGAACCCGTCACGGGCCCCCGTCAGCGTGGGAAGTCGTCCGGCAAAACGACCAATACTAGCGTGTGTACCCCAAGAAACAACCGGCCACGAATGTCGGCATACGACTTGCGTACCTCAATTTGCGATCCTGACTATCCGCATGCGACTGATTCTCAGGCGCGTTATGAAATCCATTGAGCATATTCAGTTACCGCTTTTCGGCCTGTCACATGATGAGCAAGGTACCCCCGCCGGAGTGCGGGCGAGTTCCCGGGTGTTCGTCCCATTGTTCACGTCGACCGAACGACTCAACGTGTTTTTAGAAAGAACCGCGCTCAAGCTACGGCCGCAGCAGCTTTCCTCCTGGTATCAATTGTGGCGCTTTGCTCGGCAGGGGGCGTCGCTCTGCGATGATCTGCCGGCGACCAAGGAACACAATTGCTGGTTTGTTGTCGACCCGATCGAACTCGCAGGTGCCGAATGCCGGCCCTTCCCGGCGGCCGGATTCTTGGAAGCAGTTCAAAGCCGATTGAATGTGAATTAGCGGAGTCAGTCAAATCGCCTTTTTGTGATCTTCAGAACCTGCCTTTCATCGGTGGATCAGCATCCGGCGGAAGTTCCGACGGAGAACTCGGCTCGAGTTCCTTTCCGGGACTGGGCTCAATCTGAGGGCTTGGAGCGGGCTTCCATTCTTCTTCCGGTTTTGCATCGGGGATTTTAGTTGTCCCCGGTGGACCAATCTCCGGCTCACCGCTCGGTTTCCGCGGAGGAACGACCTCCGGCCGACGCGCCAGCTGCTCTTCCGGTTCCGTTGCCGGCGTAGGAGCGAAACTCGGTTTGACCGGCTGAAACTCCGAACCTCCTTCGGGAACAACTTCCGTCCTTCTTGTGCCGGGCGTCATTTCCGGTTTCGGCGGCGTCGGTTGATCCTGCACCACGATGTTTACTCCAAACAAGGCTTTCGTTTTTCAAGTTCGCCGCAGGTTAGATCCAGCAGGTCAACCGATTTTGCGGACCGGATACGTAAATCGCTCTACTTGGGCACAAAAACTGCCTTACTGCGCATGCGAAGCGGGCACACTCTACAGTACTCATGCGATAAGGAACGTATCATGGATGCCGGTGCGAACAATTTGTCCGAGAAAACGATCGATTGGCTGCAAGATCTGATTGAAATCAATCTTGATAGCAGCAAAGGTTTCGCCGAAGCGGCCGACAATTTGGAGAAAGATGATCGCGGTATCGAAGCGATGTTCCGAAATCTCTCACGCGAGCGGGCAGCGCAAGCTCAGGAACTTCAAGCGATGGTCGCCGCCAACCGCGAGAAGCCGACGAAGAGCGGCAGCGTAGCCGCCGCGGCGCATCGCACGTGGATGGATCTCCGCGCCGCGCTCGGGGGCGGCTCCGAAGCAGTGCTTAGCGAGGCCGAACGTGGTGAAGATCACATCAAAGCCAAGTACGAAGACGCCTTAAAAGACTTGGCAGGTTGCTCGTGCACACAGGTGCTTGAGCGACATTACGCGGCCGTAAAAGCATCGCATGATAAGGTCCGCGACCTACGCGATGCCCGCGTGAGAGCTTAAGTGTCTCGCGACCGTGATGAAGACAGCCGGGAACCGTAGCCGCGAATGCTCAATAGAGCTCCGCGGCTATGTTTTTTATCTCGACGGGCGGGTACGCGCGCGAAATGCGCTCGGCGTAAGACCGGTGTATTTTCGAAACACATTACTGAAATACTGGCTGCTGGCGAAACCGAAGTCGAGCGCGATCTTTGTCACCGTCGCGTCGGAGCCCGTCAACGCGGCCTGTGATTTCTCAATTCGTCGGCGCTGCAGATAGTCGTTGGGCGTCATTCCGGTGGATTGTTTAAAGACGGCGAAGAGCCTCGCGCGGCCGCAACCGACCGCTGCGGCGACTTGCGACATGTCGAGCGATTCCCCGAGTCGCGAATCCATAAAATCCGTCGCGATGCGCACCGTCTGCGTCGGTTCCAGCACTCGCGGGGCGGTAAGCTGCCGCGCGGCTTCCAGAAGAGTCGCACAGGCCGATAATCGCAACGCTGCCGCATCGTCCTCGCTGAGTCGCGCCCGAGCCACGTCGCAAGAGCCGATGCGCTCGGCCAATGTCGTCACTTGCCGGCGCAATTCGCCGTTCATAGCACAAGCTCGCTCCGAGCCGACCTTGAAGCGCGTCCGCAGCCGTCGCAAATCCGCGGAGGTGAACAACGAGTGTTTGCCGGTCCCAGGCGCGCTCGGGTCGAATTGTAAACCGCAGAGGCGACCGGGGCGGCGAACGTCATGCACGCCGCGATGTCGAACGCCGGGTGCGATCACAAGAAAATGACCGCCGCGCAACTCCACGGTACGTCCGTCGGCTAGTTCGTACGACGTAGCGCCCTCAAGTAGAAACAGAATCTCAAACCTGCGATGCGCGTGCCATCCGATGCGCGAGGCATATTGGGCGCGGACCAAAGACAATCGCTCGACTAGCGGCAATTCGATCGTTCGGCCGAGCAAGACGTGCTCGCGATCGGTTGCGGCGCGATTCCGGCCGGAAACTACCATCGTCGGAGAACGCGTGTGTAAATTTGTCGGGTGGAGGATTCCGGTAGATTCAAATATACATTGCCGACGACAATGGCGTCATGCCTCTTGCCGCCGAACTGTCGTCGCTTAAGTCTACCGCCAAACCAAGCCGACTCGCTTGGCTGATCGTGGCCATGCTGGTGCCGGTGGCGTTGCTGAACTACCTCGACCGGCAAATGCTGGCCGCGATGAAAACGTCGATGATGAACGACATCCCCGACATCGCCACCAAGGCGAATTGGGGCCTCGTGCTCGGTTCGTTCAAGTGGGTTTACGCGGTACTTAGCCCAGTCGGCGGCTACGTCGCCGATCGCATCAGCCGCCGAAATGTGATCACGGCGAGCTTGTTTATCTGGTCGGTTGTGACCTGGGCCACCGCCTATGTGACGACGTTCGAGCAACTCGTCGCGGCTCGCGCGATCATGGGCATCAGCGAAGCTTTCTACATTCCCGCCGCTCTCGCCTTGATTACCGACTACCATCGCGGGCCGACGCGCTCGACCGCCGTCGGGCTGCATCAGATGGGGATCTACATCGGCATCATCGTCGGCGGATTTAGCGGCTATGTCGCAGAATCGCCCGACTTCGGCTGGCGGTGGGCCTTCGCTGCCTGCGGCGTGGTTGGGGTCGTATACGCCCTGCCGCTCTTCGCCGTCGTCAAAAACGCTCCGCGCGCGGAGGGCGATGTTACTGAGCGACTCTCGCCGGCCGCGGCGATCAATCAACTAGCGAGCAATTCCGGCTTCATCCTCTTGGTGCTCTATTTCACGTTGCCCGCCCTCGCAGGCTGGGTGGTGAAAGATTGGATGCCCGACATTCTCAAAGAGCAGTTCAGCCTGGGGCAAGGAAAAGCCGGCGTGTCGGCCGTACTCTACGTCCAGATCGCGTCGCTCGTCGGCGTGTTGATCGGCGGTGCGTTGGCCGACCGGTGGATGCAAAAATCGATTCGCGGTCGCATCTTCGTCAGCGCACTCGGCATGACATTATTCCTTCCCTCTCTGTTCGGAGTGGGCAACGCCGCGACGCTCGGTACTGCGATCGCGTTTCTGATGCTTTTCGGTCTCGGCTGGGGCTTCTTCGACTGCAACAATATGCCCATTCTCTGCCAAGTCGTGCGACCCGAACTGCGCGCTACCGGCTACGGCGTTATGAATTTAGTGAGCATCAGCTGCGGCGGCTTCGCCGATTGGGGCTTCGGCGTCCTGCGTGATCGCGGCGTGCCTCTGAATGCCATTTTCGGAGTTTTCGCCGGCGTGGCGCTGCTGTCCGTAGTCATCGTTCTTTTGATTCGTCCGCGTGAGATGCAAGCATGACGCGTCGTTTGCACGGTATTGTTCCACCGCTTGTCACCCCGCTCCGTGATCGCGACGAGCTCGATGTCGCAGGTCTTGAGCGACTGATCGAACACGTCGTCGTCGGCGGCGTTCACGGGGTGTTTATTCTCGGCACAACCGGAGAGGCGCCGAGCCTAAGCTATCGCTTGCGGCGCGAGTTGATCGACCGCGTCTGTAGGCAAACGGCCCGACGCGTTCCCGTGCTCGTCGGCATCACCGACACCGCCTTCGTCGAATCCGTCGCTTTAGCGAAGCATGCCGCCGACGCCGGCGCGACGGCCGTAGTGCTGGCGACTCCCTATTACTTCCCGGCCGGCCAAACCGAGTTGACCGGTTACGTCGAAAACCTAATCCCGCAACTGCCGCTGCCGCTTGTGCTTTACAACATGCCGAGCCTCACCAAGGTCTGGTTCGAGGTCGACACGCTGCACAGGCTGGCGCGTTTCGAGCAGATCATCGGCATCAAAGACAGCAGCGGCGATCTCAGCTACTTCGAAAAGCTGATGAGCTTGCGAGCCGATCGGCCCGATTGGTCGATCATGATCGGTCCCGAGGCGATGCTCCCCCAAGCGATGAATCTGGGCGGCGACGGCGGAGTCGCGGGCGGAGCCAACGTGTTGCCGCGGCTGTTCGTGGAATGCTATGAAGCCGCCGTAGCGTGCGACACCCGGAGAGTGGCCGCCGCTCAAGATCGGATCGATTCCTTTCAGCGCGTCTACGAGATCGGCAAATACGCCTCGCGTTACATTAAGGCGACGAAGTGCTCGCTGTCGCTGCTCGGCATTTGCGACGACTACATGGCCGAGCCGTTTCACCGCTTCCACCCACCCGAACGCGAGCGCGTTCGCCAAATCCTCGACGAACTTATTCCCGCCGGAGTTTCCCGATGAATCGCTGCGTGTTCGCCGCCGTCGTTTACTTCGCCGGCATGGCCGTTCCGTTACAGGCCGAAGGGCCCGGTTTGGTGAAGTCGGAGTTTATCTACGAAAGTGCGCCGTTCGCCAGTTGCCACGCCTCGACGATCGTGGAAACGTCGTCAGGCAAGCTCGTTTCGGCGTGGTTCGGCGGCACGGCCGAAGGAAAGCCCGACGTCGGCATTTGGGTTTCGCGAATCGTCGACGGCGCTTGGACCGCGCCGGTCGAAGTCGCCGACGGCGTCCAACCCGACGGTTCGCGGCATCCCTGTTGGAACCCCGTGTTGTTCCAGCCGAAAAGCGCCGCGCTGATGCTGTTCTATAAGGTCGGCCCGTCGCCGGCGAAATGGTGGGGCATGGTTCGTACGAGCACCGACGACGGCGCGACCTGGAGCGCGGCGACCCGCCTGCCCGACGGCATTCTCGGCCCGATCAAAAACAAGCCGCTTCAACTCGCCGATGGTACGATCTTGAGTCCGACCAGCGACGAGGGACTTAGTCCGCCGCCGACTTGGCAAGTCCGCTTCGAACGCAGCGGCGACGGCGGCAAGACGTGGACGCGTAGTCTTCCTCCGGTCGAGTCCGACGATCCGGCGGCGATTCAGCCGAGCATTCTCACGCTCGCAGACGGCACGTTGCAGGCGCTTGGACGGACGCGCAACGGCAAGATTTTTTCAACGGCGTCGTCGGACCACGGCGCGACGTGGTCACGGCTCTCGTTGACCGAGCTTCCGAATCCCAATTCCGGAACCGACGCCGTCACGCTGCGCGACGGCCGGCACGTCTTGATCTATAACCACACGCCGAAGGGGCGTTCGCCGCTGAATCTCGCGGTCTCCGTCGAAGGCAAGAGTTGGCAAGCCGCACTCGTGTTCGAAGCGGAGAAGGGAGAATATAGTTACCCGGCGGTCATTCAAACTTCCGACGGATTACTCCACTTCACCTACACGTGGAAACGTCAACGTATCAAGCATGCGGTCGTCGACCCCGCCAAACTCGAACTAAGGCCGATCGTCGGCGGCGTTTGGCCCGATTAGCGGCTCGACTCAGCGTACGCTCGAATCTTCGGATTGCAGCGGGAGATGGAAGTAAAAATCCATGCCCCCTTCCGATCGCGGAGCGGCGTCAATTTCTCCGCCGTGCGCTTCGATGATACTGCGGCAGATCGGCAGTCCCAAGCCGAGGCCGGTCGACTTGGTCGTCTGAAACGGGTGGAAGAGCTTTTCCTTTAGAGCCGGCGAAAGACCCGGACCGGTGTCGGCGATCGACACCCGGACCATGTCCCGCTCCATCGACGTCGAGATCGTCAATCGCCGCGCTGCGGCGGATTCCGACATCGCTTCCAGCGCATTGCGAATGAGGTTCACCAGTACTTGCTGAATCTGAATCGAGTCGATTCTCGCGGGCAGAATGTCGGCGAGTTGGATTTCCAGCGAAATGCGAGCCCGCACGATTTCGTTGTTGAGTATCTGCAAGACTTCTTGAATCAGCACTCGCAGGTCGGCGGGCTCACGCCGACCGGTGCCGCGTCGGACAAACGCCCTCATTCGTCGAATGATTTCGCCTGCGCGGAGGGTTTGCGTACTGATGCGCCGCAAGATGTCTTCCAGCGCCGGTGGAGTCGCTTCGTTGCAGAAGCGGAGCGCCGTTTCGGCGTCAAGATGCACTGCGGCGAGCGGTTGATTGAGTTCATGGGCCAACCCGGCGGCCATTTCCCCCATCACGCCCAGCCGCCCGGCATGAGCAAGCTGGTTGCGGAGCGACGTCATTTGCTCTTCGGACGACTTACGCTGGGTGATGTCGCGCGCGACCGCCAAGGCGATCGTGTAGGCACCGTTTAGTTGCGGGTCGGGTAGTCCGACGACGTGGTGTTCCATCCAGCGTCTGGTGCCTTGTAGTCCGACAATTTGCAGTTCCGAGCACGACGCGATTCCTCGCAGAGCGTCGGTGATCTGTCTGCGATAGACGTCGTGATACTCTGGGGAGATGATTTCAAAGAGATTGCAGCGCAGCGCTTCCTCTACGGAACTCGCCTCAATGAACTTGACGCCGGCCGCGTTGATTTCGAGCAATCGACCGTCGGAGTCGATCAGTTTGACGCACTCCGGCTCCGCTTCCAAAATCGCGCGCAGTTTGGCTTCATTGGCTTCCGCCGATTCGATTGAGCGTCGCAGCGTGGTTACGTCGTGGAACGATGTCACGACTGAGGTCGGCTTCGACGAGTACGACGAGAAGATCGGGACGGCGTTGATGGAGATCCAGCGCCGCTCACCGGCTAAGTCGACGCCGAGGACCGTGTCGTACGACGGCCGGCCGTTGCCGAGGCAAACCGTCGACGGCAGTTTCGCGTATGGAACCTCCTCGCCTTCCTCATTGATCACGTGGAGCGGTGCGCCGCTATTGAGACGATTCGCGAGTTCGTTGCGAGTTAAACCGAGGATTTCCTCCGCTCGCCGATTGCAAGTGATGAGTCGGCCGGAGGCGTCTTGCATGATGATGCCTTCGGCCAGCGAGTCGATCATCGCTCGATAGCAGGCTTGGCTTTCCAGCAGCGCCTCTTCGGCCAATCGCCGGTCGGTAATGTCGCTGATCGAGCCGACCATGCGAATCGGCCGCCCGGCTTCGTCGCGAGTCGACTCGCCGCGCGACAGCACCCAGCGGTACCCTCCGTCCTTATGACGCAGACGAATTTCGACCGAGTATCGTTCGCCGAATTCAAAGTGCCGTCGCAATGCTTCGTCGACGACCGTGCGATCGAGCGGGTGAATCAGACTGCGAAAGCTTTGATACTCGTTCGGAAGTTCACCGTCGGCATAGCCCAGTATTTCATTCCAGCGGGTCGAATGAAACTCTTCGTGCGAAAGGATGTTCCAGTCCCAGATGCCGTCGTTGACGCCTTTCGCCAGAATTGCATGTCGTTCTTCGCTGGCCTGCAGCGCGCGAAGAGTTTCCATTTGTTTTGTGACGTCGGAAGTGCTGCCTGCGAAACGTACCGGGGTTCCCGATTCATTCCACGTCGCTTGCCCGGTGGTGTGATACCAACGGTATTCACCCCACGACGTTTTCAACCGATAAGTGACGTCGTACGGGCCGCGATGAGCGAAGTGGAGTTCGGCCGCTTGCCTCAGCATGTCGCGGTCTTCGGGGTGCACGACGGAGAGGAAGCCGTCGAAATCGGTGATCAAAGAATGCGGGTCAAAGCCCGTCAGTTCTTCAAATCGCGTAGCGACGTTGAGTCGCCCGCCCGCCATGTCGACATCCCAAATGCCGACGTTGGCGCCGCGCAGAATGAGTTCGTAACGCTCTTGCAGGTCGCGTTGCGCCGCTTCGACGGCGCGGCGCTCGGTAATGTCTCGATAGTTGGCGACGATCGCCCCAACGTCGGGATCGTCAAGCAGGTTCGTCGCGACCATGTCGAGCAAACGATACGTACCGTCTTTCCGCCGCGCGCGAACTTCGCTGCGGATCGGCACGTTCGGCGAACGCACCACCGCGTCCAACGTGCTCAAAATGCCCGGTAGGTCGTCGGGGTGCGTGAACTCCATCCCTGTGCGACCGAGCAACTCTTCCAGTTGGTAGCCGACAAGGCGCAGCACGCCCGGACTTTGGTAGAGAATCCGCCCTTCGGCGTCATATAGGCCGATGTTCTCCGGACCGCTTTCGATGAGTTTTTGGAAGCGCCGTGCGCTGCCGCGCGCTTCGGTCTCCGGATTGGGGTCGTCGCGCAGTGCGGCGCCGCAATGAGAACAGAAGTTCGCCGCCGCGGGACTCGGCGATGCGCAGCGAAGGCAGCACGTCGTCATGGCGTCGCTCCCTTCTTCGCGACGCCTAACGGCGAGTCGGCGCAGCCGCGCCGAGTCAGCCCGCCTCGCCGCACGGCGCACCGGATTGCATGCGGCTGACTGCGGCGATGAGATGGGCGAGTTGATTGTGCGACGTGATTCCCAGTTTCTCCATGATTCGGGAGCGATGCACGTCGATCGTTCGTGAGCTGATGTTGAATCGCTTGGCGATTTCCTTCGTGACCAGTCCGTCGGCGATCGCGTCGAACACTTGACGTTCGCGCGGCGTCAGCGTCGCCAATCGTTTGGCGGCCACGGCGTCGGCCAGGCATTGTTCGCACATGGCCTGCGCCGAACGACAGGCTTGATCGACCACGGTCAATAGTTGTTGGTAACTGAACGGCTTTTCGAGAAAGTCGATGGCGCCCAATCGCATGGCTTCCACGGCGGACGGCACGTCGCCGTGTCCGCTCATCAGCACGAACGAGCAAGGCAGACGCTTCCGCACGACTTCGCGACAGAGCTTCAACCCGGTGATGCCCGGCAACAAGAGATCGACCAAAAGGCAGCCCGGCGCGTCGGCGGTCTGCTGCAGAAATTCGTCGGCGCCGCCGAACGATTCGACGGCGTAGCCCATCGAACGCAAGGTGGTGTCGAGCGACCGCCGCAAATCGGCGTCGTCTTCCACGATGTAAACGTTGCCCACCGTCGCGGCGTTCTGAATCACGACTCGGTCTCCTTCCGACTTTCGTGCGGATTTCTCTCGGCCCTATACGGCGACCGTCGGCGACATCGAGTTTCGATGCCGTGGGCCCGCGGTGCGAGTCGCGACTCGGCTCGTCGCTTTGAAGCGCTGCGAGCCGCCGCGAAATAGCAATCCGCACCAAGTCATCCCTCAATGAGGTCGACGGCCGTGGTCCGTGATGTCTTATCGACCATTTCAATGAAGTAATCTCATCATTCGGAGGGAGTAAACCTCTTTGCGCGTTTCTTTGCACGTCTACGCGCATTGCGTCGTGATCGACTAGTGGGTTTGCTTCGCCTCATCCGTGGTGGTGCGGTCGAGAATGATAGCACGTCGCTTGTCGAGACCCGACTTGCACATTTCAACGACTCGCGTCTCGTCACGTCGTGCACCTCGAATTTCGTTGTTGCGAAATCCGCGTTCCCGTTGCGCACGACTTCCACACGCGGAGTCCGAAAAGCGCTCGACGCTGCGGCGTTTCTAAAGCGATTGCTTACTCCTGCTTGGGGAATTGTGGCCGTTGACCGCGGTGAACGGCAAGCAATATCCCTTGGGCAAAGTTTGCGGGCCGACGTGCGACGCGTGTTCGTCGCCGCGGTCCGCGATGCCGTGCTTCGCAAGACGTTCACGTTCGAGAAAGGCTCCGATCATGGATTGCGCCGAACAAGAACTCATCGCCGATTTCGTCGTTGAGTCGCAAGAAGGCCTGGCCGACATCGAGCAGCAAATGCTGGCCATCGAAGCCTGCGGCCTCGACGCCGACTTGGAGTTGGTGAACTCCGTGTTTCGCACGATGCACACGATCAAAGGAACCGCCGGCTTCCTTGGGCTCGAGCGTATCGGCGCGCTTGCACACGGCCTCGAGGAAGTGCTCGACGACATGAGGAATCGAGCATTAGCGCCTAGTTCGGACTTGGTGACTTCGATCCTCAAAGCCGCGGACTATATGAAAGGCCTCATCGAAGCGGTCGACTCCTCGAATACCGCCGAAATCGGCGAATATCTCGTCGAACTACAAGGTTTTCGCAGCGGCGGAAGGGTGCCTCCTCCGACTCCTCCGAGTCCCGCTCCGCCTTGCGATTTGATCAAGCCGCAAGCGAGTCCGGCGTCCGCGTCGGCGTTGATCAACGACTGCCTGGAACTAGTTGAGCACGTCGATCTCGAATTGCGAAACGCCGTCATTCAGCCGCCCGAAGCGCACGCCGTAAGGGGAATGTCGCGCACGGTGCGAGCACTGCGCGAAGGTGCCGTAGTCCTCAAGTGTGGTCCCATTCAGCATCTCGCTCACGACGTCGAACGCCTCCTAAAGAAGCTCTCTGACGGCCATTGTTGTTGGGATTCGCGCATCGCCCAGGCACTAAGCGATGCGATCGGCCGCTGCCGGGAGTCGCTGCGATCGATCCAATCCGCCGATGGGGAGGTTTCCTTCATCGTCGACGACCTCTCCGCGACTTTGAGCGAATGGCTCGACGAACGATGTCCGACGTCCACGTCACCGGCTTCCGTCGATGTGGCGAGTCAATACGGCACGCCGAACTTGGCCGACCCGAAGTCGCTCGACGGAGAATCCAAGGCCGAAGAGATCGCCTCCGGCAAGGGGGCCGGCGAATCGCGCAACTCGGGCGGGGCGGTGTCCGACTGCAATATTCGCGTCGACGTCGCGCTGCTCGACAAGCTGATGACGCGCGTCGGTGAACTCGTCCTGGCGCGCAATCAAATCCTCCAATATAGCGCCGGGCTGGAAGACTCCGCCTTTATCAGCACCGCGCAGCGCCTCAACCTCATCACCGCCGAACTGCAGGAAAGCGTCATGAAGACGCGCATGCAGCCCATCGGCAACGTCTGGGCGAAATTTCCTCGCGTCGTTCGCGACCTAGCCGGCCAACTCGGTAAGCAGGTCGCCATCGAAATGGAGGGCAAAGAGACCGAACTCGATAAGACCATCGTCGAGGCGATCAAGGATCCCCTCACGCACGTCATTCGCAATTCGGTCGACCACGGAATCGAAAGCCCTGAGGTACGGCGCGCCGCCGGCAAGCCGGTCGAAGGCCGTTTGTCGCTGCGGGCGTATCACGAAGGCGGCCAGGTCAACATTGAGATCACCGACGACGGCGCAGGCCTCAATATCGACCGCATTCGCCGCAAAGCGGTCGAGCGTGGGCTCGTCGCCGCCGACACGGCGGCCCGTATGTCGGATCGCGAAGCGGCGCAATTGATTTTCGCTCCCGGCTTCTCCACCGCCGAGAAAGTCACGAGCGTTTCCGGCCGCGGCGTCGGCATGGACGTCGTTCGTACGAATATCGAACGCATCAGCGGCACGATCGACCTGCAATCCAGTCTTGGCCAGGGGACGACGATTCGCATCAAGATTCCGCTCACCTTGGCTATTATCCCCGCGCTCATCGTCACTAATGCCGGCGATCGCTACGCCATTCCGCAGGTTAGCTTATTGGAACTGGTGCGATTGGAAGGCCAACAGGCGCGCTCAGGCGTCGAATATGTTCACGGCGCGCCGGTCTACCGCCTACGCGGCAAGTTGCTGCCGCTCGTGAATCTCTCCGAGCGGCTCGGCAACCGCGGGGCGAAGGCCGAGGACGACGTCATTAACATCGTGGTGTTGCGGGCCAACGACCGGCAGTTTGGGCTCGTGGTCGATAAGATTAACGACGCCGCCGAAATCGTCGTCAAGCCGCTCAGTCGGCAACTCAAAGGACTCTCTGAATACGCCGGGGCCACCATCATGGGCGACGGCGCGGTCGCGCTGATTCTCGACGTGATGGGGCTCGCTCTTGCGGCCGGTCTGACCGCTGAAAACCGCGAGGCGACGACGGCCGCGGCCGCCGGCGAAGGACATGGGCGGGTCAAAACCGAAACGTTACTCGTCGTCGACCTCGGAGATGCCAGACGCTTCGCGTTGCCGACCTCGATGGTGTCGCGACTGGAGAAGATCAGCGTCGACACGATCGAACAGACCGCCGGACGCGAGGTGGTTCAGTACCGCGGCCGCATCATGCCGCTCGTACGTCTGACGAACATCTTCGGCGGAGCGAGCAAGCCGCCCGACGACGAACTCAACGTCGTCGTCTATGCGGACGGCGCGGAAACCTGCGGCTTCGTCGTCGGCGGCATCGTCGACGTCGTCGAAGCTGAGTTCAGCGCCGACGCCGGTCGCGCGCCGTCCGACAACCTGCTCGGCGCCGCCGTCATACAGCAACGAGTTACCGACATCGTCAATCTTCCGTACCTCGCACAAGCGGCGTTCTAAAAAAAGTTCTCGTTTCCATCACGACGACCACTTAGCCGAAAGCCCCGTTATGACGGCCACTCGACAATACTGCACGTTCACCGTAGCCGAGATGTTTCTCGGCATCGCCGTCGAGCACGTGCAAGAAGTGCTTCGCTATCAACACATGACCCGGGTTCCGCTCGCTCCGGCGTGCGTGGCCGGGCTGATTAACCTTCGTGGGCAGATCGTCACCGCCGTCGACCTGCGTGTTCGGCTAGGCTTGCCGTCGCGCCCGGCGGAACAAACGCCGATGAACGTCGTCGTTCGGGATCGCGACGGGGCCGTGAGCCTGTTGGTCGATCGTATCGGCGACGTGCTCGAGGTCGATGAAGATCGCTTCGAACCCGTACCTTCGACCGTGGCCGGGGCCGCCAAGGATCTCCTGATCGGCGCCTACAAGCTTCCCTCGCAACTGCTCCTGGTTCTCGACGACGAGCGGCTTCTCAACGACGCCGAACCGCTCTCGACGAACGATCGCCTGCTCGCCGGATAGTTTTTTCGCTTCCGCACAAGTCTCGAAGATTCGCCAATTCCTATTCTGGAGATTCGATCCATGGCCGTCGCCCTTCGCAAACCGAAAGCCTCGAAACCCGCCGTCGATTCGGCACGCTATGTTGAACTCAGTAACTTGTTGACGGCCATCGGCAAGTCGCAAGCCGTGATCGAGTTCAATATGGACGGCACGATCGTCACGGCCAACGCCAACTTCTGCGCCGCGGTCGGATATTCGTTGGAGGAAATCGTCGGTCGGCACCATGGTATGTTCGTGGAAGAGTCGTATCGCAACAGTGCGGAATATCGCGACTTCTGGGCCCGGCTCAACCGCGGCGAAAATCTGCCCGGCGAATACAAGCGGGTCGGCAAGCACGGCAAGCAGATCGTTATTCAAGCTTCTTACAACCCGATCGCCGACGCCTCCGGAAAGCTCGTGAAGGTCGTGAAGTTCGCCTCGGACGTCACCGATATGGCTCGCACGCGCGCCGAAGCGGCCCGCGTCAATTCGATGATGGAACAAGCGCCGTTCAACGTGATGTTCGCCGACCGCGAGTTCGTCATTCGCTACGCCAATCCGGCTTCGTTCAAGACGCTGAAGTCGCTGGAGTCGCTGTTGCCGATTAAGGCCGAACAACTGATCGGTCAATCGATCGACATTTTCCACCAACGTCCGGAACATCAGCGCAAACTATTGAGCGATCCTCGCAACCTGCCGCACCGCGCCCAGATCCAAGTCGGCCCGGAAACGCTCGACCTGCTCGTCAGCCCGATCGTCGACGAGTCGAAGCAATTCCTCGGCTCGATGGTCACTTGGGAAGTGATCACGCAGAAGCTGAAAATGGAACGCGATGTGCGGGAGAACGCCGAGCGCGAAAAGCAAAAGGCCGCGGAGATGGCCACGGTGCTCAACGCGGTGAACGCCAACGCCGCCACGCTCGCCGCTTCCGCCGAAGAACTCACCGCAGTGAGCTCGCAGATGTCGTCGAACGCCCAGGAGACGTCGGCCCAGGCCAACGTCGTCTCCGCCGCGGCGGAGCAAGTGAGCAAAAACGTTCAAACTGTGTCGACCGGCGTCGAAGAAATGAACGGCGCGATTCGTGAGATCGCGCAAAATGCCGCCGACTCGGCCCGCGTCGCTCGCCAAGCCGTGACGACCGCGGAAGCCGCGAATCAGTCGATCGGCAAGCTCGGTTCGAGCAGCCTCGAAATCGGCAAGGTCGTCAAGGTAATCACCTCGATCGCCGAGCAAACCAATCTGCTCGCTCTCAATGCGACGATCGAAGCCGCGCGGGCCGGCGAAGCGGGCAAGGGCTTCGCCGTCGTCGCCAACGAGGTGAAGGAACTCGCCAAGGAGACCGCGAAGGCGACGGAAGACATCAGCCTCAAGATCGAAGCGATCCAAGGCGACACTCGCGGAGCCGTCGATTCGATCCGTCAGATTAGCGACGTAATCGCGCAGATTAACGACATCGCCAATACCATCGCCGGAGCGGTGGAAGAGCAAACCGCGACGGCTGCGGAAATGAGCCGCAACGTCGGCGAGGCGGCGAAGGGAACGTCGGAGATTGCCCAAAACATCACCGCCGTCGCCCAGGCCGCGGAAAACACCAACCAAGGTGCGACCAACGCTCAGCACGCCGCGGCCGAACTGGCCCGCATGGCGGCCGAACTGCAACAACTGGGCGCCGCAACGAACGCCTAGCCGATTGCGGCGGCGACGACGTGCGGCCGGCCGGAGTCTCTCTCACGTGCCGGGCCGTCGTCGCCGCGCTTATCGCCTCGCGGTCGATCGCACACGTTTCGCCGCGTCGGATTTCATCGTCTCCCAATTCATCGGAAGGTTCCGTCCCCATGCGTGCGCTGATCGTCGACGACTCACGACCGATACGAAGAATCGAGTCGGGTATCTTACAAGAACTCGGCTTCGAAACCACGACGGCCGACAACGGCAGGCAAGCGCTCGAGCAGCTTCGCTCCTCGACGCCGCCCGACGTCGTCCTCGTCGATTGGAATATGCCCGAGATGGACGGCCTCGAGTTCATCAAGGCGGTTCGTCGCGACTCGCGCTTCGCCAAGGTCGCCGTGCTCATGGTCACTACGGAAACCGAGCCGGAGCAGATGATGCGCGCTCTAAGCGCCGGCGCCGACGAATACCTAATGAAACCGTTTCAGAAAGAGAGCCTGATCGACAAGCTTCGCCTCGTCGGAGTCGTAGCCTAACATGCGGAAGATTCGCGTGCTCGTCGTCGACGATTCCATCGTCATCAGGCGACTTTTGAGCGACATTCTCGGCGCCGATCCCGAGATCGAACTCGCCGGAGTCGCGCAAAACGGCCGGATCGCGCTGGCCAAATTGCCGCAGATCAATCCCGACGTCGTCACGCTCGACATCGAAATGCCTGAACTCGACGGCCTACGCACTCTCACTGAGCTGCGCAAGAGCTATCCGAAGCTGCCGGTCATCATGTTCAGCACGCTCACCGAACGCGGTGCGGTGGCGACGCTCGATGCGCTGTCGTTTGGCGCGTCCGACTACGTGACGAAGCCCGCCAACGTCGGCAGCGTCGCGGCGGCGATGCAAAGCGTGCGCGAACAATTAATCCCGAAGATCAAGGCCCTCTTTGCGGCCGCGAACCCGGAAGCGGTGCGCGTCACCCCGCGTCCCGCCGTCGTCCCGCGTCCGCCCGCGGCGTTCGTTGTGCCGCAGCGTTGCGACATCGTCGCGATCGGCTCCTCGACCGGCGGGCCGCAGGCGCTGACCGCCGTCCTGCGACAATTGCCCGCTGAATTTCCGATTCCGATCGTCATCGTGCAGCACATGCCGCCGGTGTTCACGCAGCATTTGGCGAATCGCCTCAATCAAGAGTGCGCCATAGCGGTGCGCGAGGCGACCGAGGGCGCTCTTGTGGAACCCGGTAAAGCCTTGCTCGCGCCGGGCGACTACCACATGGAACTCACGCGACGCGGCACATCCGTAGTTGCTCACCTGCAACAGGGGCCGCCGGAAAACTCTTGCCGGCCGGCCGTCGACGTGTTGTTCCGTTCGGCGGCGCAGCTCTACGGCAAGCACTGTCAGGGCGTGGTGCTGACCGGCATGGGGCAAGACGGTTTGCGCGGCGCGGAGCGGATCGTCGATGCCGGCGGGTCGGTCGTCGCTCAAGACGCCGCGACGTCCGTCGTTTGGGGAATGCCCCGCGCGGTCGCCGAAGCCGGCTTAGCGCGGCAAACGTTGCCCTTGGCCGCAATCGCCCCCGAATTGCTGCGCTTCGTAGCCTGGGGACGTCGTTCTATCGTTAACAGCGGAGTCGTGAAATGTCCGTCATGACGCTCTCGACCGATGCGGTTTCGTACGTGTGTACGCTCGTGCGCTCGCGCTCCGCCATCGAACTCGATGCGGCGAAGTCTTATCTCATCGAGGCCCGGCTTAGCGGCGTGGCGCGCCGCCACGGGCTGTCGTCGACCTCGGAACTCGTCGCCCAATTGCGAACCAAGACCGACTTGGAACTGCAGCGGCAGGTCGTCGAAGCCATGACGACCAATGAAACGAGCTTCTTTCGCGACAATCATCCGTTCGAAGCGCTGCGCAAAACGCTCGTGCCGCAATTTCTCACGGCCCGCGGAGCTGCGAAGTCGCTGAATATTTGGTCGGCCGCGTGCTCGACCGGCCAAGAGGCTTATTCCTGTGCGATGCTGCTGCGCGAAAGCTTTCCGCAGTTGCTGAATTGGAAAGTGCAAATTCTCGGTACCGATTTGTCGGACGACGTGCTAGCGAAGGCCCGCGCCGGCCGTTTCTCGCAGATCGAGATGAATCGCGGCCTCCCCGCGACGCTGCTGACGAAGTATTTCAGCCGGCAAGGACTCGAATGGGAATTGCGGCCGGAACTGCGGGCGTTGGCGAGTTTCCGCAAATTGAACCTAATCGAGAACTGGGGACCGATGCCGACGATGGACATCGTGTTCTTGCGCAACGTGCTGATCTACTTCTCGCCGGAAACGAAGAAGCAGATTCTGGAAAAGGTGCGTAAGGTCATGGCGCCCGACGGCGTGCTTTTTCTCGGAGCGGCGGAGACCACGCTCGGACTCGACGCCGCCTTTCAACGCGTACAGGTCGAAAACAGCGTTTACTACAAACTGACGTAACAGCTTGGGAGCTATCCGATCATGGAACTCGACCTCAAATCCGTACTCGAACAAATTGTGCAGGGCATCGCCTCGACGATGCTCGACATGCAGATGTTCGCCGCCGACGCGGAGCACACGTCGAGCGATGGGGACGTGGCCGCGACCGTGCAGATCGCCGGCGAATGGACCGGCGGCGTCCTGTTGCGACTTTCCGGCGACTTCGCCTGCGCCGCCGCGTCGGCGATGTTGCAAATCGACTCGGCGGACGTCACGGCGGAAGATTGCCGCGATGCCGCCGGGGAACTCTCCAACATGGTCGGCGGCAATCTCAAGAGCCTGCTCCCCGGCCCGTCGTTTCTGTCGCTGCCGACGGTCGTCGCCGGCCATGACTATCAATTGCTGGTTCACGACGCCGTCACGGTCGACCAAGTCGTGATGGTCGGCGAGCACGGCACACTCCTAGTGCAGGTTTACGCGCCGGTCGAAGCGGCGGCGAGCGCTGCGACCGGCGCTTAGTGCGACGCGGCCGTTTTCGTCGCGCAGGAAACGTTTACTTGGTTCCACGGCATCCGGGCCAGGATCATGGCCATGCCGCAGGTGTCCGTCACGCCGGCAAAGATCAAACCTGCGCCGACAAACGCCGACAGGCCGACGAAATAGGGGTGGACCGCGTAGCTTAGAACGACGCCGAGCAACACCAGCGAGCCGGCCGCGATGCGGACTTGGCGTTCCAGCGAGATCGCCTTCTTACCGCGCACCAACGCCATGCCCGCCGCCTCGCAAGCGAGCGTGCCCCCCTCGACGTTGACTACGTCGGTCCAACCGGCGGCGGCGAGCTTTTCGCAGGCTTGCTTGCCGCGACCACCTTTTTGACACACGACGTAGAGCGGTTTGCCGGTTGCGGGAATCTCGCTGCGCAGCGCCGCGGGGTCGAGCCGATCGAGCGGCACATTGCGGGCGATGCCTACATGCATTTCGCGAAACTCGGTCGGCGTGCGGACGTCGATCAAGTCGATCGCTTCGCCTTGAGCGAGCAATTGTTTGAGTTGTTCGGCGGTGATCGTGGCGGGCATCGCAGGGCCTCCTGGCGGCGCAGTTTCTTAAGCTCTGGGTTTTCCGGGGATGTGCGGCTTCGATGATTGTTTGCCTGTGCCAAATCTCGCTTCGACGCAAGCCATAATGTCGGCCAGATGCGGTTCGGCGACGACGTAAAAGGCGCGGCGACCCTCTTTCTCGCAGGCGAGAAACCTGCAGCGTTGCAGCAGTCGCAGATGTTCCGAAGCCATGTGGCTGGGAATCTCGCACGCTTCCGCCAACTCGCCGACCGTGTAGCGCCCGCCCAGCAGCATCTGCACGATTCGCAACCGATGCGGATGGGCCAATGCCCGCAAGCACTCAGCGGCCTGTTCCAGCGCGTCAGGCGGCAGCAGTTTCGACTTGGTACGAACGGGGATGGGCATAATTGGGCTCTGTGTTCAAATATATCGGGATATTACGACACGACAATTAGAATAATGCGGACGCGAATGCCTTTTTTCAACAGCGTGCCGGAAAGTCCGGTGCCGAAATCGAAAGCCGCGGAATCCGCGGCCTTGTATTTTGTCCGGTCAAGACGCTCGGAATCTTTGATTTGTCGGCATCCGCCTCAACGCCCGAAGTCTCAATCGCTCGGCCGGACTACTGCGGGGCCTGGCCGTGCTGCTCTTCTTGCTTGGCCAGCCAATCCAGGTAGTCGAGCAGCGAGGCGAGGTCGACGAGCGTCAGGTCTTTCGCCAACCCCTCGGGCATGACCGACACGGCGACCTTCTCTCGCTCTTCGATTTCCTTCTTGGCGATTACGAGTTCTTGGCCGGTCCCGTCGCGAATCGTCACCTTATCGGCCGCTTCCTGCGTAACAAATCCGGTGCGTGTGAGTCCGCTGTCGAGCGTGAATACGTTGGTCGCGAAGCCTTGCGCCAGTTGCTTGCTCGGCGACAGAATCGCTTCGGCCAACTGCTCGCGGCGATACGTCTTGGCGATGTTTCCTAGGAACGGCCCGCGGACCGGATCGTCGGCCCGCACGGTGTGGCAATTCGCGCATTTCAACTGCGTGAAGAGTTGTTCGCCGCGCCACGGTTCGCCGCGGAGTTTCTTCATGCTCTCGACGACTTCGGGCACGGCCGTGCCGGCCACTTTCGGCCCGCTCGTGTCGAGCACTTCCCGAATTCGCTTCGGATCGAGCCGCATTCGCTTGAGCGTTTCGGCGGCGAACTTCGCGGTGGGCGAGTCCTGGGTTTCGGCGTCGTCGGCAATCCGCACGGCGAGGGAGCGATCGTCGGCGAATTCGCTTGCGGCGATCAAGCGGCGACGTCCGTCCGGCGTTTTCCAGGCGGCGTCGATCGTCTCGCGCGCCGTTTGTTTCACCGCCGGTGCGGTGCCGGCCCCGAAGGCGAAGCGAATGACGACGCCGTCGGCCCACTTCGCCGCGGCGTCTCGGCTATCCTTCGCGGCGGCGAAGAAGAGCGGGGCATGACGATCGAATTGCGGCGCGAGGAAGAAGTTGCGCTTCACGCGCGAGTAGACTTCCCGCTCCGCGTCCGTGCTCTGAAACTGCGGTAACCGTTTTAGTATCGTCGCCGCGGCTTGCTCGTCGTCGAGCTTCAACAACGAACGGATCGCGAGGAGTTCCGTCATCCGATCGGCCGCCGAGCTGTTCGCGGCCTTCAACAATAGGTCGCGGGCCGCCGGCGGCACTTTCTCTTCGCGATCGAGATAAAGCACCAACGACGGCACGACCTGAGGATCGGCCTCGGCCAACTCGATCAAGCGGCCGACGACGTCGCCGAGCTGAATCCGATGTCGCGCCAATTCACGGCCGAGCACGATCGCCTCCGCGGCATCGGCCTGCTTCAGCACACTATCCAGCAGCGCGGCAATCCGCGGCGTCTCGCTCCACGGCTCCGGCTGGTAAAACGGGCCGCGCGTGTCGGGTCGCGTACCCCACGAGTCGCCTTTCCAAGTTCCTTCTACGAAATGCAGGCGGCAGAGGGCCGTGATCAGTTGGGTGCGTCGCACGGGCGTTGTTTCGCGCGTCAAGCGTTCGCTGAAGCCGCTGACGACACGAGCTTCGGGAATCCGGACTAAGGCTTGGATCGCGGCGGCCCGATGAATCGTCGAGGCGCCGGCGTCGTCGAGCACGGCTAAGCAAGCATCGACGGCTTTTAGTTTGGCGAGCATAGCGACGGCGATATGACGCACGATCGGATCGTCGTCGTTGAGGCGCGCGGCGAGAGATCCGGCGACCGACGAATCGCCGATGCGCCCCACTGCGCGCACGGCCTCGCGACGTGTGCGGGCATCCGATGCGGCGAGCAGAGGAATCATCGGCCTGGGATCGACGTACTGGAGCCGCCGATCGTCGTCGGTAAGCGCACGAATCGCCCATGCCGCGAGCCGGTGATCGCGGAGCAGGGGCGAGAGCGAGTTGCGGTTGCGTTCGTCGGCCGACTGGGCGAAAGCGAACAGCGACGCGACTCGCCCGGCTAACGAAACGCGTTCGTCGCCGGCCAAACGGAGCAGTTTGTTAAGTTCGACTTGGCCGCGGCGGCGGATCAGTTCACGTTGTGCGGCCAATCGGCGACGGTGGGAATCGGACTTCAGCTCCGTGAGCAATACATCCTCAGTCGCCTGCAAGTAGTTCGGAAGCGCGGCAGGCTTCAATCCTTTCGGCTGCACACGGAGGATGTACCCGCAATTCGGGCCGGCTGTGAAGCCGCCGTCGCGCCAACTGCCAAGATAGGCGTGGCCGTGCGCATCAACGTCAAGATCGGTCGGTCGGGTGTAGCGAGCGAATTCCGCCGGCGGGTTTGGTTCGATGAACGTCGCCCCCTGTTCGACGACGGTATGGGCGCCGATCGATTCACGTCCCCAATCCACCGTGTACGGTCGCTTATTCCACGAGGCCGGCCACGATGGTTCGTCGATCCAACACGCTCCGGTCCCGGAACCGCCGCCGTAGTCGGCCAGCGGCGCGACGATTTCGTCGGCGAAGTTTTTAAACATCCGCGGATAGCCGTGGTCGTCGTCGCCGGTGAAGTGATGGAAGCGAATGTTCCAGCCGCCGCCGTCGTTAGTATTGTCGCGCGCGAAGCCGTCGAGCAGCGGGCTCATGGCAACTTCGAGAATGTTGCGCGTGCCGAACGAGTAAAGCTCCAAGCCGGTACCGTCGGGCCGCATGCGCACGACTCCGCCGCCGCGACATTGGAGCTTCCGTCCGTCGGTTCCTTCCGCCTCCAGGAAACCGAAGTCGCCGATTGCGGCATAAAGCCAACCATCAATACCGAGTTCTAAACCGTTCGAGCCATGGTCGGCCGGCCGATCTTTGAACGTCCAGCCGATGTTTTTGACGATGATTTTGGATTCATCGGCGACCCCATCGCCGTCGTGATCGGTGTAAGCGGTGATGTGCGGCGGGTGCAGAAGATAAATGGTGTCGCCGTCGACGACGAGCCCCCGCGGCGAATCGACGTCGTCGACGAACAGCTTGGCCTCGTCGGCATGGCCGTCGCCGTCGCGATCGCGCAGTCGCACGATGCGTCCTTGCTTTGCCTTGCGCCCGAGCGAACCGTTGCGGTCGCTCGACACGTAGAGCGTGCCGTCGGGCGCGGCGGCGACAAACACGGGGCAATCCACGGTGGGCGGCGCGGCGTAGAGCGTCGCTTCAAACTCGTCGGGAATCTTGAGCGTCTTGAGAATCGCCGCTTCTTCGGCCGGATCGACGCCGACGGGAATCGCCGGAGCTTTGACCGGCCGGGGCAGGGGGCCGTCGCCGAAGAGTTGCAACTCGCGGACGCTCGGCCAGTGGTTGCCGAGGTGCGTGAGCCGCAGATAGCGGACGCCCGCTTGATCGAACTTCAGCTCTTCACGACCCGGCCGCGGTTCGCGGGCGGCGTCGACCAGCGGTTGCCAGGTCTTGCCGTCGGCCGACGCCTCGAGTCGATAGAGATACTTGCGATCGGGGAACTCCCACACGAGGCGGCACGCGCTAAAGCGTCGCGGCTCGCTGAACTCCAATTGCAGCCAATGGCCGGGCTGAGCGTTGTCGCCGGCCCAGCGCGTTTTTTCGTCGCCGTCGACCGCCTCGCGCGGCGAACGCTCCGGCTGTTCGGCCGACGAGGTAACAAGCGCCGCCGGTGTCAAGTCAATCGGGTCCGCACCGGCGCGGCAGGGAAACGCGAACGAAAGTATCGTCGTGAGGCAGGCGAGCGAAAACGACGCCGCATGGGGTCGTCGACAAACGAGAATCTCCAGACAAAACGACATGCTTCCCCCAAACGTTCGGTCGGCAAAGTACGACGGAAAATGCCATTGAAGCATGCCGCCCACGGTAACGCCATCGCTTCGGGCGACGACCGCGAAGCGGGCCCGGAGCCTTGGTCTAGGAGCCGCTGCGATTCACCGTCGTCTCGGTTTCGCATTCGACGGCGGCGATCATTGCCTCGCCCGAGTCGGCGGACGCTTCCGCGGCCGCTTCGAGACTGATGCTTGCCGCGGTGGCCGGTGCGACCTGGTGCGAGCCGACGCGGCCTGCGAGCCAGAGCGTGGTCAACGTCGCCACGGCGGCGATCCAACCGACGATGCCGAAGTGTTCGAGTCGGCCGTCGGCGGATTCGGCGATGATTGCGCCGCCGAGCGATGCGCCGAGTCCGCTCGCGATATGCTGGATCGAGGAATTGGCGCTCATAAAGCCGCCGCGGCGGCGCGGCTCGACGCTCCCGGTGATCATCGCCATCGCGGCGATCATACGACCGACGTTGCTCACCATCAGCGAGCCGAACAACACGACGGCCACCAAAGAAGGAACCGGCGGCAGGTGCGTGATCAGCAGTAAAAACAACGCCGACAGCGGAGCGATGATCCGGTACATCCGCAGTTTGCCGTAGCGGTCGGCGAGCTTGCCGATGATCGGCGACGCGACGAGCGACAACACCCCGCCCGCGATGTAGATCAGCGGCAACTCTTGCTCGGTCATGCCGACGTTGGCGACGAAATACGTGCTGATGTAAGGGAACACCGTGAAGCCGCCGACGGTCAGCGCAATCGTCAAAGCAAACGCGCGCAGGTGAGTCGCGTCGACGAACATCCCTAGCGCCGCTTGCAGCGGGTTGCCGCCCGGCCGGTGCACGTGAGCGGCCAGCGGCGGCATGGCGTAGGGAGTCAGTAAGAGCGTCGGCACACCGCCCAGGGCGAGCACGACAAACGGCACGTGCCAGCCGTAATTGGTTCCTAAAAACAGCCCGAACGGCACTCCGGCGATCGACGCCAAGGCGAAGCCCGACATGAGCGAACCGGTGGCGCGGCCGCGGCGTTCCTCCGGAAAGACGTCGCCGACGATCGTCATCGAAAGTCCGCCGAGAATGCCGCCGAAGGCCCCGGTCGCCACGCGTGCGGCGACCAGTGTGAGATACGTCGGCGCGACGGCGCACAGCAGCGTGCCGAGCAAAAAGCCGGCGTAGAGCACCATGAACGTCGTGCGTCGCGGAAACCGATCGACGATCGCCGACGCGACAAAGCCTGCCGCCCCGGCCGCAAACGTGTACGACGACACGATCCAACTGAACTCCGCCGGGTCGATCGACAACGTCCGCATCAATTGCGGGCCCAGCGGCATAACGATCATGAAGTCGACGATCGTCGCGAATTGGACCGCTGCAAGAATAAACAGCACCAATTGCTCGCGCCGCCGATCGAAGGCGGGCCCGCCCGGCCCGTGCCCGGCGGAAGTTTGCGAATGGTCGTCGATGAGCGATTCCATGCCGTGGCCTGTTCCAGTCGGTCGCACACTTCGTTACGCTTCACCAAGACGGTCGTCGCGGCGATTGAGTTCGGTCTCGGAAGCGATAAGAAGCGATGCTCGAACTGCCGCAATCATCGCCGGCAAGGAGGATACGGCAATTCCCTGACTAGAGGAGGGGGCATACACGCTCGGCCGAAATTATCGCCGTCACGACATTCCGACCGCTTCGGCCACCTTAGAGAATAGTCCCTTGTTTTGTTCGGCCAATTCGTCCTCGTCGGGTTCGCGCGCCGCCTTGGCGTTGAGATCCGCCGCCAGCTTGGTGAGCTTCTTGTCGGTCGCCTCCTCCTCGCGCAACGTCGTGGCTAACAGGCCGGCGATTTGTTTGTGGCCGAGCGTTTTGGCCCAGGCGATCAGCGTTCCGTAGGTGGCGATTTCGTAATGCTCGACTTTTTGGGCCGCGGCGATCAGTCCGGCGTCGAGCACGCCTTCGGCCGCGTCCTCGTTCATCAGCTCCGAGCCTTCTTCGACAAGCCCGGTCATCGCTTCGCACTTCTTGCCGCGCGCGGCTTTACCGAGCTGCGCAAAGACTTTTTCGATGCGCTCGATCTGGCGTTCTGTTTCGCGCAAATGGCTTTCGAACGCCTTACGCAGTTTGGCGCTGCTTGCCGACTTCGCCATTTTCGGCAACGCCTTGGTGAGCCGCTTTTCGGCGTCGTAAATGTCTTTGAGCTCGTCAAGAAATAAGTCTTCAAGGGTCAGCATGGTCATCGCAGAATCTCCGTCAAACATGGGGCGGCTCAAAGCGTTTGGAATACGCGTACTATTGCGCAAGGGCAAAGTGCGTGCCTCAAGGCAAGGCAGATGCATCCCAATACGCTAGATTTACGGCCGGCTTACCCCATTGGGAACGGAACAACCTACCCGCGACCGTTGATCTGGTCCGTCGGGCGGCGACGTTCCTATCGCCTCTCTCTCGTAGCGCTGGATCGCGCGGCCTGTGGACGTTTTTTGCTCACGAGGGCAATCCTCGCATCACCGGGGCAACGACGACTTTCGCGAGCCGCCTGCGGTCGCGAACACGCCGCGGGGCGCGGAATGCCGCTTCCCGGCCGGTGCATCGCGAACCGGGAAAGTTTTTAGGTAAGATCTGCCCGGTCGGCCGGTATTGTTCCTTGTCGTTGAATTGTCCGTTGTTTTTCTCGCAATTTTCGGAGTCCGCCGATGACCGCGCCGCTTGCCGACTCGACGTCCGCCAACGCACCGCACGGTTGTCCGGCGGGGTCCGACCATGACCGTGAAGTTCCCGAAATCGACCTGTTGAGCCCGCTCACGATTCGCGGCGTCAGGTTTCGCAATCGCATTGCCATGGCGCCCATGTGCCAATACGTGGCTCGCGATGGATTTGCGGACGACTGGCACCTCGTGCACCTCGGCAGCCGCGCCGCGGGCGGCGTCTCGCTCGTCGTCGTCGAAGCCACGGCCGTTACGGCCGACGGTCGCATCACGGCCGGCGATCTCGGCATTTGGAGCGAGGCGCACATCGAGCCGCTTGCTCGCATCGTCCGCTTCGTCGAAAGCCAAGGGGCCGTCGCCGGGATCCAACTCGCGCATGCCGGTCGCAAAGCCAGCAGCGACTTGCCGTGGAAAGGGGGAGCCGGCCTGCTGACGCCTGAAGCCGGAGGCTGGCCGGTCGTGGGGCCGAGCGCCCTGCCGTTCGACGACGGCAGCCCCACTCCCTCGGCTCTAGACAAGGCAGGCATCGACGGCGTCGTCGCGGCTTTCGAAGCGGCGACGCGGCGCGCCTTGGCGGCCGGTTTTCGCGTCATCGAAATTCACTCGGCCCACGGGTATCTGCTGCATGAGTTTCTCTCGCCGCTCAGCAACCGGCGCACCGACGACTACGGCGGCAGCTTAGAGAATCGCTTGCGACTTCCGCTCCGCGTAGCCGAGGCCGTGCGCCGGATCGTGCCCGCCGAGTTGCCCTTCTTCGTCCGCATCTCGGCGACGGATTGGACCGACGACGGTTGGGACGTCGATCAATCGGTCGTCTACGCCCGACGCTTGAAGGAACTCGGAGTCGACCTCATCGATGTCTCGTCCGGCGGCCTCGTGCCGAAGGCCCGCATTCCGGTCGGCAAGGGCTATCAAGTTCCGCTGGCGCGCAAAATCCGCGACGAAGCGGGCATCGCGACCGGAGCGGTCGGGCTGATCACCGAAGCCGGGCATGCGAATGAGATCGTCACCGGCGGCGACGCCGATCTGGTTTTCCTCGCGCGGGAACTGCTTCGCGAACCGTACTGGGCGCTGAAGGCGCAACAAGAGCTCGGTGCAGAGCCGGCGTGGCCGATTTCCTACGGCTACGCGGTCAAACGGCGGGCAAAATAGCGCCCGCAGCGCGAGGCCAAAAACGACCGTCGCGACAACAGTCGACCTGTTCGGTCTGCGAAGGCCGCTCAAGCCGTACGACCGGCGCAGGTTGCTCGTTTCGCCTTAGTCGCAGCGCCAAACGAGTCGGTTTCGCGTTGAAAGTGCCTCACGCCGAATCACCATCAATAAAAGGGGGGACGTGAACTCTGCTTAGTGGTTCGGCTTTGCGTAAGTCGGCCCCGTCGACCCCGGGGGATTTTCACGAAAAATGCCGGAAAGTAGGCTCGCCGGCGACCGAGCATTTCGCATGCGCGATGATTTCCAACGTTGGATCGGATTGCCGCTTCGCGGCTTGGCACCGAATCGAATTGCCGCCTGGACCATCATCCTCGCGACGGCGCTGGAAACGGTGCTGCTGACCCTGGTGCCGGGCCATATCTTTGAATGCCCCGGACCGACGCGGATCCAGGTACCGCTCTATCTCTTCGGGTTTTGGTACGTCACCGTGTGGGCCGTTTGGTGGCTGACCGCTGCCGTCTCGCGACGGACTGCCGAACCCTCGCTCTTGCGCAAGATCGCCTCCACGGTTCTGTACGTCGCCGTACTCGGCGGCCTTCTGTTACACGCGGCGGGCTGGGCCATGTATTTGAGCACCGGTCAGTTCGGCACGGTCGATGCGCTCGAATTCATGCTGCGGAACTCCGGTGAATCGTGGATGGTGGAATACCTGTGGCAATCCGAAAAGTGGTACGTCTTCGGCGCCGTCGCCTCCACGGCGGCCGTCGCGCTCTTGTTGCCTTACTACTTGAGGCGACTGCGCGATGGTCGGTGGAACGAGTCGCGCTCACTCACTCCGCGCCGAACCCGTCTCCTGCGGCTCAGCGCCTGTTTGTTGCTCGTCATTGCTTGGTCGACCGTCGGTGAAGTTCGTCGAGCCGATTCCAGCGTCATCCGTCGCGGACAGTGGAACGACGCCCTCCAGCGACGCTTAAGCCCCGCGGTCAGCTTGGCTTTGAGCACCGTGCGCCGGACCCTTTCGGAACCGATCGAGCCGGCGCTGGACGAACGGCGCTTGACGCCGCGCACCGTCACCGCGGCATCGGTCGCGGTTGCGACGCCCAAGCCGGCTTCGGTCATCTTCGTGGCGATCGAATCGCTCCGGCACGACGTCGTCAACTTGCTGCATCAAGACCGCGAAGTGACGCCGAATCTCAATCGACTTGCGAAACAAGGTGTGCATTTCACGCGTGCTTACACGCAAAGCACGCATTCCGATTACGCCGACGTTTGCATCGTTTCGTCGCTCTACCCGCTCCGGAAGACACGGCATCACTACTACTCGGCGAACGATCCGTGGCCGAAGACGCTGGTCTACGATCTGCTGAAGCCGCTCGGTTACTCGACGGCCATTTTCTCGTCGCAGAACGAAAAATGGGGCTGCATGGACCAGTTTTTCGCTTCGCCGAATCTCGACGTTTACCACGACGCGGAGCAAGGCGCGGCCCACACGCGCATCGACATGCGCGATAGCGGGTTCGCCCGCGAAGTTGCCAGCGGAGCGCTTCGCAGCGGCACGCTCGACGATTCCTACACGACGGATCGTGCGATCGAGTGGATTGAATCTCAGGTTCGCGCCGATCGGCCGTTCTTCTTGAACATGAACTTCCAAAGTTCGCACTTTCCCTACACGATGGCGCCGGACGTTCCGCGCCCGTTTCAGCCTGCGGACATGGATTTCGACGCCGGGTTTCTGTACTACCCTCAGGAAAAAATTCCGGTCGTCCGCAACGCGTACTACAATGCGGTGCACGAGTGCGACCGGCAACTCGGGCGTCTTGTCGACACGCTCGCCAAGTCGGGCGCATTGGACGACACGATTCTCGTCGTCATGGGGGAAAACGGCGAATCGTTCTACGAGAACGGCGTCGTTTCGCATGCCGGTCGACCGGCGGAGCCGACGATTCACGTGGCTCTCGTCATGCATTCTCCTCGGCTTTTAAAACCGCAGGTGGAAGACTATCCGACCGAACTGGTCGACGTGGCGCCGACCGTGCTCAGCTTGTTGCAGCAACCAAGCCATCCCAACTTTCAAGGTCGGAATGTCTGCGCCGAAGATCGTCCCGCCGTCGAAGATCGGCTCCTCTTTTTCCACGTCGAGAATCCCGTGGCGCGGTGCGATGCGCTGCTCTATCAGGGTCGCTGGAAGCTGATTCGCGACCGCAATCGCAACGTTGATGAACTCTTCGACTTGTCGAACGACCCGACCGAGAGCCGGAATCTGCTGGCGGCGGAAACGAAGCTGGCCGCCAAACTCTCGGCCGCGCTCACCGAGTGGCGGCGCGGGCAACTGGCCTACTACCACTATCCGCAGTACTTCTTGCGTTACTATCCGCCGCCGCCGCCGATAGTTCAGTAAGGCCGTGCTACAAAGACGATGTAGCGAAATACACCCTAGAGGGCTCGAACCTCTAACCTTCGGTTCCGTAGACCGATGCTCTATCCAATTGAGCTAAGGGTGCCCTTCGTTCGGCCGGGACCGACGAGTGGAAACCACTAAATTATCAAACTTTTCGCCGCAGACAAGCCCATTGCGATCCGAACCTGCCGTCCATTTCGCTTGTCGCCGTGGGCGTGGCTCTTGATAATGACCCGCTTGTTTCGGTCCTGGTTCGGGCCGACTTATTCGGAAGGCGGCCAATCGGGTGCTCCCCTATCTCTGGATGTTGTTCAGCGCCGCGGCCTTTACCGGCATGTCGGAACTGGCCCACGCTCTCAACGGGCGTTGCCATTGGATGGTCGTCGCGCTGGCGCGCACCTCGCTCGCCCTGGTTTTCACCTTCTCGCTCGCGCGGGCTCGCGGCATCCAACTCGTGTTCTTGCGCCCGCGCACGCTTTGGCTGCGTAGTCTCGCCGGCAGCGTGAGCTTGTTGTGTACGTTCTACGCTTTCAAACAGCTCCCGGCTTCCGACGTCGTCGCGATCACGAACATGTTCCCGATTTGGGTCGCCCTCCTTTCGTGGCCGATCCTTCGCGAGCGCCCCGGCCCCGAGGTCTGGCTGGCCGTGCTGTCGAGCGTCGCCGGGGCCATGCTGATCAACCAGCCGCATTTGGGCGCCGACGTGGCGACGACGGATCGTCTCGGCGGCAGTCTCGCCGCGACGGTCAGCTCGGTGCTCAGCGCCGTCGTCGTGATTGGGCTCAACTTGCTGCAAAACGTTCCTTCACAGGCGATCGTCGTCCACTTTTCCGGCGTCGCCACGGTGTTCTGTTTGGCCGCACTCCCAATGAGCGGGGCGAGCGCCCAAGACGCCTTCGGGCTCAGCCTTTCGACCTACCTGCTCTTGGCGGCGATGGGGCTTTCCGCGACCGTGGGGCAAATCTTTTTGACGAAGGCGTTTGCGGCCGGCACCGCCTCAAAAGTGGCCGTCGTCGCGTTAAGCCAAGTCGTCTTTTGCTTCGTCTTTGAACTCATCGTCGGTTGGCGACGCTTTCAATCGTCGTCGCTGATAGGCATGATATTGATCATCGGCCCGACCGCTTGGATGTTGCTGCGCCGGAGCTTGGCGCATGCCGCCCGAGTTCCCGCCGGGCCGGCCGACGGCATGGAATAGCCCGCCGCGTCGTCTTCGCATCGCCCTTCATGACGCCAAACATGGAATCGCTTCAAGGCCATCTGCTGGTCGCCTCCACGGCGCTACGCGATCCAAATTTCTTTCATGCCGTCGTGCTGTTGGTGCGGCACAGCGACGAGGGTGCGATGGGCGTCATTCTCAATCGCCCGCTCGAAGTTCGCTTGCGGGAAGTCTGGAAGCAAGTGGCCGACGTCGAGTGTCGCCGTAACGACCTCATCCACCTCGGCGGCCCATGCGAAGGTCCGCTCATGGCCGTGCACGACAATCCCGTGCTCGGCGAATCGGAAGCGCCCGCGGGAGTGTACTTTTGCACCGACCGCGGTTCGCTCGAACAACTCGCGGCCGACGTGGAATGCCAAGTCCGCTTTTTTGCAGGCTTTTCCGGATGGGGACCGGGGCAACTCGAAGGAGAACTCGCCGAGGGCTCGTGGCTCACGTTGCCGGCCGCGGCGGCGCACGTGTTCGCCGCCGAGGTTGACCTGTGGGATCGCGTGACGCGCGAAATCTCGGGCCGCAAAATTCTCGACGCGCTCGGCATTCGCGAAGTGCCGCCGGATCTGCGGGCGAATTGAGAAGAAGCGTGTTAATCGCCGTCGCGTCGTGCGCCTGGGCTCGCGACTGCGGCGGCGCGAAGCTTTCAGATCGGCCCCGACTCAACCGCAATACGCCCGCAGGACATCATTCAATTCTTTCGCCCGGCGTGCGACCTTCCCGTGAGTACTTCTCCGATCATTCGCCAATCGGCAAAGAAGCTCCACAACGGATGCTGAAACACGGTCGGCCGATTCCGCTCGAATGCGAAATGACCGATCCAAGCTAAACCGTAGCCGCAAAGCGGCGCGGCCGCGAGCGGTCGCCAATCTTTTAGCACCACCGCCGCGACGAGGCACACAATCGCCGAAAGTCCGCCGATCGTGTGGAGCAGCCGGTTCATCGACGTGCGGTGAAAAGTCAAGTAATAGCGATAGAACTCGCGGAAATTGCGACGCGGCGCGTTCATGGCGGAGGTACCTCGTCAGGAGATAGGCCTGCCGAATGCCCACGCAAATTCCGGTCCCAAGTACGGCGAAAAACGCTCGAGCAACTAACTCGTCTGAGGTCCGGCCAGGGCGAAGAGGTGATCGCAAAGCAGGCGTTCCGCGTCGGGCGTCGCCGCTTTGACGGCTGCGGACAACGGGGCATACACCGCTTGCGAACGCAGAGACTGCAAGTACTGTTGCAGGAGCGTACGTCGCTCCGGCGACGTGTGCAGCAGCCACTGCACCCAGGCCCAGCTTTCGGCATAGTCTTCTTGGCGCATGTCGGCCACGGCGGTCATCGCTTCGAGCCGCGCCATATTCGGCCGCCGCCCTTGCGTCATCAGCAACATGAGCAGTTGCTGCACGTGCGGCCGATTCACGCCGTTGGTTCCGCGCGGCACCTCGAAGTACTCGGCAATCCCTTCGTCGAGCCACAACGGGATGTTGCGCACGACCGAATGCAGATAGCCGTGCGACGTTTCATGCCGTAGGTCTTCCGCCACGCGATCACCCCAAAAGGCGAACACTGCGAGCTTCGTGTCGCTCTCCACGAAGAAGGCTCGCCGCGAGGGAAACTGCGGATAGTTGCGCCGCATAAAGTCGTCAAACTCTCGTTCGCTCTCAAACAGGTAGACGTGGATCGGCTCGTTCGAGGCGGGCAGCGCGAGCGCCTGCAGCAGATCGGACCGGAGCACGCGCAATTCCTCGAGCAAGCGATGCTGCGAAGGGAGTTCGAGCGAACTATGGACGATAAGTTGATCGCCTTCCGGCGTCGCTCGCGCCGGCGGCGGAGTTTCACTACGCCGTACGAGTGCGCACCCCAGCGTCGTCGTTAAGGCGACGAGTGCGCTCCGCCGTGAAACGAGCCGCACGAGCGCCGCATTGCCTGCCGGCTTCGTCACGCACCGTTCTCCGCGGCGATTTCCGCGACTCGACGCCGCCTCGCCGCCGAAGTGCGCTCGCCGGTCCGACCGTCGTCAAGGAAATACCGTCTCGGAAGCGGTCGCTCGTCGCTTGCGAAGCGGGCTTGCAACACTTCATCGTCCCTCGGTGTCTCGTCGGCGACTCGATGATGCCGCTCGACAAGGCGCGTCCAACGCGCGGCCCACGCGCCAAGGGAGTATTCGCTTTCAAGCTTGGCGCGGCCGGCTTCGCCCATACGCCGCCGCAGCGCGACGTCGCCGGCTAAACGTGCCACGGCTTCGGCCCACTCGTCGGCCGTGCGGGCCAAAAACCCGGTCACGCCGTGTTCGACCATTTCGCGATTCATGCCGACCGGATTAGCCACGATCGGCAGGCCCGCCGCCATATACTGCAACACCTTGAGTCCGCACTTGCCGCGGCTCCATTCGTCGTCGGGCAGATAGCTGACGCCGATATCGGCCTCGGCGATTTCCTGTGCTTCGGTGGCTTGCGACCATTGCCGCGGGACGACGCGCACGCCGTGTAAACGGGGAAACTGATTGCAGACGACGCGGAGCTCCAAGCCTGGCGACCGCGCGGACGCGGCCTCGAGCAAGGAGTCGGCCAAGTACAAACCAGGCAACGTGCTGTGTTGGCCGATCCAAACAAGGCGCACGCCTTCGCCGCGACGACGATGTTCGGCGGGCGCATAGGCGTGCGGGTCGACGCAGGTCGGCACGAGGTGCACTTTGTCCCCGCCGACGTAGGCCGCGGCCTGTTCGCGGAGATAATCGTTGCCCGCGATCACGGCGTCGGCGGCGTAAATCGTGGCCCAAAACCGGCCGAGCCGCATCCAACTCGCCGAGCCTTTGCGGCTGTAGCTGTCGCGACAAAAGAGCGCGTCGTCGAAATCGTAGAGCAACACTTTCGACCAGCGGCGCAACCGCTGCAGTTGCCACAGGGGCAACAATTTGCGCTGCAAGATGACGATGTCGGCCCCGGCGGCTTCGCGCAGTTGCGCGGTCCGTTCAAACGTGTTGGCCGCCAACGGCAACGATTCGAGCGTCCAGCCGCGCTCGGCGAGCGGGCGACCGAACGCTTCGATGCGGTAGCGGTAGCAAACGTGGTTCGGGCCTTCGGAAAATGCCAAGACCTTCACTGCGGTCCTCCATGACCTCGTGCGGCGGGCGGTGCGTCGCTGCGTCGAGCGATGCGGCGAGATTTATAGCAGCAACCGAGCCGCTTCGGTAGTCGAGCCAGAATTGCCGGCGGGCCGGCCGATCATTATCGTGCCGGCACAAGTCTGCCGGCATCCGATATACTTGCCATTATCGTGAAACCCAAGTCGCAACATCGCCCCGCAACTTCCGACGCGCCGACTGGGCAATCAGCGGAAGCCGAAGGCGGGCCGGCCCCGAAGACCTCGGAGCGTCTGCTCATCGAGGTCTGGCGACAAACCGCGACGGAGGCCGAACCTGCGGCGAACGTGCTCTGCACGACGCAAGGCCGCGCGCAGCTCGCGCGATTTGCAGCCGACCGCTATCCGGCTGCGAACGTGCGCTGCTCGTTTCTGGATCTGTATCACCTCCGCCTTGCGGAAACCGCAATCGCAGACAACGGCGGCCGCGTCCGCCTCGTGTGTGAGCCCGACTTTCCGGCGGAGCAGATCGACGTCGCCGCGCTGCCGCTCACTTCGCAAGGCGACGGCGAACTCGCCCGCGACCAATTGCAACAAGCCTATGAAGCCCTGCGCCCCGACGGGCTGCTGCTCGCCGCGACGGACAATCCACGCGACGTCTGGCTCGGGGAGCAGGTCGCCGCGCTTGGCGGCAAGGTGCGCCGCTTGGGGTTCGACGAAGGCGCGGTCTATGCCGTTCGTCATACCGCACCGTTGAAACGGCGGCGCGATTTCCGCTGCGAGTTCGCCTTTCGCGACCGGGAACGCCTGCTGGCCGTCGAAAGCCGGCCCGGCGTGTTTTCGCATCGCCGCATCGATCCCGGCGCTCGTCGCTTGATCGATGCGATGGAGCTTCGCGACGGCGACCGCGTGCTCGATATCGGTTGCGGTTGGGGGGCGGTGGCCGTGGCCGCGGCGGTGCGATTGCCGGCAATCACGGTTGAAGCCTTCGATTCCAATGCCCGCGCGGTGGAATGCACGCGCGGCAACTCCGCGCGGAACGGCGTCGCCGATCGCGTCGCGGCACGGCTCGCCGCCGACGGTCGCGTCGAACGTCCCGGCACGTTCGACGTCGCGCTCGGCAATCCTCCCTACTATGCCAACTTTCGTATCGCCGAACTATTTGCCGCGTCGGCCTACGACGCCCTCCGCCCCGGCGGCCGGCTTTGGATGGTCACCAAATTCCCCGATTGGTATCTCGCAAACCTGCCGACGCGCTTTGCCGACGTCGAAGCTCGCGAGCTCAAGGGCTACGTCGTCGTCGCCGGCCGCCGCCGCGGCTAGGCGGCTTGCCGCCCGTTGCGACCGTCACAATCGCTAAGACCGCGAGCGTGCGACGAAGAGTCCGCGGCGAGCTATGGTTGAGCGACCGAGATTTTCTTCGTCTCCGCACCGCAAAGCTCACCGATGTCGCAACTGGAAGCCGCCGCCGACGCGCTCGGCGTCGAAATGCCCGCCGCCGATTGTTTCCTCTGCCGTCGCCCGCTGACCGCTTGGCTCACTTTGCCCGGCGACTGGCGCAAGCCGCGCTCGGTGCGACCGTGGCACTTGCTGTGGTGCGACTCCTGCTCGTTCGGCGCAGTCGCTCCGCGCCCTTCGCCGGAGGAACTCGCCGCAGCCTACGCCGTCGACGATTACTACACGCACCATGCTCCGCAAGCGGTTGCGGCCGTGCGCTCGCTCGCCGATCGTTTGCGCGTGAAGCTCGCGTGGTATGCCGATCTCGGGGTGGAAGCCGAACTCGCTCCCTGGAGCCTCGCACGCCACGGCGTTCGCGCTCCGGCCTCGCTGTGCGACGTCGGCTGCGGCAACGGCGGCACGCTCCGCACGATGGCCGCGGCCGGTTTCCAAGTCGTCGGCATCGAACCCGACGGCGACGCTTGTCGCACTGCGAACGCCGCCGGCTTGCATGTCGTCGAAGGCTCGGCCGAAAACTGGCCTGCGGCGCTGAGCGATCGTACGTTCGACGTCGTTACGATGATGCACGTGCTCGAACACACGATGGATCCCGTCGCGGCCGTGGCTCGCATCGCCGACGCCCTCCGCCCGGGCGGTACGTTTTTCGTCGAAACCCCGAACAACGCCTGTCGCGGGCTCCGCGAAGCGGGCATCGCCTGGCGCTGGCTCGATGCGCCGCGGCATCTCAACTTCTTTACCCCCGCGAGCCTGCAGGCCGTGTGCACACAAGCCGGGCTTGAAATCGCGGCCGTCGAATACACCGGCTACGCGCGGCAATTCCAGCACGATTGGCTCAGCGACGAACAAGAGATTCATCGCCGCTTAAAGCAACTCGCCGCCGGTGCATCCCAAATCAAATCGACGCCGCTCCGCCCGCGCAATAGCGCCTGGCGGGCCATGAGCTTGCTCCGGCAAACGTGGAACGCCTCTCCGGCCGAGAAGTACGACTCGGTCCGCGTGATCGCTCGAAAGCGTTAACGTTCGCCTACGAACGGGGCGCCAACCACACGTTGCGATACTCGACCGGATTGTTGTGGTCTTGCAAGAGAATCGGCAGCGGCTCCGGCCCCTCCGGCTGCCCGCCGCCGGTCTTATTGGGAATCGCCACGTTGTTCTGCACCGTCACGCCGTTGTGCACGACGGTGATCACGGCATCGGCGGTCTTCTGCCCGGTCGCGTTGAAGCGAGCCGCGCGGAAGTCGATGTCGTACGTCTGCCAAACCAGCGGCGGCAGGCACATGTTGATGTCGGGAGCTTTAGTCTTGTACAACCCGCCGCATTCGTTGTGCACGCCTTCCAGCCCGAACGAATCGAGCACCTGCACTTCGTAGCGCCGCTGAATGTAAACGCCGCTGTTGCCGCGGGCCTGTCCGGTCGCCGTCGGCATGTAGGGGAGGCGGAATTCCAGGTGCAATCGGAAATCGCCGACCGGGCGCTTCGTCATCGTGCCGTGCATCAAGTTGCCCGACGGAGAAATCTGCGCCTTCTCGTCGAACTCCGCGGTCGAGGTGCCGTCGAACAGCACGATCGCTCCGGGCGGCGGCTGCAAACCCATCGTCGGGCTGGTGCGCATCGCTCGTCGCAACACGCCGAGTTGCCGACCCGCCGGATCGCGCAACACGGCCAAGCCGAGCTGCACATCGAGCGTCACGCCGTCCCCGACGAGCTTAAGCGTCGACGCATCGCGCTTGCCGGCGAAGGTCGCATGCCGCGACCAGTGGCCCCCTTCGCCCGGCAGTCCGCCCGCGTAGAGAATGCCTTGAAACTGTCCGTCCCCTTGGGCGACGACTTGCAGGCCCGTCGAGCCGTAGGTCACGGTGTTGCCCGAGAACTCGCCTTGGAAGAAGTAGTCGTCGCCGGCTTCGGCGAGCGTCGTATACGTAGGAAACTTCGCCGGGGCGGCGGCTTGCGACGACGCGGCGAACGAGAAAACGGCGATGGCGAGGAGGGCGGAGCGAATCATGTCGTGTCGCTGATCGAAAGACGAGAGCAGGGGAACTCGAAAGCGGGTTACAGGGTAAGCTGCCGCGATAGGCTGGGCAAGTTGCGACAAGCCGGCCGGACGCTCCCCCGCGCCGGATTGCCGCAAGTTTTGGATCAAGCTTAGCTTACGCTTCGCGCTCCTTGCAGGCTTTCGTCGATTTGCGGAGAATCACCGGCTTAAGTCCCGCCAAGCGGCTTCGTTCAGCACACCGCCGCTCATCTTTCAGGAGTCTTTCGGTTATGCGTCGCTCGTTCCGTTCGCTTGTTTGGGCCGTCGCCGCGGCCTGTTGCGTTTCGCCCGCCTTCGCCGCTGATCCGGCCGCGAACACGCTCACGCCCGAAGAAAAGGCCGCGGGTTGGAAGCTGCTGTTCGACGGCAAGTCGACCGCCGGCTGGCGCAACTACCAGAAAGACACGGTCGGCCCCGGCTGGAAGGTGGAAAACGGCGAACTCTCGCGCGTCGAGAAAGACGCCGGCGATATCATCACTAAAGACGAGTTCGGCGCCTTCGAACTCACGCTCGACTACAAGATTTCCGAAGGGGGCAACTCGGGCCTCATGTACCACGTGAAGGAAACCGAGAAGCGCCCGTGGCAAACCGGTCCGGAAATCCAAATCCAAGACAACAAGGCCGGGCACGATCCGCAAAAGGCCGGCTGGCTCTATCAGTTCTATTCGTCCGACAAAGACTCGACGAAGCCAGCCGGCGAGTGGAACACGCTCCGCATCGTGATCACGCCGGAAAAGTGCGAACACTTCATGAACGGAGTGAAGTACTTCGACTACGTGAAGGGGAGCGCCGATTGGAACGCCCGCTACGAGAAGAGCAAGTTCAAGGCGTTCCCGAACTTCGGCAAGGCCACGAGCGGCCACATCTGCCTCCAAGACCACAACAACTTGGTCAGCTTCCGCAACATCAAGATTCGCGACCTCGGCAAGCCGGCCGCCGCCGCGACCTCGCAAGCCAAGCCGACGACCAAGCCTGCCGCGAAGCCGGAAGCTGCGAAGGCCGCCGCGCCCAAGACCGAGACCGCGACGGCCGCGGCCGAAGCCCAACCGGAAGCCGCAGCGACGGCGCAATCCGGCGTCCGCTACACCACGACGCAACGCCGCGTCGGCCCGCTGCAACGCATTCGTAACGCGTTGAATCGCTAGTCAGCAAACGAGCGGCGGGGTTGATCCCCGCCGTCTGTGCATCCGGCAGGGGCATCGGTGCCACGGGTGGCTTGTCCACCCGTGCTCGCTACACTGGTGGGCAAGCCGGCAGTGCCGCTTTGCCGATCCGCACGTTCGAACCATGAGGGCGGGGCCGCGCGGCTCCGCCCTCTTTTTTCCTCCCGAGGAAACGTCTCCCATGCTTCGCACCTCGCTCGCCATCATCGCGCTCGTCGCCGTCTGCTGCTCGCGGGGCGATACGGCAACCGCCGCCGACATCCAAAAAATTCCGCTCCTGATGGCGACGCCCGACGCCCCGCGCCGCTCCGAGGGGGACTTCGTCGTGTTGAAAGACGGCCGCATTCTCTTCGTCTACAGCAAGTTCACCGGCGGCGGCGGCGACTTCGCCGAGTCGCACTTGGCCGGCCGCACGTCGAGCGACGGCGGCAAGTCGTGGACTAAAGACGATGTCGTCGTGCTCCCCAACGAAGGCAAAATGAACACCATGTCGGTTTCGCTCAATCGCTTGGCCGACGGCCGCATCGCACTCGTCTACGCGCGCAAGAATTCGCTCTACGATTGCCGTCCCTATATCCGCTTCTCGTCCGACGAAGCGGCCACGTGGAGCGACCCGGTCCAGATCATTCCCGAATCGGAAAACGGCTACTACGTCGTGAACAACGATCGCGTCGTGCAACTCAAGAGCGGCCGGCTCTTGGTGCCCGTCGCCTGGCACGACAATCCGGTCGGCGGCAAGTTCGAAAGCCGCGGCGTCGTCATGTGCTACCTCAGCGACGACGCCGGCCGCACTTGGCGGCGCGGCAAAGGTTCGCAGGACGGCACGCAGCCCGACGGCACGCGCGTCACGCTGCAGGAACCGGGCGTCGTCGAACTCAACGACGGCCGCGTGCTGATGTTCTCGCGCACCGGCTCCGGTTCGCAGTATCTCTGTCATTCCGCCGACGGCGGCGAAACGTTCGACGTGCCGCGCCCGTCGGCCCTGATCTCGCCGCAGTCCCCGGCGTCGATCGAGCGGATTCCGTCGACGGGCGATTTATTGTGCGTCTGGAACGATCGGACCGGGATGCCTCCGCCCGCCCCGAAGGCCAGCAAACGCACGCCGCTCAAAGCCGCGATCTCAAGCGACGAAGGGGCGACCTGGAAGAACGTGACGATGCTCGAAGCCGACCCCGAAGGCTTTTATTGCTACATCGCCGTCGAGTTCGTCGGCGACGACGTGCTGCTCGGCTATTGCGCCTCCGACTTGCGCACGAGCAAGAACCTCGCCGATACGCAGATCATGCGTCTCCCGGTCAAACTGCTGTATCCCGGCAAATAGCGAGCGGCGGGGTTTATCCCCGCCGTCCGGACATTGGGTGGCACTGGTGGCTCGTCCACCAGTGCGATGCGACTTGCTGGAGCACTGGTGGGCAAGCCACCAGTGCCACCCTCTATAGTGCTCTCAATCCGCCCCCTTCGTCGCATCAAGCTGCTTGTACTTCTCTTGGTACTTGTGCCACAGCCGCTTTTGACGATCGTTCAAGTCGACCGTGCGACCCTCGATGTACGCCGCGGTCACGTGCGTGTCGATCTCCAGCGGATTGCCGGTCGTCACGATCAACGTCGCCGCCTTGCCGACTTCCAGCGAGCCGAGTTCCTTCTCGACTCCTAAAATCTGCGCCGGATAGAGCGTGATCGCTTTCAAGGCTTCGTCTTCCGGCAATCCGTAGCTCGCCGCGGTCGCCGCGTGATACGGCAAGTTGCGCACGTTCGCCATCCGGTCCGACGCGCTGATGCAGAATTTCACTCCCGCCTTGTACAACCGCGCCGGCACGGTGAACGGCGTGTCATACGGATCGTTGCGGTGCCGCGGCAATCGATTCACCCCTTTGACGACGACCGGCACGTTTTCCGTCCGCAGCAGTTCGGCGCACTCCGGCGCGTGGTAGCCGCCGACGATCACCAGCTTCACCCCTTCTTTGCGGGCAAACGCCACGGCCGATTGAATCTGCCGCATATCGTCGGCCCGCACGAACATCGGCGTCTTCCCTTCGAGCACCGGAAGCATCGCTTCCCAGCGGGCGTCGTAGTCCGGCGGCGCGGCCCCTTGCTCGGCGCGGGCCTTCTTCAATCGCTGATAAGCTCGCGCGTCGGCGAACACGGCCGTCATCTGTTCGACGACTTTGGCTCGCGTCCGCTCGGCGGCAGGCTTGGTGTCGTCGAGTCGCCAGGTATAGGTCGGAATCAGCGCGGGCCATTCGACGATCAGCCCGCAGTCGCGCCGCACGAGCATCTCTTCCCAGGTCCAACCGTCGAGCGCGATCACGCTCGACAGGCCGGAGATGAGGCCGCCGTTGGGTGCGGTCACGGCGGTGAGTACGCCGTTGGAACGGGTGACCGGAATCACTTCGCTGTCCGGATTCACGGCCGTGTGGGCTCGCGCGCTCGGATTAATCTCGCCGGTTTCGGCGTCGTCCACGGTCGCTCGCACGGCGGCGATTTCAACGAGGCCGAGATCGGTATCGGCGTCGAACAGCCCCGGATAGACGTGCTTCCCTTTCACGTCGATCTTCATCGCGTCGTCGGGAATCTTCACGTCTTTACCGATCGCCGTAATCTTCCCTTTGTCGAACACGACCGTGCCGCCGTCGATCGCGCCGCCGCTCACCGGATGCACCGTGCCGCCCGTAAGCGCAATCGGCTTCGTCTGCGGAGCGCCGGGAATTTCGTCGTTGGCGCGAACCAGGCCGACGAACGAAAGGCAGGTCAATCCGAGGAGTATGTGTTTCATAAAATTTATGTTGGTTGGGTGGCACTGGTGGCTTGTCCACCAGTGCAGCGAGTCGCCGGAGAGCACTGGTGGACAAGCCACCAGTGTCACCCCGCTTAGTTCTGTCCCTGTCCATACCGCACGTGCGGGGAGCGGCACCCGCAGAAGATGTCGTCCCGGGCCCACATCGATTTCTTCTTGTCGTCCGCATCGCTCGCGGGCGTTTCGCCGGACGAAAGAATGCGTTGAATGAGCGCCGTGCGAACTTTCTGCATTTCGGCCCGCCGCGACAGGTCTTCTTCGCGATCGAAATACTTCCGTCCGTCGATCCACGTTTGCTCGCAGTGCGCGAGCGCCGACAGCGGCGATCCGCTCCACACGACCAAATCGGCTTGCTTTCCCACCTCGATCGAGCCGACGAACTTGTCGACGCCTAATTGTTTCGCCGGATTCAACGTGACGAACTTCAACGCCTCTTCCGGAGCGACCCCGCCGTACTTCACGGCCTTGGCCGCTTCCAAGTTCAAGCGGCGCGCGAGCTCCGCGTCGTCGGAATTGAACGACACGACCACGCCGGCGTCGTGCATCAACGCGCCGTTGTAAGGAATCGCGTCGTACACTTCGAACTTGTAGGCCCACCAGTCGGAAAAGCTTGAGCCGCCGACGCCGTGCTTCGCCATCACATCGGCCACCTTATACCCTTCCAAAATGTGTTGCAGTGTGGCGACGCGCACATGGAACTCTTCGCACACCCGCAGGAAGGCGAGGATTTCATCTTGCCGATAACTGTGGCAATGGATCAGCCGCTTCCCTTCGAGAATTTCGGCGATCGCTTCCAGTTCCAGGTCGACGCGCGGCGGCAGGCCGCGCTTGAAGCTGCGATAGTCTTTCCAGCGACGGCGATAGTCGGCCGCCGCGCGGAACGCGTCGCGCAGCAATTGCTCGACGCCCATCCGCGTTTGCGGGTAGCGGCTCGACGCGCCCCAGTTGCTCCGCTTCACGTTTTCGCCGAGCGCGAACTTGATGCCCGCCGGAGCGGCCGCGAACTTCATCTCTTCCGGCAGCGCCCCCCAGCGAAACTTCACGACTTGGTTCTGCCCGCCGATCACGTTGGCCGAGCCGTGCAGAATGTTTGAGGCCGTGACGCCGCCGGCCAGTTGGCGATAGATGTTCACGTCGGTCGGGTCGATGAAGTCGCCGATCCGCACTTCCGAGGTGATCGATTGCGTCGACTCGTTGACGCCCCCGTCGGTGGCGATGTGCGAATGGCAGTCGATGATGCCCGGCGAAAGATGGCGTCCCTCGAGGTCGATGATCGTCGCCCCGGCCGGCACGGCGACGTTTTTCCCCACGGCCGTGATGATGCCGTTTTGCACGACGACCGTCGCGCTCTCCAGTCTGCCGGCCGGGCCGCTGGTCCAAATCACGCCGTTGCGGAAGGCGACGACTTTCGGCTGCGCCGGCTGCGTCGCGCGGCCGAAGTCGCCGAACGGATAGTTCACCGCTTGCAAGGCACGCTTCTTCTTATCGTCGTCGTCGGGCGTGACGTGCGTCGGCTTTTTCTTCGGCTCCAGCTTCGTGTGCTTGGCGTTCCAGGCGTAACGCGTGCCGTCGGCCAGCAGGATGAATCCGTCGAGCACCGTGGCCGGCGTCTCCGGTTGCGGGCCCGCCGCTTCGACATCGCGATCGGTGAGCACGGCGGCGCTCAGTTGCACTTCGCCTTTCCAATCGATCACATCGCCTTTGAACGCGGCGCTCCATTGAGCGCCGTCGAGCGCGATGCTTTTGAGCGTCGCTTCCTTCTCGCCCCGCTTCAATTTGCCGGTCAGTTTCTCCGGTTCTCCTTCCAGAGTGAGCGAAAAGCTCTCCTTACCGCCGCCCGCTTTCGGCAACTGAAAATCCCAACGACCGCGGAGATCGGCGAACGGCTCCGCTTGGATCGCATGGCGGCGCCCTTCGACCCAGAGGTCGATCACTTTGGCCTTCGCATCGGTGAACAAATCCCCGTCGGCCACGACGAGCGAAGCCGCTTTCCCGGTTTCGACGGTGCCGTAGTTTTTCGCGAGTTCGAAAATCGCGGCCGGCGACGTCGTGAGGGCGGCGAGCGCTTGGTCGGCGGTGAGTCCGCGTTCGACCGCTTTGCGGATCGCCGCCAGGAACCCGGCTTGGTCCTTAAGCCCGTGCGTGGTCAACGCGATCCGCACGCCTGCGGCGGCGAGCCGGCCGGGGTTTTCCGGCGCGATGTCCCAATGCATCAAGTGTTCGAGCGGCACGGTGAGGGCCGCTTCGGCATTGGCGACGTTCGGCGGTTGCGGAAAGTTGAGCGGCACGACGACGGAGCGGCCGGAGTTGCGCACGGCGTCGAGGCGTTGGTATTCGTCGCCGGAGCCGAGCACGACGATCGGTAGATCGAATTCGCGGCCGAGCGCATCGGCGCGGAGAAAGTACAACCAATCTCCCGCATGGACGACGATCGGCAACTCGCGCGCGAGCAAGTCGTTGAGCGCGGCGAGACTTTCGTTCGTTTCCGGGCGCGGTACGTTTTGACCGTCGCGGTGCGCCGTCCAAGCGCGGGCGTACCATTGCGCATCGAGCAAGGTTTGCCTGAGTAGGGCGATCGCGCCCATCGGCGAGTTGGGATAGCGCTCGTCGCTATTGGAGTCGGGAGTGAGTTGCCAGTGGAGCGAGCTTTGCGGACGGATGATCGCCGCGCTCACTTGTCCTTCCGCGGTCGTCGCGACCAGGCCGGTTCCTTTGACGATGCCTTCCTTCGGGGCGACGACGCGGAGCGCGACTCCCTGAGAGCGGAGCTTCTTGATCGCGTCGGGGGCGGGGGAGTAGGAGTCGTCGAGCCGGCGTTCCGGTCGTACGGAGGAATTCCAACCGGCGTCGGTCGGGCGTTCGGTCGTCAGCGGTTGCTCGGCGAAGGCGTCGATGAAGCCGGCGTAGATCGTCTTGCCGGTCATGTCCCAGCGCACGGCCGCGGACGGCGGTTCGACGTCGGGCCCCACGGCCGTGATGACGCCGTCGCGAAAGACCACGGTGCCTTTCTCGATCACCTTGCCGGGCGCGACGACGATCTTGCCGCCGACGAGCGCGTGATAGGAGGGAGTGTTCTTCCGCAAGCCGGCGACCGGCGCGGTTTGCGGTTCGGCGGCGAGCGAGTCCGCCGGAGCGCAAGCGGCGAAGATGACGAGGAACGGCGCAAGCAACCAGAGGGCGTTGCGGGACAGAGACGATCGGCAAACGGCCGGCATGCGAGGCTCCCGAGCGATGCGATATAGCGGCGGGCAAAAAGTGCGGTGCGAAGTCTCTCCGACGATAGTCTAGCCCACGGGCCGATGCCAGGGGCGGGCGGGCCGAGGCGGGGCCGAGCGACGTATAAGGAACGCCGTTCGCGACGTTCCGGTCGCTTTGCTCGGCGGCGGCGGCGCATTCGCGACGCCGCCGAGGGCGCTCCCGACAGACATACATGACGCGCCGCGCGATCTTCGGTTCGCGGCCCGATTACTTGCCGATGCAGAAGCGGCTGAAGATACGATCGAGGATGTCGTCGGTGTAGATCGCGCCGACGATCTCCCCCAGTTCGTCGAGGGCGGCACGCAGCGCTGCGGCGACGAGTTCTTCGCCGCGCCGCTCCCGCGCCGTGCGCTCGGCGTCGTCGAGTTGGCGAGCCGCTTCGGCGAGACTGGCGCGGCACCGCACGGCCGTCGTCGCGACGACGTCGGCGGAGCCGCCGGCGAGCGACGCCGACCGCTCGGCGATCATCGTACGCAGCCGACGGAGCGACGCCTCGTCGTCGAGCGCCACGACCGCATGGCCGGCCGCGACGAGCGCCGGCGTCGATGCGGCCGGCGGCAGATCGGCCTTCGTCCAGACGACGATCCGCGTCGCCTCGTCGCCGCGAAGTTGTGCGGCCTCGTCCGAGGTCGGAGCACGCGAACGATCGAAGCAAGCGAGCGTGAGCGCCGCCGCGCCGGCTTGCTCTCGCGAACCGCGCTGCGCCGCGGCGTCGATCGCATCGAGCGCCGTCGGGGCGAGTCCCGCCGTGTCGACCAGTTCGACGGCGACGCCGTCGCAATCGATCGCGGCGGCGAGGTAGTCGCGCGTCGTACCGGCTTGCGGCGAGACGAGCGCGTGCGCCCCGCCCGCGAGAGCGTTGAAGAGCGAACTCTTGCCGACGTTGGGCGCGCCGACGAGCACGACCGTGGGCCGGACGGCGGCGTCGGTGCGGTCGGTCATCCGCCGCTGCAGGTCGAGGAGCGCGTCGCGCGCGGCGCCGATCACGGCGAGCAGCTCGTCACGAGAGATGAATTCAATGTCTTCCTCGACGAAGTCGAGCCCGGCCTCGAGATGCGCCAACAAATCGAGCAAGTCGCCGCGCAGCTTCGTGAGCGGGCCGGCCAAGCCGCCGGCCATTTGCTTGAGCGCCGTTTGCAGCTCGCGCTCATCGCGGGCATCGATCGCCCCGAGCACCGCTTCGGCCTGCGTTAGGTCGATGCGGCCGGCGAGGAACGCCCGAAGCGTGAACTCGCCGGGTTTGGCCGGCCGAGCGCCGTTGCGGCAAGCGGCGGTGAGTGCGGCCTCTAGGATGGGTGGGGAGCCGGGGAGGTGCAGTTCGACGGTCGGCTCACGGGTGTAGCTGCGAGGACAGGGCCACACGAAAAAGTCGCAGGGTACCGGAGCGCAAAACTCCGGCAAAACAAGGCTTCCGGCGCTCGCGGAGGCCCCTCGTAGACCGGTCGGAAGCGACGTTTCTGTAGAGCCTCCGAGCGAGGCGAGACACTCCAGGGCCCGGGGGCCGCTGATGCGGATGATGCCTCGGGCCGCCCCGCCGGGCGCGGAGGCGACGGCGGCGATCGTGTCGAGCTCCGTAGTGGGCTTCACGAGAACTCAGCGCTTGTTGCGCTTCTTCGCCCCTTCGCCAGGCTTGGCCGGGGTGACGTCGATCACCGCTTCCGAAGCCGGCTCTTTGATATGTTCGATCTTCGGCAGCAGCTTCCGCTCGCAAATGCTCCACACGCTCGACGTGATGAAATACACGCACAACCCGGCGGGAACTTTGAAGAACATGACGCCCATGAAGACCATCATGTACTTGATCATCTTTTGCTGCATCGCCGTCTGCTCGTCGGTCGGCGGCGGCATGAACATCTTGTTCTGAATCAAGAACAGAGCGATCGTCACGCAGGGGAGCAAATTCAAGAAGGGCCCGAGCCAGCCGTTGTCGCCGAAAAACATCTCGCCGACGAGCGGCAGCTTGTGCAGGTACGGCTGCCAGAACCAAAACATATCCGGAGCCGAGAGGTTCGAGGCCCAGCGAATGTTCTCGCTGATCAGCGGAGCCTGGCGAAGTTCGACGTCGACTTTCAACGAGTTGTAGAGCCCGACGAAGATCGGAATCTGCACGAACACCGGCAAGCAGCCGGCGAACGGGTTGTAGTTGTGCTTCTTGAACAGTTCTTGTTGGGCTCTGGCTTGCTCTTCGCGTTTTCCTTTGTAGCGTTCGGCGAGCTTTTTGATTTCCGGCTGCAATTGCTGCATCTTCACCGCGTTCAAGGCTTGCTTGCGGCTAAGCGGAAACATCAGCGAACGAACGCATACGGTGAGCATCATGATCGCGATGCCGTAGTTGCCGACCCAGCCGTAGAAGGTGTGTAACAAGAACAGCATCGGCTCGGCGATCCAGTCGTACCAGCCGTAGTCGATTTGCCCGGCGAGGCCGTATTCGGCGAGCATCGCCGGAACCTTAGGACCGAGGTAGATCTTGAAATCGTCCGTAAGCGATTGCCCGGCCGCGATTTCCAAGGGCGCCCGCGTCATGCGGAAGCTGACGTCGGTCTCGCGCTTGCGATAAGACTCCTTGGGAGTCGTGCCCACCTGTTCCGGGACGATGCGCGAGAAGCGGTGTTCGGCCGGATCGGCTTTTTGCGGCACGATGACCGCCGTGAAATACATCCCGTCGACGCCGACGTAGGAAATCGGCATCGCGGTGAGATGCGTGGGTGCTTTGTCGTCGAGGCCTGCGTCGACGATTTCCGCGCAGGTCGTCATGCCGTTGTCGACGTAGCGGCCGTTGAATTGGCCGTAGATCACGTCGCGCATGCCGCAGCCGGAAACCAGGCCGATTTTCGAATCGCGAGCGTACCAGGCTCCTTCGACCGGCAAGCCGGTCGGACCGCTTAATCGGTAAGCGAGATTTGAAGCCTTTTCGGAAAGGTTCTTCATTTCGACGCGGAGGTTCAGCGTGTAGTCCGACGCTTGGTCTTGCCGAGCGTTCGGGTCGCGCGCGTTGAGCGAATAACGCTTGGTGATTTCGACGTTCAACTCCGGCACCGTGCGGCGAAACGCCGCCGTATTCGGTTGGGCGGCGTCCGTCGGCAGCAGTTCCCAATTTCCTTCGAGCAGCGCGACATCCTTCAGCTCGCGCTCTTCCACGCCGAGCAAGCGGCCGGCCGCTTCCTGCACGGTCAGCAAAAACGAGAACGGGTCGGGCTTCGCTGGCGTCGCCGGATCGCTGAATTCCGGCTTGATAAGTTGCAGCGGAGCGCGGCGTAGGGCGGCGTCGAATTCACGCTCGCCGCCCGCGCGGCGGACTTTCACTTTGACGCTGGAAAGCGGATCGACGACCGCGAGAACTCGGTCAAGTTGCGCGGGGGTCGGAGTCGGCTGACCGGCGACGGCGAGGACGACGTCCCCTTTTTCGATTCCGGCGAGCGCCGCCGGCGTGCCGGGGCCGACGACGTTCACCTTGCAGCCGATTGGCTTGGCCTTTTCGCCCTCCCCCTCAATCACTGGTTCCGCCGCGAAATGACCGAGATAAGCGGCTACCGGGTGAATGTTGTCGACTTCGTGGTAGCGATGGTTGCTCAACTCGACGCGTTCGACCGCGGCACCTTTGTTGGTGAACGTGACCAGCAAACGGAACGGACCGTCGTCGTCGAGGGAGCCGAGCGTGGTCCAGGCCGGAGCGATTTCTTCCGCAGGATTTGCGGGAACCGCGGCGGGCTTGTTCGGTTCGGCGGCGGGTTTTTCCGCGTCTTTCTTCGCCGCGTCGTTCGTCGCGGCCGGCTTCTGCGGGTCGTCGGGCTTTTTCGCATCGGCCGGCTTCTGTGCGACCGGCTTCGGCGGAGGCGGAAAAAACTTGTTCATCAAAAGTTGATGGCCCATCAAAATAGCCATCGCAAGAATGATGAACGTAAAAAAACGCTTGTCCATTTGAACCCAATACTCCTGCGCCGATTCGCTGAATTAAGGTGCGAGGCGCGTCAATGAGCGGTAATCGCAATGAGCTATTCGTCGGCGGTCACATTCCCTTGCGGAGCCGGTCGCCGAGAAAGTTGTCGAGCTCGGGAATCGCGTAGATTTTTTCCACCGTCTTGTCGATCGGATATTCGACCCGACGATAGACGATGCGGTCGTCTTCTAAAATGACGTAGCAGGACCGTGGATCGCCGTCGCGCGGCTGGCCGACGGAGCCGACGTTGACCATCAACTTCATATCGCCCAGCTTGAACTGATGCCCCATTTCTTCGGGACGAATGAAACGGCCGTCTTGCGTGAAGACGCCCGGCACATGCGTGTGGCCTTGGAAGCAGTAGCGCTCGACGAGCGAAAACAGCTTCTCCATTTTCTTTGGATGGTGCACATCTTCCGGAAAGACGTATTCGTTGAGCGGATTGCGCGGTGAGCCGTGCACGAACAGCAGGCCGTTGTCGCGGTGCAACCGCGGTCTTTCGCCCAGAAACTCCCAGCGAGCCGCGTTCTCTTCCGGATTGCCGATCGGCTGTTCAAGCTGGTCGCGAGTCCAGAAAATGGCCCGCTCCGCACCGGAGTTGAAGCCTTCGGGGTCGAAAAGCGCCCCTTGATCATGGTTGCCCAAGATGCAGAGGTCGAACTTCATCACCATGTCGATGCATTCGCGAGGGTTCGGCCCATAGCCGATGATGTCGCCCAAGCAAAAGATCTCGGTGATGCCTTGGCTGCGGATATCTGCGAGAACCGCCTCGAGCCCTTCGAGATTGCTATGTATGTCGCTAATCAGAGCCCGTTTCACGTGTCGTTCGCATCCTCGGCATTCAAGACGACGACTTCCCTACCTGCCACGGGGCAGGTAGGCTTTAGACGTCGGCCCTGGATTAGGCCACTGCGGAAAGGAGTTCGCTCCAAGGCTTGCCAAGACGGCGTGCGACGCCGGTCGACAGCGCGGAGCGAATCGCTACAAATTCAAGCAGCAGTTTAGGTTAGTGCGGTCGGGCGGTCAAGCGGCGCGGCCTGTCGACCATGTAATCTCCGCTCGTCGCAAGGCGACTCTAAGTCATTGCGCAACATGCGTCTTTTAGCGTTGGAAACGAGTGGGACCACCGGCAGCGTGGCGCTGTGGGAAGGCGCAGAGCAGCCGGCCGGTGCCAGATCTTGGTCCGGCGGCGAAGGACGGCTCTTTTCGATTGCACTCACGGTCGGGCAACGCAGCGCCCAATCGCTTGTTCCGGCAATTCAGCGGCTCCTACAGTCGGCCGATGTCCGACCGGGAGACGTCAATGTCATCGCCGTGACCGTCGGCCCCGGTTCGTTCACCGGGTTGCGCATCGGCGTCACCACGGCGAAGACGCTCGCCTACGCCTTGAAGGCCGAGGTCGTGGCGGTGAACACGCTCGACGTGCTGGCCCGGCAGGCTCCGCTCGACGGCTCGCGCTGCTGGGCCGTACTCGATGCGTTTCGCGGGCAGCTTTTTGCGGCCTCGTATCATCGCTACGGTTCGAACGCCTGGCAGCGCGACGACGCGACGCACGAGTGTGCGCTCCCGACCGTCGAGGAATGGTCGGACATGCTGCGGGCCGGCGACATCGTCCTCGGCCCGGTGCTGGGCAAGTTGAAGGGAAAGCTTCCCGGCGACGTTCAAATTGCACCTGCTACGAGTTGGGAGCCGCAGGCGGAAACCGTGGCCCGGCTGGCTTTGGAACTCTATCGGGAGGGGCGGCGCGACGATTTGTGGACCTTAGTCCCCTACTACGGCCGCCTCTCGGCAGCCGAAGAAAAGCGGGGCGAATCGGCTAAGCTTTAGGTCGACGGGACCAAGTTGCGGGCGCGCCTCAACGCTGCCGTTCGACTGACGAAAGCAGCATCTTCGAGTAAAATGCAAGTCCTCCTCCCGCCTCACCCCGGTACGCCGCATGCGTCGCTTTCAGCTTCTTGTCGTTCTTGCGCTAATCGCGTTTCCGCTGTTCGCAGCGGAGCGGGGGAGTCAGCGACGGAAACTCGATCCGCGACTTGTGCCGCTCCCCGCCGAGGCCCCTGCGCCCGTCGACAATCCGACGACCCCCGAGAAAGTCGCCCTCGGTAAGCAACTCTTTTTCGATCCGCGGTTGTCCGGCAACAACACGATGAGCTGCGCCTCGTGCCACAAGCCGGAGCGCTGGTTCGCCGACGGAATCGAGTGGAACAAAGGGGAAACCGGCGTCACACTCGTGCGCAACACGCAAACTTGCCTCAACGTCGGCTTCTATTCGACATTCTTCTGGGAAGGGAGGGCCGGGTCGCTCGAGGAACAAGCGCTCGGCCCGATCGAATCGGAGATCGAGATGAATCAAGATCTCGAAGAACTTGAACGCGAATTGAACGCGGTCGCCGGCTATGTCTCGCAATTTCAAGCCGTGTTCGGTGCGAAGCCGAATCGAAAAGACGTCGCCAAGGCTCTCGCGGCCTATCAGCGAACTCTCATCACCGGCCCGTCGCCTTACGATCGGTATCTCATGGGAGAAGACGACGCCCTCTCGGACGATGCGAAACGGGGGCTCGAACTGTTCGCAGGCAAGGCGCGCTGCGTCGAGTGCCACAATGGACCGAATCTGACCGACGGCCGCTTCTATCGGATGGGCGTGTCGGAGGAAGATGTCGGGCGTGTCAAAGCGACAGGTCGCGAAGACGATCGGTTTCGCTTTCGCACCCCGTCGCTCCGCAACGTCGCCGAAACGGCGCCGTACATGCACCACGGCTTGTTCATCTCGCTCGATGCCGTGTTGTCGTTCTACTACAACGGCGGCGCCGACGCTTCGAACTACGATTTGCCGCTCGATGCGCCGAACTTAGCGGACCGTCCGACGTCGGACATGCAGTATCTGCTCGCCTTCTTAAACTCGCTCACCGGGACGCCGCCCGACTTCACTCCGCCGAAACTTCCCTAATCTTCGGCGGCCGCGAACGACGGCGATCTAAGTCGCCGTCACATCGAAGATGTGATATCCCCAAGCGGGCATGTCGAGATACAAGCCGCGGGTCGCGAGTTCGTTGCCGTCGCGCTGATACCAGGTGCGGCTCATTTGATCGCGGAGCAACACCGGCTTGTCGCGCAGCCAGTTGTCGCCGAATTCGACGTAGCACTGGCCTTGAGTGCTTCCGTAATTTACCGCGACCCACAAGCGTGAACTGTCGATGTCGCACCATTCGAAGGCGATGAAGTTGTTCCAGGTCGGGTTTTCCGCCCAAGCCGCACGGCAGTTCAGCAGCCGCCAGCGGCCCCGATGGAATTCGTCGCGCCGCAGCGTTTGCAGCAAGCGGCTGTAGAAATCACGAAGCGTCGGATCCGGCGATTCTTCGGCCTGCCGCGAAAGATGCAAGTTCATTCGCTTGCGGCGGCCGTCCCCCTGCCCTTGATGAAAGAGCCGCATGCCGGGCACGGTATGCGCTAATACCGCCGCGGCTTCATATCTCTCCCGTTCGAACACCGCGATCGCGCGGGGTTCGTCATGATTTTCCAGGAAGCGCGCGCAATGATTCTGGTAGTTGATGTCGGCATGCAAATGATCGCGGACTGATTCCGCATTGCCCGCACGCAGTCGATCGTAATACGACTTGTCGTAGGTGTAATCGAACCCTTGCGCTTGCAGCGCCGACTCGAGATCCCAGTAAACCTCGGAAAGGAAGATGAACGTCGGATTGGCTCCGCGAGCCCGTTCGATCGCTTCCGGCCAATACGGCGAATCGACCGGCGCGCCGTCGCTCGGCAGCGCGCGATCGCCCCAGGTTCGGCGAAACACGTTCGGCAACAGCAGCATCGCCATGTCGCAACGAACGCCGTCGCAGCGGCGGGCGATATTTTCCAACTCGGCCGTCATCGCCGCTCGCAAGCCGGCGTGCCGGTAGTTGAGTTGCAGCGTGTCTCGCCAACCGGGGAAATACGGATCGCGGCCGTGCGCGAAAATCCGACCGCCGATGCGCGTCCAATTCTGCGGCTCGGCGGCAAGAATTGCTTCGTCCCCTTCGATCAAGTATTCCGGATGTTCGCCGGCCCAGGCGTGATCGATCGCGACGTGGTTGGGCACGTAGTCAAGCATCAGCTTGATGCCGCGGGTGCGGAGTCGTTCGCGAAATCGAGCCAGCGATTGATCGCCGCCGAAGTCGGAGTGCGCTTCATAGCGAACGACGGCGAAGGGAGAACCGGCGACGTCGGCGTCGGTAAAATCGGGCAGGTCCTCAAGATATCCTTGTCGCCAGTCGGCGTTTGTCTTCGATACTTCGCGGCCGGCCGCGCCAGTCTGCCAAGCTCCCATCATCCAAATCCAATCGAAGCCCTCGAGCTTATAGCCGTCGAGAGTTTCGTCGGAGATGTCGTCAAACGTCGTCGCGCGGCCCAGCTGGGCCGAAAGTTCAGTCAGGACGACGCGCGTGTGGAGCAGCAGCAGCGATGGAAACATGGTGTCGATCTTGGGCGGCGATGCGGTCGTTGCGCGACGACGTTGCGATCAAGCTTTGTGAAGCGTTCAATTATAAGCCGCGGCGGGTCCGGCTGCTTGTTCCCGTACAGTGAAAAAACTATGATGTCGGCACGCCTCGCAATACCGCACATTTTCGTGACGGTGATGCGGTTTTTGCGGTTTTTTCTTGCAGTGCGGCGCTCATTTCCCCGCGAGGTCTTCGCTCATGGCCGAATATTCCTTGGCCCGTCAAACCATGTCTCTCGGCTCTCACGACGCCGAGTTGCAAAAGCTCGCGGCCGCTTGGGATTCGGCCGAAAACGTGGCCAAGCTCTGGAATCGCGATGCATCGCTTTTCAGTAATGCCGACGAAGCCAAGTGGATGGCTTGGCTCGATATCGTCGACAAGCAACTCGCCGACACCACGCCGCTCGTCAAAGCCGCGGCCGACGCCGCGCACGGCAACGACGGTAAGCCGTTCGCCTACTGCGTGGTTCTCGGCATGGGCGGTTCCAGTCTCTGCCCGGAAGTGATGGCGCGCACGTTCGGCAGGAAAGAAGGCGCACCGGAACTGCTCGTACTTGACTCGACCGTGCCGGCCCAAGTGAAAAAACTCGACGCGCTGGTACCGACCGCCGGAGCGATGTTCATCGTCGCTTCCAAATCCGGCGGCACGATCGAGCCGAACTCGTTTAAACAGCACTTCTTCGATCGCACCACGCAATCGCTCGGTTTGGGAGGGGCGGGAAAGCACTTCGTGGCCATCACCGATCCGGGCACAAAAATGGAACAGATCGCCCAAGGCGATAAGTTCCGAGCCGTTTATTATGGACTGCCCCAGATCGGCGGACGCTTCTCGGCCCTCTCCAACTTCGGCATGATCCCCGCCGCATCCGCCGGCGTCGATGTCGTCGGATTCCTCGAAGCGGCCCGCGTTATGGTCCGCGCTTGCGGGCCCGATATGAAAGTGAAAGACAACCCCGGCGTCTTGCTGGGGTTGGCGCTGGGGAGTTTAGCGCAATCCGGCCGCGATAAACTGACTGTGATCGCCTCGCCGGGAATCGGTACGCTCGGCGCGTGGCTTGAGCAACTTATCGCCGAGAGCACCGGCAAACGCGGGAAGGGAATCGTACCGGTCGACGGCGAAAAGCTCGCCGCACCCGCCTCATACGGCGACGATCGCGTTTTCGTTTATTCACGCCTCGAATCAGCTCCTAATGCTGAGCAAGACGCCGCCGTCGCCGCGCTTAAGGCGGCCGGCCGGCCGGTCGTCACGATCGACGTTCCCACGACGATGCATCTCGGCCAAGAGTTTTTCCGTTGGGAAATCGCGACGGCCGTCGCCGGAAGCGTGCTCGAAATCAATCCGTTCGATCAGCCCGACGTCGAAAGCGCTAAGATCGCGGCTCGTTCGCTGATGGAAGCGTATGAAAAATCCGGCAGCTTGCCGTCGGAAGAGCCGATTCTGACCGCCGGCGACGTGAAGTTGTTCACGGATTCCGTGAACGCTGCGGCGCTCATGCAATCGGCGGGCGACAAGGCAAGCGACGCGGCCGCGATCGTGAAGGCTCACCTCGCTCGAATCCAACCGGGCGACTACTTCGCCGTAAACGCCTATATCGAGATGGTCGACGAGCACGACGAGCACCTGCAAGCCATTCGCAACGCCGTGCGCGACAAGAAGCTGGTCGCCACGACGGTCGGTTACGGCCCGCGGTTCCTGCATTCCACCGGGCAGCTTCACAAGGGAGGCCCGAACAGCGGCGTGTTTTTGCAGATCACAAGCGACGATGCGTCCGATCTGCCGATCGCCGGACAGAAATACACGTTCGGCATTCTCAAGGCGGCTCAAGCGCAAGGCGATTTCGCCGTGTTGGCCGAGCGTGATCGGCGCATCTTGCGAGTGCATCTCGGAAGCGACGTCGTCGCTGGGCTCCGTCGGCTCCGCCATTGGATCGAAGGGGCGCTCGCCTAGGCGAACGACTTGGTCGCTATGGCGAATACGATCTTCCGCCGGGCTTTGGATTTTGTCGCCGACGGGATGACGCTCGGTCTCGGCTCGGGGCGCGCCGCGAACAAGTTTACCGAACTTCTCGGCGAACGTGTCCGCGCCGGTCTGCGGGTGCGCGGCGTTCCGACGTCGCAGGCCACGGCTGAATTGGCCGCGCGCGTCGGCGTGCCTCTCGTCGGTCTCGCCGATGCCCCGCGGCTCGATCTCACGGTGGACGGCGCCGACGAAGTCGACCCACAGCTGAATCTTATTAAGGGCTACGGGCGGGCCTTGGTTCGCGAGAAAATCGTCGCCGCGGCTTCGCGAAACTTGGTGATCTTGGTCGGTGCCGAGAAATTGGTGGCGAAGCTGGGCGCTCGCGGCCGCCTACCCATTGAAGTCGTCCCGTTCGCCGCGCCCGTCGTGCTCGATTCAATCGGCAAACTGGGAATCGGCGGAGAAGTTCATCGGGTTGACGATCACCCTTTCGTGAGCGACAACGGCAACTGGATCATCGATTTAGCGATCGACGGTTCCCGCGGCATCGGCGACGCGCGCGCGCTGGAAGCCAACCTTAGGGGTATGCCCGGCGTGGTCGGCACGGGATTGTTTCTTGGATCGGCAAGCGCGGTGCTCGTCGGCGATGAACAATCTTTTGATCTGCTTCAGGAAATGCGGCGGCCGGGATGTGCATTGACTGAATCGCTCGACTAGTCGAACAACTAATGAGGAGTCCGTTGCCGGCCGCTCGGTTTCCCGTTTCGCCGGTTCGCCCTGTGCTCGCATCGCTCGGAGTTTTGCAACATGAACGGCACGCTCACCGTCTTCGACAACGAGGCCGCATTGTTTCGCGGCGCAGCGGAGAAATTTGCCGCCGTCGTGCGTGAGGCCGTTGAGCGACGCGGACGCTGCACCGTGGCGCTGAGCGGGGGATCGACTCCGCGCGGTCTGTACGACTTGTTGGCCACCGAAGACTTCCGTTCCGCGATCGCGTGGGACAAAATCGAGTGGTTCTTCGGCGACGAGCGCTCCGTCGGTCCGGACGATCCGGATTCAAATTATCGCCTCGCGCGGGAGACGCTGTTTGCCAAGCTCGGCATTGCGGAGCAGCACGTGCATCGAATTCAAGGGGAGAGCGAAAAGCGAGAAACGGCCGCCAACGACTACCAGCGGGAACTCGCCAAGGTCTTCGGCATCGAGCCCGACGGCCCGCCTCCGGCGTTTGATCTCATCTTGTTGGGCATGGGCAGCGACGGCCACACAGCTTCGCTGTTTCCCTTCACTTCCGCCCTCAATGTTCGCAAGCGCTGGGTCGCGGCCAACGACGTGCCGCAACTCAACACCAAACGCTACACGTTGACGGCCGTGGTCATTAACGCCGCATCTTGCGTCGTGTTCATGGTGACGGGCGTGGGAAAGGCGAAAGTGCTTCGAGAAGTGTTGCAAGGGGCCGGCCGGCCGAAACGCCTCCCTAGCCAAATGATCAAGCCGACCGGTGAGCTATGCTGGTATGTCGACCGTGCGGCCGCCAGCCAATTGGAACAATAAGCCGACAACATGAGCGAACACAAGATTAAGATCGCCCCGAGCGTGTTGGCCGCCGACTTTGCTCGGCTTGGGGAACAAACCGGCGAAGTCGAGAAAGTTGCGGCCGCGTACGGCGTCGATCGCCTGCATATCGACGTTATGGACGGCATGTTCGTGCCCAATATCAGCTTCGGAATTCCGGTCATCAAGTCGCTGGCGAAAGTCGCTCAGTTGCCGCTTGAGACGCATTTGATGATCGACGCGCCGGAGCGCTATCTCGAAGCGTTCGTCGCCGCCGGATCGAGGAGCTTGCTGGTGCACGTCGAAGGCGCGCACCACCTGCATCGCACAGTTCAGCAGATCAAAGGTCTCGGCGTGAAGGCCGGCGTCGTGCTCAATCCCGCGACTCCGGCGAGCGCGCTCGAGGAGATTCTTGGCGACGTCGACTTAGTGTTGTTGATGACGGTGAACCCCGGATTCGGCGGACAAGAGTTTATTCGCTCGACGCTGCCGAAGATCGAGCGGGTGCGCATGATGATTCACGAGCACAATATCGGCTGTGAACTGGAAGTCGACGGGGGCATCGACTCGGCGACGGCCCCGCTTGTCGTGTCGGCGGGCGCCAACGTGCTCGTCGCAGGCTCGGCCGTCTTCGGCGCGAAGGACGGCATCGAAGCCGCGCTCAAACATCTCGCAACCGCGGCCGACGCGGCGGAGTAGAAGGCGACGTCGGTAATCGGGACCCTTTGCTGCGATGACAAAACTCATCGGATACGGATTACTCGGCTACATGCTATTCGTCGGCTTTACGGCCGCGGCGCACGGGCTTTTGATCGTTGCGGCCATGGGGATCGCTAACGTCGGATTTACCCTGCCTAATTTGGCGGCCGAGGTTATTGCCTATTCCAGCGGGTTGCTCGGGGCCGGAAGCGCGATTGTCTGGCTGTACCGTACGCCCAAGTACTCATCTAAGCCCGCGAAAAACGCTCAAATCGTAGTCATCGATCCTACTCAATTCGATTCCCGTCGCTCGCAATAGAATTATTCGCTCCAGCGCCGATTTTGCTTCTTCGCGCTGTCGCGTTTCTTGCTGTCCAGGCGGCGTTGTTTTGCGGCGCGGCTTGGTTTCGTAGCTTTGCGTTTCTTCGGCGGTTGGGCGACCGCCAGCAGCATGTCGCGCACTTTTGTTAAGCAATCGTCCGTATTTTTGGCCTGATCGCGAAACCGATCGCTCATGACGACGAGTTCCCCCTCGGTCGTGAGCCGTGATCTGTATCGTTCCAGGAAGCGAGCCCTCACCGATTCGAGCAGGCTCGGGCTCGTCGTCGGGTTCCAGCGAAGCTGGGCCTTGGAGTTTACCTTGTTCACGTTCTGACCACCGGGCCCGGAACTGCGAACGTATTGAAACTCGAACTCCGCCAGGGGAATGCGAATGTGCGGAGCGACTAAGAGCATGCTGGGCCTTTACGTATAAGGAATTACGCCGCGAATTATACGGAATCGGAGGCCGCCGCGGCCGGCCAAAAACTCACGTGGCATTCGACGGCGCGTTGCGGTACTTTGCGGGGTGCGGTTGACTCCGCCAAGCGATGAAGGCGAAAGTTCGAACCGCGGGTCGTCGCGCCGTTTGATTTCATCCATTGACCTTGGCGATTCGATCGTCGATTAGTTGCGCAAACTGCGCATCTATTTCGCCGGTAGATGCGCACATTTAAGTAAGACAATAGGGGTGCGCAATTATCGCTCGAATAGATGCGCACCGACCGAGTTGGACTAGGACACGCAAGATGCCGAAATTGTTCGCTTCCCAACGCCTCCTTCAATCGCTTCGTCGAGTCGTTGCCGCCGCCGCGGTTGTGACGATGGCAGCGTGCGGCTTTGCCCAAAGCCCGGCGACGACGCCGCCGGCCGATCTCGGCGTCCGCAAACGTGGCGTCGACTGGGAGGCGTTTCTCGGTCCGACGGGCGACGGTAAATCGCCCGAACGAGGTCTCATCGTACCCTGGCCCGTCGGCGGACCGAAGTTGGTGTGGCAGATTCCGCTCGGCGTCGGATACGGCATGCCCGCCGTCAGCCGAGGTCGATTATTTCTCTTCGACCGTCACAAGAGTCGGGCGCGGCTGACTTGTTTCAATGCGGCGACGACGGAGGAACTGTGGCGCTTCGAATACGAGACCGACTACCAGGACCTCTACGGCTACAACAACGGCCCGCGCTGCGCTCCGGTGGTCGACGCCGATAGAGTTTATATTTTCGGCGCGGAAGGGATGCTGCATTGTCTTTCGGTCGTCGACGGAACGCTGCGCTGGAAAGTCGACACGGCACGAACTTTCGGCGTCGTGCAGAACTTCTTCGGCGTCGGCAGCACCCCGGTCGTCGAAGGCGACTTACTCATTGTCCACGTCGGCGGTAGTCCGCCGGGAAGTTCGGAAGCGCCACCCGGGGCGCTCGATTTCGTCAAACCTAACGGCACCGCCGTCGTCGCCTTCGATAAGCTCTCCGGACAAGTTCGCTACGCGCTCGGCGACGACTTGGCGAGCTACTCCGTGCCGCGAATCGTCTCGGTCGGCAGTCGGCGGCGCGGCTTTGTGTGGGCCCGCTACGGGTTGATCGCGTTCGATCCGCAACGCGGTAAGCAAGAGTTTTATTTTCCTTGGCGCGCGGAAATCCTGGAAAGTGTCAACGCCTCGAACCCCGTGATTGCGGGCGATCGGGTGTTTCTCTCGGAGTGCTACGGTCCAGGAAGCGTTTTACTGAAGACTCGTGACGACGGGTGCGAGGTCGTTTGGAGCGACGCAGACCTGCGCCGCGAGAAGCGGATGCGAACGCATTGGAACACGGCCGTCGAGGTCGACGGATTCGTTTACGGCTCCAGCGGCCGGCACACGAACGAAGCCGAATTGCGGTGCGTGGAACTAGCGACGGGACATGTCAAATGGAGCGAGCCGAATCTGACTCGCTCGTCGCTGACTTTCGTCGACGGCCACTTTATTTGCCTGACCGAATACGGGGAGCTTTTGTTGCTCAAAGTGAATCCCGAAAAGTTCGATCTTGTTTCTCGGTTTACTCCGCTTAGGCCCGAAGGGGGCGCTGATCCGACCGGCCTCGGTCCGGCCCGGCTGCTCTCGTATCCGGCCTGGGCCGCGGCGATCGTCTCGCACGGTTTGATGTATGTGCGCGGCGAAAACCGATTGGCGTGTTACGAGATTATTCCCGATTGATCCTCGCGCAGCACCTCGTCGCGGGCTTTTAGCACATGCTCGATGATTGAATGCATCCGCTCCTCGTCGGTGAACGGCGACAGCACGTACGACTTGAGTGCGGCGATCGGCGTGCCGAAATCCGTGGTGCGGTAGCAATCGGTCATGGAGATGACGACTCCGCGGCCGGTGAGAGCTTCGGCGTTGACGCGTTCAAAGACGCGTCGATTGAGTTGGTTGAAGACCTCGACCTGTGCTTGAGAGGCGGCTTCGGTGCGCTCGCGTTCTTTGATCGTGAATGTGTCGACGCCCGGCGGGTAGACGCGGAACAGCGTCACCGGTCCGACGTTGTCCCCGTTGAGCACCGTCAGGTCGGGATGCGCTTCGAGTCCTTCGCGCAAAACTTCCGCCATTTCGACGACGTGCCCCAGCAATGTGCGGAAGCCCTCGCGACCGAGCATCAGCATCGTGGCCAGCGCCGCCATCGGCCCGGTTCCGCTGCGGCTCGTTTCGAGAGTGTACATGCCCGGATGATGCGAACCCGACTGATAGAGATAAGGCATCGAATCGCGATCGCGCGCGACGACGCCGAAATCACCGCCGTTTTTTAGTAAAAACAACGACGAGATG
>JAEUIN010000126.1 GCA_016793115.1 Planctomycetaceae bacterium
AACGACAGTCGCGCAGCAAGCGAAGATCGCAACAAGCGATAGATGACGAATGCGAATCATGGCGATAGTCGGGCGGTGGGAATTCGAGGCGGGGAGTGCGATTGCTCGCACCTGTTTAGCCGCCGAGCTTGCTCGGCGCGTGCAAGTGATTCAAACAGCGAACTAGTGATTAAACAAAAACTCTTTCGTATTCAGCAGCGCCCAGAGCACGTCTTCAAACGCTTGCTGGCGGTTCTTCTCGTCGGCCCGATTGATGTAGGCCTCGGCCGTGGCGAGTTCGTCGGTCGAAGGTTCGCGCGAGAAGGCCGTTATGTAGAGCTTGCGAATTCGGTCTTTGAGTGGCGCGGCATCTTTGGCGAGCAGCGCGGGACGCGAAGTGCCCGCGGCGAGCTTCCCTTGTATCTCTTGCGAGTTGAGTAGGTGCAGGCTCTGCGCCAGGCTGGCGTCGGTCGAACGTTCGCACTCGCAGGCGCTGGCCCCTTCCGGCTTGCCGAACACCGTGAGGAAGTAGCTGTTCACGCCGTTGTCCGGGATTTGCACGGCTCGAGTACCGGCCGGAAGGCCGGCGAAGCTGGTGTTGCTCGCGGCCACGGAATCGAGCGCGTCGAGCAGCACTTCGGCGTTCAAACGCTTCGGGTAGTAACGGGAGAAGTTTTGCTTGTCGCGACCGTTGAACTGGTTCGGCTCGGCGCTGAGTTGATAGGTGCGGCTCTTGCAGATCGTCCGCACGAGGTCCTTCAAGTCGAACTTCGACTTCACGAAGTGCTGCGACAAGGCATCCAGCAGTTCCGGATTGGTCGCGGGGTTCGTCACGCGCAGGTCGTCTTCGGGATCGACGATGCCGCGAGCGAAGAAGTGCTTCCAGTAGCGATTCACCAAGGCCGGGGCGAAGAACTTGTTATCGGGAGTCGCCATCCAGTCGGCCAGCGATTGCCGCGGATCACGCTCCGGGGCCAAATCCAAAGCCGGGGCGCCGAGCGGCGTCGGCTTCAAGACTTCGTTGGTCTTGGGATTGGTCGCCCGCGCGGCGCCGCGCTTGTGAAACACGCGTTCTTCATCCGTGGCCGAGCCGGGCTTGCGACCGACCTGCGAGAAGAAAGCCGCGAAACCGTAGTAGTCGCGCTGGCTCCAGGCCTCGAACGGATGGTGGTGGCAACGGGCACACTGAATGCGCAAGCCGAGGAAAAGTTGGGCCGTGTCTTCAACCTGCTGATCGACTTCTTTGACTTCTCGATACCAGGCGACCGGCGGGTTGTCGCTCATTTCGCCGGACGCGCCGAGCACGTCGCGCACGAATTGATCGTACGGCTTGTTCTCGTACAGGCTTTCGCGAATCCAGGCGTGGAAGCCGTACGTGCCGCGCATGTAGGTCGGGCTCTTGCGGCGGTTGCGCAAGATCGCGGCCCATTTGTTGGCGAAGTAGTCGGCGTAGTCGCCGCTGTCGACCAGGCGATCAATCAGCCGGTCGCGCTTGGACGGGTCTTTATCGGCGAGGAATTGTTCGGATTCTTCCGGCGTCGGCAATCGGCCGGCGATGTCGAGCGTAGCCCGACGGATAAAGGTCGCGTCGTCGCAAACGTCCGACGGCGGCATGCCGAGCCGCTTGAGCTTCGCGAAAACGAGGTCGTCGATGAAGTTCACCGACGGCGGCAGCTTGTCGACCTTTTGACCGAGGGGAACCGTCGAGCGGAAGACGGCGACGAGCCCTTGGAAGCGGGTCATGATCGCCGCGTCGCCGGCGAGGTCCGTGGTCTTTACGAGGCCGGTGCGGCTCACTTCGGCCATGTCGGCCGCGTTGCTGTCGAACTGCGCCATGCGGGTAACGTCGGCCGTGGTACCGTCGTTATAGAAGGCGGTGACGACGAGTTGTTGCTCGCCGCCGGCGGCCATCGTGCGGCGGTCGGGCGTGACTTCGATGCGTGTGACGACCGGATCTTTCTCGCTGCCGTACGGCATGCCCTGAACAATCCAGCGACGCAGCACGCGGTACTCGAGTGACTCGCGTTCCATCCGCGCGCCGCCGCCGTGCGGCACGGCATTGATCGCTTTGGTCAGCAGCAGGCTCGTATCCGGCGCACCGGGCGAAAGCCGGCGACCGCGACCTTCTTTCACCAAGTGTTCGAAATCTTCCGACGGCTCGAAACCGAGCAGCGAGAGCTTGAAGCCGTTTTGCCCGCCCGACTTGCCGTGGCAACCGCCGCCGTTGCAGCCGTACTTCGTGAAGAGGGGCGTGATCTGGTTCGGGAAGTTGATCGCGGGCGAATTTTTATAGTGCTCGACGGTGATCGCGACGGTCGCCGTTTTACCGGAGGATTCCGTGGCGGTGACGGTCGTCTTGCCGTCGGCCAAAGGCACCACGAGGCCGGTACCGTCGATCGAGACGATGCCTGCGGGAGCCGTCGTGTATTTCACGGTTCGGGTCAGATCGCGTTCTTGACCGCCGGCGTATTTGGCCGTGACGACGAGTTGCGATTGCGCGTCTTGTCCGCGGAGCGGCGCGGGAGAACCTTGCGCGCCGGCGGCCAGGAGCGAAAGCTCGACGACCGGGCCGAGTTGCTCCGTCGGCGCGGGAACGGCCGGCGAAGCTTGCGACGGCGCGTTGGCCGAAGCCCGCGCGCAGCAACACAGTGCGTAACAACACAGTGCTACGAATGAATTCACAACGGAAAAGCGCAACCAACGGTACGCCGAGCAGGCGGGGCGGCTCATGGCGGGATCCTTCCAAAGTTGTCGCGGCCGGGGGACGGCCTTAGGGCGGGGGCTACGCGCAAGCGACGTAGTTCCTTTG
>JAEUIN010000226.1 GCA_016793115.1 Planctomycetaceae bacterium
GCCTGAGGTTGTAGGGCCCGCGGCGGCGAGTTCGGCGGCCGCGGCTTGGGCGATCAGCCCCACGGCTTCGGCCGCGAGCGGATCGGCGGGAGGCACGACGCGCAGCACCGTCGCGGCGTCGCCCGTTCGCCGCTGCTGCAAATACACGCGGGCCAACCAGACGCGGGCCTGCGCCGAAGTGCGATCGCTCGGCCACGTGCGCACATGCTGCTCGAGCGCTTGGGCATAGCGGGCGAGACCGGCTTGAATCGCGGCCGAGTCGGAGAGCGCGGTGAGCGACTGCCCGAGGTTGTACGCCGCGAGGAGTTGGGCTTCGGCCGCGCGCGGATGTTCGGGAAGCGCGGCGGCGAGTTTCTCATAGCGCAAGGCCGCGGCTTGCGCGCGGCCGCGCTGCTGCTCGACGGCCGCGGCCGTGAAGGCGGCGCTGAACGCGGCGTCGGCGTTCTTCTTCGCCGCGGCCTCGACGAACATTTGGTCGTACAGTTCGAGCGCCTTCTCGACGTTGCCTTGGCGAAAGAAACTCGCGGCGGCTTGGGCGAGGGCGCCGTCGTCGTGCGCGTGCGCCGGCGCGGCGGCGACGGAGGCGGCGAGCAAAGTTTCGGCGCGCCGCGCCCAATAAGGCGAGTGCCGCTCTTCGATCAGGCGAGCCATTGCGGCGGCCTTCGTTTGCGCGTCGGCCGCGGCCGCTTTGTCGGCCGCTTCCGCGGCTTTGCGGGCCTCGAAAACCAGCCACTCCAGCTCGGCCAAGCGAACCTCCGGTTCGACCGCGGCGGCCGGTTCGGCGTCGTCGGCGCGGAAGAACTGCTGCGCTTCGTCGAGCTTGTCGGCCGCGACCCGATTGCGAATCCGCAGCGCGCGGGCTCGATCGGCGATCTCGCGCGGCGGCGCTTGCGAATCGACGAGATCGAGCACGCGCTCCGCGGCGTTCAAGTCGCCGAGCAACCGACGGCAATGGGCTTCATCGAGCCGCGCTTGCCAGGCCACGGCGTCGTACATATCGGCGCGGGTGAGCGGCGCGAGCGTTTCCGCGGCTTGCTCGAGCGCCGCGAGTCGATCGTTGCTCTGCGGCGGATAGCTTTCCCCTTGATTGCGATAGGCGCGAGCCAGTTGATAGTCGACGTTGCGCTTGAGCGAGCTCCATTCGTTCGCCGTGGGCGCACCCGCCGCCGTGGCTTCGCCCGGCTTGCGATGGGCCGCGAGCAGCCGCTCTTCGATCGGCGCTCGCGCTTGCTTGAGCAGCGCGACGGCGGAGCGAAGCTTCTCGCGGGCCTGCTCCATCGCCGCGTTGCCGGAGCTCAAGGTTTGCGCTTCTTCACGCAACCGTTCGCCCCACACGAGGTCGACGAGCGCGCGCTGCACCTCGACGGGCAATCGCCACTGGCCGGCGGGGCGGGCGCGGAGCTCGTCGTCGAGCACTTTCGCGGCCTGCGCGAAGAGCGCCTCGCGCTCGGGCGAGCGGGCGTAGAGGGCCGCTTCCAGCGAAGTGCGGCTCAATTCGATGGTCAGCTCGGCGCGGCGGCGATCGGAGGTGTACGCCTCGCTCAACTCGCGGCGGCAATAAGCCTCAGCCAAGCCGAACAACTCCCGCTGCCGCAACCCGGCAAGATAGCGAATTTCGGTCGATTCATTGATTTGGGCAAAACAGGCGCAGGCCGGCCCGCCGACGCCGATCAGAATGGCGACTCCGATCGAAAAACAACGTCGAAACCCGCTAAAACCCGGACAAATCACACGTTTTCCTTGATGCGACCAAGGTGTCGCCTAGAGTCTCCGACCGAACGGCTCTCACTCAGGAGCCACAAACTGCACCTTCTCGAACCCCAGCGACAAGCAAAGGTCGTAAACGTCGATCGCGTCGCCCATCGGCACGTCGTCGGCCGCATCGAGCACGACCGGGACGATGCGTTTGTAGTCGGCGATTCGCGCCAAATTGCCGAGCCGCAGGCGTAGGTCGTCGACGGTGCGGCAGACATCTTGATTGACGACCCACTCCGTGCGGCCCGCTTGGCGACGGAGCAGCACTTCCACTTGCTTCAGGTCTTCCAACTCGCGGGGAATCGGCTGCGCCGCCGCTCCCGCACCGCTCGCCTTCGCGGCCCGCGGCGTGGCGGGCAACGACCGCTCCGGTTGCTGGAAGCTCACCGTGCAGACGAAAAAGATCAGCAATTGAAACACGACGTCGATCATCGGCGTCATCTGCACGTCGAAGCGGGCCCGCGTCGTTTCGTAGCCGGTGGAGCGCACTCGATCAGCCTCCCGCCCCGGTTTTGCGGAGCACGGCGAAGGTGACTTTCCAGACGTCGTTGCGCAGGCATTCACGCATGATGGGCTTGACGCGGCCGTAGTCGACCGTGCGATCGCTGCGGATGCGGACTTCGAGTTTGTCGTCGCGGGCCCGCTCGGCCGCAAGCCGGCGGCCCAGTTCCGCTTCGTCGACCGCATCGCCCGACATCAGCATCGTGCCGTCGGCTAGGAGATTCACGGTGATCCGCCGTGCGTCGTCGTCTTTCAGGTCGTCGCCGCTCGCCGCGGCCGGGAGTTCGAGATCGACCTGCAATTCCTGCTGCGCCAGATGGCTGGAAACAAGGAAGAAGATGATCAACAAAAACGTGACGTCGATCATTGGAGTCATGTTGAACTCCAAACTGCCGCGTTGTCGATACTTCGGGAGCCGCATGCGAAGAAGCCGGTTTTCGGTTGCTGGTTTTCGGTTCTTAGTGTGGAAGAGCTTCCGCTATGGCGGTCTGAGCAACACCGGCCCAAGATTTCTCGATGACGACCGAAGAACTAAACTGGATGAGCCAGCCGAACTCCCGCGCCGCCGACTTTACGATGCTTTGGTTTCTCTCGATTTGCCCGCGAATCTATCGCGACCACGACCGGATGGTCGCCGCGACCTCTTGGAAACTGGTCGTCTTGTTGCTGGGCTTTTGCTACCGACGCGTGGAGATCGATCCGCGGCGGGAAGAGTTGACGATCCGCTCGCGCGCGTTCTGGTTGCTCACGCGCACTCGGCGGATTCCGTTCCGCTTCATCGAAGCCGTGACGTACGGTTATCAAGACTGGGCGATTGCGAACATCTTCAGCCATGCGCACGACAGCTTCGACGTCTTCAACGTCGGCATTCGACTGCACGGCGATCTCCACGACACGCATCTTTTCAACTTCGTCGGCGAAGGCTCGTTTCAAAACGAAAGTCATTATCCCGATTGGTACTACTGGGATCGCTACGCGTTCGACTTCAGCGGCACTCAAGAGGCGGAATCCAAGGTCTTCGCGGAACTGCTCGGTACGATGATCGGCGTGGAGATCATTCCGGCGAGGATCTGAATCGCCGCCGGCGACTCACGCCGGACCCGCAATCGGCGGCGGTTGCGGCGGGTTCTGGGAGCGGCGGACGACTTGCGGTTGCTTGCGGAGGGGGGCGAACACATGGTGCGCACAGTAGGCGATTTCAGCGACTAGACCGTCGATGCGGTTGCGGAAGATCGCGAAGACGGCCAGCGCGGGAATTGCGACGACGAGGCCTTCCACCGTGGTAACGAGGGCTAAATAGATGCCTTCGGCCAAGTCGGCCGCGCGGGCCGAGCCTTGCGACGCCGCGACCATGCTGAACGCCTCGATCATTCCCATCACCGTGCCGAGCAGCCCCAGCATCGGCGCGATGTTGCCGATTACCGAGATATACTCCGCCTTGCGATGCAGGCGGGCCGCTTGCTCGGCGAGCGCGTCTTCCATGGCCTTTTCGACCATCGGCCAGCCGCCCTCGAGTTCGCCGATGCCGGCTTGCAGCACGTTGGCGAGGGCGCTCGGTTGCAGCTTGCACTGTTGATCGGCCTGCGCCGCTTGCCCGGCGCGCAACAGGTCGCGGACGCGTTCGGGCAATCCGGCGGGAATCAGCGTGCTGCGGCGAATCGTGAGCAAGTGCTCGATCGCCAGCGACACGGCGACCACCGACAGCAAGATAATCGTGTGGCCCACCCAACCGCCGGCTTTGACCAAGTCGAAGAAGCCGTCGGCCGGAGGCGCTTCCGTCGGCTTCGCCGCTTTCGCCGCGACGGCTTGGCCGAAGGCCGGAGCCACGACGAGCGCGAGCACCGCCCAAAAAAGCGTGCAGACCACGATCGGCGGCAGGCGGAAAGGGCGGGGCGATGATTTAGGCGCGCCGGCGTCGGAGCTACGAAGTCGATCCGTCATGGCTTGAGCATCAGTCCTTTACTGAGTCGTCAGTTCCTTTAGTCGGTCGGTCGCTTGCGCGGCGAGCGGCGATTTAAAATAGTCGCGTACGAGTTCGCGGTAGAGCGTCGAGGCCTGCTTCGGCTCCGCGAGCTTTTCGAGCATCTGCCCGGCGCTCCACAAGGCCTCGGCGGCGAGGCGGTGTTCGTCGGCGTACAAAATCGGCACGCGTGTGAGCAGCAGGGCGGCCCGCTCCGGCTGGTTGCGCTGAGCCCAGGCGCGGCCGACGACGAGCGTCGGGCCCGCACGTAGCGGTTCGGGAATCTTATCCAGCACGCGTTCCCAGTTCTCGACGGCTTGGTCGTCCGCCGTCACAACGGCCGACCGCCACAGTTGCGCCTCGGCCAAGAGTGCGATGCGGGAATCGCCGTCAAGTGTGAGTTCGCGCAGCCGCTTGAGGGCTTCGCTCCTCGTCGCGCCCGACATCAGATAGCTCGCGCCCAACAGGCCGGCGGTTTTTGACGAGGCATCGGCTATCCACGCCTTAGCTTTGCCTTCTAGCGACGGATCGGCGGCGACCACGGTCCAAGGAAGCGGGATCGTCGCAAAATACGGGGTCGCCCCATCTTCACGCACGAGTTTAAGAAACGCCTCGGTCGCGGCGCCCCATTGTTCTTGCTCGCGAAGACATGCTACGACGCGGCTAAGCAAAAGTCGGCGTACCCAGGTTCGCTTCTCTACCGCGAGTGCCGCATTGTATCGGCCCAACGCCCCGGCGTAGTCGCGCCGTCGCCAAAGTTCGTCCGCCGCCGTTTGTTCGGCGGAATAGGCCGTGCGGATGTCGACGACTTGTTTCGCCGGAATCGTCTGCCTCTGACCAGAAGCGTCGAGCACGAGCGTGGTACCCGTGTAGTCAATAATCGATCCGCGCACGACGATCCGTCCGGTTTCGTTCTCACGCGGCGCGAGCACGACGGTGTCCGCCGGAGACGCCGGCCCCGGAGCGGCTTGCGCGAAAACACGGGCACGCCAACTCGGCGCAGCCGCGAGGAAGGCAAGCAAGTGAAGAACGATAATCGTTCGCAATGACGACAACAGATCACATCCTCACTGACAACCGGCCCCCGGCAACCGGCAATTGCTCTAGCTACTGCCGACTGATATCCACATACGCGCTTGCGCCGCCGTTTTCCGCCGCGAGACGATCGAGAAAATTCTCCTTGCGAATCTTCGGCCCCAAGCCGAACTCGATCGTATTGATCACCGCCCGCCCTTGGTTAAGCCGCGCGATGCGGTCGAGTTGCGGGCGTGTCAGTTCCGGCTGATCGGCATCGGTGAGAAAAAAAATGACGTCGGGCGAGAGTTGCAGCGCCAACTTAAGCGCCGGCTCGTGCTGCGTCGCCCCGTCGGCCTTGATGCCTTCGATGAACGCTCGGGCCAGAGACTTGTTTTGTTCCGTGCCGAATGTAAGTTGCGCGTCGCCGCGCAGTTGCATAATCGTCGGCAACTCATTGTAAAAGATAATTTGAAATTGATGCACGTCGCCGAGGTCGGCGAGGCTGCGCAGCAACTCACGCTTCGCGGCGTTCAAGGCCCGATTACCGGAGCCCCCCATGCTGCCCGACCGATCGAACACGTAGAGAAACTTGTGCCCTTCGCCTTTGAGCCCGAAGACTTCGGTGCGAGCCTTGCCGCCGCCACCGCCGGTCGAACCGCTTGGCCCGTCGAGCAAGCCGCCGCCGCCGAGCATCGGCGGGCCGGCACCGAGTCCGAGCCCGGCCAGATCGGCCCCTTTCGGCAGCGCGCCGGAGATGTCGACGGGCGATGCGGCTCCGCCGCCGACGATCTTCTGGACGTCGGCCTGCGTCGGTGCGGCGTTGGCCGAGGCCGCAGCTTGGGCTTGAGCCGCCGTCTGATCGACGAACTGAGGCCCGTCGGGCGAATCGCGCCGTGCCACCAGTTCGACCGTTCGCAGGACTTCCGGGGCGTCGCCGGCCGGCCGAGTCGCCGTATGCCAGGTGAATCCCAGGAGCAAAAGCAACGACAAATGAAACAAGATCGACAAGGCCCACGTCTTCACCAGCACCAGCCAATAACGCTCCGGCGGCGGCAGCGCCGAACTTACGTTAGGAGCGACGGCGGGAACCGGTTGGGGCGACAAACTGGGCGCTCCGGAAACTAAAGCGGCGAAAGAGATTACGATTGCGGTGCTCGGTCGAATTCTAGGGGCGGTTGCGCCGCGGCGTCAACGTCGGCCGGTGCGGCCCGGCGAATCATGCGACGCGAGTCGCTTTTGCAATACACCGCCCTGAGTGATGGCCGACAGTCGCCTACTTTGAAACGTCGCCTCGTTTTATAATTCTCTGCTTGGCCCGTCGGAGTTTGGGCTTACCTATGAGATTGGAGCGTCGACTGTGCAGGTTCTGCATTACCCCCACCCCACTCTGCTGCGGGTCGCGAAGCCGCTGACCCGCGTCGACGGCGAGTTGCGCCGCATGGTGGGGCGCATGTTCGAGTTGATGTATGAACACGACGGAATTGGGTTGGCCGGCCCACAGGTCGATTTGCCGTACCGCATCTTCGTCGTCAACGAAACGGGCGATCCCAAGCAACAGGAACACGAGCAGGTGTTCATCAATCCGGTGCTCAGCAAGCCCAAGGGAACCGACGAAAAAGAAGAAGGCTGCTTGAGTCTGCCGAAGCTTTACGCTCCGGTTCGCCGCCCCGCCGGCATTCACGCCGCGGCTTACAACCTGAAGGGGGAGTTGGTCACCTACGATGCCGAAGGGCTCTTAGCTCGCGTTATCCAGCATGAGAACGATCATCTCGACGGCGTGATGTTCATCGATCGGATTAGTCAAACGGCGCTCATCGACGTGAAGGATCAACTCGAAGAGTTCCGCGACGATTTCGAACGCCGCCGTCAACTTGGCGAGATTCCGGACGACGCAAAGATCTTCGCTCACTTGGCGGAGTTGGAGAAGCTGCGGACGTAGGCGCCGAACGCCGTGCGAGGCCGTTTCTCTCCCGACTGACCGATTCTAAGGACGATAAACAATCGACGCTTCACAGCCATCGCAACCCGGCGCACGACTGCGCATCGTCGTCATGGGGACCGGACCGTTCGCCGTACCCATGTTTAGAGCTCTTTACGGCACGCCGCATGAGATCGTCGCGCTCGTCACACAGCCGATTCGCACCGGTCGCGGCAACAAGGCGGCCCCGCTGAGCCCGATGCGGCTCGTCGCTCAAGAACGCGGCACTCCGATCTTCGATCCGGAGAGCATCAACACGGATGAATCGCGCACGGTCCTCCGCAACTACCGGCCCGATCTGTTCGTCGTCGCCGACTACGGGCAGATCCTCGCCGACACGACGCTGTTGGTCGCGCGACTCGGCGGGATCAACTTGCATGGGTCGTTGCTGCCGAAATACCGCGGGGCCGCGCCGATTAACTGGGCCGTGTACAACGGCGACGCCGAGACGGGCGTCACCGTGATCCAAATGTCGACTAAGGTCGACGCAGGTGCGACGCTCGCCGTCGCGACGACACCGATTGATCCCAATGAGAACGCCGTCGAATTAGAGCACCGCTTAGCCGAACTCGGTGGTCCGCTCATTGCCGACGTCGTCGGACGGCTCGCCGCCGGCGACTTAAAACCGCTGCCTCAAGACCCGGCCAAGGCCACGCCGGCTCGCCGCCTGCGGAAGACCGACGGCGAGGTCGATTGGAGTCGCACGGCGCAGCAAATCAAAAACCAAATTCGTGCGCTCGAGCCCTGGCCGCGCACGGCAAGCTCGTGGCTACGTCCGTCCGGCGAACCGCTCCGCTTGATTCTATGTCGCGCGGACGTGGCCGATGTCGAAGGGATGATCGGCGAAGAGCGATCCGCGCCGGGGCAGGTCGTAATTGTCGGCAACGATCAACTCGGCGTGGCGACCGGCGGCGGCGTTCTCCTGATTCGAGAAGTGCAACCTGCGGGAAAGCGATCGATGCAAGTCGGGGAGTTTTTGCGCGGCCAGCAAGTGAAAGTCGGCGAAAAGTTCGGGACGGGCGGCACGCCGGCGTAGCTCCGACGCTCCCTGCCGCAGTCTAAGACAGATCGGCCCTTTTCGATTACAATGACGTGGTCATCGGCTGTTCCGGAGCGGCGACTATGGACGGTTGGACAATCGGGTTGTGGGCCGTCGGCGGCTTCGTCGTTGTCGCCGCGTTGAGCAAGATCATGACGGCGCGGCGCAATCAGGCCGTCGCGGAATGGCAGGCAAAAGTCGCCGCCGAAAAACGCAAGCAAAAGCCGGATTAACGTTCGCAAACCATGACTCGTAAGCTGTATATCGAAACCGTAGGTTGTCAGATGAACATGCTCGATAGCGAGCTAGTGGTGGCCGACCTGCGCCGCCGCGGCTACGAGCTCGTCGACGAGCCCGGCCCGGCCGACTTAGTGCTCTTCAATACGTGCAGCGTACGGGCCCACGCCGAAGAAAAAATCTACAGTGCTCTCGGCCGCTTAAAGAACGCCAAGCAGCGCAACCCCGACAAGATCATAGGCGTCATCGGCTGCATGGCGCAGAACCATCAGAAGAACGTCTTCACCCGGGCGCCGTACGTCGACTTGGTCGTGGGTCCCGGGCAATTGCACCAAATCCCGAATCTCGTCGACGAGATCGCCGCAGGCGGCGGCCAGAAGCTCGAAGTGAGCTTGGACCGAACCGGCGGCGCGAAGCGCGACGTGGCCGAGAGCTTCGAAAGCTACGACCCGCTCCGCGACGAAGCGATGCGGCCGTCGCGCTATCAAGCGTTTGTGCGGATTATGATCGGCTGCGACAAGTTCTGCACGTACTGCATCGTGCCGAAAGTGCGTGGGCCGGAGCAAAGTCGGCCGCCGGAGCAAATCGTGGCCGAAGCGCGGAAACTGGCCGACGAAGGCTGCCGCGAGGTGACGCTGCTCGGCCAGACCGTGAACAGTTACAAGTACGAAAACGGCGAGCGCACGACACGGCTCAGCGACTTGCTCCATCAACTGAGCGAGATCGAGGGCCTCACGCGGCTCAAGTTCGTGACGAGCTTCCCCAACGATATGACGCAAGATCTGCTGGAAGCGGTTCGTGACGTCAAAAAGTGCTCGCACTATTTGCACGTGCCGTGTCAGAGCGGGTCGAACGAAGTGCTCAAGCGGATGAAGCGCAACTACACGGTCGAACAATATCGCGAGATGCACGACCGCATTCGCGCAACGATTCCCGGCGCGGCCGTGACCAGCGATTTCATCGTCGGCTTCTGCGGGGAAACCGAAGAAGATTTCCAAAAGACCGTGGCGCTCGTCGAAGAGATGCGGTTCAAGAACAGCTTCATCTTCAAGTACAGCCCGCGCGAAGGAACCAAAGCCGACGACCTCTATCCGGACGACATTCCAGACGACGTTAAGAAGCGCCGCAACAACGAGCTCTTGGCGGTGCAAAACCGGATCAGTTACGAAGACAACCAGCCGTTCATCGGGCGCACCGTCGAAATCTTAGTTGAAGGTCCGAGCGAGCGGGCGCGTCGCCATGAGGAGCATGCCCACGGCGACGATCAACCGGAAGCCGGAGCGGAGCACGCCCACGGCGACGTGCACGGTCCGATCCAGCTTGTCGGCCGTACGAATTGCGATCGGATCGTGGTGTTCGACGGCAACCCGCGTCAGATCGGACAGATGCTCCCGGTGACGATCTACGACGCGAATTCCTTCACTTTGTTCGGCGAAGTCGTGACGCAACACGTGGGGCCGCAACTGGTGACTATTTCAATTTAGTTTTCGGCTTTTTGGTTTTCGGTTTTAGGTTGAGACGGGGCCGTTTATTATTCGGCAACGCTACCGAAATCGCGGTTCACCGAAGCCCAAAGCCGGAACTAGAAACGAAACTCGCTTGATGGACCTAAACGAACTCCGCCGCCTGCTCGACGACGCCGCGGCCGCCGAGCAGCGGCTCAAGGCTTGGGGCGTGACCGATCCGGCGTCGGCCCATTCCGTACTTCTGCGTTTGGCGGAGCAGGGAGTCCCGCTGGACCTGTTGGGCGCGCTCTGGGATCAGCTTACCGAAGCATTACCGCGTTCGAGCGACGCCGACTTGGCGCTGGTGAGCCTCGCGAGGTTTTTCGAGGGGGCTCGCTCGCCTTTGGCCTTGGCGGCGCTCTTCGAGCGGGATCGAGAAGCGTTGCCCACGCTGCTGCAAATCTTTTCGACAAGCCGGCATTTGGGCGACTTGCTGATCACCGACAACGAAAGCTACGATCTGCTGCGGCTTACGGAAGGAAGCCCGGTTTCGCGCGAGACGCTTATCGGCGAACTCGCCGCGGAGATCGACGCGGCGTCCGACGAGCAGACCGTGATGGCGGCGCTGCGCCGATTCAAGCGCCGCGAGACGCTTCGCATCTGCTACGGCGACATCGTCCGCAATCAACATCTTTCGGTCGTGACCGGCCAAATTTCTTATTTGGCCGATGCGATCATCGACGGCGCCGTGCGGTTCGCTCGCCGCCGACTCGAACAGAAGCGCGGCGTGCCGCGCCGCGCCGACGGCAAGCCCGCTCGCTTCGTCGTGCTGGCCATGGGCAAGCTCGGCGGCAACGAACTCAACTACTCGAGCGACGTCGATCTGGTGTTCCTCTACGACGTCGACGGCAAGACCGAGCCGGTCCGCGGCGCGCCCGCGACGGCGCCGGTGCGCAGCGTCTCGAACGGCGAGTTTTTCGATCGCCTGGCGCAAGACGTCGTCCGCCTGCTCACCGAAAGCACGCCGCTGGGCATCGCCTATCGCGTCGACTTGCGGCTCCGGCCTGAAGGGGAGCGGGGGCCGCTAGTGCGCAATCTCGAAAGCGCGATGCACTACTACGATATGCTCGGCCGCACTTGGGAGCGGCAAGCGTATGTGAAGGCTCGGCCCTGCGCCGGCGATCTCGACCTCGGCCGCGAGTTGCTCAGCTACTTGGATTCGTGGATCTACCGCCGCTACCTCGGCTTGGCCGACATCACGGGTATCAAGGCTCTCAAACGGCGCATCGAGCAGCGGGTGATCCGCGAAGGGCACGACGCGCGCAACGTGAAGACGGGGCGCGGCGGAATTCGCGACGTCGAATTCGTGATCCAGTTTCTGCAACTGCTCAACGGCGGCGACCTACCGAAGCTTCGTGTGGGCAACACGCTCGAAGCGATCGCGCAGCTCGAAGCCTGCGGCTGCCTCACGCACCAAGAACGGACGTTGCTCGAGGAAAACTACGCGTTCCTACGGCGCATCGAACATCGCTTGCAGATCATGTTTGATCTGCAAACGCACTTGGTGCCCGGCGACGCCGTGGAATCGCGCCGCTTGGCGATTCGCTTGGGCTACGTCGACACGCCCGACCGTACGGCGCTCGAAGCCTTCGAGACCGAGTACCGCGAGCGGAGCGACGTCAATCGCAAGATTCTCGACCATCTCTTACACGACGCCTTCGGCGAAGACGCCGAAATGGAACCGGAAGTCGATCTCGTGCTCGACCCCGATCCGCCGGAATCGAAGATCGCCGAGGTGCTCGGCCGCTATCGCTTCCGCGATCCGCAGCAGGCTTATCGTTTGCTCGACTCGTTGGCCACCGAGCGCATCCGCTTCCTGAGCACACGCCGGTGTCGTCACTTCTTGGCGTCGATCGCGCCGCGGCTGCTCAAAGCCGTCGCCGCGACGACCGACCCCGATTCCACGTTGATCAACCTCGCGCACGTAAGCGATTCGCTCGGCGGCAAAGGGGTGCTTTGGGAGCTGTTCAGCTTCAACCCGCCGTCGATGAAGCTCTATGTGGAGCTGTGCGCCACGAGCCCCTATCTCTCCGGCATACTCGTCGGCAACCCGGGCATGATCGACGAACTGATGGACGGGCTCGTGCTCAACAAGCTCCCCACGCGCTATGATCTGCGCGACCATTTGGAAGAACTCTGCGCCGGCGCGGAAGACCTGGAGCCGATTCTCCACACGTTCAAAAACGCCGGCCTGCTGCGGATCGGCGTCCGCGATATTCTCGGCAAGGACGACGTGCAACAGATCGGCGCCGCGCTGACCGACTTGGCCGAGTCGTGCCTCGAGCGGATCGTTCGCCATGAGTACGAGCGGCTCATTGAAAAACTCGGCGAGCCGACGATCGGCGACGGCCCCGACGCCGGCAAGCCGTGCGGGTTCGCGATCGTTGCCCTCGGCAAGTTCGGAGCGCGCGAACTGACGTATCGCAGCGACCTCGATCTGGTATTCCTCTATCAAGCTGAAGGGCATACCCTGATCCGCCGCCCAAGGCGCGGCGAGCCGACGACCAATCAGCACTTCTTCGGCGAGCTTGGTCGGCAGATCATCAAAACCATGTCGCATCTCGGGCCGTTCGGCCGGCTCTATGAAGTCGATCCGCGGCTTCGACCGACCGGCAAGAGCGGTCCCTTGGCGACGAGCTTCGGCGAGTTCGCCCGCTACTACGCCGAAGGGCAGGCCGCGATTTGGGAGCGGCAAGCGCTCTGCCGCTCGCGCGTGATCTTCGGCGACAAGGCGACCGTGAAGCAGGCCCAAGAGTTGGTCGATCGCGCCGCGTTCGATCATCCCTGGCGGCCCGACGACGCCGCGGCGATCCGCGACATGCGCACGAAGCTCGAAGCCGACGCCGGCCCCTATAACATTAAGCGGGCCCCCGGCGGCGCGCTCGACGTCGAATTCCTTGTGCAGATGTGGCAACTTCGCTACGCGCACGACGACCCGTCGCTACGCGTGCCGAATACCGCCGCGGCGATCGGCGCGCTCGAACAGGCCGGCCGTATCAATGCGGCCGACTACGAAACGCTGACCACCGGCTACGGCTTCCTCCGCAACCTAAAAAGCCGCGTCCGCTTGCTCAGCCTCACGGCCCGCAACGACATGCCGAGCGACGAGATCGAGCTGACGAAACTAGCCCGCTCGCTCGACTACGGCGACGCCGACGAACTCCTCGCGGAGTTCAAAGCCCAGACGACACGGCTCCGCGAACGCTTCGATTACTTCGTGAACGCCGCCCAAGAAGAAGCGACGAGCGACGCCTAACGCGCCGGAGACGTCGCTGCTTGCGGCGCTGCGATTATCGGAGCCTGCGTATGACCGACTCCAGTCGCCGTGTGATGGCGGTCGTCGATCGATGTGAATACCGCTCGACCACGGTCGGCCCATTTCAAGCCGATTCGTTTCACGGAATCGGCTCGCGACTCTTGCCGACACATCGGGAATGGTTAACCATTTCCTACGATGCGCAGCATTACGAGCCGATGCATCTCGTTCGCGACGGCAATTTCATACCGCCGATATTCAAATGCCTTGGGCATCTCATCGTGGCCGAAGAGGTGAAAGCGTCGATCGAGCATTTCCCGTATTTGCGATTCGTCGAAGTCGCGTTCGACAAGCTGGTCGACGCCTACGTCGCCAAAGGGGATTTCAGCTTACATCAAACGGGAATCCGCGACTCCCGCCAGCATATTCTTAACGCCGTCGAAGTGCCGCAATGGAAGCGAACTGTCGGTCGTTGGTTCGAAGTCGTCATCCCGCGGCAAATGGACGTCGCCAACCGTTTCACTCCGGAGAAACGAATTCTTTGCGACGACAGAAAATTCGGTGAAGGCTCCCCCGAGGAAGCGCTGCAACTCTCCTCCGCGATGCTCGCGGCGTTTCCCTTGTTTTGGCACGAAGGCTGGCACATCGTGCGTGAAGACTTATACCGCAAGTTGGAGCCGCACTTGGATTTCGACTATTTCACCGTCGAGGCGCTTGAGTATTAGCGGACGAGCGTTCTACCCGAGCCGCCCCAGCCAGGTCGTGTTGTCGACGACGTCGCTGATGAACATCTGCTGGGCGACGAGAATCGCTTCGTGCAGTTGTTCGGCCGTCACCGAACCGGCCTTGTTCGCCACGTCGAGCGTCCCCGTCGCGTCGCGGAGAAACTCCACCTTGTAACCGCGGTGAAACGCCTCGCGGGCCGTCGTGTCGCAACAAACCTGCGTCATGTAGACGGCGATGCACACCGTATCGACGTGCCGCTCCTTCAAGAATTCATCGAGCCGGGTATTCGTGAACGAGCCGGGGAGTTGTTTATCGATCAGCGCGTCGCGCGGCCGCGATTCGACCTCGCCGTGCAACTCCCACATCGCGCTCCCTTTGCGAAACACGGGCGACTCGGGGTCGGGTTGGTGATGCCGCACCACCACGGTCGGCATTTTTGCCTTCTGAGCGGCGTCCATCACGTTGAGAATCGCTCCCAAATGACCGACTGGATGCCGAATCGGGAAAGCCCCGTCGAAATACTCGCGCTGCACGTCGATGACAAGTAACGCTCGGCTCATCTAACTACCTAGCCTATACAAGTTCGTAACCGGAGCAGAATCGAGCGGTGATTATCGCGCAGCGAGACTTGTCGGGCAAACAATCCGGACGATTTCGGGCACGCCCTACGGTTCTATTCTCTCGCACCGATCGGAGCGTAGGGTTAAACTAGCGAGTCGCCCCGCCCGCTCACACTCCTTCCCCCGCCATGCGCACCCATCTTCAACTGATCGTCGCTTACCTTTTCTTTGTTTGCGCTTCGTCGGGCTCAGCCGACGCCGCCGCTCCCGAGAAACCCGTGTTTCGCGCGGGTGCCGCGACGAGCAACATCACGCCTTCCATCGGCACTGCCTCGAGCGCAAAAGCTCGCGGCAGCAAGCCGCAGGCGACGCACGTGCACGACGAACTACAAGCTCGCTGCCTCGTACTCGACGACGGCCGGGCGAAGCTGGCGCTGGTCGTTTGCGATCTGCGCCATATGTCGGCCGAGGTCGCCGCCGCGGCCAAAGAGATCATCCGCGAGACGACCGGCATTCCGCCGAAGTGCGTCGTCATCTCGGCGACCCACACGCACACGTCGTCTGGCGCTCGAGTCGAAGCGGCCGAAGGCGAGCCTTATCTTGACTATAAAACACTTCTGACGCGGCGAATTGCCGACGGGGTGCTGCGTGCCGCGAACAACCTTGAACCGGCGCGAATCGCCTGGGGCGTCGCCGAGGAGCCGACGCAAGTCTTTAACCGCCGCTGGTTCCTCAAAGCGTCGCGCGGACCGATCTACGGAGCCCACGACAACATCGAGCAGGTCGACACCAATCCCGGCTACAGCGGCCTACTGAACCCGGCCGGCCCAGTCGACCCGCAGATCACCTTCCTCTCGGTGCAATCAACCGCAGGCAAGCCGATCGCGATCTTCGCTTCTTACGGCCTGCACTACGTCGGCGGCATCGCTCCCGGCGCGATCTCGGCCGATTATTTCGCGATGTTCGCCGAGCGCATAGGTGAATTGCTCGGCGCGGACCTGCATCAGGATCCGCCGTTCGTCGGCATAATGGCGAACGGCACCAGCGGCGACGTCAACAATCTTGAGCGATATTCCGACGAGGAACTGGCGAAACGTGGGCCGCAACCAAAGAAACGTTATCTGCCTTACGAGAAGGCTCACGAAGTCGCCGATCTTTGCGCGGCGAAGGTGCTGGAAGTCCACAAGACGCTCCAGTGGCACGATCATGTGAAACTCTCATCGGCGCAACGCACGCTCACATTTGAACGCCGCTACCCGACGAAGGCCGAGGTCGAATGGGCGGAGGCGGTCAAAGCTAAGAAGATCAAGCCGATGAGCACGAGCCGCTACAGCACCTATAGCACCGTACTCGCCTACAACTCGCCGGAAATGCCGCCGACGATCGACGTCGTGGTGCAGACGCATCGCATCGGTGATTTGGCCGTCGCCGCGATGCCGTTCGAGGTGTTTGCCGAAATCGGGCTGGAACTGAAACGTCGCAGTCCCATTCAGCCGCTAATGAACATCTCGATCGCCAACGGCTCCCACGGCTACTTGCCGACGCCCGAGCAACACCGCCTCGGCGGCTATGAAACTTGGATCGGCGTCAACAAAGTGCAACTGGACGCCTCGGTGAAGCTGGTCGACTCCTTGGTTGAGATGCTCGGCGAACTGAAGACACAAAGTCGCTGACCCGTCGAGCGTGACTGCGGTTCGGCAATGCGGCCCCACTGTGCTGCGCTTTCAAAAAGGCCTCGCAAGCGCTCGCATACGTGCGGCACGTGGAATTGTCCGCGCCATCGCGCCGCCTACACGTCATCGATGACCGCCGTGACGGCGGCTCGTTTCTATTTTCTCGCCGTCGCCTAGGCTTGCGACTAAACTAGCGGCGATCGGTCGCCCCCCTCTTCCCACCGGACGCACTTGCAATGAAGCCTTCCGTCGCCGCATTCGCGGTTTGCTTTTGCTTGCCTTGGTTTACCGCAGCCCCGGTTGCGGCTGCAGACACCGACGGAAAGTTGCGGATCGTCGTATTCGGAGCGCACCCGGACGACGCACAGTACAAAGCGGGCGGGACCGCCGCGAAGTGGGCCAAGCTGGGACATAAGGTAAAGCTCGTCTCGGTCACCAACGGCGACATCGGGCATTGGCAGATGGCCGGCGGTCCCCTCGCGCAGCGTCGACTCGCCGAAGTGCAAAAAGCCGATGCCGTAATCGGTGCGACAACCGAGGTTTATGACATTCATGACGGCGAACTGCTGCCGACGCTCGAGAACCGGCTGAAGATCATCCGTACGATTCGCGAGTGGCAGGCCGACGTCGTCATCGCGCATCGCCCTTGGGACTACCATCCGGACCACCGCAATGTGGGCGTGCTGATGCAAGACGCCGCGTTTATGGTGACCGTGCCGTTCATCTGTCCTGACGTGCCGCCGCTCAAGAAGAACCCCGTGTTCCTATTCTCCAGCGACGGCTTTAAACGACCGTACTCGTTTCAAGCGGATATCGCCGTGTCGGTCGACGATGTGTTCGACCTCAAGCTGACGGCGATTCATGAGATGCCCTCGCAACACTACGAAGGCGGGGCCAACGGCAGCGAAGAACTGGTGCGAAGCGTGCCGCCGGCGAGTGACGAGGCCGGCCGCAAAGCTTGGCTCCGCGAGCGTTGGGAACGTCGCCAAGGTGGCGAGGCGAATCGATTTCGCGAGTCGCTGCTGAAGTGGTACGGTCCGGAGCAGGGGGCCAAGGTGAAATATGCCGAAGCCTTCGAGATCTGCGAATACGGTCGACAACCGACCGATGCGGAAATACGGAAGCTGTTCCCCTTCTTCCCGGAAGCGATGAAGTCGGAGCGATGAGCGATGAACTGACGGGTTGGAATTCAGCGCTCGGCATTTCGCCCTAGCTTCATCGTTCCGCGCTCAGCGTTCCTCGTTTCTCCCCACTACGGCTTCAGCACGATCTTGCCCGCCAGCGTTCCTTTCTTCTCCAGCGTGTTGTCTTGCTGGAGTTGGTGAGCGGCGGCAGCTTCGCTGAGCGGAAGCACGCGATCGATGCACGGCTTGAGCTTGCCGGTTTGAAGCCAGGCGGCAATGTCGCCGGCGGCGGCCTGCTGTTCTGTTTGTGAGGCGTTGAACATCGCGAAGCCGACCAGCGTCAAGTCTTTCGTGTAGAATCCGCCGACGGGGAACACCGGCTTGGCGTCGCGGCCGGCCATGAGCACCATGCGGCCGCGCATCCGCAAGTGGCCGAATGAGCGTTCGAAGTTCGGTTCGCGAAGCGTTTCCCACCAGACGTCGACTCCGTCGGCCGCAAACTCCTTGATTCGCGCGTCGACGTCTTCGGTCTTGTAGTTCCAGGCCGCGTCGGCCCCCAGCCGCTTGGCAAGCGCGACCTTTTCGTCGCTGCCGGCGACCGTGGCGACTTTCGCTCCCATCGCTTTCGCCATTTGCACGACCGTGCTGCCGACGCCGCCGGTGCCGCCGTTGACGAACAGCATGTCGCCGGGCTTGAGCTGCGCGCGGTGCAGCCCAAGGCGCGCCGTGATACCGACTAAGGCGATCGCGGCGGCGTCTTCATCGGACACGCCGGCGGGCGTCGGATAGAGCCAGCCTTCGTCGACGGCGGCGAACTCGGCGAAAGAGCCTTGCCGACCAAACAGGCCTTGATTGCTTCCCCAGACCCGATCACCTGCTTTGACGCGCGTGACGCCGGCCCCGACGCGCTCGACCGTGCCGGCGAAATCGGCGCCGACGATATACGGCAGCGGAATGTTCATCTTGACTGCGCCGGCACGAATGTAGGTGTCGATCGGGTTCACGGCCACGGCGGCAATTTTGACGAGCACTTGGCCGGCTGCCGGCTCGGGCGTAGGGAAGTCGCCGTAAACGATGCTCGTCGCCGGGCCGGGTTCACGAACGAAGGCGGCTTTCATTTTTATGCTTGAGGTTCAGGGTTTAGGATTCAGGGTTAGTGCGGCAGTGACTGCGCAATTCTTTAGCCCCGGCTGGTCGCGGACGGCCTCGGCTGTCGCCGCGCGCACCAATGTAGCGAGTGCACGTCGCGGTTCGGAGACGGAAGTCATATCAGTCGACTATTTCATATCAGCGGCCGGCGGAATTCGCGCCTCTTCGCCGAATCGGCTTGCGAATAGATCAGTTGAATCACGATACTGATATGAAGAAATCGACCTCGCCCTGTTTAGCGTAAGGGTAAAAATGGCCACCGTCACCGGTCCGTTGACCGAATCCGACCTCGCAGCCTGGCAGCGAGACGGCTACCTCTTCGTTCGCAATCTATTCGCTGCCGACGAGATGCGGCTCCTACTGAAATATGCGCGCGGCGACGAGCGAATGGCGGGCCAAGCGTACGGCCGACGCGACGCCGCCGGCCAAGTCACCAAGCTCGCGCTCTACAACGAAACCGGCGACGATCTCTACAGCGTATTCGCCAAGAGTACGCGAATCGTCGATCGCATGGAGCAGGTGCTCGGCGGCGAAGTTTATCTCTACCACTTTAAGATGATGCTCAAAGAACCGCTTGTGGGCGGGGCGTGGGAGTGGCATCAAGATTACGGCTACTGGTACAACAACGGTTGCTTACTTCCGCACATGGCGAGTTGTCTGATCGCCGTCGATCGCGCGACGAAGGCTAACGGCTGCTTGCAGGTGCTCCGCGGTTCACACGAGATGGGACGGCTTGAACACGGCAAAACCGGCGACCAAGTGGGTATTGAGCAGGAGCGTGTCGACGCGGCGATGCGGATGTTCGACCTGGAGTATGTCGAGGCCGAACCGGGCGACGCGCTCTTCTTTCACGGCAACCTGCTGCACCGCAGCGACCAGAACACATCGCCTAATCCGCGCTGGTCGCTGATTTGCTGCTACAATGCGGCGAGAAACAATCCGTATAAGGAAGGAAGACACCCGCGTTACGCGCCGCTGGAGCGAGTCGGTGACGACGCGATTCGCGAGTGGGCGCGGGCTCACAAGCTCGACGCATAATGATGACCGACGACCCGTTTCTCGCCGCCGCGATATCCGAAGCAGAATTGAGCTGGGCAGAGGGGGGCATACCGATCGGCTCGGTTTTGGTGCACAACGGACGAATCATCGGCCGCGGGCACAACCGGCGCGTACAGCGAGGTAGCCCGACGTTGCACGGCGAAATGGATGCGTTGGAAAACGCCGGTCGTTTACCGGCCAACGTCTATGCCGAAAGCGTGATCTACACAACGCTCTCGCCATGTTCGATGTGCGCCGGCGCGATTCTGCTGTACAAAATCCCCCGGGTCATCGTCGGCGAGAACAGAACGTTTGTCGGCGACGAAGCATTGCTGCGGAGCAGGGGAGTGCGAGTCGACGTCGTGCAAGACGCACGTTGCATCGAATTGATGACGCGGTTTATTCGCGAACGGCCGGAGTTGTGGAACGAAGATATCGGCATTTAGCCGGACGACCAACCAATGCCACGTGTCATCTTCACTCCGCATCTGTCCCGCCATCTCGATGCTCCGCCGCAGACGGTCGAAGCGACGACGGTGCGCGAAGCGCTGGCAGCGGTCTTTGCCGCGAATAAGCCGCTGGCCGACTACATCGTCGACGAGCGATTTCGAATGCGTAAACATGTCACGATCTTCGTAGACGGGAAGCCGTTAGTCGATCGCGACGAAATGAGCGATCCAGTCGGGGCGACCAGCGAAATCTACGTGCTGCAAGCATTGTCGGGCGGCTAACACGCCGTCGGCCTTGGCTTTGGGTTTTCAGTTTTTGGCATGAAATGTTAATTTCTTACCGCAGTGCGTTGCCGTACCGAGAACCCGAAACGAATAAAGCAAGATTCAATTCGCCATGTCCGACCGACTTTTCATTTCGACTCGAAAAGGCCTGTTCACGCTTGCCCGCTCAAGCGACCGGCGACGCCGGTGGACAATCGCCGCGACGGCGTTTCTCGGCGATCCCATCAATCTGACCACGCACGACCGGCGCGACGGGGCGATTTACTCTGTGCTCAACCTGGGGCACTTCGGCAACAAGCTCCGCCGGAGCGACGACGACGGAGCGACTTGGCAAGAGCTCCTGACCCCGTCGTACCCCGAAGACGCGACGCTGTATGCCAACAACTTCGCCCCGCCGACCGACGCGCGGTCCAAATCCCGACCCGCCGTGTTGAATGAAATTTGGTCGCTCGAGCCCGGCGGCGCCGATGAACCGAGCACGCTCTGGGCGGGCACGATTCCCGGAGGCTTGTTTCGTAGCGACGATCGGGGCGCATCATGGCGGCTCGTGCGCGAACTGTGGGACGCACCGGAGCGAGCCCAATGGTTCGGCGGCGGCAAAGACGAGCCGGGCATCCATTCTATTTGCGTCGACCCACGCGACTCCCGGCATGTGACCGTAGGCATTTCCTGCGGCGGCGTGTGGACCACCCGGGACGGCGGTTCCTCGTGGACGTGCGTCGCGCACGGCATGCGCGCCGCCTTCATGCCGCCGGAACTGGCCGACAACCCGAATATTCAAGACCCCCATCGCGTCGTGCAATGCGCCGGCGCTCCGGATCATTACTGGGCGCAGCATCATAACGGCATCTTTCGGTCGACGAACGATTGCCGGCGATGGGAGGAGATTGAAAATGTCTCGCCCTCGAATTTCGGCTTCGCCGTGGCCGTGCATCCAAACGATCCTCTCACGGCCTGGTTTGTACCGGGCGTGAAAGACGAACGCCGCATTCCGGTCGAGGCGAAGTTCGTCGCGACGCGAACGCGCGACGGCGGCCAGAGCTTCGAAACGCTGACGCGCGGGCTGCCGCAGGAGCACGCGTACGATTTGGTGTATCGCCACGCGCTCGACGTCGACGACTCCGGATCGCGGCTGGCAATGGGTTCGACGACGGGAGGACTGTGGACGAGCGAGGACGGCGGCGACAGTTGGGAAGCACTCGACGCGAGGCTTCCCCCGGTCTACGCGGTCCGCTTCGGGTGAACCTCGGCGCGCCGTCCCGCCGTCGAAAATTTAGGGCTAGGCCGGGACTTCCACGACGACTTCCGGAACTTCGCCGCTGCGCCAAGCGAACTTGGCTCCCCACGCTCGTTTGATCCAACGGGCCATGAGTTCGTTGCGGCCGTCGACGTGAAAATGGCGATAGATCTGCTTGGCATACTGCCGAACCGTGTAAACGCTCAACTTCAACCGCGAAGCAATCTGCTTGTCGCCGTCGCCTTCCAGCAAGCAAGCCAATACCTGCCTTACTCGCGGCGGTAATTGAGTGGGGCGAATCTCGCGATAGCCTGCCAGCGGACCGCCGATGAGCGGTTGAACGACGTCCACGATCTCGCGAAATAGAGCTCGTTCTTCTTCCGAAAACGCCGGCTTGCGCGCGTCGCGATAGAGCAACAGGCCTTGAATGTCATCAATGCCCGTCGCGATCCGGAAAAACGAGAAGAGCTCATCTTCGCAGCCCATCAACTGCGTCGTTCGCTCGTAGTCTTCGGTGCGGCGCCAGTCGCCGTCGGGATCGTAAATCGCAAGTTGCCGAACGCAAGTCGCGCCGGCGGCCGCCATTTGATAACCTTGCACCATGCACGGGTGGTAAAAGGGATTCTCACCGAATGTCCGAAGAGCATTGAGCCAACCGTCGCGATTAAAACCACGTTCCCATCCGCCGTCGACCGCACCGAGGTTTTCAATACTTCCACGCGTGATACCGCCGATCTGGCCGGCGGCGGTGACGTCGGCATCGAGCAGTTGGGCCATACCTCGGCAGAGATGGTTCGCCCACAGGGAAGCGTCATCGCCAAGTTCGCGGCATTCCCCGATGAGTTCGAAGACACCGCGGACAGCTTTGGAAGGAAGCGAACTCATACTCATTTTTCTCCGAAAACCGATCCCAGGAGACCACCGCCTCGGAGCTCACTCCCCTCGGCGATTCCGCATCTCTTCCCCGTCGCCGGCCGTGCGCGACGGTGCGCCGATCGCCTTGATCGGCTAAAAAAGCGTCGCTTTGAGCGGGGACTAAATCGACAAAAAACTAAAAAATGTTCAATGAACCGAATTTTCTGACAATGATTTTCAGCAGCCGACACCCTTTCATTTTCGCAATAAACCTTGCCTTCTTGCAAGAAACCATCCTCAACGACCACCCCGACGACGCCTCGCAGGCACGCGGGTTGCTTACGCTCGGCCGCAATGCTCGCGAAGCGTCGCGGGCAATATCGTTTTCGAGGAGTTGCCATGATCCGTGCCCCCCGAAGGATGTCGCCTGCCGAACGCTCCGGTTTCACGCTCATCGAACTTGTAGTCGTGATCATTATTATCGCGACGATTGCCGGGTTTGTTATTCCACAAATCGGCATGCTCGGGCGGACGTCTGATATGGCGGCGACGGCCAAGACCCAGGCAGATTTGGCAAGTAACATTCAGCTGTTCTTCACTCTACAAAAACGATATCCCCAAGGCTTCGATTCGCTGGTTGACGGTTCGGGAGCGATCTATTCGCCCGACGGTTCCACCGTGACGGAAGCGACGCAGACATACGGCTTTCCCGTGAGCGGCGCCGACGGAGCGTGGCTCGGCAGTGGAGCGGCGGGATCGAGCGTCGGGCAACTCACAGCGACGACGCTCACGAATACGGGGGGAAGCTACTTGCGTTCCTTAACCCGCTCGGGTCTTGATTGGCTTTTCGATCACAGTACTTCGGCGACGAACGCCAATAACTCCGCGACGACTCAACGCTATTTGATCGCCAACGGCGGTACGGGAGCGCCCAGTTCGGTAAACGTCGCCGAGGTCACCGGCACGATCTTGCTCAACCGCCTTGTGCCGCAAGGTCTTGCCACCAACGAGAGAATTATTGCTCTCGGCATCGGCCCTAAAAATACGGCCATTAGCAAGACGCTGACCAACTCGCCGACCTATCCCGGTGCCGACGGCAGGTACTACGGCCGCTATATTGCTTACTTCAAGGTGTACGCCTCCGGAGAGCGTGCCACGCTCGTCGGCGTATCCGACAGCTACGGCCGCACGCCGGATTACTCGCAACAGCAGTTCAATGAATCGCTGCCGGACGGCGGACGCCAAGGCTAGTTCCAAGACGGCATGGGCCGATGCGTAAAGAGCCTCCGCAAAACAACTTGGCGTCATTGCGAAACCGTTTCCGAATTCTCGCTGTACCGTTGATTGTCGTCGGCTCGGCCTGCGACGACGATCTATTCCTCGCCCCTCTTTATTTGTCGCCTCTGGCGAATTATCGTGGCCCCGTTTCCCGGGCGAACGCCGGCAACACAGTCACGGCTCATCACGAGATCTCCCGCGGCTCGCTCAACGCGGCCGCTCTTAGCAAGTGTGCCGATTATGACTGGCGTGTCGGCCCGCAAAGTTCCGATAACGGGAATAATCCGTTTCACCGGCGCAGTCCAGTCGGACGGCGGTTGGGTGTGAACGACGAGGGGCGCGAATCGACGATTGGTAGCGAGGGTTGAGCCATGCGTTTGCGTTTTTTCCGGAGTATGTTGTGCGGCTTGCTGTTTGCGACGTCGACGAGCGCCCTCGTCGAAGCGGCCGGACCGTTGGTGCCGGGCACCGGGAAGGCGATTACGACGGTCGGCGACGACTTCGAAGATCCGGATTGGGAATACGTCCCGAACTGGCCGAAGAGCAGCAACAACATGGACAAGCGGACGCGCAATCCGGGCGGCATCTCGCGAAACGGTCGCTGGTTCGAAGCCGCGCTTCGAGGACAACCCGACTACCTCGTTCGCGTCGACACGCCTCCCGGCGGTCTACCTGGTAGCCGCGGCGCGCTCATGATCCGCACCTTGCAATCCGGCATTCCGGGCAACCCCAGCTACCAAGACCAGCAGGACGATCTGATCGCCAATGTACGTTCGCGTGTCGGGGGTCCGATCTCCGTGTCGTATGAGCCAAGCGTGGTGACGCGCGTTTATCTGCCGCCCGTCGAGCAATGGGAAAATCGGACCGGGAGCCAATTCGCGCTCCGATGCGGCGTGCGCGGCGGAGCGGAAAACGAAGAATATTGGCCGGGTATCTTCCTGCAATTCACGAGTGAGACGCAAAGCCGCGATCGTCGCGATGCGATTCATCTCGTCATTCGCGCCGACGGCCGCGGGCGCGACATTCGCTCGATTCCTGTCACGCAGACCGGCTGGTGGACGCTCGGAATGTCGTTCACATCCGACGGCAAAGTGCACTACTACGCCAAGCCCGGCGTAGAAAACCTGACGGCGGAAGATTACCTGACGTCGTACATTCCGTACAGCATGCCGTGCCGAATCGTCGAGACTTTCTTCTTCGATTGTTTCAACATGGACGACGGTCGCACTTGGTCTACGCCGTTTGTCATCGATGATCCGACGCTGTATGTGCTCCGCGGCGGCGAGCGTTTGGAGGCGTACGGCCAACGCTTCGTGCAAAAGCCGAAGCCCGCGGCCCAAGCCACGGCTTCAGACCAATCGAGCGCGCCGCAGACCGCGAGCCAACAGCCGCAACGAACGACTCAACGGACGAGTCCGCAGCCGCAACGCCAATTGCAACCCGTGCGGAAATAAAGCGTTCTTGCTTTCACGCCTCGTCCAACGCGGCGGCGGTCGTTTCCCGGCTTAACTTGCCGATCACGGCCTTCGGAACGAGAATGAGCGTATGCAAAACTTCGAATTCCGCCGCTTGGTTCGTTTGACGCTCGTCTGCTGTTCGCTCTTCGCGACGACTCCGGCCGACGCGGAAGACGTCGCCGCTCCGGCCGGCGAAGCGGAGGAGCCGGTCGTAGTGATGAGTCGCGGCATCGCGCTGTTGCATCAAGACAACCCGGCCGGGGCAATTCCTTTTTTCGACGCCGCCCTGAAACTTGATCCGAAGCTGACGCCCGCCTTCCGCTTTCGCGGAATGGCGCGTCAAGACTTGCGTGATTCAGTCGGAGCGATCGCCGACTTTTCGAAGTTTCTCGAGTCGGCGCCCGACGACGCCTACGTTCTCGTGCGGCGCGGCAAAGCGTGGGCGGAGCAGGGGTCCGACGAAAAGGCTCTCGACGACTTCAACAACGCGGTCCGGTATCAGCCGGAATACGCCTACGCGCTCGTGGGCCGCGGTGAATACCTTCTCTCGACTCGCGACTATGCCGGCGCTTCCGCCGACTTCGAGCGCGCCATCGCCTTGAAGCCCGACGACGCCGCTGCGTACGCCGGTCGCGGCAGCGTGCGACTCGCCAAGAAAGAGCTTGCCGCGGCGTCGGTCGATTTCTCAAAAGCGATCGAACTTGATCCGACCGACCCGTACAAATACCTTCTCAGCGGGCGAGTTAAGAAAGAGCAAGGCGACTTCGCCGCCGCATTAGCGGAATACGATCGCGCGATCGCTCTCGATCCTAAGTCGTCCGACGCCTATATCGACCGCGGCAACGCCTACAACGACCAAGGGGAGTATGAAAGAGCGATCGCCGAATACGACCGAGCGATCGAACTCTCACCGAAAAGCGCGCCGGCCTGGAACAATCGGGGCAGCACGTATCGCATTCGCAAGCAGTTCAACGAAGCGCTCGCGGATCTGAATCGCGCGATTGCAATCGATCCGCAGTTCGTCGAGGCCTATCGTAATCGTGGTCGAGTTTATGAAGATCGGCAAGATTGGAAAGCGGCCGAAACGGAATACACGCGGCTTGCGCAGCTTCGGCCCGATGACGTCGCGGCCTATTTGCGCCGCGCCGCCGTCCGTCAGAACTTGAACGAGTTGGAGGACGCGGCGGCTGATTTTAGCCGAGCGGCGCAATTAGCTCCGCGAGATCCTCAGATCCTCGTCCACCGGGGCGCCGTGCGAATCTTGCAGTCGAAATGGAATGAAGCGCTCGGTGATTTCAGCGCCGCGATCCAACTCGACGTGAAGTTCGCGGCGGCCTACTTCAATCGAGCTTACGTCTACGAAGAGCTGCGGCAGCCGGAAAAAGCGCTCGCCGACTACACCCAGGCGCACGAACTTAAGCCGGAGGACCCGGAAGTGCTCGTGAACCGCGGCATCGTTCACGAAGGCCTCGGCGACTATGAGAAAGCGGTGGCGGACTACGACGCGGCGCTGAAGCTCGATGAAAAACTTGTGCTGGCCTATTTTAACCGGGGCAACGCGCGGCAACTCCAGAAGAAGACCGTCGAGGCGCTAGCCGACTATGATCGAGCTCTGGAACTCGATCCGCAATTTGCCTGGGCCTACGCCGGTCGAGGCCTCGTGCATTTGGCCGAAAAACGTCCGGAAAACGCCGAAGCGGACTTTACCCGCGCGCTGGAACTCGATCCGTCCTTGAAGGCCGAACTCGACGAGCGAATCGCCGAACTTTTAAAATAGCTACGAAGTCTCGCCCGCTACGACGGCTTCATCCGTCTCTTTGAACCGGTCGTAAACGGCGACGAAGTCCCCTTCAACTTGGATGAACGCTTCGACAATGTCCGGGTCGAAGTGCTTGCCGGCGTCGCCGACGATGATCGATCGCGCGACGGAATGAGCATAAGGATCTTTGTAGCAACGCCGGCTAGTCAGCGCGTCGTACACGTCGGCCAAGGCGACAATCCGGCCGCTGAGCGGAATTTCTTCTTCGCGCAGCCCCTTCGGATAGCCCGAGCCGTCCCACCGCTCGTGATGCGTCGCGGCGATTTCGCAAGCCACCTGCAGGAAGCGAGCTTCCGGATAACGTTCCAAGGCCGCGTTCAGCGTCTCGGCCCCGGCCATCGCATGGGTCTTCATGACCGCGAACTCCGCGTCGCTAAAGCGCCCCGGCTTGCGGAGTACGCAATCCGGAATGGCGACTTTGCCGATGTCGTGGAGCGGACTGGTTTGATAAATCAGCCGCACGTATTCCGCATCGATCTGGTCGCGATACTTCGGCGTTGCGCCCAAGTGCTGCGCGAGAATACGGCTGTAGAGTTGGACTCGCTCCAGGTGGTGCCCCGTTTCAGGATCGCGCGACTCCGCCAATTTCGCCAAGGCGAAAATCGCCATATCGCGAGTTTCCATCCCCAGAATGCGTTCACCCGCCCGGACTCGGACCACGAGTTCGTTCGGATTGAACGGCTTACCGATGAAGTCGTCGGCGCCGGCCGTCATCCCCTCGACGAGTTGAGCGGGTCCGGCGTTGCTCGTCAGCAGAATCGTGTAGACATAGCCGTCGCAATCGGCCATGCGTACCGCTTTGCACAAATCCAAGCCGCTGAAGCCGGGCATGTCCCAATCGGAGATCAAGAGACGGCAACGTCCCGCCTCGATCGCTTCGAGGGCATCGCGACCGTTGTCGAAGGCTTCGACTTCGTAACCCGCTCCCGTCAGCGCATGTTGGATGAGATCGCGAGAAATTTCATCGTCGTCGACGACAAGGATTTTTAGCTTGCGCTTCGTCATAGGGAATCGATCTCGACGCTGGTAAGTTGATCTAGATCCGATTGAACTCTTCGAGCAGGTTCGAGGCCTTCTCCAAGCACAAATCCACTTCACGGCGTAATTCATCGACCGCCGACGCAACAAATTCCGGCGCCGCGGCGACAAACTCGGCCTCGATCGTCGCAGCGTGAAAGCCCAGTCGCTGCGCGCCCATGTTGTTCGCGCAACCTTTGAGCTTGTGAGCCTGACGCCGCAGTTCATCGCGATCACCGCTCGCGGCGGCCGAACGCAGCGACTCGTAGTCGCGCGGGAGTTTGTCGCAGAATTTCTTCAGCAACTTCGCCGCGAAACTCCTATCTCCGTTGCAGCGATCAAGCAAGTCTTCCAACTTCAAGGCTTCCGTCAACACGAAATCCTCCAGGTCAGACCGCTCGATCACCTCGACCCGGCGCGGCGAGACCGGAGTTGTCGCATCAAAGTCGCCCGCGGTCACGATGCCGGCCGTCGATTCTTCGGCGGCCGCGGCCGGCGCTTCGCAATTCAAAGACGGCCGCCCGCTCGCAGCCACGTCTTGCAAGTTGAGCCACTTTGCGATCGTCGAAAGCAGGAAGTTGCGGTCGATCGGCTTCGTCACATAATCGCTCATACCCGCCGACAGGCACAATTCACGATCGCCGCGCACCGCATTGGCCGTGAGCGCTACGACCGGCAGCGCACCGCCGACCGAGTAACATTTTCCGGCCGCTTCGCGTTTGCGTATCTCCCCGACGGCGGTGAATCCGTCCATTTCCGGCATTTGGCAATCCATCAAGACGATCGCAAACGTTTCCTCCTCCAAGGCGGCGAGCGCTTGGCGACCGTCGGCGACGACGCGACACGCATACCCTTCTCGTTCGAGAATTTCGCGTGTGACCATTTGATTGATTTCGTTGTCCTCGGCGACGAGAATTCGCGGCCCGCGAGGTTTGCGGCCGCCCGCCGGGCTCAGTACTTCGCAGGGCGAACCGAGGCTGATTCCCGTCTTCGATTGCTCGGCGTTGCGACATGCCGATACGACTCCGTCGAACAGTTGCGATTGACGAATCGGCTTGCTCATGACGGTCGCGATGCCGAGTTGCTTGAGTTCGTCGCGGTGCGGCGTATCGCTCAATGAGGTGAGCAGGACCATTCTCGCCGCGGCATACGACGGTTCGGCGTGAATGCGGCGGGCTAGGTCGAGCCCGTCCATGTCGGGAAGTCGGCGATCGAGGATCAGCAGATCATAAGCCGCGCCACGATCAGCCGCGGTTGACGCCTTTTTCCAGGCATCGGCGGCGTCGACGGCCGTATCGATTGCGACGCCCCAGCGATCGAAATTCTCAATCAACAGTTCGCGATTGGCCTCGACGTCGTCGACCGCCAAGATGCTGAGCCTGCGCAATTCCTCCGGCAGCAACTTCGGTTGAGGTGCGGCACCGATCGCCGTTTCAAGCGGCACGACGAACTGAAAAGTGGACCCTCCTCCGATGCGCGGGACGTATTCGATCGTCCCGCCCATCGCCTCGATCAATTGCTTGCAGATCGACAGACCGAGACCGGTGCCGCCGTATTTACGCGTCGTCGAGGCGTCCACTTGCATGAACGGTCGAAAGAGCCGATCTCGACGATCGCCCGGGATGCCGATCCCCGAATCGTGAACCGCGAAGCGAACGTTCGTACGACCGCCCCCGTCCGGCGCGCAACTCAACTCGATATCCACCGAGCCGACATCCGTAAACTTCACCGCGTTGTTCGTGAGATTGACGAGCACTTGTCGAATACGTTCCGGGTCGCCGACGACACAGTCGGGCACATCCGTATGAATTCGACAAGACAACTCGACGCCTTTTTTCTGAGCGCGGTGCCCAAACACTTCCGCCAAATCTTCGACCAAAGGATGGAGCCGGAACTCAATCGCTTCCAGTTCGACCTTGCCCGCCTCGATCTTGGAAAAATCGAGGATCTGATTGATCAGGCCGAGTAGAGCATCGGCCGAAGATCGGGCCAAATGAACAAAACGTTGTTGTCGTGAATCGAGTGACGTAGTACCTAGCAGTTCGAGCATCCCCATGACGCCGTTGAGGGGCGTGCGAATTTCATGACTCATATTCGCCATGAACTCGCTTTTGGTCCGACTTGCCGCTTCGGCGGCCTCCATCTGCGCTTGTAGCGCGAGCGCTTCGCGTCGGGCGGTGATGTCGACCACGGTTCCTTCATACGAGACGACTTGGCCGCTTTCGTCGCGAATCGATCGCGCGTTCTCGGAGATCCAAATGACGCTCCCGTCGCGCCGCCGGACGGCGGATTCAAAGTCGCGGACGGTGCCGTCGCGTTCGACGAGCCGGCGGAATTCGTCGCGGCGTGCCGCCTCGACGTATAGCCGCACGTCGATTCGGTCGAGCGTCTTGATTAGTTCCTCACACGATTCGTAACCGTAGATTCGGGCCAAAGCCGGATTAGCGGCTAAATAACGCCCGTCGGGCGTCGTTTGAAACATTCCTTCGACGGCGTTTTCGAAAATGCTGCGATACTTCTCTTCCGCAGTTCTCGCAGCCGCGGCGGCCTGCTCTCGAGCGCGAATCTCGGTATTAGCACGGCGAATGACGCGATTGTATTCCGCCGCGATCTGTCCGACTTCCGTATGCGGCTCGACCGGCACCGGGTTGCGGAAATCGCCGGCGCGGTAATGACGATCCATATTCGTCAGCAATTCCAGCAATTCGGTGCTGGCGCCGTGCTCGGACACGTTGAGTCCACGGAGTTCGGCTTCTCGCGAAACGCGAAAACTGAAACGTCGCTGTATCAAACCGAACACGCAATAGGACGACCCAAACGCCCACACGAAGCACGTGACGATGCCGAGCCCTTGGACGGCGATCTGATATCCCCGCGAGGCCCCGTTGGGAAACAAGGCGACGTCGCCGAACAGGGCCACGGCGAGAGTACCCCATGCTCCGCAAAATCCATGCACGGGAATGGCGCCGACGACGTCGTCGATCTTCTTGCGGGCGATCCAGTAGGTACCGACGACGCTGATCGCACCGGCGACCGCTCCGACGACGACGGACGCCGACGGTGAGATGACGTTGCAGGAGGCCGTGACGCCGACGAGACCGGCGAGCACGCCGTTGATGACGTGTCCGACGTCGGCGCGGCGCTCGATGCGCCACGACATGCCCAGCGCGACGACGCCGCCGGCGGCGGCGGCCAAATTTGTATTGAGCAGCACCAGCGGCACGACTTCGGTCATCGCCATCGCGCTGCCGCCGTTGAAGCCGAACCAACTAAACCACAAAAGAAGCGCTCCGATCGTCGACATCGGCAAGTTGTGCCCCGCCATCGGCGGCGTATTGGGACTGAACCGGCCGATGCGCGGGCCGATCTGCAAACAGAGGGCAAGCGCCACCCAACCGCCGACGCTATGCACGACGCTCGACCCTGCGAAATCGATGAATCCGATGTGCGCCAACCAACCGCTCGGCCGGCCGTCGAAAGCGCCGCCCCAGGCCCAGTGTCCGAAGACCGGATACACGACGGTCGCAACGAAGACCGCGACGACGAGATATGCGCCGAATCGAATGCGTTCCGCGACGGCGCCCGAAATAATCGTCGTCGACGTCGAACAAAACATCATTTGGAAGAAAAATCCGGCCAAGAGGGCCGGTCCGGCGTCGACGCTCGGCGCAAAGCGGCTCGTGCCGAACAATCCGTCGAACGACGCACCGAACATCACTGCGAAACCAAACGCCCAAAAGAGCAACGACGAAATCAGAAAGTCGACGAGATTCTTGATCGCGACATTGACGCTGTTCTTGGCGCGCGAAAAGCCGGTTTCAAGAAGACAGAATCCCGCCTGCATGAGCATGACGAGCAGGGCGCAACTCAACACCCAAACCAAATTGATGAGCGTTACGGCGGACATCGTATCCACAGCGGATGATAAGCTGACGAGCGGCAGGCACGTACGCACTGCCGCAACGGGTCGCGAGAGTTCAACTCGGCGAAAGTCACCGAGTCCGCCTGAACTCCAGATCGCGCGTTGGGGAACTCTAGGTTGAGAAATTACAGCCGCCGGGAAGTGTTCACCGCACCACTTCCCAGGTGGGTGCGATTGTGCCGATTCATCCGTTCCGAACAGTCAGACGCGGTAACCGAGTGGAGATCCAACCCTCTGCGCGACCGAACTTTTTCCGGCATTTCCCGTAGTTAACGCAGCAACGCCGCAGTACGGAAATCGGCCGACCAAACGCCCGTTGTGGAAATCCCCAACCGCTCACAAAGCGTCGAAACCCGGTCGATGGAGTTCGTTCTCGGATGTCGTCTCGGGAACGGGCTGGACTCCTGAGGAACGCGAAGAATTCGCCGGAGCAAGAAAAGCAGGGTGGCTAATGGGACTTGAACCCACGACCCCCAGATCCACAATCTGGTGCTCTAACCAACTGAGCTATAGCCACCGTACGCCGACAAGAAACGACAGTATGTTGCCCGGCTTAGTTCGGGCGATTCGTCGGTAGCCTTTTAGCTTATCAAGAATCGAATCGGGGACAAGGGCGTGCTACGCCGGTAGGAATTCCCGCTAGCTCGCCAAAACCTCAACAGCCGCAATGGTTTGTAGTCGCCCGAATGTTTCCAGACCTTAAAATCGGAATCTTCGTAGCGACGGACCGACCAGCCCGACGAAATGACATATAGTTTTCCGAGCGATTCGCACGATTTGCACCTCGGAATGAGATGCCATGCCTGACGATACAATTTTGGTGACCGGCGGTGCAGGCTTCATCGGAGGCGCATTCGTGCGGCAATGGATCGGAGAAGAGCAGGGGCGGCTCGTCAATCTCGATGCCTTGACCTACGCCGGCAACCTCGACTCGCTTGTCTCCGTCGTCGATCATGCGCGTTATGAGTTCGTCCACGGCGACATTTGCGACGGCGAACTCGTCGCCGAACTGCTTCGTGACCGTAAGCCGCGGGCCATCGTGCATTTCGCCGCCGAATCGCACGTCGACCGCTCGATCGACGGGCCGGCGGCATTCATTCAGACCAACGTCGTCGGCACCTGCACGTTGCTCGACGCGGCGCTGAAATACTGGCGCGAACTTGCAACCGATTCACGCGAGCGGTTCCGTTTCCTCCACGTGTCGACCGACGAAGTCTATGGTTCACTCGGCGCGACCGGCGCATTCAGCGAAACGACTCGCTATTCGCCCAATTCACCCTACGCAGCCAGTAAGGCCTCGAGCGATCACTTTGTCCGTGCCTATCACCACACATTTCATCTGCCGACGCTCATCACGAACTGCTCGAACAACTACGGCCCGTACCAGTTCCCCGAGAAACTCATTCCACTGATCGTGCTCAACGCACTCGAAGGAAAACCGCTGCCGGTCTACGGCGACGGCATGCAGGTTCGCGATTGGCTGTATGTCGATGATCACTGCCGAGCCTTACGCACCGTATTGAGCCGGGGCACGCTCGGCGAGACTTACAACATCGGCGGCAATTGCGAGAGGCCGAACATTGAAATCGTCCGCACGATCTGCTCGATTCTCAATCGACTGCGGCCCGATCTGCCGCATGCTCCGTGTGAAAACCTAATTAAGTACGTTCAAGATCGTCCGGGCCACGATCGTCGCTACGCCATCGACGCGTCGAAGATTAAGCGAGAATTGGGCTGGGAACCGCGGCAGAATCTGGCGACTGGTCTGGAGGCGACCGTGCGCTGGTATCTCGACAATTCCACGTGGGTGGAACGCATCACCACCGGAAAGTACGCCCGGGAGCGTTTGGGCCTCGCCGTAAAATAACTCAATCACTCAGCGAGATTCACCACCATCGAATCGCCGTCTCCCATGAACCACTTCACCAAAGGCATCATCCTCGCAGGCGGCTCGGGCACTCGGCTGCATCCGGTGACGTTGGCGACGAGCAAACAGCTCTTGCCGGTCTACGACAAGCCGATGATCTACTACCCGCTGTCGACGCTGATGCTGGCCGGCATCCGCGAGGTGCTGATCATCACAACCCCGCAAGACGCCCCGAGTTTCGAGCGGTTGCTCGGCGACGGCTCGCGACTGGGCATTCAGATTCGTTACGCCCAACAACCGAAACCCGAAGGGTTGGCCCAAGCGTTTCATATCGGACGCGAGTTCGTCGGTCACGACCATGTGGCTCTCGTTTTGGGCGACAACTTATTCTACGGCCAAGGCCTGCAGCACATGCTGGCAAAAGCGGCCTCGAAAGCGCACGGCGCAACGGTCTTCGCCTACGCGGTGAAAAATCCGCAGGCCTACGGCATCGTCGAGTTCGATGCGGCGGGCAAGGCCGTGTCGATCGAAGAAAAACCCAAAGAGCCGAAGTCGAAGTTCGCGGTAACCGGCTTGTATTTTTACGACAACCAAGTGATCGATATCGCCGCCGACTTGAAGCCCTCGGCGCGCGGCGAATTGGAGATTACCGACGTCAACCGCGTCTACCTTGACCAAGGATCGCTGGAAGTTCAAACCTTCAGCCGAGGTTTCGCCTGGCTCGACACCGGTACGCACGAGTCGCTACTGCAAGCCTCGAACTTCATCGAAACGATCGAAGCTCGCCAAGGCTTCAAAGTGGCGTGCTTGGAGGAAATCGCTTACTACAAAGGCTTCATTTCGGCGGAGCGGCTCGAAAGGCTCGGCCGCGAAATGCGCAATCCCTACGGGCAGTATTTGCTTGATCTCCTCAGCCTGCGCTAGGCAGGCCCGGCGACCGCAGCGTCCTACGGCAGCGACGTCATCCACGTGCGATAGTCGGCATCGAGTTCCGGATACGAACGCCCGGTCAACTCGGCCAAGGTGACCGGTGTCGCGCGGTTGCCGTAAATCGCATGCAGGTAATCGACGGCCGCTTCGCGATAGCGGGCCTCGTCGCCGTCAAGAAGGAACGCCGCCAAGCCTGCCGCTTGGCTGTAGAGCGTGGCGATCCGCGGATCGCTCTGAAGTTGCGCCCGCGAGAAGGCGGTGAATTCGGCCAGAGGTATGTAGAAACCATCTTGCAGAAGTCGGAATCGAGCCGCTTTGAGGCGAATGTTGTCGAGCCTTCCTAATTCGCCGTACTCCGGGTGCAACACGAGCGACTCAAAATAACAGGCCACTCCTTCGACGAACCAAAAGTTGTTTCGCTCGCCGACCTTGAGCGTCGTCGCTTTCGAGAGAGAAAAAAGTTGATGCGTCACTTCATGAAATACGAACGGATCGTTGCTGCGCTCCGCATCGGCGAAAAAGTAGGCCGTGTCGTCGTCGCTCATGAAGATGCCCGACGTAAGCCCAATCTTCGCCTCGCGTCTTTCGAGAGCGGCGACGAACTCGTTGCGATTGCGATAATAGACGACATTGTAGCGGCGATTGCTTAATGTTTTCATCGCGCCGCCGGCGAAGCGTCGGGTCCACTCACCTTCGGCCGTATGGTACCGGGCGAAGAGTTGTCGCCACACGAGATGCATCTTCTCCAGGCGCGCGGCTAACCTCGCCCCTTCTTCGAGGCTGTGATTCGTACGGACGCGGAAGTTCTCCGTGTCGACGACCCAGCCGCGCTCGATCGCGGCATGAATTCGAGCGTCTTCCGCCGACGTCACCCACTTTCCTTGAAGGTAGCGCTCGCCCGCTTCATAGCGCGCAAGATGGGTTTGCGGCAGCCAGCCGAAGCGCTCGTGCCAGACGTCGCCCGCCCGGTGCTTAGCCGCTTCGAAAGCGGAAAGATAACGACCGTCGACGAGTTGCAGGCCCAACACGCGCGCCGCTCCCGCATGGGTCGGGTCTTCGCGCAGCGTTTCGTAGGTCCAGGCCACGGCGTCGGAAATCCGCTTCTCGCCGGCCGCATTCTTAGCCAGTTCGAAGAGCGCGGCAGCGTAGTCGGTTCTTAGTTGCCGGAAGCGCTCGACCGCTTTGGTCCCATCGGCGGCTTTCGTACTCTTCTCAGATGCGAATGCGAGGCCCGGCGGAAAATAATATCGGCGTTGATCGGCGGGAACCGGCGAGCGCCACTCGGCGACACGACAAGCCGCTTCCATGTCACCTCGCGCCGCCAATGCGTCCGCCAGCGACTTCAAGCGCAGGCCGTAGTCGGACGAGACCGCCTGATAATGCTCGATCGGATTAGCCGCAACGCCGACGCGGGCTTTCACGCAACAAATGAGCGTCGCGCAACCTACCATCGCGCCCCATCTCAGAATATGGCCGGTGCGCACAGGTCGCATGCTACCTCAACAAAGTGCTGGTCAAGCATATGGCCGCCCTTAGCCATCGTTCCTTCATTCTATTTCGAAGTCGCGCACTCCCGAGCATGCGACTCTTTGATTTGGTCTGTGGAGCCCCCGGCCACGTGCCGAGGAGCGCGAAACCGTATTTCTTCGGAATAACCGGCAAACACCGCCTTTTTGATCGTAAAGCTCGATCTTGAATCACCTTGGGCAAACCACCGAGCCCTAAAAAACCACCCAGATTGCTTGAATCACGTGCTAGCTTTGGTATGTTCGTCATCGATACAGCCTACGCAAACCCCGCAGTCCCCTCTGGAGCGAAATACTATGGCGTTGAATTGGAAGAAAGTCGTGCTGACCGCATTGGTCGGTCTTAGCAGTTGCGTCGTCGATCTCTCGAAGGCTGAGGCTTTCGGCGGCTGGTACGGCGGCTCCAGCGGTGGCAGCTCCGGTGGTTCGAGCGGTTACAGCTACGGATCGAGCGGCGGCTCCAGCGGATACTACGGTGGTTCGAGCGGCTATAGCTACGGCAGCTCGGGCGGTTCGAGCGGCTATGGCTCGAGCGGCGGTCGCGTCGGCTTGCTGGGTCGCCTACACCATCACCACCACCGCGGTTGGTGGGGGGGCAGTTCCGGCGGATCGAGCGGTTACAGCTACGGATCGAGCGGCGGCTCCAGCGGATACAGCTACGGTAGCTCCGGTGGTTCCAGCGGATACAGCTACGGTTCCAGCGGTGGCAGCTCCGGTGGCTACGTCGTACCGGGCGCCGTCGTTCCAGGCGCAGTCGTTCCGGCTCCTCCGGCCGCTCCGGTCGCTCCCGGCAAGGCTGCGATGATCGAAGGCGCCAACGACGCCGCTGTCCTCAACGTCGCCGTGCCGACCGACGCCAAGGTCTTCGTCAACGGTTATGAAACCACGAGCACCGGCGATCAACGTCGCTATGTCTCCAACGGTTTGGTGGAAGGCAAAAGCTACACCTATGAACTCAAGGCCGAAGTCGTTCGCGACGGCGTGCCGATGACGGAAACCAAGGTTGTGCGTCTCACCGCCGGTCAGGTGACCGATCTGCAATTCTCATTCGACAACGTCGCTCAGCCGGCCGACAAGGTCGTCAACGAGCCGACCAAGACGAAGCTCACTCTTCACGTTCCGGCCGACGCCAAGGTGTTCATCGCCGGCAAGGAAACCAAGGCCGCCGGCGAAGTTCGTGAGTTCGCCACCACGAAGCTTGCTCCCGGCCAAGCCTGGGACAACTACACGGTCCGCGTCGAAGTGACCCGCAACGGCCAAACGATCTCGGCCGAAGAAAAGCTGAGCCTCGTCGGCGGCGAAGCCCGCGACTTGGAATTCGACCTCAACGCTCCGAAGCTGGTGGCTTTGAAGTAAGGTTGCAGCGTACTTGCCTCGCCGCGGTTTTGCTAACCGCTGCGAAGCGCGAAGTCCGATCAAACGGAACCCTCGTTAAGGTCTTAAGATCTTAACGAGGGTTTTTCGTTTTCCGCGCCGCCGATCCGCGCGCGAGCGGGCGTTTCAAGCACCGCAGCCGTGCGTCGCCGAACGCTGCCGGGCGTCGTCGCCCCATTTTTCCGGCGGGCGCGAATAGCTCGCCGCCCGCCGCCGCAACTGCCGATAATTGCGACATTCCCTCGTCGCCCCATCGGTCCAGCGTATGTCGCCTTCGCCTCTTCAAACGTGGTCTCCTTGGCTCCGCGCGATTGTGAGCATGGCGATCGTCTATCATCTCGGCGCGGTGTTGCTCGAACCACTCGCCACTCCGCCGCGCTTTTTCGGTGAACCGGCGACGCTGCCGCAGGCCGCGCGACCATGGTACCAGCCGTATCTGACGATGCTTTCGCTCGATCATGCCTACAAGTTCTTCGCTCCCAATCCGGGCGAGAGCCACCTGCTGCGTTACGACCTCTACTACGCCGACGGCCGCAAGGAAGTGGGCGATGTAAAACACGCCTTCCCCGACGCTCGGCAACATTGGCCGCGACTGCTCTATCATCGCTACTTCATGCTGACCGAGTTTCTGCCCGACGCACGCACGTTCGACGATTGGGATCGTCCGGCGACGCCGCCGCGCGTCGCCGGGGCAGGGGAGCAAGTTTCGCCGCTGCCTGCGCCGGGCGAGGCCTTCGCACCTCCGAACGCCGTGGGCGAAGCGGAACCGGCCGATCGACGGGCCGTACAAATCAACACCTACTTCGAAAATATCGCCAAGCGATTGCTCGCGAAGCACGGTGCGGAGCACGTCGACGTTTGGTACCGCGTGCACCGGCTTTCGCACCCGCTTGAAGTTCTTGACGATCCGGCAAATCCGAACGACGGCCGCAAGATCGACGATCCCGACACCTACCGCGAGCGTTTGCAACTGACCTACAAACGGGAGGGCGTGCGATGAACCTGATCGTCGCTTACCTGCGCGAACTTGGTCGTGCGTCGCTCGCCGGTTGGAACCGCTTCTGGTTTACGCCCGCCGATTCCGCGACGCTCGGCGTGCTCCGCATCTGCGCCGGCTCGATGTTGCTCTACACGCATGCCGTTTGGGGCATCGGCTTCGACGACTTCCTGAACCCCGCGGGCCTCATTCCGCGCGAGTCGGTCGAAGCGTTCTACGGCGACAACATGCGTTGGGCGTTCAGCCACCTCTGGTTGTTCCAGTCGACCTCGGCTCTATGGGCGGTGCACATCGCCGGGCTCGTCGTCTTCGCCCTGTTCACGGTCGGACTTTTTACCCGCGCGACGTCCGTCGTCGCCTGGCTGCTCACGCTTTCTTATATCCATCGGTTGCCCGGTTCGCTGTTCGGCACCGATCAGATGAACGCGATGTTGGCGACGTATCTCATGCTCGCTCCCTGCGGCGACGCCTACTCGCTCGATCGTTGGTTGAAGGCGCGCAGGGCAGGGGGGCCGCTGCCCGACGCCCCGCCGTCGGTCGCGACGAACATCGCCGCGCGGCTCATTCAATTGCACATGTGCATCATCTATTTTTTCGCCGGCCTCGGCAAACTTCAGGGCGACACGTGGTGGGCCGGTTTCGCGATTTGGCTCGCGGCGTCGAACTACGAATATCAGACGGTCGATCTGACTTGGCTGGCTCACTGGCCGATCTTGACGGCGATTCTGACTCAGCTCACCTGCTACTGGGAACTGTTCTTCTGCGTCCTGGTTTGGCCGCGGCTGCTGCGGCCGATCACTCTCTTCATCGCCTTGCCGCTCCACCTCAGCATCGGCATCTGTATGGGCCTGATGACGTTCGGGCTCATCATGCCGATCGCGCTGCTGTCGTTCGTCCCGCCCGAGCTGATGCGGCGGGTGGTCGAACGCCGCGAAACGCCGCCGCTCGAAACGCCGAGCGAGCAGGGAAGGGAAGGGGACCGCAAGCAAACTGCGACACAACCACCGAAAGGGCAAACATCTCGCCGTGGCGCGCGAGGCTGAGCGATCCGTCGCGCTCGATCGAGGCCGCTCTTATTCTCGCCCCCTCTCCCGCCGGGAAGCGGCGGAGCATAGGATGAGCGAACCTCCTGTGTTTCGCTTCGTCTCGCCCATTGAGGCCGCGCGCCGATGAATCTTATCGAAGCCGTGAAAACCCTCGCCGACGCCGGCACGGCGCAGAATCGCAAAGTGTACGCGCGGCACGGCATCCGTGAGCCGATGTACGGCTGCAGTTTCGCCCGTTTGAAGAGCGTCGCCAAGAAAATCAAGCACGATCAGAAGCTGGCGGAACAACTTTGGGACACCGGCAACCACGATTGTCGCTGCTTGGCGATCATGGTCGCCGATCCCCAAGCAATCAAGAAATCGACGCTCGCCAAGTGGGGCAGGGGAGTCGACAACAGTTGCCTGAGCGGTATGCTCGGCGACTTGGCGGCGAACACCGATCACGCGTTTCACTTCGCAAGCGCATGGTGCGAGTCGCCGCGTGAGTTCACCGGCGCCGCCGGATGGAGCGCCGTCGCGGTGCTCGCCATGAGCGACGACGACCACGGCGAACTCGATGAATTGCTGGCGACTTGCTTGGAAGCGGTCGAGCATGGCATTCATGCTGCGCCGAACCACACCAAACAGGCGATGAACGGCGCGCTCATCGCCGTCGGCGGCCGCAACGCCAAGCTCAAGAAGCTCGCGCTCGCCGCGGCCAAACGTATCGGCAAGGTCGAGGTCGACCACGGCGAAACCAATTGCAAAACACCCGACGCCGCAGGCTACATCGCCAAAATGTGGGCCCGAAAGGACGGCTCGAAGCGTTCCTCGGCTCATTGATGGAGCAGGGGAGGGGAACGTATACTGAACCGTTCGTCCGCGGCGCTGTCTTGCCGTTTAGGACGGCTGCGGAATTCGGTCCGCGGCTTATGGTCGATCGCTTGACCATGGACAACTGACACCTTCCTCTTGGGAGCCGGCCGTGTTGGATTCGATCGCGATCGTGGGCGCTACGGGCGCCGTAGGCACTTTGATTCGCCAAATGCTCGAAGAGCGCAACTTCCCGCTCAAGCGGATCAAGTTCCTGGCCACGAAACGCAGCGCCGGCAAGAAGCTCACGTTCCGCGGCGAACAACACACGGTCGAAGAACTCACGCCCGATTCGTTCAACGACGTCGACTTGGCCATCGGCAGCACGCCTGATGAAACGGCCCGCGACTTTTGCCCCTGGGCCGTGAAGGCCGGATGCATCGTCGTCGACGAGAGCGGCTATTGGCGCATGGACCCGAAGGTCCCGCTCGTTATCCCGGAAGTAAACCCGGAGGCGATCCGCAATCACCAAGGAATCATCTCCAGTCCGAACTGTTCGACCACGCAGATGGTCGTCGCGCTTAAGCCGCTGCATGATGCGGCCAAGGTAAAGCGCGTCGTCGTAAGCAGCTACCAAGCGACGAGCGGGGCGGGGGTCGCCGGCCAGCGCGATCTGGAACACGGCTCGCGCGCTTCGCTCGCGGGCGACAAACACGACTACGAAACGTTCGCCCATCCGATCGCCTTCAATCTCATTCCGCAGATTGGCGGACCGAAGCATGCCGGCTACACCTCGGAAGAAATGAAGATGGTCTATGAAACCCGTAAGATCATGGGGGACGATTCGATTCAGGTCTGCCCGACTTGCGTGCGCGTGCCGGTCTCGAACTGCCATAGCGAAAGCATCTTGGTCGAAACCGAGAAGAAGCTTAGCGTGGAAGAAGCCACGAAACTCTTCCGCGAGTTTCCCGGCATCGTCGTCGTCGACGACCTGCCCAACAAGCAGTATCCGATGCCGATGAACTGCGACGGCCGCGACGAAGTGTTCATCGGCCGCATCCGCGAAGACCTCTCGAGCCCCAACGGCTTGGCCTTCTGGTGCGTGAGCGACAACCTGCGGAAAGGCGCGGCGACCAACGCCGTGCAAATCGCCGAATTGCTCGTCCGCTCGGCCGCCGGAGCGGTCTGAATGCTGAAGGACCGAATGCTGAATTAGTTCGGAACTATATACCTCATTCAGCATTCGGCATTTGATCATTCGGCATTTCCATGTCTCGCACCATCAAGCTCACGGTCGCCTACGACGGCACGGCCTACGCCGGCTGGCAGCGTCAGCCGGGCAAGCCGACGTTGCAAGACACGATCGAGCAAGCGCTGGAGCGGATTGTCGGCGAGCGGATCATCGTCGCCGGCAGCGGTCGCACTGATTCGGGCGTTCACGCGTTGGGGCAGGTCGTCAGCTTTCACACCGCGGCTCGGCTCGCTCCGCTCGCCTTTCAGCGCGCCTTCAACGCCGAATTGCCGCGCGACATCGCCGTGCTGAATGCCGAAGAAGCGGCGCCGGGCTTTCACGCCCGCAAGCAGGCCAAGCGCAAGCGCTATCGCTACATCATTCACAACAGTCGCACGCACGATGCCTTTGGGCAATATCGAGCGTGGCACTACTGCTTCGGCAAGCTCGACGCAGAAGCGATGCACCGCGCGGCGCAACACTGGGTCGGTAAGCACGACTTTCGGACCTTTGAAAGCCAATGGCCGCAACGCAGTTCGAGCGTGCGCACCGTGTTCGACGCGGCCTGCCGGCGCATGCCCGCGCCGCGTCAGAAGCAATTGGAGTTCGAAGTCGAGGCCGACGGGTTTCTCTACAACATGGTTCGCACCATGGTCGGCACGCTCGTCGAGATCGGCCGGCATCGCAAGCCCGAAAGCTGGGCCGCCGAGTTGCTTGAACTCGGTGACCGCAAGCACGCGGGCATGAAAGTCCCGTCGCACGGCCTCTATCTCGTCAGCGTCGACTACGAATGAAGTCGCCGGCTTTCGTCGCGTGAACTTACGCGGCGCTCACGATATGCACACGTCTCGCTCACACGGCGTCGTGAATCTTGGCGTCGCTCTCGGCGATCGTTAGAGTACTGCGATTCCATTTCACGAGATTTGCGAGAGCGCCGCCGTTGGCTACCGTCTCCGCCATGTTCGTCGGTTCCTATCGGCTGCTCTACCAGTTGCGGCAGGGTCGGTTTACGCAAGTCTGGACGGCGATCGACGACAATCGCGGCATACGTTATGCCGTCAAGCTCCTGCTGCCGGAGTTTCACGACGACCGCGAACAGCTTGCCGATTTCGCGCATGAACTCGAGGTCGGCGTGACGCTCGATCATCCCCGCGTGCTGGGCGCCAAGAAACAGGGCGACTCGCGCCACGGCCCGTATCTCCTGATGGATTACTGCGAAGGCCGCGACTTGCGCGATTTGATGCGCCGCGACCGCTTTGCGCTGCAGCCGTGGCTGCCGTCGATCCTTGTGCAAGCGGTGGAAGCCGTCGTTTATCTGCATTCGCGCAACTGGGTGCATCTCGACATCAAGCCCGACAATTATCTGCTCGACGCGGGCGGCGACGTCAGGCTGATCGACTACGGTCTGGCGCGACGTCCGCCCGGATCCTGGGAACGCTGGTTTTGGAAGAACCGCCAAAAAGCGATCCAGGGAACGCGCAGTTATCTTTCGCCCGAGCAAATTCGCCGTGAGCCGATCGACTTCCGCTCCGATCTCTACAGCCTCGGTTGCACGCTCTATCACCTCGCGGCCGGCGTTCCGCCGTTTACCGCGTCCACGACGAACGAACTCCTCACCAAGCACCTGCTTTATCCCATACCCAACGCCGCGACCGACAACCCGGAACTGACTCCGGACTTCGCCGAATTGCTCCGCCGCATGATGGCCAAGAATCCCGAGCATCGCCTCGCAACGGCTGCGGACGTTTTGAAACAGCTGACGAACTTCAAGGTTCTGAAATCCCAGCAAGCCCCCCGGCAATCGACGGAATTCCGCGAGGTTTCGCCCGGTCGGAGCCCGCGCAAGTCGGGTTAACAGGGTCGCCCCTCGTAGGTAAACTAGGAAGTTTTGACGGCGCCCCCGCCGACGATTCTCCCGCGACCCTGAGCACCTTGCATCGATGGCCGCAGCCAACCGACTCACGTTCGAACGACCGATCTACGAGCTTGAAGAGCGCGTCGCCAAGCTGGAGAGCGCGCCGGAAAAAACTTCCGAGATGATCGAGGAGGCTCGGAAGCTGCGCCGCGAAGCCGCAGAACTTAAGAAATCTGTCTTTAGTTCGCTGGAACCTTGGCAAACCGTCGAGGTGTCGCGTCATCCCGATCGGCCGATGACGAGCGACTATCTGAACTTGGTGTTCGACGACTTCGTCGAATTGCACGGCGACCGTTCGTTCGGCGACGACCGCGCGATCCTCACCGGCTTCGCCAAGCTCGGCGAACAAAAAGTGATGGTCGTCGGCCACCAAAAAGGCAAGACGCTCAAAGAACGCCAAGCCTGCCACTTCGGCTGCGCCCATCCCGAAGGCTATCGCAAAGCGATGCTCCGGATGAAATTGGCCGCGAAATACAACCTGCCGGTCGTCTGCTTCATCGACACGCCGGGCGCCTACCCCGGCATCGGCGCGGAAGAACGCGGCCAGGCGCTTGTCATCGCCTATTCGATGTTCGAAATGTCGCGACTGCCGACGCCGATCGTCTGCGTCGTCATCGGTGAAGGCGGCTCCGGCGGTGCGCTGGGGATCGGCGTCGGCGATCGGGTCGCGATGCTCGAACACGCTTACTATTCAGTGATCAGCCCCGAAGGCTGCGCCGGCATCTTGTGGAAGAGCCACACCCACAAAGAAAAAGCCGCCAAGGCGCTCAAGCTCACCTCGCGCGACCTGCTCCGCTTCGGCGTCATTGACGACGTCATTGAGGAACCGCTCGGCGGCGCTCATCGCGATCACAATCAAACCGCGGCTCGCTTGAAGATGTATCTTCAAAAGTCGTTCCGCGAACTGACGGCGCTCGACACCGACGCGCTGCTCGCGGCCCGCTACGAGAAGTTCCGCAAGATGGGCGTGTTTACTGAAGCGACCGCGGGCTAACCCCCTTCGCGCTCCGGCACACCGCCCTCGACCACGGCGAGGACCCCGAGCGCCACAATCCGGCGCATTCGCCACAACATGCTCCTCTTGCCCCGCCACCTGGGCAATCTGTTCCGCTTACCCTGATTTGCACTTTGAGACGCCGCCACCCCTCGAAAAACATCTGAGCCGGGCAGGGGAGCGCAGGCGGGCCAACCAGACCGGCCCGGCACAGGCGGCAGATCGCCCGCTGAAAGCCCCCTGCCTGGTCGCCAAAGTTTTCTACCGACCGCCGGCCGCGCCGCTCGCCCCAACCCTCCGATTTCCGATCGCGCCGATCGCATCGTAGCGATCTTCGCGCCGTACCTCCTCGGCGAGTGCGCGAATCAAACTCCATCCGCCGGTCGCCATCGCCGGAGGATCCGTCCAGGACGTCGTACGACCGACTCGCGGCCGCCCAGCGACCACGATCAAACCCGACTAGCCCACAGCCGAAGCAGGGCTGAGCCGAGCCCCCAGCAAAGCCGACGGAGGCCCAAACCCCACCCCTCAACAACGTCTGATAATGTTTCTTATGTTCGGTTTCAGGGTGGCTTTTTGCGGGGAATTCGTGGTTATCGGCTAGGACGAAGAGTCGGCCGGGGTGTTACCTGCTCGCCCGGTCCCGCGTGGTCTGCGACGCATCGGCGTCGTGCGAATCGCGAGCGATCTTCGCGCTTCCAGTGGGTGCCTTTAGGCAGGCGACTTCCGTAGCGCCGTAGCGGGACGGTTTCGGCGGCATGATCATCTGTCGCGCGGGACTTGGGCGCCGGCAGGGGTGTTCGCTATCGGTCTTTGTTTCGGTCGGGTCGGCGATCTGCGGCGACTTCCGGCGGCGGGCCCGTTCGAAGCCGAATGCGTTCACCGGCCGGGCTTGATCGCAGGTGGAGTTTTTCCGGACTGCCGCCCTGCCCGGCCCGCCGGTTTCACGGGCGCGGGTCTTTAGCGACAAATCTTTCCCGACCGGCAGGCTCGTTCCACGACGGAGATTTCGAGCGTGCCGGCAGCCTCTGGAGTGAGGACCGCGACTGAAGGTGCGAGAACGATCTCACAGCGGGCCTCCCGCTGCGTGATCATGCCCAAGAACGAGGGAACTCATTCAGTGCGGGCAGGGTGCTACGGAACGGCCGAGTCAGTCGGACGACGTGAGCCATCGCCACAACGCAGCGACGTCGAAGGAGCGGTTGCAGCTCAGCCGCTAGCCGCGCAGCGGTCGAAGACCATGAAGGAGAACTAACTCTTCCATTTGACGATGGAGGTCAATCCCACGTGCGTCCAACACCTCAGACATTGCCGCTCCCACTGTATCACAAGCGGTGAGCAGCAACTCACGGCTCGGCGTCGGCTGCGATCTCGGTGAGTTGAGACCGCCGGCTCACCGCGCCGACCTTGGACTGCGGGACATGAAGCTCCGGCACCACTAAGCCCCGCCAATCGCTATTGGAGTCGCGAGGCGCTGCTAGGCCTCTTCGGCCAAAGCTGCGTCAACTTCGTTTGCAATTCGCTCCATTCCACTTCGTGCGGCAGGCGTTTGGTTTGAGCGGCGAGGGCGGCCGTTACGCCGGCGGCTTCGCCCATTGCCACGGCGTTGCCCGTCACGCGGTAGCTCGAGTGGGCGATGAAGTCGCCGCTGATGCAACGCCCGGCCATCATCAGACCGTCGACGTCTTTGGCGATCAGGGCCCGCAGCGGAATGTCGTACGGCTTCATGTCGATCTTCTTCGGCATGACGGCATGGTTCTTGTTGTGCTCGGCCGAAAGCGCATGCACGTCGATGCCGAAGCGAACGCGAACGATCGCGTCGTCGTGGCGGGCTCCCTTCGCCAGATCGTCTTGCAGCACGGTGTAGCGGCCGCGAATGCGGCGGCCGTCGCGAACGCCGATCTGCTCGGCCGTGGCGACGATCTGTATTCCTTCCCACGCGCCGCCGAGGCCGCGCAGGCCGGCAACCATCTTGTTCATCTCGGCACGGGCCCGCACCGTGGCGGCGGTGATTTCCGCGGCGTCCCATGCTTTGATGCCGTACTCATGGTTCGTCATCGCGAAGACGAGGTTATCGCGCACGTGCCACATCGTCGGCGAGGCGTACGACGGGAAGTGTCCGGTCTTGATCAGCGCTTCGCGAATCCGCGTCTTCTTCTCGCCGTCGGAAAGATCGCCCGGCTTCACTTGGCCGAAGCGAATGAACTCGCGCAAGGCTTCGGCATCGCGCACGACCAACAGCGCGTTGAGTGACATCGGCTGGCAGGGGCAATCCTCCGAGAGGCCGATTTCGAAGCCGCAGCCGGCTTGATAGCCGAGGTCGCCGTCGCCGGTCGTATCAATGAACACCGGCGCCTTCCAGGCCTCGCGGCCCGACTTCGACTCGGTGACGATCGTCGTGAGCCGGCGCCCGTCGCGAAACGCGGCGGAGACTTTCGTGTGGTATTGGAACTTCACGCCGGCTTCGACGCAGAGTTCTTCCAGCAGCAGCTTCAAGGCTTCCGGGTCGTAACAGAAGCGGCTTGCGCTGTGGGAATCGGCGCGGGCGTCGCGTTCGTCGAGCTTGCGGCGCAATTCGTCGGCGAAGCCGGGCTTGCCGAAGTCGAGGAAGTAGCCGAGCAGGCCGGCCGTCCAGACGCCGCCGAGACAGCCGCGCCATTCAAACAAGCGAACCTTCGCTCCGGCGCGAGCCGCCATGATGGCGGCGGTGACGCCGGCCGGCCCCGCCCCGCAGACGATCACTTCGGCATCTTCCGCGAGGGGAATGTCGCGCGCCGGTTCGTGGAACTCGCTTCCGTTCGCGGCATGCTCTGAGTCACGGGTCTTAATATCGCCTGCGGCCGCGATGAGCGGCGCGGCGGCGGAAAGAAACCCACGACGAGAGAGCGGCGACGACATGTCAAAACACCTCGGAACGAGAACCCGAACGGCGGAGAGGCGGCAAAGCGGACGACCGCAGGCCGCGGCGAGGCTTGGCCGGCTCTCAAAAGGGTCGAGATTAGTCGGTCGGCGAACGGTGAGCAAGGCGACGAATTGGCCGGCCGAAAGCCGCTTGGACGCCGGCGGAGCGGTTCGCTACTTTGCCGGGTGCGGAGCAGCCTTGCTTAACCCTCGGCTCTTTAAGCCGGGGAGACGGAGCGAGCCGCCTCGCTCGAATAATTGCGCAAACCGCGCATCTATTTTGCCGATAGATGCGCACATTTAAGTAAGACAATAGGGGTGCGCACCTATCGCCTGAATAGATGCGCACCAATGCTCCCTGGGGAACGACGCGATGACGATCGAAATCGTCGACTACGACCCGGCTTGGCCGCGCGAGTTTGAAACGATCGCCGCGCGAATTCGCGACGCCTGTGGCGAGTTCATCGAAACTGTCGAGCACATCGGCTCAACGGCGGTGCCGGGCTTGGCTGCGAAAGATGTCATCGACGTGCAACTTGTGGCTCGCGGTTTCCACGAAGGTCTTGCAGCCCGCCTCGGCGCGCTGGGATATCGGCGACTGGAAGCGATCGTAGCGGATCATGTGCCGCCGCAGGCCGAAGGGTCGGCGAACTCAAGCATCACGGCGAGCGACTGGGCCAAGTGGTTCTTTCGCGGGCCAAAAAACGAGCGGTCGATCAATCTTCACGTGCGCATCGCCGGCCGGGCTAACGCGCGCTACGCGGTGCTGTTTCGGGACTATCTCCGCAGGCACCCGGTCGCCGCAACGGCCTATGCGCAAGTCAAACGCGAACTTGCACGCCTACACGCTGACGATATCGAGGCTTACTACGACGTGAAGGACCCGGTGTGCGATCTGATCTGGATTGCGGCGCAAGGTTGGGAGCCTCAAGTGCGCGGCATTGAGGACTGCGCTCACGGAGCGTCGAACACAGGACCTTGAACACCGAACCCCAAACCGTAGCCTTAGCGCTGCATGCCGCCGGAGGAATACCCGCCGGGTTGTTGGCCGCCATACGGCTGCGGTTGCGGATAGCCGGACGGCTGTTGGTAGTTTTGCTGATAGCCGGGGTAGCTACCCTGCCCCGCGCCATAGTTCGGCTGACCATACATCGGCGCGTAATTCGGTTGGCCGTAGTTGGGAACGTAACTCGGTTGCTGATAACCGCCCTGCGCCGGTTGGATGCCGAATTGTTGTTGATAGCCCGGCGGTAAAAGTTGTTGCAACTGCTGCAGCTGCTGCATTTGCGGCAGCGTGCCGGGTGCGCCCCCCTGCCCTTGTCCGGCAAAGTTCGGCATCTGTGGGAGCGAGGGCAACGACGGGTGTTCGACTTCCTGCGTGGGGTCGAGGCCGCGCTGGAGCTTGTCGAGATAAGGCCCGAGGAGTTGAGTGAGTTCAGGCGGCATGATCGGCGTGGCTTTATGAAGCACTTCGGAAATATAGACGCCCGACTTCGACTTGAGCACCGCAGTCCGCGTGTCGGCGTTGAGCGAGACCGCGAAGAAGGTGATGACCGTGCAGAGAAGCGAACCTTTGATGAAACCGACTAGGCCGCCCATCTGACGATCGAACTCGCGGAGTTTCACCCGGTCGATAGCTCCGGAGACGAAGCGAAAGACCATCCAGACGGCGAAGCCGGTGCCGCAGTAGATGATGAGCATCGCGAGGTACTTCGACCAGCGCGGATCGGCGTTGAGTTGCGGAGCGAGTGCGTCGGCGAAACGGAGCGCGCAGAAGTAACTGAGTACGAGCGAGGCCAGCGAGGCGACCTGCCAAGCAAAGCCTTTCATGAGGCCGAACAGCGTGGCGATGCCGACGACGGCCAGCATCACGATGTCGTACGTTTGCATGACTTTCCTTACGCGGCGACCGGTGCGCGCAGGCCGGCCTCCGCTGAACGGCACAAGCGCGGCGGCGGGGCGACCGTTACAGCTTAGCTATCGAGCAATCTTCGGGCGGCCTCGGCCGGCGACTTCAGAAGTATAGGGCGGAAAGTGAAATTGGGCGTAGAGCGGTTTGAGTGCTAGCACAGGTTCGGGGTTCAGCTTCGGCGTTCCGAAGCGCCGCCGATAGAGGCGGCGATTGACGGCCACGCTTTCGACCTCACGTTTCCCGGATTCCCCGATTTCGCTACAGTTCGGCCGCCCCGCCGGCTGTGTGGTCAGGGACGACGACACGAAGGCGCAAGGGACCGGAGCGCGCGCGTGGCCGACTTCAAGACGCACATCACCGTGAGCACGACGCTCGGCGTAGGTTACGCCGCCGTGGCCTACCGGCATTTCGATATGCCGCCGGCCAGTTGCGCGCTCGCCGGCGTGTTGTGCAGTCTCTCGGGAATGCTGCCCGATCTCGACAGCGACTCGGGAGTTCCGCTGCGCGAGAGCCTGACGTTTGCCGCAGCGTGTGTCCCCGTGATGGTCATACCACGCTTCGAGCATCTCGGCTGGCCGACGGAGCTGATCGTGCTTTCCGGTGCCCTGATCTACATAGCCGTTCGTTTCGGCTTCGGCACATTGCTCAAGAAGTACACCGTGCATCGCGGGATGTTTCACAGCATTCCGGCGGCGCTGATCGCAGGCGAATTGGCGTTTCTTTTGTGCGTCAACGGCGAGTTTTATCTGCGCGCATTCAAGGCGTGCGCCGTAGTACTCGGATTTATGTCGCACTTGATTCTTGATGAAATCTGGAGCGTGCGCGTCGCGGGCGGCCAGTTTGGACTGAAGAGTTCCGCCGGCACGGCGATGAAACTCTGGGGAAGCAGCGGCTGGGCGAATCTTTCTTGCTACGGAAAGCTGATCGCGCTGGGCGTGCTTGTGCTCAACGACCCGATTTGGACGACCGTATCGCCGGAAGGCAACAAGCTCCACACGGCGGCGGCGACGATCGTGAAGGAACTCGAAACACGCGCCAAAATTCCACTGCCTCACCAATTGAACCCGCAACCGACCGCGACGGCCGGGATGCAACGACCGCAGGCACCATCGCCGGCCCCCGCCGCTTCTCCGCCGCCGTGGCAACCGAATTACGCCGCGCCGCAGTATCCCGCGCAGAACTACGCCGCTCAGCCGAACTACGGCTATCCGCCTGCGACTAATTCCGCGTTACCATACCAAGGCATGACGAGCGGCGGACCGAATTATGGTGCGCCGAGCTATCAGGCACCTACCTATCCGAATCCCAATTATCCCAACCAGCAGGCGTATTCCGCGCCGGGACCGCAACCCTACTACGGTCAGCCTCAATACCCGCCGGCATACTATCCTCCGCAGCAGCAGTACGTACCGCCGGCAAACTACGCGACTCCTTATCCGCAGCAGAACTGGCAGCAGCCCGCCGCGGTCGCACCGCTCGACCCGCGCGTGCAACTTGGTCCGATGACCAAACGCTACTAAAACGCCCTGCGGCTCTCAATCAGCAGCGTCACTGGGCCGTCGTTGACGAGCGACACCGCCATGTGCTCGCGAAACCGGCCGGTCGCTACACTGAGCCCTAACTTGCGGACGCCGGCGACAAACGCTTCGTAGAGCGGCACGGCGATTTCCGGCGGAGCCGCGTCGGTGAAGCTTGGGCGTTTGCCGCGCCGACAGTCGCCGTAGAGGGTGAATTGACTGACGACGAGCATCGCGCCGCCGATCTCGGCGAGCGACAGGTTCATCTTACCCGCCGCGTCTTCGAAAATGCGCAGCCCGGCGACTTTGTCGACCATGTAATCAACGTCGGCCTGCGTGTCGTCAGGTGCGACGCCGAGCAGTACCAGCAGCCCGCGCTCGATCGCCCCCACCGTCTCGCCGGCGACGTCGACGTGAGCCCGGCTGACGCGTTGAACACAGGCACGCATGCTCGTAAAGCCTCCGCAGCTGCGAAAGGCGAACAACATACCGCCTCGCGGCACTACGGATCAACTAACATGCTGAGATTGCGAGCGACTTTCGCCGCTTGTCGATCCGGCTTCGCTCAACGATACTAGTGCAACTTTGTTGCAACGAGCCGGACTGGGACCGCCGCTCCGCCTCAACGGCCTCCGCTTTTTCGTAGATCGCACGATGACCGCAAACCTGTTGCTGCTCGGCTATTGTGTCGCGGTCGTCGCCGCCTCGCTCTTAGGCGGCTTCATTCCGCATTGGATTCGGCTGACACACACCCGCATGCAAACGGCGCTCAGCTTCGTCGCCGGGGCGATGCTGGGCGTCGGTCTATTGCACCTGATTCCGCACTCTTATTTCGTGCTCGGTTCGATCGACCGGACCATGTGGTGGGCCCTCGGCGGCTTCCTGCTCATGTTCTTCATCGAGCGGGCCTTCCACTTTCACCACCACGGTGCACCGGAAGAGGGAGAGTCGGGGGAGCCGGCAGGCCCCGACCACGACTGTGCTCTGGGCCATCACGCTCATGAACACCACACTCACGCACACGGCGGCGATAACTCGCACGCGCATGGTGATGACCACGAACATCACGGCGGATCTCGACAAGTGAGTTGGGCGGCCGCTCTGCTCGGGCTGGCGCTGCACAGTTTGCTCGACGGCGTGGCGCTCGCCGCGGCCGTCGACGCCGAAGCCAAGCAGTACCATGATCTCGGTCTGGCGGGTTTAGGAGTGTTCCTCGTCGTAGTGTTGCATAAGCCGTTCGATTCGCTGACGCTCGGCACCTTGATGGCCGTGGGAGGGCGCTCCGCTCGGCATCGCCATTTGGTCAATCTGAGCTACGCTCTCGCGGTTCCCTGCGGCGCGCTGTTGTTTCACTTCGGCCTCTTGTCGCTCGCCGGCGACAATACTCGCATCGTCGGTTATGCCTTGGCCTTGGCGGCGGGCACGTTTCTCTGTATCGCGACGAGCGATCTGCTTCCCGAGCTTCAGTTTCATACGCATGATCGCTTCCGACTGTCGGCCGCGCTCTTGCTCGGCTTAGCGTTGGCCGGAGCAATCGTGTTTCTCGAAGAACACGGCCACGATCATGCTCATGAGCAACAGCCGCCGCTCTCTTCATCCGCTCCCGTGACGGCGCGTTGAATATCCGCGAGCCTACTCGAGTCCGCGATCCCGACGTATTCGGCCTACCTCGGTCATGACTTCTTGGATGATCGTCTGATTGCCGATGATCTGCGACCATTGCAGCGCAAAGCCGACGGCGATCAGTCCGATGCCGACGGCGGCGGCGGCGAAGTGAACGTCGGCCCAGACAATTTCGCCGAACTGATCGATCAAATCGCGCGAGAAACGCGAACCAGGGTCGGCCGCCCCGCCCAGCGCCGTGATGCCGACGACGATCAACATGCTCACCACGGCGATCGGAAAGGCCTTGCGTTTGAGGCGATTGCTGCGCCGGACGTATTCGTTCTCCAGCCGATAGGTTTCGGACACCTCTTTAACCCATCGACTCGTGCCGACGAAGTAGGTGATCACGATGCTGTTGACGAGCAATGTGCACACGCCGGCGGCGATCCCCGCCAGCCGATGAATCGTCGCCAACCGTTGAGCTTCCGCGTCCTGCGGATTGCGAATGTCGTGACCGTGCAAGTAGAGCCCGAGCACGAGGACCGCGATCATTGCGGCGACGGCGAACAGGGCCAACGGATAAAAGATGCGATTCACGTGAAGCTCGAGATTGCCGGGTGCGGATCGCTTGTTGTATGCGACGAGCGGCGTCGCTTCCAGTGGCCGCCGGCACCGCTCGACCGACCGCCGGGTTGGCGCCTAGAATAGCCGCATGAGCAAGCCGTTAATCGCACTCACGATGGGCGACGCCGCCGGAGTCGGCCCTGAAGTCATCGTCGGCTGCTGGCCGAGCCACGAAGTCCACGACCTCTGCCGACCGCTGGTCGTCGGCCACCCGGAAGTTATTCGCCGTGCCGTCGCACTCTGGAATCTCCCGCTGGAAGTCGTCGAAGTCTCGTCACCGGAGGCGGCCCACCCGACGCGCACCTCGATCCCGGTCGTCAACGTTTGCCGCGACGACGTCGCCGACGTTCCGGCCGGCGTCGTCGATGCGCGAGCCGGTCAAGCCGCATACGACTGTCTCGTCGCCGGGGCCAACTGGGCGTTGGAGAAACGCGTCGATGCCGTGACGACCGCGCCGCTGCATAAGGCCGCTCTGCATGCCGCCGGTCACCGCTACCCGGGCCATACGGAGTTGCTCGCCGAACTTTGCGGCGTGACCGACTTTGCGATGATGCTCTATCTCGGCCCGCAGGCTTCGCTTAAAGGCGAATCCGGTCTCGGCGTGATTCATACGACTTTGCACATGGCGCTGCGCGACGTCTTCGTCCATCTGACGACGACCGCCGTTTTTGAAAAGATTCGCCTGGCTCATGAGGTAATGCGGCACATCAAAGGCGCGATTCCGAAGATCGGCGTCGCCGCACTCAATCCGCACGGCGGCGAGCAAGGTTTATTCGGCGACGAAGAAACGACGATTATCGCACCGGCCGTCGCGATGGCGCAAGAGGCCGGTTACGAGGCACAGGGCCCGTTCCCGACCGACACGCTGATGGTGCGGGCCCGCGACGGCGAGTTCGACGCGGTCGTGGCCATGTATCACGATCAAGGGCATATCGCGTTGAAGCTGCTCGGCCTGCATCGCGCCGTGAACGTCACACTCGGCTTGCCGATCGTACGCACGAGCGTCGCGCACGGTACGGCCTTCGATTTGGCTTGGCAACGCCGCGCCGAAACGAGCAGCATGGTTGAAGCATTGCGCTGTGCGGCGCTGCTGGTCGAGCGCAGAGCGAACGGGTAGTCGGAGTTACGGGAGCAATGTTCGCTTGTGCGTAAACAAGTCGGTGATGTCGGTGTAGCGTCGCGATCCCGGCGAGAATTGAAACAGACGTTCTTCGAGCGGCACATCGAACTGGACTTCGAAGAACTCAATGACAAGTATTCGCGGCGAGGGATCGTCGCCGGGCGAACTCGCCGCGTCTTCCGGCCCCGCGGCCGCTCCCTCGGGTGAGCGCCGATATTCCAGCCGATAGGGAAACAAATCATCGACGCCGAGATAAACGACGACATGCGTCGGCACGTGCTGACGCAAGCCGCCTGCGTCGGCCGGCAAATCGAGCCCGATCGGCCGCTCGCTTGTCATCGGCAGCTTCTCCAAAGCCGACGACTTCCATCGTCCGACCAGAGCGTAAACCGGGACATCGCCGAGCTGCGACGGCGAAACGCTCTGGAAGCTGAAGTCTTTTTGTAGCGATTCGATTAAATTGCCGATTCCTCCGACGGCGATCGCATTTTGCGCCGCCGCCGCCGCACCGCCGGGTCCGAGCTGACCGAAGGCGGCGAGCACGCGATCGACTTCGACCCGCTGAATCTCCGGCTCGACTTCGATCAATCGCGAGATCCACAAGTATCGTCCGTCGCACACCTGTAACTGATTGACGACGCGATCGTTGACCTGCATTCGTAACTCGTAGCGGAGCAGACGCGAATGATTCGGGCCTTGCGCGTAGTCGCCCGAACCAATAAGTTCCCGACCATAGAGCTTGGCGCGATGTCGCACCTTGGCGACCACCGAGCGACGCTCGCCTAAACGCCTTACAGCCGCGTCGAAGAGTTGGTTGGGATTGGGCTCGTCACGCGCCGGCACCGGCGGCATCGTCCGAGCTGTAACGTTCTGCGGCGACTGGGCCGACGTCGGCGATCGCCCCCAAGTCGCCCAAACTGCGACGGCGAACAGAAAAACAAACGCCGCGATCCGATTGGGCAAGCTGTACGCGCCGGCGCTCATGTTCGGGTTCTAACGGATTTACCAAAGAATCGCGTTGTAGCGGACCGAGGATACCTAACACGAGGCCTATCACGTTCGAGAGCGCAGGGATGCGCTTTCGGCGTGCTTCGAGGCCGCTGTCGCGGCGGGCATTGTAGGAGGGGACCAGATTGGGGTCCATGCCGGTTGCGAACCCTCGGCCATCGCGGCCCGAGCCAGTCCGAACACTCAACATGCAGTTCCAAGCCGGGGATCGGGATCGACCGCCCGCCCCAACAGGGATGGATCCAAGGGGGAAACGATGAAGTACCGATTCGCATTTCTGTGCGCGCTGGCGGCCGTCTGCGGCTGCCGCGTGCCGTTCGTGTCGCATACGGCGCCGCCGGCGACGATGATGCAACACCCCGGCCCCGGCGTCGACGGTCCCGGACCGGGCGTCATGATGATCGGCGAGCCGGCCGCCGCCGCACCGCTCCAAAACTCGCAAGTGGCCTTCATCGGCCCCGAGGGTGCCGTTGTGGCCTGGAGCGTCGGCACGCCGGGCGTGTTCGACAGCGAGCCGCTCGTCGCTCCGGCACGCAGCAACTTCCCGCAAGGCGCTCTCTATCGATTAAAGCTGACCGATCTGCCGGGTCGCCCGGGCGTCGAGCTCTATCCGACGATCGAAATCGCCCCCGCGGTCATCCGCACGGAAGCGTATCTCGCTCACAATGCGATTCCGGTCCAGTTCACGGAAGAAGACCTCGACCAAGTGCTCTCGGGCAACTTCGTCACCAAGGTCATCTTCTTGCCGGATCCGGAGTTCCAAGAACTCGCCGTCGCCGGCGTGCAAGAACTCGTCAGCACGCGGCTCGATCCGGGCCAAGACCCGATCGTCGAAGCCGATCGTCAAGGCGCGATCATGGCCATCATTCGCGTCGGTAATAAGGATTTGGAAGTACCGGGGACCGAAGGCGAACTCGTCGGCGGTGAATTCGCCGGAGCCGAAATGTACGACGGCGTCCAACAAGCGCAATTCGGTATCCCGATTACGGGCACGCCGATCGGCTTGCCCGGTCCTCCGCACATCCCGCTCGGCGGCCAAGCCGGTCTGCAGAAGCACGTGATCCGCAACCACACGTTCCAACACTATCCGCACCCGACCAAGAAGCAGAGCATCCACGTGAAGCAAACGCCGGGCATGAGCTATCCGAAGCCTGCCAACAAGGCGTTCATCAGCGAACATGCTCATGCTCCGCTGGTGCCGGGCGTCGGACGAGCGGGCGGTGCGGGAAGTGCGGCCTACTGTCCGTAAGACCGGCTCCGTCTCGAAAAACACTGCGAGTCGTCTCCGGGCGACTCGCAAACGCAAGCGGCCGTCGACCCCATCTCGACGGCCGCTTTTTGCCGAATCTCTCTCGCACGTGCCGGTTCTCGGCCGTCGCGTCCGCCGCGAACTCTCGCCTCCCAGCGCGAACCCTACGCCATGTCACGACATTTTTCGCTGCGATACCCGACTCGCATCGGAGCGAGTTTCGCCCTCGGTTTCGGCCTTGCCGCGATCTTCGCTGCGAGCCTCAACGGCGTCGCCCACGCTCAGCAACCGGCGGGCCATTTCCAACACAGCGCCCAAAATCCGCCCGGCATGGTCGGCTCGATTCGCTTGCAGCAAGGCGGTCCGGTTCACGGCTTCTTCCAGCCGGTTCAACTCACCGCTCCCGCAGGCGTGCTGATCGGCATGCCGGAGCAAGGTGAGTTCCCCAACGTCGTCGAAGGCGCGGTCCACGCCGGCATGCTGATCGGCAAACCGTATCGCGTGCAATTGCTTAACCTGCCGGAAGAGTTCGAAAGCCGCGAGTTGTACCCCACCATCGAGATCATCGATCGTACGTATGCGCCGCCGGGCCTGGAGCGTCGCTTTCCGATTCCCGTCGTCTTCAACGAAAACGACCTCAAGCTTGCCGCCGCAGGCATGCTGGTCACGCGCGTGATCTATATTGAAGACCCTCATCAGGCGATTCCCGGTGCGCAAGAGCCGGGCGACCAACTTTGGCACGATGCCGGACCAAAAGCCAATCCGCTCGAAGTCGCCGATCAACTCGGTCGACCGGTCGCGATCGTTCGTCTCGGAGGCCGTCAGCCGGATCGTCGCGGCGGCCCCGACTGGGAGTTCCTCTACGGTTGCCCTCCCTGGCAACGCTTGAGTGCCCCGCAAGCGGCGCAGCTCACGCCCGTTCCGCAAGAAGCTCAGCCGCTCGCAGCGCCGCCGATGAAGTCGGCTCGTTCGTCGCGCGCTCCCGCAACTCGCTAACCACCGCCGCAGTCATCGCCATGAGCATCACGATTCGTTTCCGCCGCCCGACTCCTTTCGGCTTTGCCGCGGCCGCTCTCGTCGCCTTGATGCCGGCCTGCCGCACGCTCCCCGACTCGATGATGAGCCTTGCGAGCTCCAGTAAGCAGCCGGGCGCCGCACAAACTCAACCGGCTGCGCAACCGGCACCGCTCGCCGCGGAGCCGGTGCGTGTGATCGGCGCCGCGCCGAAGAAGCACGCGGTCGGCGAAGCATTGCCGCAGCTCCCGCGCGACGCCTGCGACTTTTCCGGCGGCGTGCCTATTCCGTACGGCGCCGGGGGCCAGTGGCAACCGCCGGGCATCAAAGGCCCTTGGCCGAAGGAAGAATATCTGCACGACGGCGGCGACGATTACGAACCGGTCGGTGTCGCGCCGGATTGGCGCGTGGAAGGGCTCAACGTCGAAGATACCGTCGCGCACTACGACACGCTCGACGGTCGCACGCTCGTCGCACCGAGCAACTGCACCTACATCTACGCTCCGCGGTTCAGCTCCGTCCGCAGCGTAGTCAACGTCGTCAGCAAGGAATACGTCGACGGTCCGACACGCATGAGCAAGCCGCAAGCCGTGGTGTTGTTCGACGAGCGGGCCCGCGTCGGCGTGAAAACCGAACAAGCCCAACCGATCGGTCAAACGGCAAACGTCAAGCTCAACGTCTTCAAACGCGAACAGCGCGACGGCGTGTTCTCCACCGCTTTGCTGCCGCACAACTTCCAACAGTCGCTCGCTGCGTTTGAAGATCTCTCGGTCATTCGCACGGGCATCATGGTCGGCGCCGAGAAGGCCCGGCTGGCCGAGCGAGTCGAAAGCGCGATCGTCTGGTCGAAAGACGACGGCGTGAAGGTCGCGGTCGACAAACAAGCCGCGGCGATCCTCACCGGCGACAAGCGCGCCCAAGCGATCTACATCGTCAACGAGCCGACCAACGCGCGGCTGCGGATTTGCAAGATCGCCTCGACACCCGCGGCGCAACCCGGCGACATCGTCGAGTTCACGATTCGCTACGATAACGTCGGCGACGCCAAAGTCGGCAATGTGGTGATTCTCGACAGCCTGACGGCGCGTCTGGAATATGTGGCCGACAGCGCTCAATCGAGCCGCAAAGCCTACTTCAGCACGGCTTCGAACCCGGCCGAATCGCTCGAACTTCGCTGGGAAATCGACGACGTGATCGAGCCCGGCGAAGGCGGTCTTGTTCGCTTCAAGTGCAAGGTTCGCTAGGGAGGCGCTAGTCCCAGCCGCCGGGCGCTCGATGCTTGTTCCCGGGCTCCGCCTGGGAACGGAGCGGTGGGCGATCCAGTACCCCCATCGTCGAATCACGACCGTACTTCAGCGCTTCGGAGTACCGGGGCACCATCTCCCGGAGAGAAGAATGGTTGCTTATAATCTTTGAGTTGCCCGCGCGGATGTTGCGCGTATCGCCCCCGCCCTTCCCACTTCTTGGCGCCTCGCGCCTCTCCGCTCATGGCTCACTCCTGGCTCGCCGACCGCATGGCCCATTTCGACAGTTCGGGCATCCGCAAGGTGTTCGATCTCGCGGCCAAGATGAAAAGCCCGATCAACCTTTCGATCGGACAGCCTGATTTCGACGTGCCGCAGCCGATCAAGCAAGCGGCGATCGATGCGATCAACTCCGGCAAGAACGGATATTCGCAGACCCAAGGCATCGGTTCCTTACGCGAAAAGCTGCTTGCGCAGACGAAAGCCGCGTTCGGTCACGCCGATCGCGACTTGTTCATCACCAGCGGCACTAGCGGTGGGTTGGTGTTGGCGATGTTGGCGCTGGCCAACCCCGGCGACGAAGTGATCGTGTTCGATCCGTTCTTCGTCATGTATCCGTCCCTCGTGAAGCTGACGGGTGCGGTGCTGAAGCCGATCGACACCTATCCCGATTTCAAAATCGACGTGAATAAGGTGCGCGACGCGATCACGCCGCGCACGAAGGCCATCTTGTTCAACAGCCCGGCGAATCCGACCGGCGTGCTGGCAAGCTCCGACGAAGTGCGCGACTTGGCGAAGCTGGCCGCGGAGAAGAACGTCGCCCTGGTGAGCGATGAAATCTACAAAGCGTTCGTCTACGACGAAGCGTTCGTGTCGCCTGCGAAGTTCAATCCGCAGACGATTGTCATCGACGGCTTCAGCAAAGGCTACGGCATGACCGGCTGGCGTCTCGGCTACGCTCACGGGCCTGCCGAAGTGATCCAGGCGATGGCCAAGCTGCAGCAATACACGTTCGTCTGCGCACCGCAGCCGTTTCAGTGGGGCGGCGTCGCGGCGCTCGACGTCGATATGACGCAGCACATCGACGACTATCGCAAGAAGCGCGATCGCCTCGTCGCAGGCCTAGGCGACCTGTTCGAACTGGCCACGCCCGGCGGCGCGTTCTACGCTTTTCCAAAGACGCCTTGGGGCACGGGCACGGAGTTTGTCGCGAAAGCGATCGAACGCGAACTCTTGATCATTCCCGGCAACATCTTCAGCGCCCGCGATTCGCACTTCCGAATTTCGTACGCCGCACCGGATGCAGTGATCGACCGTGGAATCGAAGTGTTGCGCGGTTTGGCGAAGCGCCCGTAGAGATTGCATTTTAGCGCCATCGAAAGCGGCCGACGCGCGCGCCGAGGCCTTTACGAGAGGCGATATCTCAACTATGCACGCGCGCCAAATCGTCACCTTCGTCGATGATCGCCGCTTCCGCCGAGGCGAGTTCATCTAAGCGACGATCGACCTCCGTGCCGTCGCGATCGAAAAGGCGCGCCAAGTTGACGTAAGTCGCATGATGCCGAGCCTCGGAAGCATATAAGCTGCCGTAGAAGTGCGCCAGCTTCTGATCCTTGAGCCGGTCGCGGAGCAACTGGAATCGTTCGCAACTTCGGGCCTCGATCAGCGCCGCGACGAGCAAGCGATCGATGGCCCGTTGCGGCTCGTTCTTGCGAACCAAATCGTTCAACTTGCGGCCGTAGGAACTCGGCACCAGGCGGCGGAACGTCATGCCGCGTTCTTCCAGTAAGTCGAGCACAAGTTGGAAATGAGCCAGTTCTTCGTTGACGATCGGCGTCAGTTCGCGGATGAGCGGCAGTTTATCGACGTAGTGAAAAATCAGATTGAGCGCCGTGCCGGCCGCTTTTTTCTCGCAATGCGCGTGATCGACCAGCACCTCTTCGAGATGCGTTTCGACCGTCTCCAACCACCACGGAGCAGTGCTCGATTTGAGATTGAGCATGAAAGGGGATGAGGGGATGTTTTGGAGATGGAGGAGATAAGAAGCGAGCGGCGTGTATCAACTGTGCCGCTCGCTACTCAGTAGTCGATTCTTTGTATTGTCGGAAGCGTTTCGTGATGTAGCCGAGATACGCATTGGGGAACCACCGTTTAAAGCGCCACAGCGAGCGAGCTCGCCGCGGCAGTATTACGTATGGCTGATTGCGGTCGACGCCTTCGAGCGCCGCGGCGGCGACATCGTCGGCCGTAAAGCGCGACTCGCTCATCGCCTTCTCCGTAAAGTCGCGTTCGGCCTGCGTCGTCATGCGCGCCCGCTCGAGCAGGCCGGAGCGGAAGAAGCCGGGGCAAACGACCGTGACGCCGACGCGCGCCGGAGCCAATTCGATTCGCAGCGTTTCCGACAACGCGACGACGCCGGCCTTGGAGACATTATAGGCGGCCATCGTCGGCAAAGCCGCGAAGCCGGCGATCGACGCGACGTTGACGATGTGGGCTCCGTCGGGATTCTGCTTGAGCCAGTCGACGAACGTGTGACATCCGACGACGACCGACTTCAAGTTCGTATCAAGCAGCCACTGCCAATCATCGAGCGCGTACCGGCCGAACTCCCCTGCCCCGGCGACGCCGGCGCTGTTGACAAACAGATCGAGTTGCGGACGCAGCGAACGCAGTTCGTCGTGCAGCGCGCGCCATTCGTCGGCCGAGCACACGTCGCACAAGCGGCAAAGGCCGGCGCCGCCGGCGGCTTCGACGAGGCGGAGCGTTTCGCGATTCTCAGCCTCGTTGAGATCGATCAGCGCGACGAAATAGCCGCGCCGCGCAAGGGCGACGGCGAAGGCCCGGCCGAGCGTGCCGGCCGAACCTGTGACGAGCGCCGTCTTGCGTCGATCGACCGGATTGTCGTCGATCGGGGCCACGTTAGCCGACAAGCTTGCGAACCGCGCCGAGAGCGCCTTCGTAGTTCGGCTCTTCGGCGACTTCCTTGACTTGCTCGGCGTAGACGACGTTGCCGGCGGCATCGAGCACGAACGTGCCGCGGGCCAACAGTTGCAGCTCTTCGATGAGCATGCCCCAGTTCTTGCCGAAGTTTTTGTCCTTGTAGTCGCTGAGCGACTTCAGGGTCTTGATGTTCTCGGCGCCGCAGAAGCGATTCTGCGCGAACGGCAGATCGACGCTCACCGTGACGGCGTTGATCTTATCGCCCAGAGCGCCGAGTTCTTGGTTGAACTTCTTGGTTTGGATCTGGCAGACCGGCGTGTCGAGCGACGGCACGACGCTGATCACCGTGGGCTTGCCTTTGAAATCGGCGACCTTCATTTCCTTGAGCCCGCCTTCGTAGTAGCAAAGCGTGAAGTCGGGAGCGGGCTTGCCCACTTGCACGGCCTCGCCGGCCAGAGTGAGCGGAGTGCCTTTGAACGTAACGGCGCCGGAGCGGCTCATAATGACGATCCTTAATGCGAGAGGGAATCGGCTGCGAAGACGCGAGGCAGCCGCGAAATGCGCCCTCAGTATCGCGAAACCCCCCGCAGGTTCAAGTTGCCCGAGGGGGCGACGAGGTCATCGCCCGCCGAAGGGAACGCCGTATGACGCGTTCACCCGGGCGGCGAACTCCACGGAACGCCTAGGAGGGCGTTCGCGACGGCGGCTCGACTCGACTACGTCAAGCTGAGCGGACCTTCGCCGCAGTAGTCGGGATTGCCGAACTTCGTGATGCGATGCCCGAACGAATGGGCGATCGAGAGCAAAAGCCGGTTGTGCGCGACCTTCGGCAGCTTGAGCGCGCGATCCATCTTGAAGCCGAGACCGTCGCCGACCAACACGAACGGAATGTTGTCGAGCGTGTGCGAGTTGCCTTTACCCAATTCGTTCGTCCAAATGATCGTCGTGTTGTCCAGCAGACTCCCCTGCCCTCCCGGCTCCGGCGTCTCGGCGAGTCGCTTCGTGAGATAAGCCAACTGCTCGCAGAACCAGCGGTTAATTTTCGTGAGCTTTTCGACGGCCGACTTGTTCGAGTCGGGCTCGTGCGAGAGTTCGTGATGGCCTTCATCGATGCCGAGCCAGTGCATCTTGGCCTGGCCGACGGAGTTGGTGTATTGCAACGTCGCCACGCGGTTGAAGTCGGCCGCGAACCCGGCGACCATCAAGTCGATCTGCATCTTGCTGATCTGCGGGATGCGATCATTTTCTTCCTTAACGCCCGGCTCAAGCTGCGGCACGACGTGGCCGACGTCTTTCTTCTGCGATTCGGCGGCGAGTTCTTGCTCCATCTCGCGCACGTAGGCGGCGTGTTCCTCCAGCAGCCGACGATCTTCCTTACCGACGATCGACGACACCTTCTTCAAGTCGGCGTCGAGGCCGTCGAGCACGCTGCGCAGGTGTTCGTTGTCTTTCGCGCGGCCGTAGAGCTTGTGAAACATTTGGTACGGATCGTCGATCGGCGCGATCGGCCGGTTCGGACCGGCGTAGCTCATGCGGGTCCAGGTGTCGGCTCTGTCGGGGACCATGATGCCGTATTCAAGCGAACCAAAGCGGGTCCGCGTCGCCGGATTCGCATGGAGGAAGTTCTTGAGTTCCTGATCGATCGAAATGCCGCTCGACCAGCCGGCAGGCGTGTGCGAACCGCCTTGGATGTTGCCGGGAAACAATTCGACGCCCGTGAGCAAACACCCCATGCCGCGCATGTGGTTGTCGCCGTCGCCGCGAATCTTGTCGCAGACGCCGTCAAGCACGAGCGTGCGATTCTTGTACGGCGCGAGCGGTTCCAGAATGTGCGGCAGGTTCAGTTTGTCGGTCGGCTGCGGCGGCGCGGCTTTGGCGGATTTGTCGTTCTTCTTGTCGTCTTTCTTCTTCGGATCGACGTAGTTCGGCCAGAAGGCGTCGGGGATGACGCCGTTGGGGCTGAACATGACGACGAGCCGCTGCTTCCGTTGCGACTGATTGGCGAAACCAAGGCCCGGCAAGTTCCAGACGAACGGCAACGCGGCGGCGCTGAGCCCAAATCGGCGGATGAATTCGCGGCGCGTGGTGGGATAGGTCATCGGATTCAAACTCCGTTCGAGCGGTGTTGATTCGTCGGTGTCGTATTGACGTGATTAGCGCGAACTCGTCACTTGATTCTGCGTCGGCTGCGAACGACCGCCGGTCGCCGCCGCAACGGCGATATCGACCAGCAAGCGGCGCATATTGAACTGATTTGCGTTGAAACTCTTTTCCAGGTTCGCGAGCGTGTCGGGGCCGTAGGCCAGGACCGGTTGCTTGACGAACGAGTGGAACAATTGCTCGACGAACGCCGCGTGCGTTTCCTCGCTGGAGACGAGGAACTTGGCCAGTTCATCCGCACCGCGAAACTTCACGGCGTCGCCGCCGCGCGTGATGTAGCTTCCGGCGGCGTCGACCGGCTTCCCTTTCTCTTGAGCCCGGTAGCGGCCGACCGCGTCGAAGTTTTCGAGCGTGAAGCCGAGAGCATTGATCATCGAGTGGCACGACTGACAGGCCTGCGCCGAAGTTTGCACGACGACGCGCTCACGCGTCGTGAGCGAAGCATGCAAATCGGGCGCGAGCGGCGCGACCGCCTCCGGCGGCGGACGCAACGCTCGCCCGAGCACGCTGCGCGACAGAAATACGCCGCGATGAATGGGCGAACTCGTGCCGGTGTACGCCAGCGATGCGAGAATATACGGATGCGAGATCACGCCCGAGCGAGCTTCGGGCTCGAACTTCACGGGTTGGAAATCGGCGTCGGGCGGCAGCTTCGCGCCATAATACTTCGCCAGCCGGCCGTTGAGATAAAGCGTGTCGTCGGTCAGCAGGCGGCGATAGTCGGCGCCGTCGCTCGTCACGAGATCGTCGAGAAACATGTCGAGCGAAGTGCGCAGGTCCGACACCGTCGCGGCGTCGAAGCCCGGATAGAGCTTCGAATCTTTCGAGATCTCGGCGAGTTGATCGACCTTGAGCCACTGTTGCAGGAAGTCGCGAAGCTTAGCCTGAGTGCGCATGTCCCAGCACATGCGGTCGGCCTGCTTGCGAATATCGGCCGGGGTCTTCAGCCATCCCTTCGTCGCGGCCTCGGTGAGCTGACGATCGGGCATCGAGTCCCAAAGGTCGTACGCCAGGCGGGAGGCGACGTTGAACTGATCGTCGGGCGAGCCTTCGATCTCGCGATAAAGAAACCGCGGCGACTTGAGAACCGACAAGACCGTGCGTGTGACGGCGGTCGATAAATCGCGGCCGGCGGCGAAGTGGCGATCTATGTAGAGCTGCTTTTGCTCGGAAGTGAGCGGACGGCGGAATGCGCGCTCGGCGAACGCATAGCAAAACTCGCGGACCTTCTTGGTCTGTTCTTTGTCATCGTCTTTGGTTTTCGCCAACTCGTTCAAATGCTTGTTGACGTAATCGGCCGTCTCCAGTGCGCCGTCGGTCGTGGCGAGTTCCCAGGCTTTGGAGATCGATGCGCCACGCTCATAACCAAGACTCCGATCGTCGGGCGGGAACGGCGTATTGACGAGAAACAACTCCGGAAACGGATTCGTCGTGAACACGCGCGCGGGTATCGTTTCCAGCGCGTGGCGAGGCTGCTTCCACAGCAACTCGATCGACGCCGTCTTCTCGTTGGATTGTTTGGATTTAAAATACTCGAGTCGAATCGGGTAAACCCGCCCGCCGAGCAAGAAGATGGAGCCGCGGAATTCCTTGTCGTCGCCCGAGCGGACGCCGGCGTCGATCACGGGATTCGACCACTGCTTGTTCACGTAGAACCGCGCGCCGTTTTCCGTGCGGACGACGAACTCATACTCGCCGGTTTCCGGAGCGCGCAGCGCGCCGATCCATTGAATCGCGAACTCCTCCGGCTTGATCTTCGCCGGGTCGGCGCTCTTGTCGCCGAAGTTGAACTTCACCTGCGGGTCGACGCGTTCCAGCGCCAGATTCTTCTTGTCGGTGCGGCGCGACGAGTAGTACGACGCCTTGAGCCCGCGCTCCGTGCCGAAGTTGTTGTTCCACCGGAAGCTGCCGATCAGGTCGGCCAGCGTGTTGCGATACTGCTTCACCGTGAGCCGCGAGAGCTCGATTCGCGGCGGCTGGTTTCTCGCTTGTGCGATCGGCGAATAGAAGGCGTCGTGGATATATGCCGCCACGGCCTGCGATTCCGCGGACGAACACTTTTCAGGCTCCCCTTCCGGCATCGTCCGGTCGATCAGATCGGCTAGTTCCCGGACGGACTTATCGCCTGCCAGAGGCTGAGCGTAGCCCGAAGTCCCCCCTTCCCCTTTGGCTCCGTGGCACTCGGCACAAAGGCGCGTGTAGATCTGGGCCCCGGTTTCGGCCGCCGACGACGAGCTGAGCCGGCTGAGTGCGGCCGAACAGACTACCGCAAAGCCCCAAACGATACGGAAACACCGGTGCGTCAAAACGTCGGTCATCGTGGATCGCGTTTCAGTGTGGCAAGGCGGGAAGGTCGGCGGCGGGCGGCAGGCGAGATTGTCCATAATATGACGTCGCACCGACACCGGTCAAACCGAGCTAACTAAACACCGCAGTCCCACCACTAATCATAACGTCTTCTCGGACTTGGATTTACTTCCGTCCATTGCCTGTTCCCCGCACGCGGCGAACGCCACACCTCTCACTAACTCTATTCCGTACAATAACTTAGTCGCCTGCTAAAAACGTCGCTCGGCAGTCGAGACGGCTGTTTCCTCTTGCCATCAGGGTCGACCAATCGGCATCGACCTGCCAAGCTGGAACGATGGACCGAGTCTATAAGCGAGGAATACCCGCTTGGGCCGCATCGCTCTCAAGTCTTTACTTCGCAATCGTCGGCTGCCGACAGTCATGGTGCTGCTAGTCGGCGGCTCCGCGGCCATGAACGTGCTCGCCTATCGTCATGCAGCGGCCATGCTCACCTATCGCCACGGTGTGGAACGGACTGCGTCTCCTGAAGCACTCTCGTGGACGCAAAAGCTCCAAGTGCTCGCCGGCGGCGTTTCGCTGCCGCATCCTCGCAATTCTCAATCTCCGACCGATTACGGACTGGAATTTGAAACGTTGCGTTTCCCGTCGACCGGCGCAATCGAACTCGAAGCATGGCTCATCCCAGCTCGAGATGCGCGCGGTTCCGTAGCGTTGTTCCACGGCTACTCCGCGTCGCGGGCCTCGCTCTTAAATGAAGCGAAGATCTTTCACGAACTCGGCTACGACGCCATGCTCGTCGATTTTCGCGGCTGCGGCGGATCGACCGGCGACGTGACGACGCTCGGTTATTGCGAAGCCGAAGACGTCGCGGCTGCGGTTCGCGTCCTACAGGCGCGCGGCCTGTCGAAGCCGCTCGTGCTTTACGGCCAATCGATGGGCGGTGCGGCAATACTACGGGCCGTCGCCCAACTCAATGCTCGTCCGCACGCGATCATCGTCGAGAGCGTTTTCGCACGGATGCTCGATGCCGTGAAGAACCGCTTCAGACTCATGGAACTTCCGACCACGCCCGGCTCGCAGCTACTATTGTTCTGGGGCGGCGTCGGTGCGGGGTTTGACGCATTCTCTCATAACCCCGCCGATTACGCCCGTGTATGTGCGTGTCCGTCGCTCGTCATGCACGGCGCGGCTGATCAACATGCGCGACCGGAAGAAGGCCGTGCCGTCTTTGACAACTTGGCGGGCCGGAAAGAGTTCGTGCTGTTTCCGAATGCCGGCCACAATTCATTGGCATCTGCGTCGCCGGAGGCATGGAAAGCATCGGTGGCGAAGTTGCTCAACGAAGTTCAACGCCGATAGCGAACGACGTTCGAACCGAGCCCGACTCGCGATCAGTCTGAGCGAACGACGGAGCTACTTATGCTCCCCTTCCAAGTCCGCGGGGAGCTTGTCGAGGTCGTCGACGCGGAATTCGGTGCGGAGTTTCTCCAGTTCCGCGACTTTCCCCGGTTGCGAGCTCGCTAAGTCGGTCGTTTCATACGGATCGGAAGCGATGTTGTAGAGTTCCGGCTTCCTCTTGGTCGCGGCGATGAGCTTCCAATCACCCAGCCGAACCGATTGGCCTCCTTTCGCGGCGATGTAGATGGCCCGCGGTTCCTCGGTCGTCGCCGCAGCGTTGAGCGCGGCCCATTGGCTGCGGCCGTCCCAGCTTAAATCTTTCACAGGCTTGTAGCCGACGAGTTCGGCGATCGTCGGAAACCAATCGACGACGTGCATCGGTTGCGCGTGCTTGCGCGGCGCGAGCTTACCCGGCCAGTTGGCGAACGCACAAACGCGGGTGCCGCCTTCATAGAGCGTGGCTTTCTGTCCTCGGAGCGGGTCGTTTTCGCTGTTGAGCGGCGAGTCGCCTACGTCGCCGACGTAGGCGTTCTTCAGCGATTCGATGCCGCCGTTGTCGCTCGTAAAGATGATCAAGGTGTCGTTGCGGACGCCGGTTCGCTCGATCGCGGCGACGAACTCACCGATCTTGGCGTCGAGCTGCGAGACCATCGCGGCCATGCGGAGGCGCGAATCTTGCTTCGCCGGATCGTCGTGAAACGCCACGCCGTCGTAGAGCTTCTTGTATTGCGCCGGAGCGTCGACCGGCGTGTGCACGGCATGGAACGGCACGTACACAAACCACGGCGACTTCTTTTCCTCAATGCGGCGCACCGCCTCCGCGGCGACCAATTCCGTCGCATTCCCTTGTTCATGAAACAGCTTGCCGTCGCGGTGCCAGGTGTCTTCCAGCGGGCCCCGGCGGTACTTGTGCGTCCAAGGATCGGCCGCGCCTGTGAGCGTGCCGTAGCCGTGGTCGAAGCCGAACGCATTCGGCCCCCACTGCGGCTTCGACCCAAGATGCCATTTGCCGGTTTGATAGGTCGCATAGCCGATCGACTTCAAGGCCGAGGCCAAGGTCACGGTGCCGAGCGGCATCGCGCGCAAGTTGCTCGGTGCGAGAGTATGCGGCCCAAAACGGCCGGGATAGCGGCCGCTCATTAGCGCCGTGCGCGTCGGAGTGCAAACCGGCTGCACGTAGTGTTGATCGAGTTCGATCCCCTCGCGGACGAGCTTGTCCATGTGGGGCGTCTTGGCAAAGCCTTGATGCCAGCCGACGTCGCTCCAACCGAGGTCGTCGGCCACGACCAGCAAGATGTTCGGGCGAACCTGTTCCGCATCCGATACCGACGATCCGAATGTGAACGCGGCGAACAGAGCGATGCTCAAGCGGGCGGAAGTCATGGGCTGCGGGCCTCACGTTGCAGTTTTGCGGTCGGACCGGGTTCGACGCGCGAGCCGCGGCGATTATCGGCGGTCGGTTGCCGGGGCCGCCCCGTCGTTCGTCGCGCGATACCGCGCCCCCTTCTCCCACGCGGAATCAAGCCGGCGCAAGTCGCTAGCGGAATTGAAAACTGTAGAGATCGCATTCCTGCAGCACGAAGCGTAGTCGAACCGGTTCGCCTGCGAGCGACGGCGGCAGTTTGTCGGCGTGCCAACGGACCACGAGATCGATGCCGTCGCCGTAGAGCGGCACGCAATTCTCTAGAGCGAGACCGGCGATCGGCTCACCGGCGAGGTCCTGCACTTCGACGCGCAGCGAGCCGGCGGCGCTCGTCGCGAGGTTAACATGCAACTCGTCGCCGGCGAACGTGATGGGCTTCGTAACGAGTTCGCCGGGCTCGTAGCCGGCGTGCGCGGAGATAAAGCCGTCGGTACGGAGCACGTAGCGATCGCCCGAGCGATGGTAAATCGAGAGTTCGTTCGGGCCGGTCGGCAGAATATTCTCGGCCACGTAGTTGGCGCGGTTTATCCACTGCGCGGGGTCGAGGCCCGGCCGGATAAACGCCTCCTTGAACGTGCGATCGTAATGCGTCGAACCGGCCCGCATAGTCATGAGCAACACGTCGGTGGCGTTGACGTCTTTCTGATCGTACTGCGGCGCATTACCGCGACCGGGCACGAAACGCGTCGGCAGCGCGATGTAAAAGTGCGGAGCGCGGAAATACGGGCTCGTCATATTCGTATAGAGATGTTCCCCCGGCAGGTTCGGCTTCATCTCGACCGGGTCGCTCCAACTGACGAAATCGGGCGAGGTGGCGCGGCTGATCGACCGCAGCCGATCCGGTTCCGTCCAAGTGCGGAAGTAACAGACATAGCATTGTTCGGCCGGCGACCAGAACGAGACATTCGGCGAGTCGAACGCGTGCCGCCACTCGGGGCGATAGCGAATCGCTTCGGCTTTTTTCGTCCAATGAATGCCGTCGCCCGAAACGAAGGCGAAGAGGCCGCGGCCGGGTTCGTCGAGACCGCGCTTGTCGCCCGGGCCGGGATAACCGGCGAGGGCTTTGTAACGCTCGGCCGGATCGACGGCGGGTCGAGCATCGAGAAACGGCATGAAGTTCGTGGCGAACGGCGGCGCGGCGGCAAGAATCACGTTGTTTGCCCGCGTACCGCCGACTTCGTGCAACCCGAGCTGTGGGAACGTCCATTCGCGGCCGTCGTCGCTTTCGGCGTAGTGCACCGTTTCGCCGGGATGCCCGGTGTGCGGTTCGCCGCGATAGCTTGGATCGCTGCCGCGATAGTAGGCCCGAAACTTTTTTCCGTCGCGCAGCACGGTCATCATGTGTTGCACCGGCAAGGGGGACTTGGCCCGCGGTGCTTTAATGGGCTCGTGCAGCTTGAGCTCGACTCCCTGCAGCGACTCGATGAGGAGGCGGTCGACGAATAGTTCCAGCCGCGAGCCGATCGCGATCGGCGATTGCTCCCCGGCATCGGCCGACGCCGCCCATATGCCGAACAACACGCTCACGACCGCACTGCATCGGAAGACAAACGGCATGGCGGACCCTGCTCCTCCGGAAGTCATGCGGCGTCTAGCCCCGCGGTGTGTAGCGCACGGCATGCACTCGAAACCGCGCTTGCGAGCCCAAAAAAAGGGAATCGGTTCGATCGACCGCCCAAAATTTGGTGCTGAGCTTCGACGTTGGACCTTGCCACTTGATAACTTGCTCGTCGTCGACCGCGACTTGCACCCCATCGCGGCGCACCTCGACGCGAACGGTCTTAAGCCGGCCCACGGGAAGTCGCGCACCGGGCGAAAAAGTGGGATTCGAACCGGCGCGCAGATTATTGCCGTCGATGTTTTCGATGCCCCAGCGCGGCGGATTGCTGTAGGAATCCATCATCACCGTCCCCTGTCGGTTCCCGTAAACAAAGCCGAACACCATACCGGTCCCCGCAGAATCCACTCGTTCGACGACCAGTTCGACATCGTAATCGGCGGGCACCGGAGCGGGAGTCGGCAAATACAGCACCGGCGTATTGATGCCGTTTTCCTCCGGCGGGGTAAGCATTGTCAGGCCGTCGCGTCGCCAACTGCCGCTGCGAATGTCGCGCGGAATTGTGAGTCTTGAGATCAGCTCGAACTTCGGCGCCGGATCGCCGTTCCACTCGATTCCACAACAGGGTAAAGCCTTCCGCAAACGCTCGACGCCCGCCGCCGTGACCGCGGTTCCCTGGAGTTGAATAACGCGCAACTGCTTAAATCCGGCCAAAGCGTCTACGTGGGTGTCGTCGAGATTCGCGTTTCTCAAATTGAGCGACGTGAGTTGCGGCAACGCATGGGCCAAAGCTTCCACTTGCCCGGACTGAAATCGGGCGCCGTCGGCGTAGAGCGAGGTGAGTTGCGTAAGTTTCGCGAAGGCCGCGAGCTTCGCGTCGTCGACCACCAAACTCGCCCAACTGAGCTGATGCAATTGCGACGCCGAACTGAGCCGGCCCACGGCCGCGGCCGTGAGTATCCTCTCGCGGGCCGAAAGAAACGTCAAATCGGGCAGGTCGGCAAGCTGGGAGAGTTCGGCGTCGGACGGGGAATTCGCCACGTTCGACGTGAGACCGACGTAAGTGATTCGCAGCGGACCGCTCGGAAGTTGGTTGAGCTTTTCAATGAGTTTGTTATCGCTCTGTCGCACGGCGCCGCCGATTTTTAAGACCCACTCCGCGGCGCGGCGTTCGCGCGCTTCGGCGTCGTCCGTGAGCGCGGTGGCGGGCGGCGCCGCGGACTGCGCGTTCGCCGCCGGTCGCAAGAATTCGATCGCGCCGCCGTCGAGTGCGCGGGCACGAATTTTGTGAAACACGAAGTCTTGCCCGGCGGGGATCCACAGGCCTTGCCGAGCGGCATGCGAATAGCCTTCCTGCTTGGAAAAGGCGATCGCCTCACGATCGCCGAGCCAGCTCCCGAGCGACGCACCGTTCCAAAACACTTCAACATGATCTTGGCCGCTTTGGCGAGTGATCTTCAGCGAAGCTTTCGTTCGCTTCCCGGTTTCGATACGACACTCGCCCGGTAGCTCGATTCCTTGGTGGCCGACGAGCGCTCGCCCCGGCGTGTTCGTATCAAACACGACCGGGCACGGACCGGTGGCGGCAGGCACGTCGAGATTGAAGCCTTTCGAGCCGCCGAGCCGCGTGAACTCCATTTCGAATTCCATCGCGGGTCCGCGCAGCACGAGCGGCAAGAGCAGCTTGCCGTTCAATCTGTCGCCGCGGTAGCGCAGTTCGCCGTTCTCAACCCGCCAATCGTTCGCGCCCGTGAGTTTGGGAACCGAAAACTTGTCGTTCGCCGAATCGACGAGCGGCACGACGTCGATCCAGCCTTCTTCGTCGCGCAGTTGCCGAGTTCCTATTACGCCGAAACCCACGACGTCAGGCCTCGCCACGGCGACCCATTTCGCGCCGATGAGCTTGCCGTGGAAACCGTGGCCGGACGAATCGCGCAGCACGTCGCCGGAGCCTTCGTCGCAGTGATAGAGCGCGAGCGTATCGCCGTCGGGCTCTAGACGACTCGCAGGTTCGTAGTCTTTGTCGTAGCGAGCCGTTCGCGAAAAACGAACTTCGTCGATGCGCCCGCGGAACGGGTAGTCGATGCCGGTCCCCTCCGGGCTCGCCCCAATCAACGCCGGCTGCGACGAGGGGCGATAGGTGCCGGTGAACTCGGCGGTCGCGTCAAGCTTGCCGTCGATGAAGAGACGCAGATCGCGTCCGTCGAACACGGCGGCGATACGCCGCAGCGAGCCGCTGGCCACGGGCCGGCTTCCCTGGGCGCGCACATAATCGTCGACTCCTCCGGCGCGACGGGCCATCAAGAGCCCAACGCCCCCCTGCCCCAGGTCGACGCCGATTCCCGCTCCTTCGCTGTTGGAAACGATCGCTCCGGTCGCGGCCTCGGGCACGATCGTCGCCTCGATGGTGAACGGAGTCGGCTCATCGTGCCGCAGCGGTAGTTCGATGCGCGATGCGCGGCCGTCGAATTCCAGTGCGAAGTCGTTTGCCGAACTCGACGCCCAAGCGGCCGAGCCGTTCGACTGGATGGGTGTGCCGTCGGAATTGAGCGCCAGCACGCGCAAATTGCGAAATTCGGCTCGTCCGCCGTAGGCCTGTAAGCCGAGATGGCCGCGAGAGCGTTTACCCGGCGGCAGGATATCGTAGACGACTTGAACGTCGTCGATGCGAATCTCCAACCGCTCGCCGACGACGCGGGTGCGCAACTTGTGCCAAGTCCCGGCCGGGTATCGCGGGGCCGGCTGCGGCGCGTATTTGCCGAACAGCGAGCCGGTCGCGCTGTGCGCAGGAATACCGGCGAATTTCGGCGCCAAGTCGTCGAGCAACTGCACCTCATGAAAGTTTTTGCCGCTGTCGCCTCCTTCCGGCCAAGCCGCGAAAAACAGGCCGCTGTTCCCTTCGGGACCGAGTTTGTATTCGAGCGAGACGTCGACGTTTTCAAACTCGGCTTCGGTCATTAGCCAGCCGGGGACACCCAGATGCGATCCGACGAGCAGGCCGTTCTCGACCGTCCAACGGGCGCCGCCGATCGAACGCCAACCGGTGAGATCGCGGCCGTTGAAGAGCGACTCGCCCACAGGTCGCGCCGCGGCCGACGGCGTGAGCGGCGCCGCGGCCGAGTTCGGCGCTCCGGCGACGACAGGCGGAGGCGAATTCGTCGCTACGGTCGCGGCTTGAGACTTGATCGCGGTCGGAACGAGCGATGCCGTTGCAGGCATGTCGGGAACCAGCGGCACCGCGGCTTCCTCCGCTTCGCCGCTTCCGCGGAGCACGAAGACCAGAGCCGCGACCAACAGTGCGCAGACACCCACGACTGCGCCCGCAATCAGCGTCAACGAGGAATTCGGTTTCGATTTTCTCTTCGGCGTCGCCGGTCGTTCACCGGATTTCCCGGCGACACCGCTTGGCACATGCAACGTCGCCGAGCCTTTAGGATCGGTATCGACCTCGGAGCGGGGATACGCCGCCGTCGCTTCGACGTTCGCCGAGGTCGCCATTTTGGTCGACGACTTCGGGCCGATTCCTTGAAAGAACGCGGCCAGTTCCGGACTCGTCGCCGAGCCGCCCCCGATCGACGAGCCCATGCCCGTCGACGATCCTTCGGCCAGCGGCTCTAAGGCCGCGACGACTTCGTCCATCGAGTCGTAGCGATCTTGGGGACGCTTGGCGATCATCTTGTGAAAGATTTGCTCGAGCGCCCACGGAACGTCGTCGCGCTCTTTGACGAGCGACGGCGGCGGCGCGTCGCGGTGCGCCATCAGCCGCGCGATCATCGATTCGCCGTCGTACACTTTGCGGCCGGTAAGCAGATACCAAAGCGTGCAGCCGAGCGAGTAGATATCGGCGCGCCCGTCGACGCCTTTCGTATTGGCCGCTTGCTCGGGGCTCATGTAGTCGACCGTGCCCATTACCTGCTCGGTCGCCGTCAGACCATCGTCGCCGTGCTCGAAGCGGGCCAGGCCCATATCGAGAATCTTGACGACGCCTTTTTTGTCGACCAGGAGATTCGCCGGTTTGATGTCGCGATGAATCACCCCTTCGGCGTGCGCGAAGGCGAGCCCGCGCGCAGCTTGCAGCACATAGTTGGCCGCCTTCGCGACCGGAATCGCGCCGCGCGACTTGACGAGCGAAGAGAGGTCGCCGCCGTCGACGAACTGCATGACGAGGTATTTCACCTTGCCGGCTTCGCCCGAGTCGTAGGCGGTGACGATATTCACATGCTCAAGTTTGGCCGCGGCCCGCACTTCGCGCTGGAAGCGTTTCACGGCCGCTTCGTCTTTCATGGCCGCGCTCGACATCACTTTGAGCGCCACGACGCGGTCCATCCTACGGTGTCGGGCCTTATACACTTGCCCCATGCCGCCCGCGCCGATTTCGGCAAGCACGACGTAGTCGCCCATGAGTAGCGTAGCGCCGCGGCCGGCGAGGATCTGCGCCGCCTGAAAGTCGGTGAGGTGCTTTGCTTCGACGAGGAGTTGCGCGAGCGCTTCGCCGTCGCGCGGGCGACGATCCGCGGCAAGCGAGTTCCAAAACGCCTTCACATCGTCGGCCGTCATGAGGCCCGACGCTGCGAGAGCTTTGGCGAATTGATCGACCGTCGCCGGCATTTCCCCCTCCGAATGAGCGATACGCCATCGTACCGACCCCGAAGGTGGATTGCGACACTCGGCAACTTCAACCTGGCGCATGGGCCGCGCTCAATAAGTCGGCCGGCACGTATGAGCGAGGCCGCTGATTCGCCACCCGCCGACCAACCGCTAAGACAACGTCGACGCCCCTCCGCGTCAAATGGGGCCGACGACCGACCGTCGCACTGTCGCCGTCGTTCACGCGGCGTTCGATTTTCGGCGGCGCATTCCTGTGGTGCCCGCTGTCCGCACTTCCGGACGGTACCGCCCCACACTGCTCCCATCGCCGGTGGCGAAAACGGTTGGTCGCCTAAGAAGGGACACCTCGATTTCCGCTACATGGTTCGGCTTTCAACGACTACGCGACACCGGTCGCTGAACCGACAATAACATGTCGCCGTAATCTGCTGCGGCTTGAAATAAGGCGGCACAGCCGGAGGGAGGTGGCGTTGAACTAGCTCATCCGATCTGCGATACTGACTGACTTGACGTCGCTCGAGCCGCGGCCAAAAAGCCGCTCCGCTCCAGCGCCGCATTCGGGGCGTGGCGCAGACTGGCTAGCGCGCTTGCATGGGGTGCAAGAGGTCGCAGGTTCAAATCCTGTCGCCCCGACTATCTTTCTTTTGAAGCCCTTCGACGACAACGTCGAAGGGCTTTCTCATTTGTGGGACTAGAGTTACGCCGTCGAGCGTCCAGTTCAAACAGACGATTTCGAGGATTCGACGCTTTGCAGCCACATCTGCCGCAAACCATTTGGCCTGTAGGTCTTGCGAAAGTTCAAATGCACAGATTGCTAAATCAATGGTTTCGTGGCGTGAGCGGCTCGCTGCCTCCATCCGGAGTCGAACATCAGCCTCTTCGTCCCGAAGTTCAGTTGCCTTGGCGACGTAAGTATCTGAGTTGATCTCTTCCAGAAGCCGCAGGTTGAGAAGCTGGGTCTGCTGCTGAACGATCTCCGAGTGCCGCTTCTTGAGGTCGGCGTCAGTCTTCGTTCTTCGTTTCGGTTCCCAAGTCCCAGTTGGTTGCCCGGCGAAGCTGCTCTCGGAACGTGTTTCGGAACTCCTCGTCTTCGACCCGCATCCTGTCGAAGAGGGCAAGAATTTGTTCGTCGATCTCGGCCTCGGTCATCCGAATGCGAGGATGGTCTTCGTCGTTGTACCGAGCGCATCGGTAGTAGACGTACTGCTTGTCGCCTCCGGTCTTCTTGTTTTTCTTCGTCTTAGTTTCGCCGGTGATCGGACTGCCGCAGTGGCCGCAATGGATGAGTTCACCGGCATACCGCATCTGATGCGAGCGGTAGACGAATTGGCCGAGTAGGACTTGAACTCGGTCCCAGGTGGCACGATCCACCAAGGGCTCGTGTGTGCCGGGATGCCACTGGGGCCCTTGTGTTTGACCTCGCCGATGTAAGAGCGGTCAGTGAGGATGGCGTAGAGCCTGCTGGAGTAAAACTCGGACATCGACTCGCAGTACGTCACCCCCTCTTCGGCCAGGGCTTTTGCGAGCGAGTCAATGGTATGACCGTGATAGGCGTACAGGTCGTAGATGCGACGGACTTTGGCGGCATTGTCAGGATGAACCTCAATCAATGACCGTCCATCGATCCTCGTATTGATGTACCCAAACGGTGGCTTGCTCACGAAAAGGCCATTCTTTACACGACGGGCAAGACCTTCTCGAACATCGAGTGATTGTTGTTCTGTATAAAAGCTAGCCATACTCGCCAGCATCCTCCGCTGCATCCGGCCAGCAGGCGTGTTTTCGGTCGGCTGTGAAACCGAGATAAACCGAAGGCCATGTTCGGATTCGAGCCGGTCCAACTCGACGTAATCAAAGAGATTCCGGCTCGCCCGATCAACTTTATAGAAGAGAAGACCGTCGAGCCGGTGAGCGTTGGCCTTGGCGAAGACGAGCAGTTCTTTGAACTCTTACGCTCATCTTTCTTCGAGGCCGTCTCGGCGATTCGGAAGAGCCGAATGATCTCGCCATCGTTGCGTTCGGCGTACTGGCGCAGGGCGTCTTCTTGGATGTCGAGCGAGAATCCTTCCCGCTCCTGTTCCCGACTGCTGACCCGTGCCAGGGCAACAAATCGCTTGAGCTTCCCGGTCATGTGATCCACACCTCATCCTTGCCGACGACACGTCTGAGAGTATCGATTCTTGCAGGATAATCGGTTAGATCAATGCCGCACATCAGCCAGCGAGCAAGAGTTCAAACGGTGTCCTGCTGTCTGGTCGCAGTTCATCTTTGAACAATCTCAACCGGCCGAAGAGCGTCTCCAAAACTCGCCGTTTGAAGCGATAATCTGCCATCGGCCATCTGCATCGAATCAATCTGAAAAGTGATCCCGCTTGACTTATCCGTTTCTCAATTGACACATCTAACTGCGGCGATTCTGCAAGCTGCTTGCGAAGGACGACTGTTCGCTCCTTAAGCTCCCTGCACTTTGCATCGTATCGAAATTGATCGACCTTTCCGGCGAGGCGCAGGTTAAGCAACTCGTCCTGTAGCCCATCTATCAGTGACAGATGCCGCCTAGTCTCCGCTATGTATGGTCATGTTCCACTACCGCGCCACACTTAATTGGTTTTGAGCTTTGAGCGACCGACGCTTACCGCCGAGCGATTGCGCGAGGCTACGAGCTTGCGTTCGGAATGTCCGGCGACCTCAATCCGCACCAGCGGCGAGAGTGGCGAGAACGACACGTCTGGTCCCCTAATCAATTGCGTCACACTGCGGCGAATCTACGCCGCAGATTAAACGAGTGGGGCTTTAGGCAGTTCGACGAATGGATTTCCATCCCGGCCGACGGCACTTTCCCGAACTACCTTCCGACCGAACCTGAGCGTTGGAAATTGGAACGGCGCCGTTTGAAGTATTACGACGCTCACGGTAAGTTCCCGCCGCGGCAAGAAACTGAGTTCGCATTATCCACGGCGAAGGCCGAATAGTGCGAGGGCGGCGGGCGGGTTTAAGGTCCTATTCAGCCGCTGACGCCAAGGTCGGCAAGTCGGCCGCCAATAGGACTACCTTGCGTCAGCGCCCGAAGCCAAGCCTAAAGAGATCATCGCAGCACTAGTTGAAAAGAGCATCGTCGTCTCGCCCGATATGGTCTCGATCGTGAAGGCGAAGACCAAGATCAAGTCGGCTCAGGGCGTCCCGGCGGGCGTCGAGCTGCGTTGCCATCCATCGCCGACCGACGCGCCCGAGAGCCGTCGCTCGGCGACGGCTAGGCTCGAGCGATGCGTTTGACCGCGTCGATCAATCGATCGACCTCGTCGCGCGTGTTGTAGATCGAGAACGACGGCCGTACGGTCGACTCGACGCCCATGCGCCGCAGCGACGGTTGCGCGCAATGATGGCCGGCGCGGACGGCGATTCCTTCCTGATCGAGGGCTTTGCCGACTTCCTCCGTCGGCCGGTCACGAAGCACAAACGAGACGACGCTCACCTTGTCACGAGCGGTGCCGATCAGTCGCAGGCCCTTGATGCGCGAGAGTCCCTCCGTCGCGTACTGCGTCAGATCGTGCTCGTGACGTCCGATCGCAGGCAGGCCAAGTTGCGAAACGTAGTCGAGTGCCGCGCCCAGCCCCACGGCGTCGGCGATATTCGGGGTGCCGGCTTCAAACTTGGCCGGCGGTTCGGCGTACGACGTCTCCTCGAACGTGACGTTGCGGATCATGTTGCCGCCCCCTTGCCAGGGCGGCATGATTTCTTGAACCTCTTCCTTCACGAACACCGCGCCGATACCGGTCGGACCGAAGATTTTGTGCCCGGAGAAGACGAAAAAATCCGCTCCGAGCGATTGGATGTCGACCGCGACATGCGACACCGATTGCGCGCCGTCGAGCAACACGCGGGCGTTGCAGCGCTTGGCCATCGCCGTCATTTCGGCCACCGGCAGCAAAGTGCCGAGACTGTTCGAAGCGTGCGTCAGCGATACGAATTTCGTTCGCGGGCCGAGCAGCCGTTGATATTCTTCGAGCATGATCTCGCCGCGATCCGTCACCGGAATCACGCGAATTACGGCCCCGGTCTCGCGAGCGACCATTTGCCACGGCACGATGTTGGCGTGGTGCTCAAGGGTCGACAGCACGATCTCGTCGCCCGGCTGAAAGAATTTCCGCCCGTACGTTTTGGCGACCAAATTGATGCCTTCGGTCGTCCCCCGCACGAAGACGATTTCCTTGACGCTCGACGCCCCTAAGAACGATTGCACCTTGCGGCGGGCCTGCTCGTAGGCGTCGGTCGAGCGCGCGGCTAAGGTGTGCGCGCCGCGGTGAATATTTGAATTATCGTTTTCGTAAAAGCGGGAAATCGAGTCGATCACGCTCTGCGGCTTCTGCGTCGTCGCGGCGTTGTCGAACCACGCCAGCGGCTTGCCGTGCACTTGTTGGCGGAGCACCGGGAAGTCGCGACGAATCGCGTTGAGGTCGAATGGGCGAGCCCGCTCCGAAGGCAGCGTGGCGGGCGCGAAAATGCGCTGCAAGACGTCGGCGTTCGGATCGCCGTGCGGCGCACCGACGCTCGGTCCGGTATGATTCGACCGGATGCGACGGACAAAGTCGGCCAGCCCGGCATATTGATCGTGGCGACTCGGAGCGACAACCGCCGGCCAACCGCGGACCTGCGGTTGCGATCCAAAGCCGGGCATGGCGGGCACGGTCGGCGTTTCCGAACCCCGGTGCAACGGGCCGGGTACCCCGGAGTGAAGATCCGTCGGACCATGAGTCGTGGCATGATTCAAACCGGGCGACGAAACGACGTTTTCCGAACCGGGTGCCGCCTCAGGGCCGTATCGCCCGTCCGTGGCGGCGGCGGGCGACGCCGGCCTATGCTCCGCGAGCGGCGCGACATGCCGACCGGCTTCCTGCGGCACATGGGCAGCGTCCAGCTCACTCTTCGGAGCGGCGGAGGCGCCGGGGATTTCGTGGAAGAGCCGCGTTGCGATCTCGGCAATCAGGCTCGGGGAGATTTCATTCATCGCGACATCTTTCCCGGCGACGAGACCGGCGTCGGCAAGACAAGGACGTTGCACAAGTAGCGGCTCGACGAAGGGGGGTTACTTAGGCGTCGCCTTGCGGTGTTCGTAATCGTGGTAGTAGCCGACCTCGACGTTTTCCAGCACGCCCAGCGCGTCGTCCGTCAAAACGGCACACGAAAAATAGAGCGTCAGCAAGTAGCTGGCGACGCCGAGGCTATCGAGGCCCATCAAGCGGGCCGAAAGACTCGGCATGATCTCGCCCGGAATGCCGGCTTGGTGCAAGCCGACGACGCCTTGATCGGCCTCGCCGACGCGGAGTAAGAGAATGCTCGTCGTGCCGTACCATTGATTCGAACGATAATTGCTCTTCACTTCGAGCTTATCGCACGGCACGAGCGGTATGCCGCGCCAGGTGACGACCGGGGTGCCGAACAGATCGATCGTAGGGGGCGGCGTACCGCGCCAAGTGCATTCGCGCTCGAACGCGGCAATCGCTTTCGGGTGCGCCAAGAAAAACGCCGGTTTCTTCCAGACTAAGGCCAACAGTTCATCCAAGTCGTCGGGCGTGGGCGCTCCATAGCGCGTGCTGATCCGCATCGCGGGATCCGCCGAGTGGAGCAGCCCGAATTTTTTCGAGTTGATGAGATCCCACTCTTGTCGCTCCTTAATCCCTTCGATCGTCAGCCGCATTTGCTCTTGCAGTTGATCGTAGGGGCCGTTGTAGAGATCCGAGACGCGGGTGTGAACGCGCACCACGGTTTGTACGGCCGAAAGGGAATACTCGCGGGGATGTTCGGAGTAGTCGACGAACGTTTCCGGAATCTCGACGTTTTCGGCGAAGCCGGAAACGAGGTCGATGTTGCGTTCGCCGTAGCGATTCACGGTCGACTGGAGTTCCTGGTGCTCGGCCACGGCGCGACGGAATTCATCCGTTAGATTTGGCTCTTCCGACAGCGCCGCGTCGAGATCTTTGCGCGACAGCGTCAACAGCACGCACGGCGTGATCGTGCGGATCGTAACGTCCGACGGCCGATCGCTCACCAAATCGCTTTCTCCGAAGAACTCCCCTTCGCTGAGCAGCGCGAGTCGCAGATCGGAGCCGTGCACGCCCTTGCTGAGGACTTCGACCTGCCCTTGGGCGATGACGAAGAAATCGCTGCGATCTTCCCCTTCGACCAGCAGCTTATTGCCGAGCGAAACATTCGAAGTGACGAACCGCGACGCCACGCGACCGATCACGGCGTCGGATAACCGCGAAAAAAGGGGCACGCTGCGTAACGACTCGGGTGCGAACGTCGCCGCGCCGCCGCCAAGGTCGACGCCGATTCGTTCTGCTTTGGAAAGCTCGACTTTCGTCCGATTCACTCGATAGGTGCCGCCGTCGACCTGCACCCAAGGCAGGAGACTGAGCGACCACCGTGGGGTGATCGACATCATCTTGGGCGAGGTTTTCGTCGTATTCGCGAGATTGCGCGCCGTCGCCGTCGTCACGCTGCGTTGGAGCAGATTGTCGGACATCGTTCGGAGAGCCTTTCCTGAGTGATCGAACGAAATGTGGAGGGAGCCGCGTCGTCCCGTCACGAGGCGGCTAGATTCCCGAGCCGTCTTGGAATCCGTAGATGCCGCGATGATCGTAATCGTGGTAGTAGCCGACCTCGACGTTCTCCAGCACGGCGAGCGCGTCGTCCGTCTGCACGGCGCAAGAGAAGTAAAGCGTGAGCAGATAGCTGGCGACTCCCAGGCTGTCGAGCCCCATCAGGCGGGCCGAAAGACTCGGCATGATTTCTCCGGGAATGCCGGCTTGATGCAAGCCGACGACGCCCTGATCGGCGTCGCCCACGCGGAGCAAGAGAATGCTGGTCGTGCCGTACCAGCGATTGCCGGAGTATTTGTTCTTCATTTCCAACTTGTCGCACGGCACCAGTGGAATGCCGCGCCAGGTGATAACCGGTACTCCGAAGAGGTCGATCGTCGGAGGCGGCACGCCGCGCCAAGTACATTCGCGGGCAAAGGCCGCAATCGCCTTCGGATGAGCGAGGAAAAACGCCGGCTTTTTCCAGACCAAGGCCAGAAGTTCATCGAGATCGTCCGGGGTCGGCGCGCCGTAACGCGTGCTGATTCGCATCGCCGGGTCGGCCGAATGGAGCAAGCCGAACTTTTGGTTGTTGACGATCTCCCATTCTTGTCGTTCCTTAATCCCTTCGATCGTGAGCCGCATTTGCTCTTGCAGTTGATCGTAGGGGCCGTTGTAGAGATCCGAGACGCGGGTATGGACGCGGACCACGGTCTGCACGGCCGAAAGCGAATACTCGCGCGGCCGTTCGGAGTAGTCGACGAAGGTCTCCGGGATTTCGACGTTTTCGGCGAAGCCGGAAACGAGGTCGATGTTTCGTTCGCCGTACCGGTTCACGGTCGACTGCAGCGCCAAGTGTTCGGCGATCGCGCGTTGAAAATCGTCGGCGAGATTCGGCTGTTCGGCTAAGACCGCATCGAGATCCTTACGCGACAGCGTCAAGAGCACGCAGGGTGTGATGGTTCGGATCGTCACTTCCGAAGGACGATCGCCGACGAGGTCGCTCTCGCCGAAGTACTCACCCTCGCTGAGCAGCGCAAGTCGCAAATCGGAGCCATGCACCCCCTTGCTCAAGACTTCCACTTGACCCTGCGCCAAGACGTAGAACTTGTTGGTGCCTTCCCCTTCGCCGACAAGCTTATTACCGAGCGAAACTTCTTCAGTCGTGAATCGACCGGCCATGCGGCTCAGAATCGGATCGGGTAGCTTGGAAAAAAGCGGCACGCTGCGGAGCGATTCCGGCACGAACGAGGCGACGCCGCCGGAGACGTCGATCCCGATCCGCTCGGCCTTCGGCAGTTCGCGGCGCGTGCGGTTCACACGATAGGTGCCGCCGTCGACTTGCACCCACGGCAGCAGGCTCAAAAGCCACCGCGGAGTGATCGACATCATTTTCGGCGACGTCTTCGTCGTGTTCGCCAGATTGCGGGCCGTCGCCGTCGTCACGCTGCGCTGCAACAGATTATCGGACATGGAGGTTCCTTAGCGGAAAACGCGCCGTGCCGCCCTCGGCGCGATGCGCAGGGAGATTCTCGATCCGAAGCGGATTCGAACCGGGAAATTGGCTGCTACGGAAATGCGGGAACATGGGACCTAAAAAGTCGCCACGCCTGCCTCCGGTAGTCCAGTGAGCATGCAGCTTGGAAAGAGTAACCGTCTGCCTAAGAAGGCTCGACGTTCGTCGACGTTAAAGCCGACGCAAATTAACCGGCCGCTGTAACCTACCCGGCGGGAAGCGATTGTCAAGTTATCGGAACTTGTTCGAATTGCCGCCGAAAGCAAGCCTAGCCGCCTCTCGTCCGAGACTCGAACGAGAGGCGGAATTAGCTGAGGTTATTTGTGACACGCCCCGCCGGGCGCTAACGTGCTGCGGGGTTGTCGATGAGAAAGTCGTCGACGATTTCATTCTGATCGCGGGTCACAAGCGAGGCTAAAACCGCGATGTCGATGAATTCGCTCACGAACTTCACGGACGCGTCGCCGAAGGCCAGATGAGCGCCGCCGACGTGGAAGCTGTAGATGCCGCCGCTGCCGTCGCGTGCCGCGTCGGCATGCGTACCTCCCTGACCCCAGTTGGGGGCTTGGCCGTCGGTAGCGCTGACCTGCACGCCGTTGGCGGCGTTAATACCCCAAGGGCCGATCGGTGTCTTGCCGTCTTTGCTGAAACCGACGAGCCGAATGTCGTTGGCGTTGCGCGACCAGCCGCCGCCGTTGACGCGGACCGCGGCCAAGTCGTCGCTCACCTTCACACCGCGTTGATAGAGATAAGGTCGAGCGTGAGATTCAGCAAGGAAAATGGTATGCGAAGCACCGTCCGTGATTTCGGCCAAACGAGCCTTGGTGTTGGGGGCGAAGGCACCCAAGCCCCAGCCGTTGACATAAGCTCCTAAGGTCTTCTGTTCGGCATACGTGCCGCCCGATTTCAGACCTTTGGCTCCGGTGACGCCGGCATAGGGTGAATTGGGGCCGTCGACGCCGGGGGATCCGCCGCTCGGCGCGCCGCTGCCGGTGAAGAGCCGTTGGTCGACCGCGCGAATGTTAGCGTAATCGGTGGCTCCGACGATGTTGCCCCATGATTCCGGCCGGCCGTCGAGGCGCTCGGGAACGGGCGACGACGGGTCGAGCAGCACGGGGATGCGCGTCGACGTGACGGGCAAATTCTCCGGCGCGTACCAGTCTTTGCTGAAGTCATAGCGTTCATACAAATCGCGCCGATCGAGTTGCGGCAAGATGTGCGTGATCCAACCGGTACGCGGTTTGGTGTCGCCGGGAATTCGGCCCGCGACGGGCAGGTGGCCGTTGGCCGTTTCAAAATTCAACACGGCGAGCACGATATTGCGCAAGTTCGACGCGCTCGTCGAACGGCGGGCCGTGGCACGAGCGTATTGCACTGCAGGGAGCAGAATTGCGACCAACGCCGCGACGATGGCGATCACGACCAAAAGTTCGACGAGCGTGAAACCGCGCGCTCGTTTCGGGGTGCGGACCTTCCATGAAGTCTTCATAAACACATTCCTCCCAGGAATTAAAAGGAGACGAGAAACAACTGAATCGAAGCGACCAACAGGACGAGTGAGGCGAACGATTCGCCCGCTTAACGAACGGCCGCGCCGTGGGCGCGGGTCATATTGAGCGCGGGCAGCCTGACGCCTTGCCCGCCGGCGGCGACGCGTGCGCGAAGCGGCGTCAGATCGTGCCGCTGAAAACGCTTGGGAGCGAGGTTGCCCAGATCGGAGTACTTTTCCGGATCGCCGCCCGGAGGGCACGGCGGAATCCAGTCAATCGTGATGGCGTAGGTGCCCGGAACGGCGCCGTCCTCCGCACTGAAAGTCGATAAGCGAAAGCGGCCGCCGTCGTCGGCCACGGCATGAGCGCGATGCGCCGAGCCGACATCTCCGAGCGGATAAAAGACGAGCCTCGCTCCCGTCGCCGGCTTGCCTTCATAAAGCACGGTGCCTTCCACCGGGACGACGGCCGGCTTGGCCGCCGGCGACACGGCTTGCGGCGCACGGCTGAGCGACCAATCGGTTACCGACGCCTGGACCACCCCGGCGACGAGGAGCAGCACGCCGAGGATTCCCCATAGTTGCGGCGAGCGGACGCCCACGGGCGACGCCGTGAGCGGCGCGGATTTCAAGTCTGCGGTCGCCGTGTGGGCGGGTTTGGGCTTTGACGACCGAACGACGCGCAAGCGATCGACGACCTGCGTGACGCCCGTCGTTTTTTGGGTGAGCGCGAGAATCCGCGCGTGTTCTTCGGCTCCGACGACACGACCGCGCAGCGTCACGGTCGTGCCGTGAGCGGCGACGTCGATTTCGCGGAATGCCGGCGCATCGTGCGACAACAGCATCTCGGCAATGCGGTGCATCAATGGAATGTTCAGATCGGTGGACATACGGACCACGGTCGAAGACATGACAAAACTCCCTTCTTCGCTGAAAGCGATTCGGCACGGCGCACTTGCTGCGCACCTCGGGCCGCCTCGTCGAACATGAACTCGCAGGATTTCGCCGACGGCTCTCGCAGAGGCGCGGAGCCAACTAGTCGGCTCGACGTCGGCGTCGACACGAACGGCGCGAGGTGAAGAAACTCGCGACGGCGCGCGAGTCGTTAAGATCGGGCGGCATTCCGCTTCCCGAAGAGCGAAGCGACGATCCGCCGTGCGGCATTTCCTTGCCGTCCGAAGTTTGACTTCCCTGAAACATGACCGACTCCCAATTCCGAAGAGGATTGTGCCTCCGGGAGACCGGTGAGCGCGTAAACCGATTCTTGAGCGACGACGACGATTCGACTTGGTCGGTCAGCGTAGACGAGTTTTTTCCGTCCGATCGACCTGAACCACGAGCCCGTCCTGAACGGTGATCACAAGTTGTCCGAACCGCAACGACGTCAGAGCCTGACGAATATGTCTGAGCGCTTCCTGTAAGCGGACTTCGCGCGGGTCGTCGGCGGGCGAAACCGGTTGGGGACCTGCATCCTCGGGAGCAACGCCGGACGAATCGTGTGCCATGTGATTTGCCGTGGAAAGTGCGGGTCGCCGGCGTCGTTGATGGGGTTGCATTTGCCTCTTCCGCTCCGCCAGGCTAAATTGTTTACTATCTTTGTCAACTTAGTGCCTTGGTTGGCGTGTTCATTGCATAGCGAACCCCGTGCCAACCAATTGTGATGCGGTGGATCGCGGCAAGTGCGCCGTTTACCCATTAAAAAGCGACGAGTGATCCGTTGCATTTAACAGAAAAACAATCACATTTAATCGTCCGTCATATTTAAAGGGCAGAACATGGAACGTTTCGCACCACTCCTGCTCAGCGTTTGGCGAGAGGCCTGCCGGCATCTTGAAATTGGCGAGGCCGTGGCGCTCGCCGCGCCGGCACTCTTCCAGCGACTGCCCGTCAATCTTGTCGTTATTCGTCGATTCGATGCGGCTCGACGAATCGTTGAAACAATAGCGACCGGACAATGTCGTCCGGCGCCCGTTCCGCATGCCCGCAAACATGAACTCGCCGAAGCGCAATTCGAGCAATTGTTGCGTTGGTGCGGCGCTTCGACGCCGTTGCATGTCGACCTGCGCGAACAATCCGAACTCCCGCCCGGAACCATTCCGGAAGATATGGTCGGCGAGGGGGTTGTCGGCGCGCTTTTCGGCGAACACGGGCCGATCGGCATCGCGATCTTCGCGACTCAATCGCCGCGACGCTTCCAAGACAGACACGTCGAGATCTTCCATCACTTGCTCGAACCGTTCGGCGTCTGGCTCGAAAACGATCGACGTCAGCGCGAGTTAAACATCTTGCGCGAAGCCGCGGAGGCGGAAAACAGATCGTTGCGGACTAAGTTGGGAAAGGTCGGGCTGAGCGAGTCGATCGTCGGCGCGCAAAGCGGGCTGCGCGAGGTCATGCAGCGCGTCGAGCAAGTGGCTCGCACCGACGTGCCGGTGTTATTGCTCGGCGAATCCGGTTCCGGAAAAGAGGTCGTCGCGAGGGCGATTCATGATCGCTCGCAACGCGCGAAAGGCCCTTTTTTGCGCGTGAATTGCGGTGCGATCGCGCCGGAATTGGTGGATTCGGAATTATTTGGCCATGAAAAAGGGAGCTTTACCGGCGCGGTAGGACTAAAGAAAGGTTGGTTCGAGCGTGCCGACGGGGGAACCCTGCTCCTCGACGAGTGCGGGGAGTTGACGCCCGGCGCGCAGGTGCGATTGTTGCGTGTGTTGCAAGATGGAACGTTCGAACGTGTCGGCGGCGAAAATCAGGTCACCGTCAACGTGCGAATCGTCGCGGCCACGCATCGCAATCTCGAAGCGATGACGGCCGACGGCAGCTTTCGCCACGACCTCTGGTATCGCCTCTCGGTCTTTCCAATGCGATTACCTTCCCTGCGCGACCGACCACAAGACATTGCGGCGATGGCGGCTCACTTCGTGCAGCGGTCGACGCAACGGTTGGGCATGCCCGCGCTCGCGCTTCAGCCCGACGATCTCCAGATCTTGGAGTCGTACGCTTGGCCGGGAAACGTTCGTGAACTGTCCGCCGTCATCGAGCGGGCCGTCATCTTAGGCGACGGCAAGAGAATCGACGTGGCCTCAGCTCTGGGCAACCAGACGCCTGGTCCGGGTTTACGAGTCGTGCCGTCCCTGGAACCTTCGGTGAGGCAGGTAAGCAGTTCCGACGAACTCCGTCAGAATCTTTCCGCCGGTGACTTCCCGACGCTTGACGAAGCAATGGCCCAACATATCGCAGCCGCGCTGACAAAAACTCATGGTCGGATCGAAGGGCCTTTCGGGGCGGCACGGATTTTGCAAATAAACCCGCACACGCTTCGTGGTCGGATGCGATCACTCGGGCTTGATTGGCGTCGATTCCGCTCCTCCGCGTCGGGGTAATTGTTGCTCCGATCTGCCGGGGATGAAGTGCGCCGCGCCGCTCTAACTTCATTCCCTCAAATGTTTTGCGAAAAAAAGTGTCGTCGCAATTAAATGTTTACGATACTGATAAACAAAGTAATGTACAAAGCCCCGCCATTTCTCCGTCGGAACGATTTTATGTTCGGTACCGCCCCTCGTTGGTTCTCCGCTGTCTTCGGGCTTGTTGTCACCGCGCTCGCGTCGTGCAGCGGTTCCACTGGGTCAAGCTCGGCGGGCGGGGATTCGCTGGAACTGCTGAATGTTTCTTACGATCCCACGCGCGAACTTTGGAAGCAGCTTAACGAAGCGTTTGTGCCGTACCACGCACAGGCGACGGGACGCAAGATCGCCATTCGTCAGTCGCACGGCGGCTCTTCCAGCCAAGCCCGGCAGGTGATCGACGGCCTGGAGGCCGACGTCGTGACGCTCGCTATCTGGCAGGATATCGACGCGATCCACAAAGCCGGACTGATCGCCGAAAAGTGGGAACAGCGTCTTCCCAACGGTTCGTTGCCGTATTCGTCGACGATCGTCTTCGTCGTCCGTAAAGGCAACCCGAAGCGAATCAAAGATTGGTCCGACCTCGTTAAGGCCGGCGTGCAAGTCATCACGCCGAGCCCGAAGACCTCGGGCAACGGCAAGCTGAGTCTGCTGGCCGCTTGGGGTTCCGTCGTCGAACGGGGCGGCTCGCCGGAAGACGCCGAGAAACTGGTGACCGGGCTCTACAAGAACGTGCCGGTGCTCGATTCCGGCGCCCGAGCCGCGACGGCCACGTTCGCCCAAAAAGGAATCGGCGACGTTCACCTGACCTGGGAAAACGAAGCGCATTTCGAAGTGGCCGAAGCCGGCGGCGAGTTGGAGATCGTCTATCCGCCGATCAGCGTCTTGGCCGAACCGCTCGTGGCGTGGGTCGACGCCAACGTTAAACGTAAAGGCTCGGAGGCCGACGCGAAGGCGTATCTCGAATTCCTCTACACGCCGCAAGGGCAAGAGATCATCGCCAAGAATCACTACCGCCCGACAAATCCGAACACGTTGGCGGCTCATGAGAAAGACTTTCCGAAGTTGGAGCTATTCTCGGTGCAGAAAGTGTTCGGCGGCTGGAACCAAGCCCAAGAAAAGTTCTTCGCCGAGGGCGCTTTGTTCGATCGCATTTACTCTCCGGCGGCCAAATAACCTTCGACCGACACCCAATCGACTTCGCGTCGCAGGGCGGCGGCGTGCTTGAGCCGCCGTCCTCGTCGCAGTCGCCACCGAACCATCGGAGCGATTCTCACATGAGCCGCCGAATTCTGCCGGGCTTCAAATTGAGCCTCGGCTTTACATTGACCTACCTCGGCATCTTATTGCTTGCGCCGATGGCGGCTTGCCTCTATAAGGCCGCGGGGCTCAGCGCCGAGCAGTTTCTCGCGGCCGTCTGGACGGAGCGCACTCGCGCGGCTTATGGCTTCACGCTGAGCGTGTCTCTCTGGTCGGCGGCCGCCAGCGTCGTGCTCGGCCTGCTCGTCGCCTGGGTGCTCGTGCGCTACGAGTTCCCGTTCAAGCGAATCTTCGATTCGCTGATCGACTTGCCGTTCGCTTTGCCGACCGCCGTCGCCGGCCTCGTTTACTCGAGCCTCTACGTGAAGCAAGGCTGGCTCGGGCAATTCTTGGTTCCGCTCGGCGTCGAAGGAGCTTATTCGAAGTTCGCGGTCGTCCTCGTGCTCACGTTTCTTGGTTTGCCGTTCGTCGTGCGGGCGATTCAACCGGTGCTCGAAACGATCGACGAGGATACCGAGGAAGCGGCGTTTCTACTCGGGGCGTCGCGGTTGCAGACGTTTGCTCGGGTCATTCTGCCGGCGATTTTGCCGGCAACGGTGACGGGCTTCGCGCTCTCGTTCGCACGTGCGCTGGGCGAATACGGGTCCGTCGTGTTCGTGTCGGGCAACATGCCGTTCAAAACCGAGATCGCCCCGGTGTTGATCGTGGCCCGTTTGGAAGAATTCAAGTATGCCGAGGCCACGGCGATCGCCGTCGTTCTATTGGGCATGTCGCTCGCCATGCTGCTCGTGATCAATCTGCTCGAACGTTGGAGCATCGCCCGTGCAACCTAACAAGCATCGCCATGCCCCGCCCGGTATGAAACGCTTGGGCGCGCGACAAGACCCGCCGTGGGTCCGCGTGCTCTTGACGTCGCTGGCGGTCGCCGTCGTCGGCGTGTTGGTCGTCGTGCCGGTCGTCAATGTGTTCTATCAAGCGCTCAAGCCAGGTCTGAGCGTCTATTGGCGAAATCTGACCGCCGATCCGGAAACGCGCCACGCGATCATGTTGACGCTGATCGTCGCACCGACGGCGGTCGTCGCCAATGTGATTTTCGGAATCGCCGCGGCCTGGACGATCGCTCGCTTTCGCTTTCCCGGTCGCACCTTGCTGATCTCGTTGATCGACCTTCCTTTCTCCGTGTCGCCCGTCGTCGCAGGTCTCATGCTGTTGCTCATTTTCGGGATGCAAGGAGTGCTCGGACCATGGCTGCGCGAGCACGATATCAGAATCGTGTTCGCCGTACCGGGTCTCATCTTGGCGACGATGTTCGTCACGCTGCCGTTCGTCGCCCGCGAACTTCTGCCCGTCATGGAAGCGCTCGGCGACGAGGAGGAGGTCGCCGCGGTGAGTTTGGGAGCGAATGCTTGGCAGATGTTCTTCCGCGTGACGCTGCCTAACATCAAGTGGGGTTTGCTCTACGGCGTGATCTTGTGCAACGCGCGTGCGATGGGTGAATTTGGCGCGGTGTACGTCGTCTCCGGGCGGATCGAGCGGCAGACGTACACGATGCCGCTGCGGGTGGAAAAGCTCTTTCAAGATTACGACAACCCGGCGTCGTTCGCCGTCGCGTCGGTACTGACGTTTCTCGCTTTGATCACGCTCGTCGTCAAAGTCTTTCTCGAACGAAGAACTCACGCGGAACTGGCCGAAGCGGCCGCTCTGCGACAAACCGGAGAATAGCGGCCATGGCCATTCGCATCGACGGCGTCACCAAGCAATTTGGCGCTTTTCGCGCACTCGACGACGTTTCCCTGGTCGTTCCGCAGGGCTCGCTCTTGGCCTTGCTTGGTCCGTCCGGTTCCGGCAAGACGACGCTCTTGCGGATCATCGCGGGCCTCGAAACGGCCGACGGCGGGCACGTCTACTACGACGATCAAGACGTTACGCAGCGGTCGGCCCGCGATCGCAACGTCGGGTTCGTGTTTCAACATTACGCACTGTTCCGCCACATGAACGTGTTCGAGAACGTCGCCTTCGGCCTGCGCGTGCGCAAAGTGCCGAAGGCCGAAATCCACCGCCGCGTCGAAGAGCTGATCGGGTTGGTGCGCTTGTCGGGCATGGAGCGCCGGCTCCCTTCGCAACTCTCAGGTGGGCAACGGCAGCGTGTGGCTCTGGCGCGCGCCTTGGCGATCCGTCCGCAGGTGCTGTTGCTCGACGAGCCGTTCGGCGCGCTCGACGCCAAAGTGCGGCAGGAACTGCGGCAGTGGCTGCGTCGGCTGCACGACGAAATCGGTATGACGAGCGTGTTCGTGACGCACGATCAAGAAGAGGCGTTTGAAGTGGCCGACGAGGTCGTCGTGATGAACAAAGGGCGCATTGAGCAGCACGGCACGCCGCGTCAAGTGTTCGACCAGCCGGCGAATCCGTTTGTGATGGACTTCTTAGGCCACGTCAACGTCTTCAGCGGTCGCGTGCAAAACGGAAAGGCTCATTGGGGCGGCGTCGAAGTGGAATACCCCGACTACCCGCACGGCGAGTCGCGAGAGGCGGCGGTCTACGTGCGGCCGCACGAGCTCGATATCGAGCGCTTCGAAGGGGACGGCGCGTTGAAGATCGAGGTCAAACGGGTAAATCCGACCGGCTCGATCGCCAAGATCTACGGAGTCAGCGTCGATTTCGGCTCCCCGGTCCATGTGGAGTTGCCCGCCGAGCGCTACTCCGAACTCGAACTGCGGGAGGGCGAAGTGGTGTATGTGGCCCCGCGGCGCGTGCGCGTGTTCTTGCCCGAGTACAGCATTTGACGCGTGCCAAAGCTCCGCTGTGAGACTCCGGCGATCGTTCCGGTCGGCGCCGTCAAATCGGCTAATTCTTTAGCCGAGCGAATTGTGGGGACGGACGGTGTTGTAATTGCGACGCCAATGTTCGATGAGCACCTTAGCCTCCCTGCGCGGCATGAGATGAAGAAGCACGGCGCGCCATTATTGCTAAGCCGCACGGCACGTGCCCGCAACCGCACACTTGCGCCGAACGGCCGATCGACGTCGACGCGGAATTGAGAAGGTCGGACGGCGTGGAAAGTCATCGACGGCAGCCGCCTTTTAACGTCGATCGTGCGAACGTCGCCGCGTCGTCGAACAGGCTGGTACAAGGTTTGCCTTTTTAATGTCGGACGATCACGCCACGGTTCGCCGTGCGGACAATCGGCGTGATGCGTTTTTTCGCGCGCTTTCCACTAAATCCGAGTTTACTCATGAGGCTTACCCTCATCGGCGCGGTCATCGTCGTGCTCCGTCTCGTCGGCGTCGGATTCGCCGCGGACGACTCACTCATCTTCTCAGACAACTTCGCGACCTACCAAGCCGCTTGGGGCAAGCCGAGCGATGTGTTTTGGGTCGAAAACAATAGGCTATGGGCGCGGCCGGAGCCGAATTCGACTTACTCGAAATTCAATACCCAGCTCACGGTCGGCGACGCCGACATTCGGGTCAAGATTTGTTTGGCGGACGGAGGCCTGGATCGGTCGGCGGGAATCATGTTTTGGGTCGCCGATTTCGAGCACAGTTACGCCGCGATCATCAAGTCCGACGGCTGCGTCGACGTGATTCGACGAATTGACGACGTTCCTCTCGTGATCAACTCGCAGAAGGTGCAGCCGGCCGTGAAGCTAGGCTTGGGCCAAGTGAATGAGTTGCGCGTCGTCACCAAAGGCCCCTGGGCCGCGGTTTACGTCAACGACCAAAGGATTTGGACATTCCGCGGCTTCCCGCCGCCCGGCGGCAGTCGATTCGGTCTCCGCGCCAGTTCCGGCGTCGACCGCCCTTATACGTGGCAGTTCTCGGACCTCGTCGTACGGAAGACCGATCCGGCGCTGTTGCCGGCGACGCCCGCCGCCGTCGATCCTGCGATCCTATACGCCGACGATTTCACGATCTTCGACGCAGGCTGGGGAGAGCCTGACGAGCGAATGTGGGTCGGCGGGAACAGAATGAACATGCGGCCCGCCCTGAACGGTTTCTACATGGAACTCTATGCAGGGACGTACTTCACTGACGGGGACATTCGCGTGAAAGTTCGCGCCGCGGACGGCGGCCTATACGGTCCCGCCGGAGTCATGTTCTGGGCGACCGATTTCAAGAACAACTATCGAGTGCTGATCGAGCCCGACGGGGAATTGGCCGTCATTCGTCGAGTCGCAGGCGAACGACAGTTCATTCTCGATTGGACGGAACATCCCGCGGTCAATCGAGGGATCGGCGCAGTGAACGAAATACGCGTCGTCACACTAGGCACTTGGGCGGCGGTCTTCGTCAATGATCATCCTGTTCTAACGTTTCAAGGAGACCCACCCGGAAGTTCGCGACTGATCGGCTTGATTGCGAACTCCGGGGAGGATTTCGTGACGACATGGCAATTCTTCGACCTTGTGGTCCGCAAGCCCGACGAATCCCTGCTGCGCGACGCGGTGTTGTATACGGCCGACTTTTCTCAGCCCGATTCAGCCTGGGGCGAAGACAGTTCTCAGCGCTATCTACAGAACGGCGATTTCGTGTTGCGGCCGAAGCGCAACATGTCTTACGCGCAGACTTTTCAAGGCCTGAGCTTTCACGACATCGACGTGCGAGCCATGGTCTGCCAAGTGGCCGGCCAGACCGACAAAACCGCGGGAGTCATGTTTTGGGCGACCGATTTTCACACTTGCTATTTGGCGCACTTAAGGCCCGACGGACGAGTCGGAGTCTCGAGAAGCATCAACGACCGATGGCTGAACATCGGTCCGTGGAATCAACAGCCGGCAGTCAAGCAAGGGATCGGTCAGTGGAACGAACTGCGCGTCGTGACTCGCGGCAACTGGGCCGCGGTCTATGTAAACGATGAGTTCGTCTGCAAGCTGCGGGGCTTTCCTCCGGATGGCCCAAGCTACGTCGGCTTACATGCCGACTCGGGTGCGGAAATCTACACCTGGGCGTTCGCCAACTTCGTAGTCCGCAAACCCGACGAATCGCTCCTCCCGCCGCCGGCGCCTTGGAGCGCCACGGACCCGACGGTTCTCTTCGCCGACCGGTTCGCAACGTTGGACCCCTCGTGGGGCACGGCCAACGATCAATTACGCACGGAGCGAAGCGGGCTGATCGTCGAAGCGGCGGCCGAACGTTCGTACACTTCGCTTTATCAAGGAAGCTTTTTCGGCGATTGCGACATTCGGACGACGGTGTCGCAATTGCGGGGCGGCGGCGATCGGCATGCGGGGATCGTCTTTTGGGCCGCTGACTATGCCAACTACTATGCGGCACACTTTCGCAGCGACGGCACCTTCGACGTGTGCCGAAAAAAGGCCGGCGAATGGCAAAACGTGTCGCCCCCGAAGACCGTCGAGTCCATAAAGCGCGGTCTTAACGAAGAGAATGAGTTGCGTGTGGTGCTGCGCGGCACGGCCGCGACCATTTTTATCAACGGCGCACGAGTCGCCGCGTTGGAGGGCGAGTCGCCGCAAGGCGGCGGCATGATCGGGTTGCATGGCGAATCGGGCGCCGCTCCTTACAGCTTCAAGTTCTCCAACTTCAGCGTGCGTGAACCGGCAACGGAATCGAGCTCCGATAAAATCGAAGATACCGTAGCTCCGACCGCCCCGGCCGCAGATGGGACCGTCGTTCCGCAAGCCGTTGCCGACCTTGCCGACGCTTGGTTAAAGGGTGATTCTAAGCCGGCGTTTTCGAGCGATAAAGATCGACGCGGCAGTCGCGTGGAGTGCGTTTGGCAAGGGACGGCGACGGCGACCGACGCCGCCGGCAAATTCTGGGCGGCGACCGTCGCGAGCCCGCGGTGTTCCTCGGGCGATTATTTGGCAATCGGCCGTGCCGATAACGGCGCGCCGTTAAACGTCCGACTCACCTGCGGCCCTCCGACGGAACTTTTAGAGCTTTTCACGCCGCAATTCGATTCGTGGGCGCAAAGTGAGTTGTCGCTCGCAAAAGAATGCGACGACGTGAAACTCACCGTCACCGCAGCCCAACCGGACGTGCGGCTCAAACTCTATCTGTTCAAGGTCGTTCCACCGATCGGCATCCTGCCGTGAGCCGACGGGCCGAAAATGCGGCGAATCGTCTTGTGCGTTTCAGGCACATGAGTGGGCATCGGCGAGCGAACCGCTCAGTTTTCATCGCTTTTGACGTCGTCGCTTGTTCGATTCCAGCAAGCCCAGAATCGTCTCAACGCGTCGAATTCCACATCGTTTAGCGTTTCATGCTGGCGAGCTATCCAGATTCTCGCCGAAGACGACGGCGGCATATCAATTGCAACTCCTTCTTCGACGTAGACGGATCGCCTCACGACACCTGAGTCACGGAATCGTCGTCATGCAAACATGTCGTATTCGCTTTGTTGTCGCCGTCTGTTTGATTTCGACGTTCTCCGCGACTAAGACCGCAAGCGGCGTGGACCTGTCTGTCCAAATCGTCAAGCAGTCTCGGGAGTCGTTTCGCTCCGCCGTCGATACGGTTGCCGAGCCGATCGGAGTGAACCCTGCTCCGGCGAGCTTGTCGCGCAAAGAATCCCTTGTCGCGAAGTCCATAGCGTCCTTGGACCGACTCGAAAAAACTAATCAACGGAGAACACGAGCCGGTTTCGCCGAAAAGCCGGTGTTGCGGTACGAGGAGATTCGCGCGAACAAATCTTACGTCGAACGTCGCACAGCGATGCGGGTCGCGAGTCGGCGGAACGACGGACTAAGTGCCGACGCTCGAAACGGAGAGGGAATGCGAAACCATCGGTCGCCGCCGGTCGAGCCAGACCGGCCCGGTGCTCCCATTTACCGGACGGAACCTTCGGAAAAGCGTCTTCTCATCCCGTAGTCGTCCATAACGCGACCGCTTCACAAAAAGGCTTCGCCATGTCCTCCCTAACAACAATACTCCGGCGAGCGTCCGGCACGACGGCCCTTGCGGCGGTAATCTGTGCGCTGAGCGCCTCAAGCCGAGCTTGCGCCGAGATCACCGCTCGACATCGCGAGGTGGGCGACGGCGTTCTGCAACGCCTCTTAGCGGTCGTCGAGCGCCCGGAAAAGTGGGATGCTTGGCCTCCGAAACTGGAATACGTCGACGTCGACGAGCCGAACGCCTCGGCAGGCTACGAAGAGGAGGACGGAAAACGCATTCCGGTCCTGACCTTGAATCGTGGCGAGATTGAACACGTCGCCGAATTCGATCCCGACGCTTTGGCTTTTACTCTCGGGCACGAACTCGGTCATTTAGTGCATTATCATTCCTTGGCGAAGGCGACGCTCGTCGACGACCTCGAAGGTCGCAAGGTCCCTCTGATGATTCTCGCCGTGACCCGCGAGAACGAATTGGAAGCCGATCTGACGGGAGTCGAGCTGGCCCTCAAGGCCGGCTTCAGCCGCAAAGGGCTGAAAAAGAATCTGGCGAATTCGCGTTCGGAGGGAGCTTATTGCGGCATTCGCGCGCTCGGAGTGTCTCATCCCTCGTGGGACGACCGAATCGCCTATGTCGAAGACGACAAGCAACAACGCCGACTCTGGCAGTCGATGGCCGCGTTCGACAACGGGGTGTTCCTGCTGCAAACTCAGCAATTCGCCCATGCGGAGTACTGCTTCCGCAAAGTCGTCGACGAGTTTCCGGACTGCTACGAAGGCTGGGCCGATCTCGGCTACGCGCAACTGATGCGTTATTGCGACGCTCTCGAACAGGACGACTTGAAGGCGTTCGACATCGGGCAACTCGTCGTCGGCGGCTTTTACGAGCGCCCAGGATCTCTCTTGGCTCAAGTGCGCGGCGTCGACGAAGACCTTTGGTTCGACGCCGTCGGTTCCTTGCGGGAAGCGATTCGCGTCGGCGATCGCTACCGAGAGCCGATGGTCTTGGCAAAAGCCGATCTGGCCGTGGCGTATCTCGTGCGTCCGTCCGGGAAAGATGTCGGCCAAGCGGAGCGGCTCTTTGCCGAAGTCATCGCCTTGCTGCAAGACTCGCGCGTGGCGCAGACCGTCGACCCGCTTACCCGCGCGGCGATTCTAATTAACGCCTCCGCCGGTCAAGAGTTGGAATCGCGCCTCGCGGAAGCGGAGAAGGACGTCGCCGAACTCGACGCGCGCAGCGCCTCAAAGGGCCCCTTGGCGTCTTTGACCTCGGCCGTCCGTTATCAGCGAGCCGAAGTCCTCTTGAAGTCGAACAAGCCCGACGATCGCTCACGGGCGTTCGATTTACTGGAATCTTACTTGGCGTCGAATAAGTCTTCGAGCGCGTGGTGGTCGTTGGCCTACGAGCGTTACTCGTCGTTAGGGCAAAGTCTTGGTCGCACGACGAAAGCCAAAGAAGCGTTCGCCGGCTCCAAGAGCAAGAAGTGGCGTCCGACGACGCAAGTCGAATTGGCTCACGACCTGAACTTGATGCTCGACGAACCGACGGCCGACGCCGTCAAACGGCTCGGCGACGCCGACGCGGTCGTGCCGATCGTCACAGGAACGAACCTGAAGCTGTACAAGTATGCCAAGCGGGGCGTCACGTTGCTGGCCGGGTCGAGCGTCATCGCGGTCTTCGTAGAAGGCGAAGCGGCGCCGCCGCTTACGCTCCGACGCCCCGGGGTCAGCGGCGACACCGCGCAACTTAAGATCGGCATGCCGCGCAAGCAATTCGAAAAGCTCCTGGGCGACGAATGGGACGCCGATACCGGCTTCCTCCACGACCCCAAGACGGCTTACCAAATCTACGGCGACGCAGGCATCGCGGTCCGTTTCAAGGCGGGCGTCGTGATCGAACTTGCCGTGATCGTGAATCCCAAGATCTAGAACGAAGCGGTCGGCGTAATGTCATTCGTAGATTCGACAACCGTAACTACCGCAGTTTTTACTCACGGACATCATCTTGATTTCGAGGAGCCGCTTCTTATGAAACCGCGCAACGGCATGATTCTGATCGCAATCGTAGGGGCATGCTTGGCCGCCGGCACGGCCGGCCGGTTGATCGCCGAGCCGACCGCTTCCGCAACTCCGGCCGCGGCCCAAGCGACGCCCAAGACCGAAGACGGCTTGGCACAGGCCATGGCCCAAGTGCAAAAAGTGCTCGACGATGCGGAATACTTCTACAAGACTCCGACCGACGACAACGGCGTGAAGTATTTCGTCGTGCTCTTCGAAACGGCCGAAGGAAAGACGCAAATCTACATCGACGTCAGCGAGATCGGCACTATCGGCGGCCAGAAGGTATACGGCTACGTCGCCTACGCTCCCGTCGGGAAAGCCGCCGCCGAGGGAGAGAATCTGCCGCCGGGCGTCATCAAGCTCGTGGCCAACGAAAACAACCGAACTTCGCTCGGCTATTTCAGCGTCTCGAAAGACAATCGGCAGGTTTACTCTTCCGCGTCGGGCGTGATCGACGGTCTTACCAAAACGGCGCTCAAGATGACGTTGTATTATTTGCACGAAAACAATCTCGATTTCGTCAAATCGATGGAGCCCATCTTGAAAGAGGCCGGTTCCTCCCAGTGACCCGCCGATGCGGCTTGCGAAGTCGGCGAATGCGCCGCGCGCTCGCGGCCGCAACCGGCCGTTAGATTGATCACTTTGGGTTTCGACTCACGGCCGAGACGGAGAATGAGATTTCATGCGTCCCGGCTTCGTGATCGCACTCGTCGCGTCGGCTTGGCTGCTTTGCGGACGGCTCGCAGCCGTCGCCGACGTTCCGCAGGGGGCCGCTCCCGACGATGCTCGCACGCGGCAGTTGGCCGAGCGCGATCGTCTTGATGCGAGCTCCGGCGACTTCCGTATCGAAGGCAAGCTCTCCGAAGCCCGCGACTGCGAAATCAAGGCTTTGGGAATCGAGCGAGAAATCTTCGGTCCGAACCACGACGAAGTGGCGAGCAGACTCGAGTCGCTGGCCTCGCTGGAGCAGCAGGCGGGCGACTTCAAAGCGGCCCGACGACAACTGCGCGCGGCCGGCGAGATGTACGTCAAGTTGCACGGCGAGAACTATTACGCCGTGGCACGTCTACGGCGCTGGTCGCTTCAAGTCGATCGACTGGAAAAACTGAGCGCCGAACAATTCGCACGTTACGCCGAGAGCAGCCGGGCGTGGCTGCTGGGTAAACGGCATGGGAAGCGGGCGCAATGGGAGGCCGCCGCCCGCGAGTTAAAACGAGCCGCCGACGTGCGCCGCGAACTATTCGGCGACGACAACCTCGGCTACCTCTTCTGTCTCGTCGAACTGGCCGCGGCCGAAACGCAGCTCGGCCTCTTCGACGAAGCCGAATCGCTGCTGCTTAAGGCCGAACAGACGGGCCTCACCGTGTTGAGCGAAAGCGATCCGGCGCGCGCCTCCATATCGTGGGCTTTGGGCGTCAATTATTACCAAAACTCGAAGTACGCAAAAGCCGAGCGTCCGCTCCGGCAATCCTTGGAAGTATGGCGGAAAACGCGCGGCGACGACGATCCTCAGATCGGCGGTGTCCACACGGCCCTTGGTCACGTGCTGACCGCCCTGCTGCGCGAAGCGGAAGCCGAGCAAGAATTCCGCGCCGCGCTCGCGATCGCACAAAAGCGCTATGGCCCGACGCACTTCGAGGTCGGCGTTTGCGAGGCCAATCTGGCGCAACTGTTGATTTTTCAAGAGCGCTCCGCCGAAGCGGACAAACTGCTGACCGCGGCTCTGGCGAACATGGAAAAGCGCACCCCTGCCGACGAGCGACGCTACTGCGACGTACTCGCCGTGCGAGCGCGGTTGCTCGATCAAATGGGGCGTTATCGAGAAGCGGCGGAGTTGTGCGAGCGGCTGCGCGCCATGGCCTCGACCGCGTACGGCGTCGATCATCCGGACTATCCGGCTATTCTGTCGATGCAAAGCGAAGCCTACCGGAATAGCGGACGGTACGAAGACGCGCGGCGCGTCCTGGAGGAAACCCGAGACTGGTATCCGAAGCATCAAGCGACTCGCAGCGGCGTGTACGGCTACGTGCTGCGTCAGTCGGCCGTTTTGGAGCACGACCGTAATCGATTTCGCGAGTCCGATCGGTATATGGAGCAGGCGCTGCCGATATTGAGGGCCGCCGAAGGCGACCGAGGAGCGGGCGTCGTCGTCGGCCTGAAGCAGTGGGCCGATATGTGCGGCGAGCGAGGCGACTTCGAGCGTGCCGAAAAGCTCTACGACGATGCGATCGAGTTGTCGAAAAACGATCGCCGCATGACGTATTATCGCACCGGCGCCATGCAAGGGCTCGCCGGCATGCTTGCCGACTTGTCGCGACCCGACGAAGCGGTACGGCGGCAACAAGAAGCGGTCGAGGAGTTGCGAAGTCTGCCCGGAGCGCGCATCGCCCTGGCGGAAGGCCTACGCGGCTTGGCCGACATTTATGGAACCGCCGGCCGGCCGGCCGACGCCGAACAGACCTATCGCGAATCGCTGACCACGTGCGAGCGAGAGGTCGGCCGCGAACACCCGCGGTATGCCGTTATCGAGACGTCCTTTGCGCAATACCTCGCCGAGCTTGGACGCAACGGCGAAGCCGACGCGCTGACTCGCCACGCCCTGCAAGTCGAAGCGAAAACTCATGGCACCTCGCATCGCGAATATGCCGGCGCGCTCGAGTGCGCCGCCGGAATCAGCATTTATGCCGGGCGCAGCGAAGAGGCCGTTCGCTTCTTGACCGAAGCGATGAAAATGCAACTCGCGAGCGTCGGCGAGCGGAGCCTGCGCGTCGCCACGTTGCGGCACAACCTCGGCTGCGCCTACCTCGATCTTCGCCGACTCGACCAGGCCGAAGAGCAGCTTACGGCCGCGACCGCGACTTTGGCGTCGCTTGTCGGAAAGTCGAATCCCTATTATGCGATTAGCCTCACGCAACTCGGCAGAGCCCGCCAAGAGCGCGGCGACTATCCGGGCGCCGAACGCTTGCTCGCCGAGTCGGCGGCGATTCATCTGGCCGCCTCGGGCGAACACGATGCTCATTACGTCAACGCGCTCGAGATGATCGCAGCCGGAAAGCTGGCGACCAAGCGGACGAGCGAGGGGTTGAACGACCTGACGCGCGTCCTCCGACTCGAACAGGACCGTTTGGAGCAAATCGCGGGCTTCTCCGACGAGTCGTCATTGCGCTCATTTGAGATGCATGTTCGAAAGTCGCTGCGGATGCTGGTAAGCTTCGCGGTCAAAGCCGACGCTTCGCCCGCGGCGCGGCAAGCGGCGGCCGATTGGATTCTGCGTCGCAAGGGAATTGTTTTCGCTTCGCTCTGTCAGTTTCGCGATCGGCAGCAAGCGCTGTCGCGCGATACGGAAGCCCGAAACTTGGTGGAACACGAGTTCGCGATTCGCCGACGGATTTCGAGCCTCGCCCTCAAGCCGCCGGCCGACGTCGCTCCCACCGAGGTCGTCGAACTATCCCGCAAGCTTTCGGCCGAAGCCGATCGCTTGCAGTCCGATTTGCATCGACGCCTGACTTCGGAGCGCGGTGCGCGGCCGAACGGGGCCGAGGTCGAGTGGAGCGCGGCGGCGAATCGCATGGCGGACCACGACGCGTTGGTCGATCTGATGCGGCTCTATCGCTGCGATCTCGAGGCCGCGCCGGGGGGATCGATCTGGCTGCCCGCCCGCTATTACGCGCTGGTCCTCCGCGGCGGCGGCGGGTCGCAGCCCCAGTTGATCGATCTGGGGCCGGCCGCCGAGATCGAAACCGCCGTCGCCGAGTTGCGCAAGCATTTGCAAGAAGCGCCGCAACTCATCGCATTAAGCGGCGAAGCGTTTGCCGAGGGGGAGTACCGCCGCTTGAGTCGCGTCGTCTACGATCGCGTCTGGCGTCCGCTCACGCCGGCCCTGGGCGACGCCGCAACGATCTTCGTCTCTCCCGACAGCGAATTGAACCGCATCGCATTGGAGACGTTGACCGACGAGCACGGCGCTTATCTGGCCGAGTGTTACAAGTTCGCTTACCTGACGTCGGGGCGCGAGCTTGTTCGCAGCCGCGGTGCCGAGTTGGGGCGAGGAACCGTAATCTTCGCCGGACCCGATTTCGACATTGATGAGAAAGGACGTCGCCAAGCCGCGGTTGAAGCGCCTCCAGTGCCTTTACTCTCGGTCGCCGCGGCGACGACCGAGGTTTCGCCGACGGCGGCCGTGCGCGGCGGCGCATGGAAACCACTGGCGGATGCGGCCGGCGAGGCCGCGGACCTGACGCCGCTGATCGAACGTTCGCAATACGGTCCGGTACGGCAGTTTATCGGCCCCCGTGCACAAGAGGATTTGCTGAAGCGGCTCGCGCCTCCCCGCATTCTGCATATCGCGACGCACGGCTACTTCGTCGAAGACGAAGCGGAGACGACCGCCGAATCCGGCCAAGTTATCACCCGCGGCGGACTGTTCGGCTCGGCGGTGGGCTTCGAGCGGTTGCGCGCGTCGGAAAACCCTCTGCTCCGCAGCGGCGTCGTGTTGGCGGGAGCGAATCGAATCGCGGAGCGCGGCGCCGCCGCCGAACGTCCCGCGCAAGAGTCGTCGCCGAACGGCGACGGCCCGCTCGACGACGGCTGGTTGACCGCCGCAGAAATCGCGACGTTGGATCTTCGCGGTACGGAACTCGTCGTCCTTAGCGCTTGCGAAACGGGACTCGGCGACGTGCCGACGGGGGAAGGAGTTCAAGGATTGCGCCGAGCCTTTCTTTACGCCGGGGCGCGCACGCTGGTCACGAGCCTTTACAAAGTTCCCGACGACGCGACGCGGCGACTGATGCGCGAATTTTACGGCCGCTTGACGACCGGCTCCGATAAGCTCACGGCCTTAAACGAAGCTCGCCTCGCCGAAATGCACCGCCGTCGAGCGGCAAACGGCTCGGCGCATCCCTTCTACTGGGGCAGTTTCATCTTGGTCGGCGAGGCCCAATAGGCTCCCGCGGCGCGGGTCCCATCGCGCTTCGCGCGGCTTCCTCTATGGCAACGGTCTTCGGCGACTTCGACGTAGCGGACTTCGCTGCGAACTTCGAGGCGTTCATTCGCGGTTTGGTAGAACAATCGGCCTTCGCTACGGGCGAATAGCGGTCCGGTACGGGTTAGAGCCGAAAACCGACCTCGTAGGATTGCGCCCTCCCGCATTCCGACGAGTCGAGGCGACCTCGGGAGCCGTCCGAAATGACGAAGCATCTGCGAGACAATTAAGAGAAGCCTCGGGTTCTGACAGTTAGTCAGTACTCCGCAATACCACGATGGGGAAGTTCGAACGACTTCAGCAGAGCTTCTTTTCGCGTTACTCAAAAACCAACTTCGGTAACACGGCGGGCCTCGTCGAGCAACAGGCAACACGGTCGGGCTCGATGCCGCTGCCTCTCCCCCGCCCCACGCTCAGCGAGACGAAACGTCATACCCAGCGATACCGGGTATGACGTTTAAAATCACCGCCACTTACGGCAATTTATTGCGTGCGTCGGCAATGGTTGGCGACTGTATCGTAAACTCAAATTCCGTCAGTGGTTGCGCAAGCTAATGCTGACGGGATTTGAACGTTTAGGGCCGTGTCTGCAATTTCGGACGCGGTTGTCACAGTCGATTGCCTCGCGTGTCCAAGGGGTGCATGCTTGATCAAAACGAAATGTTCCGGGCGAGGAAGACGGCGATGCACAATCCCTTTGCTGAAGTCGTCGACGAATCGACGGATGCCGACCTGATCAAGCGAGCCAAGCACGGCGCTTATGAAGCCCTGGAAAGCTTGGTTCTTCGGCATCAGGCATGGATTTACAATATCGCCGTGCGAATGGTCTTCCACCCGCAGGATGCGGAGGAAGTAACGCAAGAAGTGCTGATCAAGGCCATCACCCGACTCAATACGTTCCAGGGCGAGAGCCGGTTCCGCACTTGGCTCTACCGCATTACGGCCAACCACGTGCTGAACATGAAGCGTCGCGGCGGCGAGAGAGCGGCTCTGACTTTCTCTAGCTACGCCGCTGCGATCAACGAAACGCCTGAATTGGATCTCCCCGACCCGAAGACGGTTCCGGTCGAGGTGCCGCTACTGGTTGAAGAGGCCAAAATTTCCTGCACTACCGGAATGCTGCTGTGCCTCGACCGCAAACAACGCCTAGTATTCACGCTCGGTGAAATCTTCGGGGCCGGCGACACGGTGGGCAGCGAAATCCTGGAGATGACGGCGGACAATTTCCGGCAGGTTCTCGCCCGCGCCCGCCGAGACCTTTACCAGTTTATGCACGGCCAATGCGGCCTGGTCAACGCAAATAACTCCTGCCGCTGCCCGAAGAAAACCAAGGGCTTCATCGAGGCAGGGCATGTCGATCCCGGTCATCTGCAATTCGTCCCGCAACATCTGCGACGCGTCTCGGAAGCGACGGAAGGTGTCGTGCGGGCCATCGAGAATGCCGTCGATGAACAGCATGCGGCGATCTTTCGCGAGCATCCATTTCTCGAGCCGGCGCATGAACTCGACTGGCTGCGGCAACTGCTCGACAAGGGCGATTTCGGGACGGACCTGCAAATCAACTGAAGAATCTTGAAGACGCTTGTCACAGTCTCCTTCCTAACGTGTCCAAGTGAGTAAGGAGGACAAGCTATGTCGAAATTGCAACGCAAAGCGGCTCTCGTAACGGGAGCGTCCAAAGGCATCGGAGCGGGAATCGCCGAAGAACTTGCCGCTGCCGGCGCGGCCGTGGTGGTGAATTATGTGAGCGACCGGACAGGCGCAGATTCCGTCGTCGATGCGATTACCGCCTCCGGCGGCCATGCCATCGCGATTCAGGCCGATGTTGCCAAGTCCGCCGATGTCGCTCGGCTATTCGAGCGGACGAAGGAAAGCTTCGGCTCGCTCGACATTCTGGTTAACAACGCCGGAGTCTATCAGGCGATGCCTGTCGCGGAACTGACCGAGGATGAGTTTCACCGCGAGATCAACGTCAACCTGCTCGGACCAATGCTGGTCATTCGCGAATCGCTCAGGTACTTCGGACCTGAGGGCGGAAGCATTATTAACATCGGCTCCGTTGCCTCTCGCGTGCATTCGCCAGGATACTCGATCTACTCCGCGAGCAAGGCCGGCCTCGATGCCGTAACCGGCGTGCTATCCAAAGAACTCGCCCCGCGAGGAATTCGTGTTAACTCCGTCAATCCGGGTGCCACGCTTAGCGAAGGAACGAAGCAAGCGGGACTGTACGGCGTCGGCAGCGACTTCGAAAAGCAACTCGTGGCCATGACCCCGCTGGGGCGAACGGGCAGGCCGGCTGACATCGCAAAGGTTGTTGCATTTCTCGCCTCGGATGATTCCGGCTGGCTGACCGGCGAAGTCATCCTCGCTTCCGGCGGGTTGCGCTGATCTCGATTTTCAATCATTCACCGGAGGCTGCTATGCCGGCTTACATTATCTTCATGCGCGAAAAAACATTCGACCAATCGGAATTGGAAACCTACTGGGAAAAGGTCAAGCGAACGCTAGATGGCCGCCCAATCAAGGCGCTAGCCGCCTACGGGAAGCACTTGACTCTGGAGGGCCCGGAGGTTGAAGGCGTCGTCATTGCCGAGTTTCCGACCTTGGAGGAAGCCTCTGACTGGTACCACAGTCCTGCCTATCAGGAGGCAGCCCAGCACCGGCGTCGCGGCGCGCTCTATCGCGGTTTAATCATCGAAGGCTTGTGACGGCTTTACGCTATCCGGATCGGATCGCGAGACGAAACTGACGCGGGCGGTGCGAGATTGATAAACCAATTTCCGCAATTTGCTAGCGGCGAACTACGTCGATAATTGCACAACTCGCCGAGCGACGTTGGATTCGTCGCTCGGTAACGGCGCGGCATCCGCGTAGCGGCAGACCAGCGGTTCAAACGAACGCCTGGCGCCCCGACTTTCTCTAAGTCTTGCCAAATCCGTCCGTTAGGTTACCTCTCGATCGTCGAGAGTGCGGCACCTAAATTCGTGAGCTTGCCGGGTCGTCTACCCGGTTGGCCTCGAAATGAGGTTCGCAACCATGCTTCGGATTCCTTCGTATCGTCGGCACAAGCCGACCGGACAAGCCCGCGTCACCCTCGGCGGGAAAGACTTCTACCTCGGCCGCTACGGCACCCCTGAAGTAAGGAAGCGCATCAACGCCTGATCTACGAATACCTCGCCTCTCAAGGTCGCCCCCCTGCCCCCGAGCAAATCACGCTCGTGGAACTCACTGCGGCCTACAAACGATACGCGAAGTTGTACGACGTCGGCCCCGACCGGCGACGGATCCGACGGCGGCGAACGTTCGCGAAACATCAAAACGCAAGAATTTCGTTTGATTGCTTCGCCCGAGAGGGAATAATCATCCCCGTGGAAGAGGGGGCAGGCGGCGCGAAGCTTGTTCGCTCGCGCGCGGAATCGCCTTGGGGGAATAGCTATGCTTGGTCGGGGAAGGCCGGATTCATCGATAAAATCACCGGAGCCGCAGCTCCGATCCCTCCCCAATCTTCGGCAGGTTCTGCAAAGCTGGTCGCGCTTCGGGTGTGCCGATAACACGCATCGAGCCGACGCGCGCAGCCGGCTCGATCGGCTCCTCGACTTCGTCCGCGGGCAACGACCGCCGCGCGTTCGACGGCGAACGGCCTTTTCTTTGCTTGGTCCGGAGCCGCTTGAGCGGCGTGATCTGCTCGCCGTGTCGGCGTCGCTGAGTTCCGGTATTCTCACGATCAATGTCGATAGCGTCGACTCCGTTCGATCGGCATTCATTCGCAACGACGGAACCAACTATATCGTCGCCACGACTTCCGGCGGCGCAGGCATCGCGATTACCGGCGGAACTGCGGCGGTGGCCGACGTGACCGGCCTCGTCATCAACGGCGCGACGTCGACTACGGAGTCGTTTACGTTTGAAGGCTCGAACGATTTCTCGCTCAGCGGCGCGCTGACGACCAACAAGATCGATACGCTCACGGTCGGGCGAAGCTTGTCGTTCGGGAGCATTTCGATCGGCGACAACGGCACGACGACGATCACCAGCGGCGTGAGCACGTCGGGCGCTTTGACGATCCAGACGAACGTTCTGAGTCTCGGCGCAAACTTGAGCTCCGCCGCCGCCGACGTCAATCTGCAAGTCCGCTCCAGTTCCTTGGCGCTGGCCGCGAACGTCACCGCGGCCGACGACGTGCGGCTCGACGTCCGCGACGGAATCACGCAGACGGCCGGCATCATCACCGCGGCGAATCTCGGCGTGCGCTCGTCCGGGGCGGCCGTGCTCGATCGCGCTAATTTGATCAGCACGAATATCGCGACCTCCGTCAACTCGCTCACGTTCAACAACGCGGCCGTGACGGCGCTCTCGACCGGAAGCGTGGCGGCGATCACCAATTTTTCCGGCACCAGCGGGATCGGCGCCACCAACGTCGCGACGATCGTGACCGGCGGCGCTCTCAACTTCACCTCCGGCGGCGGAAGCACGGGGACGAACCTGAAGGCCGGCGGCGTGATCACGCTCGGCGGCATCATCGGCGCGGGGAGCGGCACGTTTCGCGCCGTCGCCGTCGGCGGCATCAATCAGACCGGCGGACTGTTGGGCGCGGGGCATCTGTCGGCCGTCAACTCCGGAGCCGGCAATATTTCCATCATGGGGCTCAACTTGTCCGCCGGAGCAAATCTCGCCGCTTCGAACAGCGCGGCCGGCGGCCAAGTGAATTTCGATAATTTCTTCGGCTCGGCCTACAACATCGACACGGTCGCCGCCGGCCCGACCGGCTTCGACGCCGTCACCGGAATCACGACGAACAACGGAGACGTGCACCTCAAATACGGACCGCTGACGATCAAGCAAGCCGTAAACGCGGGCACCGCGTCCGTGCGATTAGGAACGGAAGGAGGCGCTTCGCAAACGGCGACGGGCGTCATCTCGGCCGCCAATTTGATCCTCCGCAATTGGAACGGCGGCACGATCGACCTGACCGGCGCGGCGAATCAGGTCGGCGTGCTCGCCGCCGACGGCACGCTCAACGGCGGCAGCATCATTCGCTATCGCGACGCCGACGCGCTGACGATCGGTTCGGTCGCGGCAGGGATCTCCGGCTTCGAAGCGGCGACGGGAATCGTCACGACCTCGAAAGATGTGACGATCATCAGCGGTCCGCTCACGATCAATCAAGCGATCAACGTCGGTACCGGCACGCTGCGGCTTGTGACCGAAGGCGGAGTCTCGGGCAACACTTCCGCCGTGATCACGGCTGCGGCCTTAGGGGTGCGCAACACGACCTCGGGCAACATCGACCTAACGGCGGCGACGACGAGCAATATCGCAAGCTTGGCCGCCGTGAATCAAGCGAGCGGCGGCGCGATCAAGTATCGCGACTCGAACGCCCTGGCGATCGGCTCCGTCGCGGCCGACGGAACGTTGTTCGCCGCCCTCGACGGTCTCGGCACCAACGATGGAGACGTCACCATCGTTTCCGGAGCGCTGAGCGTTAATCAGGCCGTCGGGGCCGGCTCCGGTACGGTGCGGCTGGCCGGTTCGGGAGGCATTTCGCAATCGGCCGCGGCCGGCATTATCGCGGCGGCCTTGGGAATCAGAGCGACGACGACCGCGTCGTTCATAACGCTGACGGCGACGAACAACGACGTCGGTACGTTGGCCGTCGTCGATTCCACCGCGGGAGCGACGCTTCGTTATCTTGACTCAAGCGACGTGACGATCGGCACGGTCGCGGCCGACGGCGCGCTGTTCGCCGCGCTCGACGGAGTGACGTTGACCAACGGCGACTTCACGCTGGTCGTCGACGGAGCGGTATCGATTCAGCGAGCCGTTGCGATCGGAGCGGCCGGCGATACGTTGCTGCTCGCGGCCGCCGGGAGTGTGACTCAGACGTCGACGGGCGTCGTCACGGCCGGCGGAATCGGCGTGCGGACGACGTCGGGCGATATCGACTTCACCGGAGCGGTGAATGACATCGCGCAATTCGCCGCCGAGAATACGGCGCTCGGCGGCGCGGTGAAAATTCGCGAGACCGGTGCGCTGAGCATTTCGACCATGCCCAGCGACGGCAGTTTCTTCGTCGGCATGACCGGCATTACGACGAACAACGGCGACGTGTTGCTGCTCTTGGGCGGCGGACTCGCGATCGATCAAGCCGTCGCGGCAGGCACGGGAACCATACGTGGCGCCGCCGGCGGAACGATCACGCAAGCCTCGGCCGGCGCGCTGACCACGGCGGCGCTCGGCCTCCGTGCGTTCGGCAACATCGATCTGACCACGTCGACGGCGAACGACGTCGGCGTCTTCGCCGCGGCTCAAGCCGCCGGCGGCGGCAAAGTGAAGTATCGCGACGTCGGCGATTTCACGGTCGGCACGGTCGCGGCCGACGGCGCGCTGTTCGCCGCGCTCAACGGCATCGTCACGACCAACGGCGGCACGTCGACCAACGGCGCGGCGGCCGCGACGGGCAACGACGTCACGCTCGTCGGCGGCGCGATCGCCGTCAATCAGGCGATCAACGCCGGGACCGCCACGGTGCGGATCACGGCGGCGGGCGGCGTTTCGCAATCGGCCGCCGGCACGCTCACCGCCGCGAGCCTCGGCATTCGCAACACGTCGGCGGGAGGCGTCGACCTGACCGGTGTGGCCGGCGACCAGATCGGCACGTTTGCCGCGTTCAACGGCACCGTCGGCGGCGCGCTCAACTACACGCCCGCCGAAGTCGCCGCGATCGGCACGGTGCTCGCCGACGGCGCGCTGTTCGCCGAGACCACCGGCTTGGTGCGCACCAACGCTGCGCCCCTCCTCGCCGTCAACGCAGGTTTGTCGGCGGCCGAAGGTTCGACGTCGACGATCACCGCCGCCATGCTGGCCGTGACCGACATCGACCACTCCGCGGCTCAACTCACCTATCAACTCACGGCGGTCCCGGCCCACGGCGTGCTCAAGCGCGACGGCGTCGAACTCGGCGTCGGCGGCACGTTCACGCAGGCCGACGTCGCCGCGGAGTTGGTGACATATACTCACGACTCGTCGGAAACCGCGGCCGATGAGTTTCGCTTCACTGTGACCGACGGCACGGCGACGCTCGTCGAAGCGACGTTTGCGATCACCGTGTTCCAAGTGAGCGACCGTCCGACGATCGACGTCAACTCCGGAGCGACGTTGACCGAGCAACAGTCGGTCGTCATCGGGGCCGGCCTGCTGCATGCCGCCGATGCGGACAACACGCCCGAGCAACTCGTGTACACGCTGACCGCGGCGCCGACGAGCGGACAATTGCTCTTAGACGGCGCCTTGCTCGCCGCCGGCGGTACGTTCACGCAGGCCGACGTCGACGGCGGCAAGCTGACATACGCCCACACGGCCGACGTCGGAGTCGCCGACTCCTTGAAGTTCACTCTCTCCGACGGCGTCAACACGCTCGACGAAGCGACGTTCGGCATCACGATCACGCCGGTGAACGACGCACCGACGATAGCTCCCTATACGTTCTACTTGTCGACGAGCGCCAAGATCGGCACCGTCGTGGGCGCGGTCACGTCGAGCGACGCCGACGGGCCGGGCCGCACCTATGAGTTGCTCGGCGGCAACGGGGCGCTGGCGATCAACGCCCAGAACGGCGTGATCACGGTGGCGAATCAGAAGTTGCTCGTGGTCGGCACGACGACGCTCGCCGTCCGCGTGACCGACGGCGGCAGCCCGTCGCTGTCGGCCGAAGCCGCGGTGACGCTCGTGATCCGCAAGTCGAACACGCCGCCGGCGTTCTCGTTGAACGACGCCGCCGGGGGCGCCGTGCTCGTCAAGTCGAACAAGGCGACGCTCCTGCTCGCCGAAAGCGCCCCCGGCTCGCCGACGCAGAACGGCGCCCTGGTCGGCACGATCGGCGTTTCCGACGTCGACGAACCGGGAGCGTCGTTCACCGTGACGATGACGGACAAGAGCGGCGCGTTCGGGTTCGACGCCGCGACCGGCCGGATCGTCGTCGCCGACGCTTCGAAATTGAACATCGAAAAAACCTCTTCGTTCTCGTTGACGTTCAAGACGACCGATCACGGCCTGACCGGCCTGCCGAAGGGCGTCACGACGACGTTCACCGTCACGATCAAGCTCGTCGACGTGAACGAAGCGCCGACGTTCGCGGCGACCGCCGCGGCGTTCCGCCTCAAGGAAAACAACTCGGCCCGCGCCACGGTCGGCACCGTCAAGGCGACCGATCCGGACAAGACCGCGCCCAACAAGACTTTGAGTTATTCCCTAGTCTCACAGGTCGATCAGAGCGGCAACGCGGTCGGCCTGTTCGCGATCGCCGATCCGCGGTCGGGGAAAATCACGGTGCCGGCGGCAGGCGCGCTGAACTTCGAAGCGGCCCAGTCGTACGTGCTCGTCGTCCGCGCGACGGACGGGGCGGGCCTGTTTACCGACCAGGTCGTCGCCGTCACCGTGGTCGACGTCAACGAAGCGCCGACCGTCGCGCTGTTGGACGCCGCGCAAAACCCGACCACGACGCTCACGATCGCCGAGAACGCGGCGGCCGGTACGCTCGTCGGCTACTTGCGGATCACCAATCCCGACGTGTTCCGCGCCGAGACGTTCAAAGTGTCGCTGAGCGATCAATCCGGCGCGCTCGTCGCCGGTCCGTACGACGCCGCGACCGGCCTGGTCGCGATCACCGTGAGCACCGATCCGAAGAAGGCCGCGAAGCTCGACTTCGAAAAGTTCAAGCTCGGCCGCTTCGCCCTCTCGGCCGTGGCGACCGATTCCGGCTTCATCTCCAACGACGGCTCGAAACAAGGCGCCAAGTCGTCCGCCAAGTCGACGTTCGCCGTGCAGCTCACGGATACCGTCGGGTCTTAATTCCTTCCGCTCGCGTGTTCTCAACTCGTGTTACTCGTCGGCCAACCGGTAGCCGACGCCCGGCTCGGTCAGCAGGTAACGCGGACGTGTCGGGTCAATCTCGATCTTGCGCCGCAGTTGGCCGAGGTAGACCCGCAAATACTGGTTTTCCTCGACGCTCCCCGGTCCCCACACTTCTTTGAGCAGTTGCCGGTGCGTGACGACTTTGCCGGCGTTGCGAATGAGCGTCGCCAGCAGGCGGTATTCCGTCGGCGTGAGATGCACTTCGCGATCTCCGACGACGACGCGCCGCGCCGCCAGATCGACGCGCATCGCGCCGACGGCGAACACCGGCTCGGCCGACGCCGTAGTGCGGGCCGCATGACGCAGCGCCACACGCAGCCGAGCCAAGAGTTCGCCCGCCCCGAACGGTTTAGTGAGATAGTCGTCGGCGCCCCCGTCGAGCGCCGCGATCTTGTCCGACTCGCGACCGCGGGCCGAGAGCACGATGATCGGCACAGTCGTCCATTCGCGGAGCCGGCGTATGACGTCGAGGCCGTCGGCGTCGGGTAGTCCGAGATCGAGAATTACGGCGTCGGGGGGCGAGGTCGCCGCTTCGCGCAAGCCTTGCTCGGCCGATTCCGCTTCCGCCGGCGCGAAACCGGCCGACTCCAGCGAAATGCGGAGAAACTTGCGGATCGGCGCTTCGTCGTCGATGACCAGGATGCGAGGAAGATCGGGCATGCGTATGTCAATTCGCCGGAAGTTTCACCGCCGGAATCGTAAACCGAAACTGCGCGCCCCCGCCCGGACGATTTTCGGCGACGATCGTGCCTCCGTGCAACTCGACGATTCCGCGGCAAATGGCCAGCCCGATTCCGCTGCCGGTCTGCGATTGCCCTTCCAGGCGAAAGAATTTGTCGAAGATCTTTCGCTCGCTTCCCGGTGGAATGCCCGGCCCGCGGTCGGCCACGGTCACGGCCAGCATAGCTCCCTGCGGTTCCGCGGAAAGTTCGATGGGCGCACCCGGCGGGGAAAACTTCAAAGCGTTGTCCAACAGATTGAGCAGCAACTGCTGCACGAGCAAGTCGTCGATGGCGACCGGCGGCAAGTCCGCCGGAAGGCGCACTTCGACGGGATGCGCCTCCAATTGACGTTCGAGACGCTTCAGCACCACGCCGACGACCTCGTCGATCGGCTGCGGCTGCAGGTCCGGCTTGATCGAGCCGGCTTCCAGGCGAGTGAGATCGAGCAAATTGGCGACCAGTCGGTTCAGCCGATCGGCTTCGTCGAGAATCGAGGCGGCGAGTTGCCGACGAGCCGCTTCGCCCAGCGTCTCCGGTTCTTCGACGAGCAACCCGGCCGCACCGGTAATCGTCGCCAGCGGCGTGCGCAAGTCGTGCGACACCGTGCTCAACAGCGAATTGCGCAGCCGCTCGGTTTCCATCTGGAGGCGCACGTGCTCGGCCTGCACGGCGAGCGAACAGCGTTCCAGCGCCCCGGCCGCTTGCCCGGCGAACGCCTCGAGCAATTGCAATTGCGTCGTATCAAGCGCTCCGCCGAGTTCGCGCGCGGAACCGTCGTGAGTCGGCTCGTCGTGCGGACGGACGCCGAGAACGCCGACGATTCCGCCGGTGACGAGCAAGGGCAGATAGGTGCCGACGCCGCCGGGAAGCGTATCCGTGCCGCGTCCGGCCGGGCGACCGTGTTCAAACACCCACTTCACGACCCCTAAATCGTTCGGCGGCGGCCCGGCTTCGTGCGTCGGATCGGCCGAGACGAACGATGAGCCGCCGGGGACGATAATCCAGACGTCGACGTCGAGCGCGGTGCGAATGATCCGCCGGGCCGCCTGCGCCACGGCCTCGCGCGTGGAGACGACGGATAACTCACGGCTCAACTCCAGCAAAGCCGACGTGCGGCGTTCGCGACGTTGCGACGCTTCGTTTTGCCGTCGCACGCGCAACGTCAGCTCGCTGACGATCAGCCCGGCGAGCAGCATGGCGACGAACGTGAAGAGATACTGCGTGTCCGCGACGGCGAAGGTCCCGTAGGGCGGAATGAACAGCAGGTCGAACAGCGCGACGCCCAGCACCGAAGCCACGATCGTGGGGCCGCGCCCGAGCGTGAGCCCCGCGGCGATCACGCCGATCAAGAAGACCATCGCCAAGTTGGTCGGATCCAAAAAGGGAAACAGCGTGAAGGCGACCGCGCTGCAAACGGCGACGATCGCCGCGGCGTAGAGATAGGGGAGCCGCGATACCGGCGCGGCGTTTTTGGAACGGCTCGCCGTCTTGCCGGGCGCTTCGTCGCCGCTGATGACGTAGATATCGATATCGCCGGAGGCCCTAATCAGGTCCGACACGTACGTGCCGCGCAGCCATTCTCGCAAGCGACTCAGACGCGGCTTACCGACGACGATCTTCGTCACATTGTGTCGGCGGCCGTAATTCAACACGGCCGTCGCAAAGTCGGCTCCCGACGTCACGGCGATGTTCGCGCCCAGTTCTTCGGCCAAGCGCAGATTGTCGTCGAGCCGGTCGCGGTCTTGCGCGCCGAGTGCCGGCCGACCGTCGATTTCCACGTGCAACGCGGTCCACGGCGCGCGCAGTCCCGCGGCCATGCGGCGTGCGGCGCGCACCAGATGCGCCGAACCCGGTCCGGCGCCGACGCAGACCAGCAGCCGTTCCGCGGTCGGCCAGATGCGGGCCACTTCGTGCTCCCGCCGCCAATCAAGCGTTTGCTCGCCGACCCGATCCGCCGTCTTACGCAGCGACAGCTCCCGCAGCGCAATCAAATTCCCCTTGCGAAAGAAGTTCTCCACCGCGCGGCGGGCTTGGTCGGGAAGATAAACCTTGCCTTCCCGAAGCCGATCGATGAGATCGTCGGGCGCGATGTCGACCAGTTCGACTTCGTCGGCCTCTTCGAAGACCTTGTCGGGCACGGTCTCGCGGACGGGGACCGTCGTGACCTGCGCCACGACGTCGTTCAGGCTTTCGACATGCTGCACGTTGAGCGTCGTGTAGACGCTGATGCCCGCGGCCAGCAGTTGCTCGACGTCTTGCCAGCGCTTAGCGTGCGTCGAGCCGGGAGCGTTCGTGTGGGCCAGTTCGTCGACCAACAGCAACTGAGGTCGGCGCGCCAAAGCGGCGTCGAGATCGAACTCGTAAATCGTTCGATCCCGGTATTCGACCGTGCGGCGCGGCAGCACGTCGAGCCCGAGCACGAGGGCCTGCGTGTCGGGGCGCACATGCGGTTCGACGTAGCCGACGACGACGTCGACTCCTTCTTTGGCCAGCTTCCGGCCGGCCTCGAGCATGGCGTAGGTTTTGCCTACGCCCGGGGCCGCTCCGAAGAAAATCTTCAGCTTTCCGCGCGCAGTCTGAGCTTCTTCGGCGGCCACTCGGGCCAGCAAAGCGTCGGGGTTCGGCCGGCCGTCGTTCATGAGCTGCGCGTCACGGTTGCAGTGCGTCGAGAGCCAGATTCAATCGTAGCACGTTTACCCGCGGCGAGCCGAGAATGCCGAGCGTTCGCTTTTCGACGTGGCGCTCGACGAGCGCACGAACGTCGGCTTCCGAAATCCCCCGGGCCTTGGCCACGCGCGAAACCTGAAACAACGCGGCTGCCGGGGAGATGTGCGGATCGAGACCGCTGGCCGAAGAAGTCACAAGATCGATCGGCACGACGTCGCCGCCGTCCACGCGCCATTCGGCGACGCGGCCGGTAACGGCTTCGAGAAGCGCGGGATTCGTCGGAGCCAGATTGGAGCCCGCACCGCCGAGGCCGTTGTAGCCGACGGGCGCCGTGGCCGAAGGCCGACCGTGGAAATAGCGCTCGCTCGTAAACGATTGCCCCAGGAGTTCGCTGCCGGCGGCGCGGCCGGCGATTTCGACGACGCTGCCGCCGGCTTGACGCGGAAACAACGCTTGAGCCGTGCCCGTCACCGCCAGCGGATACGCGACGCCGGTCAACAGCGTGAGCCCTAAAAACACGACGCAGGCCGGACGCAATTCACGAATCATCTTGAGAAGTTCCTTGTTAAGCGAGGCGCAACGCGACCAGAGCGAGATCGATCAGCTTGATGCCGAAGAACGGCACGAGCAGTCCGCCGACGCCGTAGATCAAGAGATTGTCGCGCAGCACGACGGCCGCGCCGGTCGCCCGATACTTCACGCCGCGCAAGGCCAGCGGAATCAGGAATACGATGATGATCGCATTGAAGATCACCGCCGAGAGAACGGCGCTCGCCGGAGTCGCCAAGCCCATCACGTTGAGCAGCCCCAATTCAGGATAGGTGCCGACGAAGGCCGCGGGAATGATGGCGAAATACTTCGAGACGTCGTTGGCGATGCTAAACGTCGTCAACGCGCCGCGCGTCATGAGCAGTTGCTTGCCGATTTCCACGATCTCGATGAGCTTGGTCGGATTGGAGTCGAGGTCGACCATGTTGCCGGCTTCTTTCGCGGCCTGCGTACCGCTGTTCATCGCCACGGCGACGTCGGCTTGGGCGAGAGCCGGACTATCGTTCGTGCCGTCGCCGGTCATGGCGACCAAGCGTCCGCCGGCCTGATACTCGCGGATCAGCTTGAGCTTCGCTTCCGGCGTGGCTTGCGCGAGAAAGTCGTCGACGCCGGCTTCGGCCGCGATGGCCGCGGCGGTCAATGGATTGTCGCCGGTAATCATCACCGTGCGGATGCCCATCCGTCGTAACTGCTGGAAACGCTCGCGCATGCCGCCTTTAACGATGTCTTTCAAATAGATCGCTCCCAGCGGCCGATTGCCTTCGGCCACGACGAGCGGCGTACCGCCTTGCTTGGCGATGCGATCGACTTGCTCGCGCAACGACTGCGGAAACGTGCCGCCGCGCTCGCGCACATACGCTTCCACGGCCTCGGCGGCCCCTTTGCGAATCTGCCGATCCTGCAGATCGACGCCGCTCATTCGCGTTTGCGCCGTGAACGGAATGAACGACGCATGCGTCGGCTGGAGGTCGCGGCCCCGCAATCCGTAGCGTTCTTTCGCCAAGACGACGATGCTGCGTCCTTCGGGCGTTTCGTCGGCCAGGGACGACAGCTGCGCCGCGTCGGCCAGTCGATCGACGGCGACGCCCTCGGCCGGAATGAATTCGACCGCTTGGCGATTGCCGAGCGTGATCGTGCCCGTCTTGTCGAGCAGCAACACGTCGACGTCGCCCGCCGCTTCCACGGCTCGGCCCGACGTCGCGATGACGTTGGCCTGAATCATCCGGTCCATGCCGGCGATGCCGATGGCCGAGAGCAGACCGCCGATCGTCGTCGGGATCAGGCACACCAAGAGCGCGACGACCACGGTCAGCGTCACTCGCTCGCCGTGTCCGGCGACGGTCGCGGCGTATTCGGAGAACGGCACCAACGTGGCGCAGGCCAAGAGAAAGACCAGCGTCATGGCGGCCAGCAAAATGTCGAGCGCGATTTCATTGGGCGTCTTTTGTCGCTTGGCTCCTTCGACCAGCGAAATCATGCGGTCGAGAAACGTTTCGCCCGGATTGGCGGTGATTCGCACGACGATCCAGTCGGAAAGCACGACCGTGCCTCCCGTGACGCTCGAACGATCGCCGCCGCTTTCGCGAATCACCGGCGCGCTTTCGCCGGTGATGGCGCTTTCGTTGACCGAAGCGATTCCTTCGACGACTTCGCCGTCGGCCGGAATGAGGTCGCCGGCTTCGACGAGCACGACGTCTCCCTTTCGCAATCGCGACGCCGCGACCGACTCGTACGCGGCTGCGCGGCGTGCATCGGGCAACAGCTTGGCCGTCACGTCGCGGCGGGCCTGCCGCAAGTTGTCGGCCTGCGCCTTGCCGCGCCCTTCCGCCATCGCCTCCGCGAAATTGGCGAACAACACGGTGAACCACAGCCAGAGCGAAATGCCGAGGATAAACCACGGCGACTCGCCCGAGGGCTGCGCGAGCGCTTGCACGAACAAGAGCGTCGTCAGCACGCTGCCGACGAGCACGGTGAACATCACGGGATTGCGCAATTGATGCCGCGGATTCAGCTTCACGACGGCGTCGCGCAGGGCGCGCCGTACCAGCGGCGGATCAAACAACGGACGAGCGGTTTTCGACGACATAGCGGCGACGATTCACAAAAAGTGTTGGTTATTTGCCGGCAAACAACTGCAAATGCTCGACGATCGGACCCAGCGCCAAGGCGGGTACGAACGTCAGCGCTCCGACGAGCACGACGATGCCGGCCGTCATCACGACGAACAGCGGCGTGTGCGTCGGCAAGGTGCCGGCGCCCGCGGGCGTTTGTTTCTTGCCCGCAAGCGATCCGGCCGCGGCCAGCACCGGCACGATGAGCCAATAGCGCGAGGCGAACATGGCCAGACCCAGCAGCGTGTTGTAGAAGACGTTGTTCACGCCCAGGCCGGCGAAGGCGCTGCCGTTGTTGTTGCCCGCCGACGACAAGGCGTACAACACTTGGCTGAAGCCGTGCGGGCCGGGATTCGTCACGGCGGCGCGGCCGGCCTCGGTCGAAACGCAGAGCGCCGTACCGCCGAGCACGAGCAGCGGCGGAATCAAGATGACAAGCGCGGCCATCTTCATTTCAAACGCCTCGATCTTCTTGCCGAGATACTCCGGCGTGCGGCCGATCATCAGACCGGCGACGAAGACGGTAACGAGCGCGAAGATCAATAGGCCGTAGAGTCCGCTGCCGACGCCCCCGAAGACGACTTCGCCGAGTTGCATGAGCCACATCGGCACCAATCCGCCGAGCGGCGTGAAGGAGTCGTGCATGGAGTTGACGCTGCCGTTGGAGGCGGCCGTCGTGGCCGCGGCCCACAGCGCCGACGAAACGGCCCCGAAGCGAACTTCCTTCCCTTCCATGTTGCCGCCTCCTTGCTCCGCCGACGCCTGCTGATCGGCCCCCGCCGCGGCTAGTCGCGGATTGCCCGATTGCTCGGCCGCGGCGCAGGCGATGAGTAAAGGAACGAAGATCAACGCCATCGTGGCCAGCAGCGCCCAACCTTGCCGCACGTCGCGCACCAACACGCCGTAGGTGTAGCAGAGCGCCGCCGGAATGATGAGAATCGCCAGCACCTGGAGGAAGTTGCTCAGCGGCGTCGGATTTTCCAGCGGATGGGCCGAGTTGACTCCGAAGAAGCCGCCGCCGTTCGTGCCGAGTTGCTTGATCGCGATTTGCGACGCGGCGGGGCCGAGCGGGACCGATTGCACGGCGACCGGCGCGCCTGAGGCGTCGACCGTCGGCTCGAGCAGCGCGACTTCCCGCGCGCCGGAGAACGATTGCACGACGCCCTGCGAAACGAGCGCCAGCGCCAAGACGAACGACAACGGCAGCAGCACATACAGCGTGCCGCGAGTGAGATCGACCCAACAGTTGCCGATCGTCTGCGCGGAGCTGCGCGCGAAACCTCGAGCCAGCGCGACGAGCACCGCCATGCCGGTGGCCGCGGAGACGAAGTTCTGCACGGCCAAGCCGAGCATCTGCGTGAGATAGCTCAATGTGGTTTCACCGCTGTAAGCCTGCCAATTCGTGTTGGTGGCGAAGCTCACCGCGGTGTTAAACGCCAGGTCGGGGGCGACGTCCGCGAGTTGTTGAGGATTGAGCGGCAGCGCGCTTTGCAGACGCTGCAGCGCGTACACGGCGAGCAGTCCCAGCAAATTGAACAGCAACAGGGCCGCCGCGTAGCGACGCCATGTCATCTCCTCGTCCGTGCGTACGCCGGCGATTCGGTAGAGCGCGCGCTCGACCGGACGCAACACGCGGTCGAGACCGCACGGCCGCCCTTCGTAAACGCGGGCCATGTACGCTCCCAGCGGCTTCACGGCCGCCGCGAGGACGACCAGAAAAGCGACGATCTCCAGCCAAGCGGCGTTCATCCCAGATGCTCCGGAAACAAGACGGCGAACATGATGAAGAGAAACAATCCGCAACCCGCGCCGACGGCGAGCATTTCAATGAAGTTCATTGTCTTTTCCCTCGCAACCGTTCGCAGCCGGCCGTCATCGCAAAGCTCGCGACGGCCAGACCGCCGACGATCGCCAAAAAAATCCAGTCCATGACTCGTTCCCATTGGTACTTCGCGAGATCGACTCTCGCCTGGATAACTCGTCTCAATGCTATCCGCCGCCGCATAAGATGGGGCTAAAAAGCGCTCCGCCGCGCATAAGGATTCCGTAAAGAGGCGGGCGTCCGACCGCCTGAACCGGAATTCGCGACGCGAAAGCGCGCGGGCGCGCGGCTCGGCTCACGGCCGCTGCCGGCAATGTGCCCGTCGGCGACTTGATCCGCGCGAGCGCTTGGCTCGAGTCGGCGCTTAGACTAGCGCCGCGCCGCTAGGGCGTAGAGTTTGCCGAAGGTGCGAAAATAGAGCGCGTCCCCGGCGACGGCCGTCGTGGCCGCCGTTCCTTCGTCGAGTTGGACGCGGCCGAGTTCCGTGAACGTGTCGGCCGCCGCGACGACGATCACTTCGCCGTCGTCCGACAGGCAATACACTTTGCCGTCGACGGCGACCGGCGACGACGAGAACTTGCCGCCGATCCGTTCTTGCCACAACGTCTTGCCCGTCTCCGCGTCCGCGCAGACCAAGATGCCGGCGTCGCTCCACATAAAAAGCCGCTTTCCGACGACCAGCCCCGTCGGCATATGGTTCGTGTTGCGATCGAGCCGAAACACCAGTTCCGGTTGCGAACCGACGGAATTCGGCGGACGAACGGCGACCACGAATTTCTTCCCGCCGACGAAACCGCAGTTGCCGTAAATCAATCCGCCGGCGACGAACGGCGAACCGATCGCCCGCTTGTCTTCCGCGTCGGTCGGGTCGAACACGTCGGGCAGTTCCCACGCCACCTCGCCGGTCTGCGGATCGACGGCCGTCATGCCGTGCCGCCAGCAGGTAAACACCAAGAGCTTGCGGCCGCCGGCTTCGGTATACACGCACGGGGTCGAGTAAGTCGCGCGCACCGCGGCCCGCGGCGTGCGCCACTTCACGCGGCCGGTCGCCGCGTCGACGCCCAGCATGCAGCTATCTCCCTCATGATTCAGATTCAACGCCACGACGCCGTCGACCACGACCGGCGAGATGCCGCCGCCGTGGCCGCTCGCATACGGTCCCACCTCGCACGTCCAGAGCGGCTTGCCGTCGTGATCGTAAGCCAGAAGTTGCGACGCCTCCCTCCCCTGCCACAACGTGTAAACGCGGTCGGCGTCGGCCGTCGGCGTGTTGGTCGCGTAGGAATTGTGCTTGTGCTTTTTGTCTTTGGTAAACGGCACCGCTTGCGACCACCGCAGCTTGCCGTCGCTCGCGGCATAGCAGAGCAAGGCTCGCTCGAGCGTCGATTCGTCGGCCGCGGTGACGAACACGCGGTCGCCCCAGACGATCGGCGACGAGACCCCTTCGCCGGGCAGATCGATCACCCAGCGATAATCCTTCGCCGACCACGTCGCCGGAAAGCCTTCGGCGGCGCTGACGCCGGAGCCGTTGGGTCCGCGAAACCGATTCCAAGCGTCGTCGCTCGCCGCCGCGGCGCAAGCGAGGCATCCCCAAATCAAGAAAGCGATTCGCACGGCGACTCCCGGAAAACGTTTAACCGCGGCCCTGGTCGGCAACCTACGCGATGATGTCTTTCACGACGTTGCCGTGAACGTCCGTCAAGCGGAAGTCGCGCCCCGAATACCGATAGGTCAGCTTCGTGTGGTCGAGACCTAAGAGATGTAGAATCGTCGCGTGCAGGTCGTGCACGTGCACGGCGTTCTCCACGGCCTTGATGCCGTGTTCGTCGGTCGCGCCGTAACGCAACCCTCCCTTCACGCCGCCGCCCGCCAGCCACATCGAGTAACCGGTCGCATTGTGGTCGCGGCCGTCGGGCTTGCTCGCATGCGGCGTGCGCCCGAATTCCCCGCCCGAGATCACCAGCGTGTCTTCCAGCAACCCTCGTTGTTCCAGGTCTTGCAAAAGAGCCGCCGTCGGACGATCGATGCCTTCGCAATTCTTGGTGAGCGCCGATCGCAAATTCTGATGCTGATCCCAACCGCCGGTGGCGATTTCGATGAAGCGCACGCCCGCCTCGGCGAATCGCCGCGCCAGCAAACACTGCCGAGCGAAATTGTCGGTCGCCTTGTCCCCCACTCCGTAGGCGTCGAGCGTGGCTTGCGATTCGTCTTTCAGGTCGAGCACTTTCGGCACCGCCCCCTGCATGCGGAACGCCAATTCGTACGACTCAATCAATCCTTCCAATTCCGTGTTCACGCCGTCGGCCGCAAGTCGGTCGCGATTGAGCGACTGCAGATAATCGAGTTGCTTGCGCTGCAATCCGGCAGGCGCGCGGGCCTGAATGTTGGGAATCGCCCCCTGCCCCACCGCTTTCCCTTCGGCGCCGATCGGGGTGCCTTGGAACGGAGCCGGCAGAAACGCGCTGCCGTAGTTCTGCGCGCCGCCGACGCGGCCGGAAGGATTAATCGTGATGAAGCCCGGCAGTTCGTCGTTTTCGGTCCCCAGGCCGTAGAGCACCCAGGCCCCCATCGACGGCCGCACAAACTGAAAACTCCCGGTGTGCAACTGCACCGAAGCTTGCGGATGGTTCGGCAAATCGGTGTGCATGCCGTTGAGCAGGCACAGCTTGTCGGCATGCTTGGCTACGTTGGGAAACAGAGAACTGATCGGCAACCCGCTCTTGCCGTGCTGCGAGAACTCGAACGGGCTCTTCAGCAACTTCCGGTTGCCCCCTTTGTAAAAGCCCGTCTCCACGGGCGACTTGCCGTCGTCGATCGCCAAGCGCGGTTTGTAGTCGAACGTGTCGACGTGCGACGGCCCGCCTTGATGGAACATGAAGATCACGCGCTTCGCCTTGGGCGCGAAGAGCGGCGCCTTCGGCGCCAGCGGGCTCAACGACGACCCTGCGGTCGCCGCCGCCGATTGCTTCGCACAAAGATCGGCGAGCGCCAACAACCCGAAGCCGCAAGCGGTTTGCTTCAACATCTCGCGGCGACTGAACGGCGACGTATTCATGAAAAACTTCCTCGAAACCAAGGCGGTGCGAAAAAAATCGTGAGCGATCAAAACGAAAGGCGGACCGGAGAGTCCCGTCGCCCGGTCAATACAGGTAGCGAAATTCGGCCGACGACATCAAAGTCTGACAGAGCGCGGTCCATGCGGCGGCGGCGGAAGCGGCCTGCTCGTCCCCGGCGATCCGCCCATACTCCGCGACGAATTCCGTCCCGCGCCGCAGTTCGTCGTTCGACGCCGGACGTTGCAAGATCGTGCGATAGGCCCGATCGACCCGGCCGTGTGCATCGCTCGTCGCGGCCATGATCCGCTCGGCCGCCTGCTGCGACTGCTCCAACACCAGCGGGCTGTTCATCAGGAACAACGCTTGCGTCGCCACGGTCGTCACTTCGCGCTGACCGACGATCAAGCTCGGGTCGGCGACGTCGAACACCGCGAGCGCCTCCGGCACGGCGTTGCGAATCAACGGCAGATAAACGGACCGGTTATGCGCCACGGCCGCGTCCAGATCGTCGACGGAAACGCGGCGGCCGATCTCGTTTGAAGCTTCGAGTTCCGCGACGGGCGAACCGCTCGGCCGCTTGAGGTCGAGCGTTCCGCTCACGGCCAAGGCCGCGTCGCGAATCGCTTCGGCGTCGAGCCGACGACGGTTCATCCGCCAGAAGTACCGATTGCCCGGATCCTTGGCGTAGTCGGCGGCGTCGTGCGCGCTCGAGAGGCGGTAAACGCGCGACAGCACGATTTCGCGAATCGACTTCTTGAGCGACCAGCCGTTATCCATGAAGCGCACGGCCAAGTAATCGAGCAATGCCGGATGACTCGGTTCTTCGCCGAGCGCGCCGAAGTTATCGACGGTCTCCACGATGCCGCGCCCGAAGAGGTGATACCAGACGCGATTGACCATCACGCGCGCGGTCAGGGGATTGTCGCGTGAGGCGATCCACTGCGCGAGTTGCAGTCGGCCGCTCGTTTGTGGATCGACCGGCGTCGTGCGCGCCGTTTTCAACACCTTCACGAAACCGCGCGGAACGACCGGGCCCTTCTCTTCCGGTTCGCCGCGGAGGCGAATCTCGGTGTCGGCCGGCCGGGCGGCGTCGCGCACGCCCATCGCAAACTCCTCGGAATCCGACGTCGCTCGCTTGCCGCTCTTGAGCTCGGCCAAGGCCCGCTCGTCTTCCTCGATTTGCTGCGTGAGCGTTTTGTATCGCTTCTTCGCCGCGCTCTTGTTCTTGTCGGAACTCTTGGCCGATTTCGCCAACTCGGCCATTTGTCGGCGGCGCTGTTCCAGACGCTTGGAAATCTTCGCCAGCTCCGCTTGATCGGCGGGGCTCAACTTCGCGGCCGCTTTCGTCGGCCCGGCCGCGTCGTCGAGCGGCATCAACGAGCCGGTGAAGTCGTTCTTCACTCCCTTAGTCGACCGACCGGCGACGCCCGAAAACGTCTCCGTGCTGCGGAAGATGCCCGCCAAGGCGTAATAGTCGGCCGTCGGAATCGGGTCGAACTTATGATCGTGGCACCGCGCGCAACCGACCGTGGTCGCGAGAAACGTCCGCGTCACGACGTCGATCTGATCGTCGACCGTGTCCATCAAATACTGCTCGGCGTTCCGTTCGTTCAAACTCCTCGTGCCCAGCGCCAAGAATCCGGTCGCGATCAACTGCGCGTTGCGCCGTTGCGGATCGGTCGCCGGCAGCAGATCGCCCGCGACCTGCTCTTCGATGAACTGCGGATACGGCTTGTCGGCGTTGACCGAATCGATGACCCAATCGCGATAACGCCAAGCATGCGTGTAAGGAATGTTGCGTTCTTTGCCGGTCGATTCGCCGTAGCGGGCGACGTCGAGCCAATGGCGTCCCCAGCGCTCGCCGAACTGCGGCGAAGCCAAGAGGCGATCGACCACGGCGGCGTCGGCGTCGGGCGAAGTATCGGCGACGTAGGCGTCCATTTCGGCGAGCGTCGGCGGCAGGCCCGTCAGATCGAACGTCACCCGCCGGAGCCAAGTGAGCTTGTCGGCGTCGGCGACCGGGGCAAGCCCCTGTTGCTCAAGCGCGGCTAAGACGAAGCGATCGACCTCGGTCGCCGGCCAAGCCGTGTTGCGCACGGTCGGCGGAGTCGTTTTCTTCGGAGGCTGATAGGCCCAGAACTGCCGGGCCGCCGCGAGGTCGAGCTTCTTCTTCGCGCCGGCCGTGCCGGTGCGGGGATCCGGTGCTCCCATTTCAATCCAGGCGGCGAAGTCGGCGATCTGCTCGTCCGACAACTTTCCGGTCGGCGGCATCTCCAACCCTTCGAAGCGCAGCGCCTCCATCAACAGGCTCGACTCCGAATCGCCCGGCACGACCGCTGCGCCGCTCTCGCCGCCGGCGCGCAGGCCATCGCGGGTATCGAGCCGCAGACCGCCCTTGATGGCCGAAGCCGCCGCGGAATGACACTTGTAGCAATGCTGCGTGAGAACCGGGCGGATCTTCTTTTCAAACAGTTCGATGCCTGCGGGAGTCGGATGGGCGAACTCCACTTTGCGCTCGCCGGCTTGCGCGGTCGCGGCCGGCTGGGCGGGCTCCGTCGAGGATGCGGACGGCGCGGCGGCGACGGGCGTCGGCACGCGACTCTCTTCCGCTCCGGCGGGATTCGGCACCAGGCCGATTAGAACGCCATGCCAAAACGCACACGATGCCGCTACCACCAGAAGTGCGCGCAGTTCCATCCAAAAAACCTCCAAGATTCCGCAAATCCCGCAGAAACACGCCGCCGCCCGGACACGGTCGGGGACTTTCCGCAGGTACGACATAAAGACGCTCGCCCACGGCGGGTTATTTGTGCCTCCGGTGACGCACCCAAGCGGCTTGCCGCAAGGGCTGCAGGCGGGGTTGTAACGGCCGCTAAAGCCCGCTGAAACCGCCTTTTTTCGCCCCGTGGTGATTGCTCTAGGCAAGTGCGACCGGGAGCGTCGCCGCCCGAATTGATTGCCCGCTTCGCTAAGCGTTGGCCGAGTGCGGGGCGTCGACCGGCTTCGATTCCGGTGAGCCTCGGTGTCGCAAGAAGATCGAGAGCACGACCATCGACCCAATGGCCAGGAATTCGCTCTGCCAGTTCTGCAGCGATTCAAACCAGAAGCGGGGAGTCGTCACGAATTCGCCCACGCTTAAAGCGGGCTCGCCGTGCGTCCGGCGATCTTCATTGAATTCGGCCGCACCGCCCGCGGCATGCGCGGCGAACGAAATCAGGAACATCAACGCGAAGGCGATGCCCAACGACCGCTCGTAGAGCCACAGCGCCACCCCGCCCCGTCGCACCGGGCGCGGCGTGTATTGGTTGTGCCGCCCGCGGCGCGGATCGCGATCGACCTCTTCCGGCCCGTCGAGCCTTTTGGATTCGGCCGATCCCTTCTGATAGAGAAAACTCGTCAGCCAGAGATAGGCGAACATCTGCAGGAATTCCGATTCCCAATTCTCGGCCGTGGCCTCGAGGAAATGGGCGGAGCGCAGATACTCGGCAAAGCCGACCGTCGGCCGGTGATGACGGGCGAGCTCGTCGTTTTGTTCTCGATGGCCGGCCACGGCCTGCCCGCCCCAACTGCCGAGAAAGCACACGAGCAGAGCCAGCGACAAACCGTTCTCGCGCAAGAATCTCTTCATCACGAAGCCTCATTGCCGCGTCTCGCCGACTCAACAGAAATTGAGGCGACAAGACCGACGCACGGGCGGACGAGCCGCCCGCGCGTTCGGACGTTTGAGAGCGCTAGTCGCCGTCGGCCGACTTGGCTTCGACGTTGATTTCGTTGAGCGCCAACTTCGTGAGGTTCTCGTCGGTCTCTTTTTCCTCATCCAACGTCTCCTGCAGCAAGTCGACGGCTTCGTCGAGCCCGAGCAGTTCGGCCAAGGCCCGCGCCGTGCCGTAGCCGGAGATTTCGTAGTGCTCGACCTTTTGGGCCGCACCGATCAGCGCCGCGTCTTTCACGGCCGGCTCGCCGTCTTCTTCCAACAGTTCGGAGCCTTCGGCGATGAGTCCTTCCATGGCTTTGCAATGCTCGGCCCGCGGAGCTTTGTCGATCAGGGCGAACACCTGTTCCAGGCGTTCGATTTGGCCTTTGGTCTGTTCGAGGTGTTCTTCAAACGCGGCCCGCAGCGCTTCGCTGGTCGCCCCTTTGGCCATCTTGGGAAGCGCTTTGACCAACTGTTTTTCAGCGCTGAGCAGGTCTTTCAATTCCATTACGAACAGGTTGTCGAGCGTATCGAGTTTCATGGCGATTCAATCCTCCCACGATGAGTCGCGGCGCGGGGCCGCACGGAAATTCCCTGCCGCCGAACTTCTGCACGAAGGGTGCCGCGCCGCCGGCACGACGCTGGTCGATTTGCATCCGCCGCCGCGATTGCACCGCGACCGGAAGCGCCGGACAGCGGGCAGCCCACCGCGTAGCGTCGGACCTATCCCGACACGTCGTGGCCGCCGACTACGCGCCATTCATCCGCACAAGGTTCGCTATCCGCACGAGTGGAAGCCCGAGCCGGGCGGGCCGTTGACCGACTTGGCTTGGACGCTCGCCACGAGCCTCACGACGCGGATGTTCGCGCCGCTGTTTCTCCTCTACCTGGCGAGCCCCCTGCTCCGCGACGCCACGCGCGTCGGACCAAGGCGAACGCAGAAATGCCGAACGGCTGAATGAACGAAGGCCGAATCGGCTCGCGGCTTGCCCGTTGCAGAATTCAGCCGTTTCCAACCGGCGTGACTTTGCCATGCAAAGTTAATAGCGCACAACTCGCGTAGAGGCTCCGATCGAAAAGCCCCAACGCCTTTTTTTCGCGGGATTTCCGCGATTTCGTTGCGAGGACAGTGCAAGGCTCGGGGCCGGCGGGAGCGCGGCCCAAAGTACCGACCGCAGGGCCTCCGGCCTACGCGGCCGGCTTCCTATCTTTACTCGGCTCGCGCTGGAGCCAGCGCCGCATTTGCTTGACGTCGTCGGACCAAGCCTTGCTCACGCGGCGTTCGCAGAACTTACCGTAGAGCAGATCGAGCGTGTCGACCAGCCCGCGCAGGCCGGCGATGCGTTGCAGTTCCACCGACTCGACGTTCTCTTCGTCTTCGCAGAACTTCACGCGTCCGCCGCTCACGCCGAACGATTCGGCTTGGAGGACGAAGTCGTATTGGACGCCGTCGGCGACGAGCATGACGCCCGACTTACGCGGCAGCTTGCCGTATTTGAGCGCGTGATGAGCCTCGGGAAGGCGGACCGGCGCTTCCGAGATGATGGTCTCTTTGCCGGAATCGCCCCGCGGGCATTCGAGCGTGAGCGTGCGGTTGAGCATCGCCACGACGTCGGAGCCGTCGGCGAGCGTGATCGTGTCGTCGACCGCTTCCAACGACCACCACAACCACAACAGGAATTCGTTGCCGAGAAAATCGAGCCCCGCCCCTTCTCGGTTGAGCCAAGCGGCATGAGCCCCCGGCTCGTCGGCGTGAAACACCGTCGGTTCCAAGTCCTCCAATTGCTTGAGCTTTTTCGCTTCCGCGGCCCAGGCTTGAGCGAGCCGGCCGGAGCCGATGCGTTCGAGCTTGAGATCGAAGGCCCGCTCGAAGAGTTCGCGGCCCGATTCGACGACCGCTTGGCTCGAACTGCCGAGATAGAGCGTGTTTTCGCGGCCGTCCCAGAGCACGGGAAACTGCTGCAGGCGTTTGAACTTCCCGGTGCGGGCCTCGGCTTCACACCGCGCTTCGACGGCCTGTTGGGCCTCCTGTCGCTGGGCCTTCGTCACGCGACCGTGCGGATTGTCTTCCAGCAGCGGGGCGAGCTCGATGGCCAGCCACGCTTGCCTCAGCGCCGCCGGAATCTTGTTGGTGTCGATTCGCACGCCGCAATGCAAGCAGTCGTCGACAATGTTCTTTTCCGCCGCGAATTCCTGATCGAACAGGTGCCGCCCGCCGACGAACCCGACCAGCGCTTCCTCCGGAGTGGAGCCGACGATCTTCCCAATTGCGAAGCGTTCCAGCGTCGCGATGTGCTTCGCCCCGAATTTCTTCAAGGCCGGCCCGTCGATGCGAAATCGTTCAAAACTGAGCGTGCCGGAAAGAAATCCCATAGCGGTTCCCGTGTGAGGCATCGATCGCCGTCGCCGGCGAGCGGTGCCGGCAAGGAGTTGAGGGCGGAGTTCGCCGTCCCGGTTACATCGTCGCGCAGGCGGCTTCGCTTGGATGCGGCGCGAGCTCACAGGCAAAGATTGCCCGAATTGCCGACTTTGTGAGGCGAGACTGCGCTTCTTGGATCGTTCGCCGCCGCCATGGGGGCGAGTGCGATCAGCCTATTGATTCAGCGAATGTCGGTTGCCGATACGTCGCGTCCTGCAAAAAAGCCGGAGAGAGTTACCTGCATGAGACGTCGACTGCGAGTACCATAACAAGCCCGCCACCACCCCACCAAGCGACGTTCCATCCCTGGGCGCCAAGGAGCCTTCCCGCCTCATGCTCAAGAGACCTCGCCTCGCAATTCACCTCGCGCTACTCGTCGCCTCCACGCTCGCCCCGGCAGCCGACTGCGTGATTCTGGCCGCCGATCCTCCGCAGTGCGAATGGGTCGTTCACGGCGGCGGCAGCGCGCACAACAAAACGCGCGGCGTGGCCTTCGATCGCGAAGGAAACGTGTTCCTGGCATCGGAGTGCGTCGGCGATGCGGCGTTCGGCTCAAGCCGATACCGCAGCGCCGGCGGTATGGATATGTGCTTGGTCAAGCTCGATCCGTCCGGACAGGTGCTATGGGTGAGCGGACTTGGCGGCGGTAAGACCGATCGTGCTTACGGCGTCGCGACGGATCAAGCGGGCAACGCGTATGTCACCGGCCACTTCGAAAGCGCGGACGCCGTCGCCGACGGCCGACCGCTTCCGAACGCGGGCGACTACGATTTGTTTACCGCGAAATACGCCCCCGACGGCCGCTTGCTCTGGGTCCGAACGGCAGGGGGCGAAGGATACGACTACGGACACGGAATTGCCGTCGATCCGCACGGCGACGTGATCGTCGCCGGGGCCGTGCAGGGCAATGCTGCTTTCGGCGACCGACGGGTTGAAGGCGACGAGAAGACCAGAGCCGTGTTTTGTGCGAAGTACCACGCCGACGGCGAGTTGCTGTGGTTGCGCACGTCGTCCGGCAATCTCTCCGGCAGCGCTCACGGCGTCGCCGTCGATGCGGCCGGCAACATCTTCCTGGGCGGAAACGTGTCCGGAACGGGAACGTTCGGCAAAGTTGCCGTGGAGTCGAAATCGCCGGCGGCCCTTGTGGTGACGCTCACGCGCGACGGCGACTTCTCGTGGGCGACTGTCGTACCGGGCACGGTCGGCGCGATTTATCACGAGATTGCTTGCGACTCAGCGGGGCGTGTGTGGGGCGTGGGGATGTTCAAGGGTAGCTTGAACGTCGCCGGTCGAACATTCGAAAGCGACGGCGAAAAAGCTTACGACGGTCTCATCGTTCACCTCGACGCGGCGGGGCGCCCCCAGTGGGCGCAGCAACTTCGCGGCCCGGACACGGACTACTGCCTCGGCGTCGCCGTGGATGAGCAAGGCACTTGCTTCGTCTGCGGCGACTTTACGGCCGACACGGTGCTTGCGGGCACTCCGCTCGCCACGCGGGGAAGCGGCGATATCTTCCTCGCCGCATTCGACGGTGCGGGAAACCTGCGGTGGGTCGAAAAGGCCGGCGGCAAGCGCAACGACAGTGCGTATCCGATCGCCTATAAAGCGCCGGGGGAACTCGTCATCGCGGGGTCGTTCGCTTCGCTCGCTCAGTTTGGCGAACGGGAAGCGACATCGGCCGGCACGGGCGATCTCTATGCAGCGAAGTGGCGTTTCATCCCCAGGCGGTGAAGACTTCTCCGATACTCGGCCTCACACTTGAGATATTTATGAAGGCTCTTATCGTTCTGCTTTTGTTGCCGGCCACGATTTACGCCTCGGAGCGCCCCATAGTCACTCAACCGCGACAGACCAGCGGCGACAAGGTCGTGCAACCGTCGTGGCAAGACACCCTTACCGTTACGGTCGGAAATGAAGACGCCGATCTCGTCGGCAACGACCAGCGGGTCATTCAGGCGGCGGTGGATTATGTTGCGCGATTCGGCGGCGGCACCGTGCACATTAAAGCGGGCACCTACCGACTGCGCAACGCGGTCTATCTCCAGACCGGAGTCAATCTCGAGGGAGAAGGCGACAAAACGGTTCTTATCAAGGAAGCATCGGTCACAACTCCTTTGAAAGTCGACAGCGACTGGTATGACCAGGAAATCACGCTCCAAGAAGGCGACGGCTTCCGTGTAGGAGACGGCGTCTGCTTGCGCGCAACCGACGAGAAAACCGGACGTCGGACCGTGCTGAAGCGGACGCTCACGGCTCGCAGCGGCAACCGCTTCAAGCTCGATAAGCCGCTGCGTGAAAACCTATGGCAGATGCACGACGCCACATGTTCGACGCTGTTTCCGCTGTTGAGCGGCGACTTCATCGACGACGTGAGCATTCGGAATCTGACGTTGGACGGCAATCGCGCCAACAACATGGAACTCGACGGCAATTATGCCGGCTGTATCTTTCTTCAAGACTGCAACCGCATTCACATAAGCGGCGTTACTGCGCGCAATTATGAGGGCGACGGTATTTCATGGCAGATCAGCCACGATGTCACCGTCGAAAACTGCCTCGTGGAAAACAACAAGAATCTCGCCTTGCACCCCGGCTCCGGTTCGCAACGACCGGTCATCCGCGACAACACCTTACGCGGCTGCGACATCGGGGTGTTCTTCTGCTGGGGAGTCAAATACGGACTTGCCGAAGGCAACCGGATCGAGGCAAACCGCGTTGGAATTTCCGTCGGACATCGCGACACCGACAACCTGATAGTCGGCAATACGATTCGCGACAGCAAATTGAACGGCTTACTTTTCCGCCCCGAGCGCGGCCCCAGCTTCGCCGGTCATCGAAACCGCGTTGAAAGAAATAAATTCGCCGACAATGCCCCAAGCGGCGGCTTCGTCATCGACATCCAGGGTGCGACGCAAGACATTCGGGTCCAAGACAACACCTTTCTCGATTCCCGTGCCGGAGCGTCGGCTCACTCCGTCCGAATCGGACCGGAGACAAGTAACATCGGTATTTCCGGTAGTGTACTGACGGGCGTCTTGCCGGCCGTGGCCGCGGATGCGATCGCCAAGTGACGATCAGCGAGCGTTACCGCACCAAAGATTTACGGACACATCTTTGCCTGCTGAGAGACCCGCGCGAACCCACGACTCCGCCGCTTAACGCCCTGAGACACGAAGCGCCGTAGGCGCTGACAAAACATCGCAAATTGATTCGCTCTCGTTGGACACGCTCAAATGATTCTCCAACTCGCTCGACATTCTATGCTTTATCTCCGCATCTTGTTTCTTATGGCGCCGGTAGCGACGTTGTTCGCAAGTGCGGCAGCGAGCGCCGCGCAGCCCAACATCGTCCTGATGATGGGCGACGATCACGGCTGGGAAGAAACCGGGTACAACGGACACCCGCACGTTAAGACGCCGGTACTCGACGAAATCGCGGCGACCGGTCTGAGGTTCGACCGGTTTTACGCGGCCCACCCCAGTTGCTCACCGACGCGAGCGAGCTTTCTGACCGGCCGCCATCCTAATCGGATGGGCACATTCGCCCCCGGTTGGTCGCTGCGCCCCGAAGAAATCTCGATCGCGCATCTGCTCGGTCAAGCCGGTTACCAATGCGGCCATTTCGGCAAATGGCATGTCGGTGCGGTCAAGGCCGAGTCTCCGGTGAATCCCGGTGCGATGGGGTTCGACGAGTGGGTGTCGCATGACAACTTTTTCGAGCTAAACCCTTCTCTCTCGCGCAACGGCGGTCCGCCCGAAGCCTTCCAAGGTGAAAGTTCCGAGATCGTCGTTCGGGAAGCGATGCGATTCATCGATCGAACTCGCAACGCAGGTAAGCCGTTCTTCGTCGTCGTCTGGTTCGGTTCGCCGCATGAGCCATATAGCGGTTTGCCGGACGACTTAGCGTTGTACGACGACCTGCCGGCCAAGTATTCGCGAATGGTCGGCCTCACGTCGAACGAAACCGGCGGTCCGACCAAGCGCTCGCAGGGCGAGGTCTTGCGCGAACGCTATGCCGAAATCACCGCGATGGATCGCGCGATCGGCACCTTGCGAAAACACTTAGCGACCCATGATCTGCGCGACGACACATTGCTCTTCTACTGCGGCGACAACGGCACCTCGCCCGATGCGGCTCTCGGCTTTCCACATCGCGGCACGAAAGGGCAAGTCTACGAAGGAGGAACACTCGTGCCCGGCCTCCTCGAGTGGCCCGCTCGTGTTTCCCAACCTCGCGTCACGAAATTTCGCGCGTGTACGAGCGACTTGTTGCCGACGCTGTGCGCGATCGTCGGACAATCGCCGCCCAATCGGCCGCTCGACGGCATCGATCTGGCCCCGGTCTTCGACGGCAATATGGCCGAGCGTCCGTCGCCGCTCTATTTCTGGGAATACGACACGTCAGGCCTCGACCGCGCCAAACTCAAACCGTGGATCGCCCCTGAGTTACAAAAAGGAACCACGCCTCTCGTCAAACGGATGGGAGGCAAGGCGACGCGTGATTTCACCAACTATCGCCACCCCACCGTGACGAAAGACGACTATCGTGGGCCGCGGGCCGTGATCGACGGATCGTATAAGTTGGTCGTTCACGACGGAAAGCTCGCTCCCAAACTAGAACTGTTCGACCTCGAAACCGATCCCGCGGAGAAGGCAAACCTTTGCGACGCCAAACCCGAAGTCGCCGCAACGCTTCAATCGAAGCTTCGGAAGTGGCAAGAATCCGTGCTGAGCAGCCTGACGGGCGCGGATTATCAAGTCAAGTAAGGTCGTCGCGCGGGACGCCAACCGCATTCCACGATTCGGATCACCACCCCATCTAAAACGGCCTCGAATGCCCATGAGTCGCTTCGCCCAACTCGGTTGCGTCGTCGTTTTCTTATGTCTCGTCAAAGTCGCATCGGCCGCGCCGTCGCAGCCGAACGTCATGATCTTTCTCGTCGACGACATGGGAGTCATGGATACGTCGGTGCCCTTTCTTACCGACGACGCCGGACGCCCGAAGCGATATCCGCTGAACGACTTTTACCGCACGGCGAATATGGACCGGCTCGCATCGCGCGGAATTCGCTTCAGCAACTTTTATGCGATGAGCGTCTGCTCGCCGACCCGGATCTCGATCATGACGGGCCAAAACGCGGCGCGCCACCGGACGACCAATTGGATCAATCCCGACAAGGACAACGCCGGGCCGCAAGGCGCGCAGAATTGGAATTGGCGCGGCCTGAAGCCGGGCGATGTCACCTTAGCGGGCCTACTGCGCGAAGCCGGTTACCGAACGATTCACGTCGGAAAAGGTCACTTCGCGCCGCGTGAATTTGCCGGCGCCGATCCGAAGCAGCTCGGTTTCGACGTCAATGTCGCGGGGGCGTCGATCGGCGCGCCGGGCAGCTATTACGGCGCTCAGAACTACGGAAACGGGACCAAGCGCGCGCCTCGCGGCGTTCCCGGCCTTGAGAAGTATCACGGCACCGACACGTTTCTCAGCGAAGCCCTGACGATCGAAGCCAAACGGCACTTAGATGAAGCGGTCGCCGCGGAGCAACCGTTTTTTCTCTACTTCGCTCACTATGCCGTCCACGCGCCGTTTAACTCCGATCCGCGCTTTGCCTCGCACTATGCCGACTCGGGTAAGCCCGCGGACGCCCAGGCTTTTGCGACATTGATCGAGGGAATGGACAAGTCGCTCGGTGACATGCTGGATCACCTGGAAAAAATCGGCGTCGCGGAGAATACGCTCGTGCTCTTTCTGGGGGATAACGGCACCGATGCTCCCTTGGGACACGAGCATGCGGTGGCCTGCGCCGCCCCGTTGCGAGGCAAAAAAGGCGCGCATTACGAAGGTGGAATGCGCGTCCCGTTCATCGCCGCCTGGGCCAAGCCGATCGCCGACAACGCCTTTCAGAAGCGGTTGCCGATCGCCGTCGGCGCGATCCAAACCCAGCAAGCCGCGGTTTATGACCTTGCTCCGACGGTCTTGAAGCTGACGGGCGTGAGCGCACCGCCGAAACATGCTGTCGATGGTACGCCGCTCGATAGTCTGCTCGGCGGCCGCCGCGATCCGATGCGCCCGGAAACGTTCCTCATGCACTATCCGCATGCGCCCCATCGATCAAACTATTTCACCGTCTACCGTGAAGGCCCATGGAAGGTGATCTACCATTATTTCCCGTCGCCGGCATCGAACAGTTCTCACTATCAGCTCTTCAATTTGGCCGACGACCCGTTCGAGCAGCGTGATTTGGCCGACTCCCGGCCGGAGCAACTCAGTCGCATGATGAGCGGATTGATCACCGCACTAAATGATTGCGAGGCGGTCTACCCGACCGCCTCCGACGGATCCGGGCCAGTCAAACCGCACGGCCCTCAACCTTGACGCCCGCGCCCAACAAGGCATTCGGTCGGCTAAGAGGATGCCTTCAAAATAGCCATCCCGGTCGTCCTACGGCAATGATCGTTTCTTCGACGCGCGGGCGGAATTTGCCCCGCCGATATGTGTCGACATACTTGTAAAGGCGTTCGGTTTCGTAACCGCTGTACGTGTAAAACGTGACGACGACGCGATCGGGAGAGAGATCGACTCTTGGTCTCCAGTCATCGGGGCGGCGCGTTCGCGCAGCGTCGCGACCGTCTCCGCGGAGAACCGGCTCGAAACCGCTTGCTGCGGCATCCGCGCCTCGCCGCTCGCTCTCCCGATCAGAAAGAGCACGAGGGCAACGACCGCGGCAACGGTGAGAATGATCCCCAAAACCTTCCCTAGCGAAGTCGGCCGCCGATCGCGCGATTCGCTTCCGCTCGCACCGCTTATCAAATCACACGAAGCGTCGAAGACCCCGGAATCCTGCAACTCAATGGGACGTTCCGCGGCGTTGCGATACACGCCTGACGTCGCTCCCCATCGCAACACTCCGAGCTTTCGCAAGGCATTGATGATGTCCATGGCGATTTTCTCCGTCGCGGCAGGCGATCGATTCAAAGAATCGACACGGATGTACCGCCGGCAAATGGTAATGCACGGGGCGCGCCAAAGATCGGTACGGCGTCGGCAATCGCGTCCGCTCCTCGCAGGCTGAAATAGGCCTTAAATATGTGCGTGCCGGCGGGGAGTATCGTCAAAGCGGATGGATGGTCCGGTCGCGAAAGTGCGGGAGAGCGCACAGGTCCGTGCGGCAGGTGCGCGGCTACGCTCGCGCCGCCCCCTGTCAATCAACCGGAATCGTCAGGGGATCTACCTCCCAGATGTCGCGGCAGTATTCACGAATTGCGCGATCGGACGAGAAATAACCCATTCTTGCCGTATTCAGAATCGACATTTTCGTCCAAAGCTCGCGATCATGAAACGTCGTCGAGACACGATCTTGGCATTCGACATAGTCGGCGAAGTCCGCCAAGACCATGAATTCATCTCGCTCCAACAAGGCGCGCACCAAGGGCTGAAACGTCGACGTATCGCCGTGCGACAATCGCCCCGACGCGATCAAATCGAGGACGGCTCGCAGTTCCGGGTTCTGCTCGTAGATCTCGCGCGGACGATAGCCTTGCGACTTTCGTCGCGCGGCTTCATCGGCGGTCATTCCAAAGAGAAAGAAGTTGTCGTCGCCGACCGCGTCACGTATTTCCACATTGGCGCCGTCGAGGGTGCCGATCGTCAGCGCTCCGTTAAAGGCGAACTTCATGTTTCCCGTGCCCGACGCCTCCTTACCGGCCAGTGAGATTTGTTCCGACAAATCGGCCGCGGGATAGATGACTTGCGCCTGCTTCACATTGAAGTCCGGATAGAACGCGACTTTTAATCGCGACGCCGTCTCGCGATCGGCGTTCACGTATTCCGCGACGGCGTTGACGAGATGGATCATCAATTTGGCCTGCATATAACCCGGCGCCGACTTCCCGCCGAAGATCACGGTACGCGGCGCGGCGTCGTCCTGAGGATTGTGCTTCAGTCGGCGATGCAGCGCAAGCACGTGGAGTACATTGAGGTGTTGTCGCTTGTATTCATGAAATCGCTTGACCTGCACGTCGAATAAAGATTCGCCGTCGATCGCCGGCCCCCCCGCGGCGGCCAAATGCTCGGCCAGTCTCGCTTTGTTCGCTTGCTTTACTTCTTGCCATCGCGCGCGGAAAGAGGCGTCGTCGGCGAGCTTTCCGATTTCGCGCAGTCTGTCCGCATCGATCAGCCAATTCGGCCCGACGGCCTCGGTGAGTAGATTCGCCAGCCGCGGGTTGGCCAGTGCGACGAAGCGGCGCACGGAGACTCCGTTGGTCTTGTTGTTGAACTTCTCGGGCCAGAGATCGTAGAAGTCGGCCAAGACGGTTTGCTTCAGCAATCGTGTATGGAGCGCGGCCACTCCGTTAATCGACGAACTTCCGACGCAGGCCAAGTGAGCCATACGAATTCGCGATTGACCGCCGTCGCTGATAAGCGAAAGGCGGCTTGCGCGCGCCTCGTCGCCCGGTCGAAGCCGGCGGACTTCACCGAGGAAGCGACGATTGATTTCCGTAATGATCTCAAAGTGTCGCGGCAAGACTCGCGCGAACAAGTCCGTCGACCAAGTCTCCAGGGCTTCCGAGAGCAAAGTATGGTTCGTGTAGGCGAACGTCCGCTCGGTAATCGACCAAGCGTGCTCCCAATCCATCCGGTGCTCGTCCACCAACAATCGCATCAATTCGGCGACGGCCAAAGCCGGATGCGTATCGTTCAGTTGGACGACGTACTTATTGGAAAAATTGTCGAGCGTTTGTTCGCGCTGATAGTAGATCCGTATCATGTCCTGCAGCGAACAAGACGTGAAGAAATACTGCTGTTCGAGCCGCAATTGCTTGCCGGCCTCGGCGTCGTCGTTCGGATAGAGAACCTTGGTGATGTTCTCCGAGACGATTTTTTCATGAACGGCGCGAGAATAGTCACCGACGTTGAACGCCTGAAAGTCGAATGTATTCGTCGCCTCCGCTCTCCAGAGCCGCAACATGTTCACGGTTCCCACGTGATACCCTTGCACTAAGGTATCGCAGGGTGATCCCAACACGACCCGCTGGGGCACCCACCGCACGCAGTAGCGGCCGGTCGCGTCGGTGTAGGCTTCCGTATGTCCGCCCAGCTTCACTTCCAGCACGATCTCCGGGCGGGCGACTTCCCACGGATAACCCAAGCGCAGCCAACGATCGGCGATCTCGATTTGACGGCCCTCGCGGATTTGCTGTTTGAAGATGCCGAATTCGTAGCGAATTCCATAACCGATCGTGGGGATCTCCAGCGTGGCGAGAGAATCCATGTAGCAGGCCGCCAATCGACCTAGGCCGCCGTTGCCGAGCGCCGGCTCCTCTTCTTGATCGAGGAGCATTTCCAAGTCTTGTCCCAATCCGGCCAAGGCGACTCGAGCGGGCTCGTAGATGCCGAGATTCAACAAATTGAGTCCGAGCTGGGGGCCGATGAGAAACTCGGCCGACAAATAACAGACGGTACGAATCGAATGATCGAAATACGACTTCGCGGTCCGAACCCAGCGACGCAACATTCGGTCGCGAACCGTATAGGCAAGCGCGAGGTAATAGTCGTTTTTCGTGGCTACTTCCGGAAATCGACCGACCATGCGATAGAGATTCTCCTGAATCTCACCGCGTAAAGCATCAATTGTTTCCGTCATTTGAGGCGCCGCTCCGGTGCTATTTCGTTTGAGAAACTACGTCCGTAATCCATCGGGCGGTTTCGCCCGCGTGCGCCCGAAACGGCACACGTCCATCGCTCGCTGAACCGACCAGCCCGCCTCGACGAACGCACTTCGCTCGGGCACACTGATTGCTTTGACCTAATGAATCGCCGATTCCTCCACAATGTTCTCGCGGGCAAACGTGAACAAGACCACGCCGTCGGAATCCGCCGAACCGGACAAGGCTGCGGCCGGCGTTTGGCCGGAATCGGTGACGCCGCGCATGGACGAGGCCGATCTGCATGAAGCCGGCCTGCTAAGTCTGCAACAATCGCGCCCGCCGGCGAAAGTGAGCGGCTACGAACAAGAACAATTCTTGGGCCGCGGCGCATTCGGCGAGGTCTGGAAAGCCGTCGACAGCAATTCCGGGCGCGCCGTGGCGATCAAGTTTTTCAGCCGTCGCGGCGAGTTGGATTGGTCGCACATGGCTCGCGAAGTCGAAAAGCTGCAGCATTTGTTCTCCGACCGATATGTCGTGCAGTTATTGGGCGTCGGCTGGGAAGCGGATCCGCCGTACTACGTCATGGAGTACATGCCCTACGGCTCGTTGGAAGACCGACTTCGTCAAGGCCCCATGTCGGTCGACGCCGCGGTGCAAATCATTCGGGAGACCACGCGCGGACTCGTTCATGCTCACGACAAAGGAATCCTCCACTGCGATCTCAAGCCGAGCAATATTATGCTCGATCAAGACGATCGCCCGCGACTGGCCGACTTCGGCCAAGCTCGGCTGCGGCACGAGCGGGCTCCGTCGCTCGGCACCCTGTTCTACATGGCCCCGGAGCAAGCCGATCTGACGGCGACGCCGGACGCTCGCTGGGATGTTTACGCCCTGGGCGCCATTCTCTATCGCATGGTGACGGGCCGACTCCCTTACTTCAGCGACGAAGCGACCGGCTCTCTCTCTTCGCATGGTCCGATCGAAGACCGGTTGGCGTTCTATCGCAGCGCTCTCCGTCAGGCCCCCGCTCCTGATTTACACCGGCGAACGCCGGGGGTCGATCGCGCCTTGGCGGATATCATCGACAAGTGCTTAGCGGTCGACCCGCAGAAGCGCTACCGCAACGCCCAATCGGTGTTGACGGCATTGGAATCGCGCCAGGCTCAACGCGCGCAGCGGTCGCTCATCCTACTAGGCCTGCTCGGTCCGGCATTGGTCGTCGTCATCATGGCGGTCGTGGCGGGACTTGTCTTTCGGCGCACGTTGGACGCGACGGAACGACAACTCATCGAGCGGACTCTGGAAAGCGATCAATACGCGGCCAGAACGGTAGCCGCCCATTTCAGCCTTGGCATCGAGAAGCGGCGCCGGATGCTGGAACAGGACGCCGCCGATCCGGCCCTTCGAGATCGGCTTTCGCAACAAGACCAGACGACCGACGGCGACGAGCCGATTCAGCAATGGCTCATTGAACGTCACTCCGCTCGGAACGCGGAGTTTACGGCGAACACCCGTGCGTCTTATTGGTTCGTGCTCGACGTGCGCGGCCGCCTGCGGGCGATCAGCCCTCGTAACGACGCATTACTCGGCAAGTACTTCGGTTTTCGGGAATACTTTCATGGGCTGCGCAAGGAACTGCCGCCGACCGCTCCGCCGCCGACGCCGATTCAGGCCTGGCATCGCTCGAACATCTTCCGCAGCCGCCCCACGAACAAGCCGTCGGTGGCGTTCAGCACTCCCATCTTCTCGGGCGAGTCATCACATCGAGTCGTCGGCATTCTCGCAATGGAGACGGAGTTGGGACACTTCTCGGACTTCGAATCCTCACGCACGCAATTCCCAGTGCTCATCGATTTACGACCGGATGCCGACGACATGCCCGGATTGATCGTTGAGCACCCGTTCTTCGCGGAACAACTTGCGGCCAACCGGCCGCTCGAACAGGTTTACTGCCCGCCGGTCCTGTTGGAAGAACTCCAAAAGATCAACGCCTCGCGTCTCGCGGCTTTGTCGCAGAGTGCGGAACCGATTCGCGGCCGTGATTCCATTGCGAAGTTCGAACACTATCGCGATCCGATCGGTAATCACTTCGGCGGCGACTGGTTGGCCGCCGTCGAACCGGTGTTCGTCGCTAAAGGTTCCGCGGCCGTGGAAGACACGGATTGGATCGTCGTCGTTCAGGAACGACGTGACGAAACGTTACGCCCTTTGGCCGACATCGGGGTCCTGGTTCGGCGGAGCGGATGGGCGGCTCTCACCTTGGCGGGATTGGTCGTCGCGGCCCTCTGGGCGATCGTCGTGCTGGCGATCAATCCTCCCAAGTCGTTGCGTCGCTCACGATTGCTTGGTTTCGCGACCGGCGGCACCTCGGCAAGCGGCGCGTCCGCGAGCGGCACGTCGCTCAGCTCGCGCTCCAATGATCCCTCCTCTTCTCAGTCATCAAGTCGCTGATCCCATGGCCGAACTCGTCGCTCAGAGCGATTCCGACAAGCTGCGCGAAGCGTTCCCGTTGCGATTGCACGAAACCATCGTCATCGGAAGAGCGCCGGCGGAGGGACCGATCGCGAGCGTCGTCTCGCGCGAGAAATGGCTGTCGCGCAAGCATTTTGAAGCGACCTGGGACGGCGAGACGCTTACGATCGCCAAGTTACCGGCTGCGGTGAATCCGATCTTTTTCCACGGCGAACCGACGGCGAAGTTCACGATGCGGCGAGGCGACGGCTTCGTCGTCGGCCGGACGACCTTTACGTGGCGAGCCGATGAACCGTCGTCGGCGACGCCGACACCCGGCGCGGCGCCGATCATCCATTCCTTCACCGTCTCGTCGGACGAACTGCGGCAAGTTCCGTTTCGCGACGCTCCGCATCGCCTCGACGTGCTGGGACATCTCACGAAATTGATCTTTAGCGTGGTCGACGATGCCGAACTGCTTGTTCAGGCGGTGAACCTGCTCTTGGAAGGAATTCGGCGGGCGGATGCGGTCGCAATCGTCGCCATGGCGGAATCAGATTCCGTCCAGGTGCTGCATAGCGA
>JAEUIN010000215.1 GCA_016793115.1 Planctomycetaceae bacterium
GACCTGCCGCATGGTGCCGGAACAACGCGTGAAGCAAGTCTGCTACACGACCTGCCACATGGTGCCGGAACAACGCGTCAAGACCTGCACCTACACCACCTGCCGGATGGTGCCGGAACAACGCGTCAAGACTTGCACCTACACGACTTGCCGGATGGTGCCGGAACAACGTGTGAAGACCTGCACCTACACGACCTGCCGCATGGTGCCGGAACAACGAGTTCGGACCTGCACCTACACGACCTGCCGCATGGTGCCGGAACAACGCGTGAAGAACGTTTGCTACACCACCTGCCGGATGGTTCCGGAGCAGCGTGTTCGCACCTGCACCTACACCACTTGCCAGATGGTTCCGGAACAGCGTACGAAGACGATCTGCTACACCGTGTGCAAGATGGTGCCGCAATGCTGCACCAAGCAAGTCCCCTACACGACTTGCCACATGGTCAGCCAGAAGTGCGTCAAGCAAGTTCCGTACTGCGTCTGCAAGCCTGTGCACACGACCAAGACGATCATGTGCACTCGTTGCGTGCCGAAGCAAGTCGCCTACACGGTGACGCGCTGCTGCCCCAAGATCGTCTGCAAGCAAGTGCCTGTGACGGTCTGCTGCCCGGTTCCTTGCTGCCCGGCCGATTGCGGCCCGGGTTGCGCCGAGTAGCCCAAGCCTGAGCCTGGAACGTCGCGGTAGGGAAAGCCGCGACGGATCGAGAAGGGAAATAGCCGCGGCGGGTCGATTCGCAAGAATCGGCCCGCCGTTTTCTTTTTAGTCGCCGCCGACTTCAGCGGGCGACGGCCAAACCTTCGGCGGCACAGCGCCGCAAGTTGCCGACGAACGTCGCCAGGACGCTTTCCGCCTCTTCCGCGGAAACCCGGCCGGCCTCGCAGGCCATACTCACGACGAGGCGTCGCCGGTAAGTAAAGATTGAGAACACGGCGCTCGTATTGGGACGAATGGGAGGCACGCCCGTCACTTCGTCGAGCACGAGATTGCCGGCCACGACGCGCCCGCCGCGCCGCGGCAAAATCGACGTGAATCGCCGCGCCGGATCGCCGACGTTCGACAACACGGCCGTCGCCAAGCTCACGGGCAGATTCAACACCAGCCGCATCACCCCCGGCGGCTTGAAGCCGATGGCGACCGCGTCGGCGAACTGCAGGCCGGCCCGTTGCGAGATGATGCGCTGCGTTTCGCGGTGAATCGACGGAACGAAATCCGCGGCGTCGTCGCAATCGGTCTCGTCGCGAGTGAGAAACGAGTAGCTCGTGAGGCACGCCGCCGGAGTGTTGAAGTCTTCGGAGCGGCGCAAGTCGACGGGCATCATGATCCGCAGTCGGCCGGCGTTCCGCGCGGCTTGATGATCGCGCCGCCAGTCGCGCAGCGTGCGAAACAAGATCGCCAACAAGAGTTCATTGAGCGTCGCTCCGTAGCCCCGCGCGTTCTCACGCAGCGATTCGTGTTCGTCGCGATCGAGCGCCGCGGAGATAAACCGGGGGAACGACGCCGTCGGCGGCGCGCCGGCCGCCTTGAAAAACAACCTCGCCGGCCGGCGGCTCACGACGCGCCAAGCCTGCGTCAGACCGCGCACCATCATCGCGAAATAACGTTTCGTCGGCCACAGTTCGACTTGCAAGTCGACGCGCCGTCGCAATCGCCCCACGTCGACTTCGCTCAGCTTCGGCGCCGCTTCGTCGCCGCAAGTGCTCAGGCCATAGAAAGCGAGCACGTCCCCGATGAATCGGTACGCGCCGATGCCGTCGGTGCAGGCGTGATGAAACTGCATCGTGATCTCGACCTTGTCGAGCACCTGCCGCCCCCACACGCGCAAGCCGGTCTCGTGAGTCAGGTCGATTCGTTCGCCCCGCTCCAGCACGATGGAATTTGTGCCGTCGGCCCAATCGACCGTCGGTCCCGGCCCTTCGCCGGCCACCCAGCAGAGCCTGTTACGCTTCGCGCGCCGCACGTTGGCATGCAGCAGCGGATGACGCACGAGCGCGGCCTCGATCGCCGCCTGCAACGCCCGACGATCGGCCGTGCCTGAAAGTTCCAGCCGAATGACGAACGTCATCGGGTGCGAATCGCGATCGTCGTAGTAAAACAGCTTTTCCAGCGGCGTCAGATACAGCGGAAACAGACGCTGCGGCGTCCCCGCTATTGACGGTCGTGCTGGATGGGTATGCATAACCGTTCACGGCAAAAGCGACTCGCGCAGGCAAAGCTGTTCCAATGTAAGCCGGCGCGACGAACTGTCCTAGCTAGGTTGCGGCTTTGCGAATTTCGGCTTCTTCAATCCGAATCGCCTTGCGGCCTTTCAGCGCCCCGGCCTTGGCGCGGAACTTCGTCACCCCTTCGATGGTCACGGCGAGCGGCGAATGAACGTCCTTCTCCGTCGTGATGATGTCGCCGACGCGCAATCCGATCAGGTCCTTGGTCGCGATCGTCGTGTCGGCCAATTGCACGACCATCTCCACCGGTGCGCCGCGGATGTTCCTCGTCAGCCGGTCGATCGTTTCCGGCGTGGAAGTTCGCCGGCTCGGGCTAATCCAGCTGTTCGCCGACAGCTTGCCGCCGATCCGTTCGATGGAGTTGAACGGAATACACAGATTCAGCATGCCGCGCATCTCGCCGAGCGTCAGTTCGAAGCTGATCAACACCACGACTTCGTTCGGCGGCACGATCTGCACGAGTTGCGGATTGCTCTCCACGCGCACGACTTCAAACTGAATCGGCAGCACGTTTTCCCACGCCTTCCGCAACTCCTCCAAGAAGAGCGACGTAATGCGATGCACGAGCCGCAGTTCGATCTCCGTGAGCGGGCGGCGCGTGTGCGTGTTGGGCTCGCGACCGCCCCCCAGCAAGCGATCGATGATCGGATAGAGAATCGACGGGTTAATGTCGAGAATCAAGTGCCCTTCCAGCGGTTCGGCCTTCAACAGGTTGAAGCACGAGGGGTTCTCGAGGCTGAACACGAACTCGCTGTAGGTCAGTTGGTCGACGCTCGTCAGCTTCACTTCCACGATCGAGCGGAGCATCGCCGAGAGGGCCGCGCCGTAGTTGCGGCCGAACCCCTCGTGCAGCGTTTGCAAAGCCCGCATCTGCTCTTTGCCGACGCGTTCCGGCCGCTTGAAGTCGTACGGCGTCACCTTCTCGCGCGACTTCGGCGGCGCGACCGACGGAGCCGGTTTGCGCGTCGGACCGGCTTGCGGCCGGCTTTGCTCGACCGCGCTGAGCAGACTTTCGACTTCCGCCTGACTGAGTACGTCGCCCGACATAACGGCATCCTTGCCTGTTGCGGATCAAAAGCTATTCGCGAATCTGGCCCGTCCCGAACACGACATACTTGTAGCTCGTGAGTTCCTTGAGGCCGCAAGGTCCGCGAGCGTGAAACTTGTCCGTGCTGATCCCGATCTCGGCGCCCAAACCGAACTCGCCGCCGTCGTTGAATCGCGTCGCCGCGTTCACCATCACCGCGGCGCTGTCGACCCGCGCCGTAAACTCGCGGGCCGCGGCCAGGTCGGCCGTCACGATCGCGTCGGTATGGTGCGATCCGTAGTGATTAATGTGTCGAATCGCTTCGTCGAGCGAATCGACGATCTTCACGGAAATGATCGGCCCCAGGTATTCCGCGGCGAAATCTTGCTCCGTTGCCGGTTTGGCCGTGGGAACGAGCTTGCGAGTCCGTTCGCAGCCGCGCAACTCGACGCCTTGTGCGCCGAGCGCCGCCGCGATCTGCGGCAGCGACTTCGCTGCGACCAGTTCGTGTACCAAAAGCGATTCCAAAGCGTTGCACACGCCCATCCGCTGGCACTTCGAGTTCACGATGATTCGCTCGGCCATCGCGAAATCGGCCGACGGGTCGACGTACACGTGGCAGTTGCCGTCGAAGTGCTTGATCACCGGCATGCGCGCCTCGGCGGCCACGCGGCGAATCAGGCTCTCACCGCCGCGCGGAATCGCGACGCTGATATACTCCGGCAACGCCAAGAAATGCCCGACCGCTTCGCGATCGGTCGTGTTCACGAGTTGCACCGCGTCGGCCGGTATCCCGGTCGCGCGGGCCGTGTCGGCCAAAATCTGAGCGAGCAGCTTGTTCGAGTGCAGCGCTTCTTTGCCGCCGCGGAGAATCACGGCATTGCCGCTCTTCACGCAAATGGCCGCGGCGTCGACCGTGACGTTCGGCCGCGACTCATAAATGAAGAACACCACGCCGAGCGGTACGCGCACTTTGCGAATTTCCAGCCCGTTCGGGCGTACCGAGCCTTCGATCGTTTCCCCGATCGGGTCGGGCAGCATGGCCACTTCTTCCAGCGCGCGAGCCATGCTTTCGACCGTCTTCTGCGTCAGCCGCAGCCGATCGATCGCGGCGTCGGTGAGACCGTAGCCGGGAGCGGCCGCAAGGTCGAGCTCGTTGGCCGCGCGGATCTCGTCGAACCGGCGACGCAGTTCCGCCGCGCTGCGGCGGAGCCAGTCGTTCTTCTTCGCGGTCGACACGATCGCCAACTCCGCCGACGCGGCCTGCGCCTTCCGCGCCGTCGCCAGGCAGTATTGTTGAAGATCCGTCGCTTCGGCGATCGCCATTCTTAAGCTCGTTCGTGAGGCACTTCGCGGACTACCCCAGGTGCGGCGCTCGAGCGCCGCAGCGGGCCGGAAATGCGGGCTGCGGAGTATCGTGAAATGAGGCGTAGGCGTCAACGTCGAGTCCGGGCCGCCGGCCGAGCGCCGCCGGCAGGCCTAAACCTGCGTCGCACTCCAGTTTACATCCCGGAGCCGGCTGCGGTGAAGAGGCTCAAAGCCTGCCGCGTCGCGGCCACGTCGTGAACCCGCAGCACATGGACCCCCTGGGCCGCCAAGGCGAGCGACACGCCGAGCGTTCCGTAGGTTCGATCCGCCTCGCGCCAGGCCGGATTCTCCCGCCCGAGAACTTTGCCGATAAACCCCTTCCGCGAGTGGCCCACGAGCAAGACACATCCCAGGTCGAGAAAGCGGCGGCAGTGAGCGACCAAAGTCAGGTTGTGCTCGTGGGTCTTGCCGAAACCAATCCCAGGGTCGAGCGCGATCCGGTCCTGAGCAATCCCGGCCCTCAGCAACGCCTCGCGCCGCCGGGCCAAATACTCGTGAATCTCGGCCACCACGTCGCCGTAAGTCGGCGCGTCTTGCATCGTTTGCGGCGTCCCCTGCATGTGCATGACGCAAACGCCCGCTTGCGATTTCGCCGCCAATTCGAGCATCGCCGGGTCTCCTTCCAACCCGGTGACGTCGTTGATGATCTCCGCCCCTGCGTCGAGCGCCGCGCGGGCCACGATCGCCTTCGAAGTGTCGATCGAGACGGGCGTCGACGTCCGTCGCGCAACTTCCGCGACCACGTCGACGACGCGGCGCAGTTCTTCCTCGGCTTCAACCGGCGTCGAATACGGCCGCGTGCTCTCGCCGCCGATGTCGAGAATGTCGGCCCCGTCGTCGGCCATTTGCAGCGCCGCGGCGATCGCTTGCTCGCGGCCGAAGTGCCGGCCGCCGTCGGAGAAGCTGTCAGGCGTCACGTTGACGATGCCCATCACCAGCGGTCGCTTCAGCAGCGTGAGCGAGCGGGTGCGAAGACGCCAGTATTGCGGCGAAGTAGAACTCATCCTCGCCAGTATACCACGGCGAGGTCGGCGGCGGCGGCTACCAAGGCGCTTCCATCATGCCGACGATCTGCCGCGCCACGGCCTGCATCGACCGCTGTTGCTGCGTGCTGATCGATTGCCCGATTTCCGGATAAAACTCATCGGAGCTGAACACCTGCACGAGCGCTTCCGGCAAGGGAACCGGCTGCATCGCCTGCAGCGTCACTCCGTCCTTATCGATCCAGTTCGTCTCGACCGTGAAGAAGTAGGTGACTTCGCGCGGCTCGTCGGTCGGCGCCTCCACGGACACGCCTTTCGCCTCCGTCAAGATTCGCCCGGTGAGCACGCTGTCGGCGTCGGGCGAACTGACGACCTTATACGGCGTCCGCCGCTCGATCTCCTTCTGCACCGCTTCGGTCAGCCGCTCGCCGAGCCCGCGGCGAAACGAGTTCGACTCGAAGATCGGCACGTAGACGGTGCGAACCTTGCAGGAGTAGAGCGATTGGGTGCCGACGCGGTACGGCGCGCAGCCAGGACCGGCGGCGAGGAGCGAAACGCCGATGAGAAGGGCTGCCGAAAGACGCATCAATTGACTCGGTTGCGCGCGTCGCGATTCCCCAGCCAGTTCGTCAGCCAGGGGAAGTGATCGATCGGCTCCGGCGGCAAGCTCTCCGTCTCCTGCATCCGCTGCTTGGCGAGATCGGCGAACTTGGTGTCGGGGAAGTCTTTCAGCACGATCGCGTAGTGATTGCGCGCCGCGCGGTTATAGTCCAAGCGGCGGTAATACTCGCCCAACTCGTATTCACGTTCGGCTTGCTGGGCGCGAATCGCGTCCTTCGCCTGATGAAGACGCGGCTTTTCTTCGGGCATTTCATGCCCGTAGTTCTTCAGCGTTTGCTCGGCCAACGTTTCCGCCTTCTTCAGCGGCGTCACGTCGTACTGCGGGCCCTGATAGGCGTTCAGGTAGCTTTGCAGACCGAGCAGGTGAGCCTGCTTCTGGTGCTCGCTCGACGTGTAATCCTTGCGGAGCAACTCGTAGTGATACGAAGCGTCCTCGAAGCGATTGTCCAAGAAGTACGCGGTCGATTGCGCCATCAACGCGTCGTCGGCCAGCGGACCGGTCGGATCGCTCAAGCGAATGGTCTCGTAACACTTGATGCCGTTGCCGTGAGTGTCGAACCAGGGACGCGTCTTGTCGGTCATGTTCAGGGCGAGCATATGATGCTCGTTCCCCTTCGTTTCCCAGAAGCGGCCGATGGCGAACTGTCGCGCGGTCACCCGATCGAGGTGCCGCGAGTTCTCATACTTCTTGATCAGCTCGTCGAACTGACTGCGGGCGTCGTAGTAGCGATCGTCGAAGAAGTACGACTCGCCCGCCATGTAGAGCGCGTCTTCCTCGAGCAGCGAATCGGGCCAGCGTCCGGCCGCCTCGACGAATTTCTCGGCGGCTTCCTTGTATTTCTTTTGGCGAAACAACTCGTCGGCTTCCGTGTAAAGCTGCTTCGCGACGGCTTCGTTGGGCGCTTTTCCGATCGCCTTTTTGTAGCTCTTTTTGATGTTGTCCGGATCGAGCGCTCCGACCGTGCGCTCCCATAACGACGGCTTCGCGACGGCCGTGTCGTCGTCGATCGACACGCCCGGGGGAGCCCCTTCGGCCGTGTCGACGCTGTAGCCGGCTTGCGTGATCGAAGTGCCGCGCTGCGCCGGATCGGCGTCGGCGCCGCCGGCCTGCGCCGCGTCCGCGGCCTTGGCCTTCGAGTCGAACGGATTATCGAGCGACTTGAGCGGCGATGCGCAGCCTAGCCCCTGGCTAAGCAGCACGCAGCAAAAGCCGAACGTGAGCCGTCGGGCATCCATGCCTTGAGTATCCGCAGGAGGTGAGGGAGAGAAGTGCGACGGACGAGGTGACGAACCGGACGTGATTCGGACGGGAAGTGTTTTTTCGCTCCGCGGCCTACTTCGCGGCCGAGCCGGTCGGCAAGCCGAGGTAGTCTTGCAAGCGCGGTTTGTGCCCCAACACGTGCGAAACGTATTGATTCACGACGCCGCGCAACTCGCCGCCGCAGCGCCTGTCGAACTCGCGCACGGACCACGCCGCGCCGGGGTCGGCGAGCGTTTCCAGCCAGTCGAGCGCGAGGCTCGACAACGAGACGACGTGCTTCTTTCCCGGTCGACAGGACTCGCACAACACCCCGCCCGACACCAGCCCGAAGGCCGTGCGGCGCTCGCCGGAGACCGGTTTGCCGCATTCCACGCAATCGCGGAGCGACGGCAAGTGTCCCAGCATGCGCAAGGCGGTGAGTTCAAATCGCAGAATGATGATCCCCGCCGCCTGTTGCGCCGCGCCCAGTCGATCGAGCGTATCAATCGCCAGATCGAATAAATCCGGATGCGGATCGCCGTCGTGCGTCAGGTCGTTGATCAACTCCGCGACGTAGTAAGCCCCGTACAAGTAGGAAAGTTCGCGACTTGTCGAGCGAAACCGGCGTTCCAGCTTGGCTTCGGTCAGCAAGTCGAGAGCTTCGGACGATTTGCGGAGGAACACTAGTCGAACCCGCGAGAGCAGGTCAAGGGCAGACTCAAACGGCCCCTTCGGCCGCCGCGCCCCCTTGGCCAAACCGCTGATCTTGCCGAACTCGCGCGTAAACAACGTGACGACCGCGCTCGTCTCGCTGAAGTCGACCACGCGCAGCACCAGGGCATCGGCTTTTTCGGTCGACATGCGGGCGGAAACAATTTGGAGAAAGCCGGGTGGCACTCGTGGCTTGCCCACCAGTGCTCCGTTACGGGTGGGTTAGGTCATTCCATTCGTCGGAGGCGAAGGGGCGTTCGAACAATGAGCCGGCGCGACGACTTTCATTCTATCGCAGCGGAGCAAGCGCGGCAGTGCCGGCAACGCCCGCCGTCGGAGCGGCGCCCGTCAGACTTCGTCGGAAGCGCTCGGCAACTCGACGCCGAACTGCGCGAGGTACTTCTTTTCCGCGGCCCGCATTTTGCGCCGCGGCTCGGGCGTAAGATCGTCGTGGCCGACCAGATGCAGCGCCCCGTGGATGCAGTAGAGCAGCAATTCATCCCCCGGATCGACTTTCAATTCGGCGGCGGTACGAGCCGCGACGTCGGCCCCCAGCACGATTTCGCCGTCGAGCAGCTTGTCATCTTCCTCGAGCACGAAGCTCACGACGTCGGTCGGCTCGTCGTGGTTGAGATACTTCAGGTTGACGTCGTGAATCGTCGCATCGTCGACTACGGCCAAACTAATGGTTCCTTTCTTCTTGCCGGCATCCTTGACGATGCACTTCACGGCGTCGCACAACCGCTCGGCATCGACGGGAAACGGTTCATGCTCAATCGTAAAATCGACGCGAATCATGGAGAATAGACTCCGGCCGCCGGCGCTCCCAGCTCGTTGAAACGGATTCCCGGCTCGCAAAAGAGGCTACGCCGACGCCGTGCTGGCGTATTTCAGCCGGCCATGATAGACGGCCGTGAGCGATTTGATGAGGCTGTCTTCGACGATCCGCAACTGTTGCAGAGTCAGGCCCGATTCGTCGAACTGGCCGTCGAGCAGCTTGTTCATGCCGATCTGCTCGACGAGGTTTTCGATGCGCGAGGGGGTCGGCTCGACCAATGCCCGCGACGCGCTTTCGACGGAATCGGCCAGCATGAGAATCGCGGCTTCGACCGTCTGCGGCTTCGGCCCCGGATAGCGATAAGAGCTCTCCTGCACCTCGCCGGCCTCGGGATTCGCTTCGCTCTGTTCGCTCGCCCGGCGATAGAAATACTCGACGAGCGTCGTGCCGTGGTGTTGCTCGATGAAGTCGATGATCGGCTGCGGCAGGTGATGCTGGCGGGCCAAATCGGCCCCGTCTTTCACGTGCGCGATAATGATCAGCGTGCTCATCGCCGGCAGCAAGTTTTCATGGCGATTCCCTTGCAGGCCTTGGTTTTCCACGAAGTAGTTCGGCTTGAGCATCTTGCCGATGTCGTGGAAATAGGCCCCGATGCGGAGCAGCAACCCGCGGGCGCCGATCTGCTCGGCCGCGGCTTCGGCGATCGACGCCACGTTGATCGAGTGGTTGTAGGTGCCCGGGGCGCGGCGCACGAGTTCCTGCATCAGCGGATGCGACGGATCGGCCAACTCCAAGAGGCTCATATCCGTGAGCACGCCGAACAGCCGCTCGATATACGGCAGCAGTCCGGTCATGAGGAAGCCGGTCAGGAACGTCCAAAGGGCGTTGCGGCCGGCGTGCTTCAACACCGTTTCGCCCAGCGGCTGCTCGTCGAGCAGCGCCATGCCGACGGTCAGCAGAAACGCGACCACGCCCGACACCAAGCCGACGCGAATCAGCTTGCCGCGGGTGCGAATCGCGTCGAGTTGCAGCACCGCCGCGGCCACCGTGCCCATCAGCACGATGAACTCGCCCAAGCCTTCGCCGCCGGTCATGGCGACGATGATCGCCATCGAGGTCGAAAGAATCAGCGCCACGTCGCGGTGGTAGGCGATGCCGAACGTCATGCTGAACAGCAGCAGCGGAATCAACTCGGCCCGCCACGGATCGGCCGTCGTCCAGTGCACGGCCGTGATCACGGCGATCGCCGAGGCCAGCATGGTGGCGAACAACAGCATGTCGCTGAGCAGCTTGCGCTCGCGGTAATAAACGTAGTAGCCGCAGAGCACGTACAGCGCGAAAATCATGCAGAACACCGCCAGCGAGCGCTCGAGGCGGCGCGAGAGCGGCAATTGATCGACGTATTGGTTGTATTCCAAGCGGAGCAAATCGAGCGTGTCGACGCTGATCTTCTCGCCGGCCTTGGCCAACGACTGCCCCACCTCGTACTTCGTGAACTCCGTCTTCACGGCCGCTTCGGCTTCCGCCTGCTTCTTGCGGCTCTCTTCGTCGTCGAGCGTGAGCGTCGAGTGCAGCCGCGGCACGCCGGGCGTCGGCGAGGTGAGCAGCCAGGTCGCCACCCGTTCGCCGGCCGCCGAGTTGCCGAGCTGGTCGCGCACCAGGTTCTTGATCCGCGTGCCGTCGCCCAGCAGCACTTCGGTGAGCAACACGCGCGACTGCCCTTTGGGTTCGCCCGCCGGGTAGACGAAAATATCTTTCTGGTTGCGCGTGCTGCTGTGTGCGTCGGGGAGCGTCTGCAAAACGCCGCGCTCTTTAAGCGGCTCGAAGATGCCGTCGACGGCGACTTTCAACTTCTCCGGACCGCCCAGCGCCACCAGCGCCGAGCGGAACTGCTTGTACTGTTCGGCGTCGACCGCCGGATCGACCGGCTTCGCGTTCGCTTCGGCGACCGGCGCCTGAAACTGCTTCCAAACGCCTTCCTTGAGAGTCGCCGGAGTCTCGGTATTCACGATCTCCGTGAGCGCCAGATCGAGCGAGGCGCGCAGCAGGTCCAAGTCTTTCGCGTCTTGCCGGTAGACGTAGGGCGTCTGCTCGCGGGCCCGATCGCGTGCCTTTTCCGTGGCGAAGGCGTCGGGGCGTTGAAACGGCACGCGGGCCGTGACGTCGCGCGCAGGCACGTAGTTCTCGCGAAACGTAAACGCCGGGGCCCACGCGCCGCTGATGCCCCAAATGGCCGCCGCGGTCGCGAAGCACATCAGCAACCGCAGCAGCACGTCGACGCGCTGCAGAGCCATCAACGAGCGCTCGAAGCGGCTCGGCGGCAACTCCAGCGCCGCGACCCGACTCGACCTCAATTTTCGCTTACCGCCGGTGGCCATGGGCGTTTAGTGCTTCTGCCGCTTGTGAGCCGGGCCTTCGTCGTAGGCGCGGACGATCTCTTGCACCAGCCGGTGGCGAACGATGTCGGCGCCCGAAAGCGTGATCACGCCCAGGCCTTCGATGCCGTTCAAGCGGCGCATCGCGTCGATCAGGCCGCTCTGCGTGTGCGACGGCAAGTCGACCTGCGTCATATCGCCCGAGACGACGATCTTCGACGAGCGTCCCATGCGCGTGAGAAACATCTTCATCTGCGAGATCGTGGCGTTTTGAGCCTCGTCGAGAATGATGAAGGCGTCGTTGAGCGTGCGGCCGCGCATGTAGGCCAGCGGCACGACTTCGATCACGTCTTGCTCGGTGAGCCGCTTGAGCATTTCGTAGTCCATCATCTCGCGGAGCGCGTCGAGCAGCGGACGGAGATACGGATTGATCTTGGCCTGCATGTCGCCCGGCAAATAGCCGAGGCTCTCGCCGGCTTCCACGGCCGGCCGCACGAGCACGATCTTCTTCACCCGCTCGGCTTTCAGCGCGGCGACGGCCATCGCCACGGCCAAGTACGTCTTGCCGGTGCCCGCCGGCCCGGCGGCGAGCACGACGTCGTGATCCAAGATCGTGCGGATATAGCGGGCCTGGCCGGCCGTCTTCGGCTGCACCTTGCGGCCCGGCTGGAAGACGTCGATCACCGGCAGTTCGACGAGCGGCCCCTTGTCGGCGGCCGGATTTCCGCCGGGGCCGTGGCCGAGCGTATTGCCCAGCGTCCGTTCGACTTCGGTAAAATCCAAGTTGCCGTGCGTCGCCAGAAAGTGCTTCAGCTGTTCGAAAATTTCCGTCGCTTTCACGACCGATTGCTCGGCCCCTTCGACGACAATCTGGCCGCTGCGCGCGGCGATTCGCACGTCGAGTGCTTCACGGATGCGGCGGAGATGTTGATCGCGCGGACCGAAGAGCGACAGCAAGGCCTGCGGGTCGTCGACGGAAATTGTTGCTTCGCTCATTCAGGGGCGTCGCGGGGGCGACGCATAGGACCACGAATTCGCCCGATGCATTGGGCGATAGTTATAGTATCCCACACGGCAAACTCCTAGGCGGATCGCCACAGAGATTTCCGCAACGGCTTACTATGAAAAGGGTTACGAGCGATAGCACTGCGTCGAATTGTCGCACCGACAGCCGGGGAACGGCTACATCCACCAAGTCCAAAACGCCCAAGCCGCCGGCGCGGCTAGGAGCGGCGAGTCGATCAAGTCGAGCACGCCGCCGAACCCGGGCATCCAAGTGCTCGAATCCTTGCGTCCGAAATCGCGTTTCAAGAGCGACTCGATCAGGTCGCCCGCGGTGCCGGTCAGCCCGACGACCACGGCATACGCGATCCAGGTCGTGAGCACCGCCGGCTGGAACTGCTCGTCGGCCACGAGCAATCCGGTCCGCCACGCCACGACCGTGCCGCCGATGAGCGAGAACAGCACGCCGCCGGCCAGCCCTTCCCAAGTCTTCCCCGGGCTGAGCTTCGGGGCCATCTTGTGCCGGCCGATCAACCGGCCGACGGTGTAAGCCCCGATATCGGCCAGTTTCACGACGACGAGCATCGACACCAGCGGCACGATCGTCGCCCCGCCGGCGACCAACCGCAGCCGCACGATGAAGCTCATCAGGAACCCGACGTAGACGAGCCCCAGCACGCTCAGGCCCAGCCGTTCGGTCACTTGCTTCGACACGTCTTTGTCGTAGCGGAAGATCTCCGTAAGCACGACGAGCAGCAGCGCGGCGGCCAACGCCGCCAACTGCCACGCCCCGGCGTGCCGCTCATCCGCCCACCCCGCCGCGGCGACGATCGCCAAGTTGCCGAAATAGATCGGGCAGGCCGCGATATTCGGCTCGCGCGTGCGGACCATCGAAAGAAACTCTTGCGTGCCGCCGACGGCGAGCACCAGCGCCAGCGGCAACAGCGCCATTCCCGGCCGCGCATAGCCTGCGACGCCGTTCAAGTCGATCCACACCAGCGCAACGAGCAAGGCGATGAACACCGTGCCCAAGAGTAGCCGCCAACGAAGCATAGGAGTGTGATCGTAGCTGCGATGTTAAGAGTTAGCGAGCGGCGGGGTTGATCCCCGCCGTCTTCTCCGACAATCGTAAATGCCGGACGGCGGGGATAAACCCCGCCGCTCGCAAAGACGTCACACTAGCTCAGCAAATCCGCGTCGTTCAACCCGCCGAACTTCCGGTTCCGCGCCGCGAAGTCGCGGATCGCCGCGTGCAGTTGCGGCTCGCGAAACTCCGGCCAGCACGTTTCCGTCACCCAAAACTCCGCATAACTGATCTGCCACAGCAGATAGTTGCTGAACCGCATTTCGCCCGCCGTGCGAATCAGCAAGTCCGGGTCGGGCATGCCGGCCGTGTAGAGCTTCGCTTCGATCGCCCCTTCGTCGAGCGTCGCCGGGTCGAGCTTGCCGACCTTCACCTCGGCGGCGATCTTTTTCACGGCGTCGAGAATCTCGCCCCGCGCGCCGTAGTTGATCGCCAGGCAAAGATTCAGCCCCGTATGGCTCGCCGTCATCTCGATCGTGCGGTCCATCTCGGCCTGCACCGAGGGCGGAATGCCGTCGCGCCGGCCGATCACCGTCAGCCGAATCTTCTCGCGCAGGAGCAAGGCCCGCTCTTCGATCAAATACTGCTCGAGCAGGTGCATCAGGAAGTCGAGTTCCGGCTGCGGCCGCTTCCAGTTCTCGCTCGATAAGCAATAAAGCGTGAGCTGCTCCAGCTTCAGCCGCGCACATTCTTCCGTCACGGCCCGCACGCTGGCCACGCCGCGGCGATGCCCTTCGATGCGCGGCAAGCCTTGCCGTTGTGCCCAGCGACCGTTGCCGTCCATAATCACGGCCACATGCCGCGGCCGCTTCTCCGGCGGCACGTCGGCCAGCGTCTCGCGTTGTTCGGCCACGGCTTCAGTCACGCTTAGTTGATCTCTTTCGCTGGGTGGCACTGGTGGCTCGCCCACCAGTGTCTTCCTCCCGCAAGCTAATGCACTGGTGGACAAGCCACCAGTGGCACCCGCTCCCAACCGCAATCCTCGCGCTCTAGCTCTTCACAAACGTCGGCGGCGCCCAATTCGCCCCCGGCGCAAACATCGTCTGCGCCCGGTCCGGCCCCACCGAGGCAATCTCCACCGGCCGGCCCAGGATCTTTCCGAGTCCCGCGATATACGCCTTCGCATTCGCCGGCAGATCGTCCCAGCGAGTCAGATTGCTGATGTCCTGCTGCCAACCGGCGAACGTCGTATACACCGGCTTCGCGTCGCGCAGATCGTCGACATGGCTCGGGAACGTCTCCACCCGCTTGCCGTTGATCTCGTACGCCGTGCAAACCTGAATCTCTTTCAATTCGCTCAACACGTCGAGCAACATCACGGCCAAAGTCGTCACACCGCTCAGCCGCGCCGTATAGCGCGCCGCCACCGCATCAAACCAGCCGCAGCGCCGCGGACGGCGCGTCACCGTGCCGTATTCGTTTCCCAGATCGCGCAAATGCTGGCCGATGTCGTTGTCTTGCTCGGTCGGGAAAGGCCCGCCGCCGACGCGCGTGCCGTACGCTTTCACGACTCCGATGATCCGCTTGTAGAAGCTCCCCGGCACGCCGCTTCCCGAGGCGATGCCCAGCCCCGAGCTGTTGCTGCTCGTCACATAGGGATACGTGCCGTGGTCGACGTCGAGCAGCGCTCCTTGCGCCCCTTCGAACAGCATCCGCTTGTCGGCGTCGACGGCGTCGAGCAGCAGCGCCGTCGTGTCGCCCACAAACGGCTTCAACCGCTCGCCGTAGCCGGAATAGTCGGCGATGATCTTCTCGGCGTCGAGCTTCGGCGCATCGCCGGCCGGGGCGATCGTTTGCAGAAACGAATTCTTCTCCACGGCCACCTTGCGCACCCGCTCCGCGAAGCCGGGCCGAAACAAGTCGCCCAAGCGAAACGCGTTCACACGGCCGACCTTGTCGCGGTAGCACGGCCCGATGCCCCGTTGCGTCGTGCCGATCGCCTCGCCGCAGCTCACCGCGCGGGCCTCGGTCAGCCGGTCTTCCTCCAAGTGCCAGGGAAAGATCACATGGGCCCGATCGCTGATCACCATGTTGCGGTCGACGCGCACGTCGCGGGCCAACAGCCCGTCGATTTCCCCCAAGATGCTCGGCGGATTGAGCACCACGCCGCCGGTGATGACGTTCCGCACCTTCGGGTTCAGGATGCCGCTGGGGATCAGCGAGAGCTTATAGGTCTGCCCGCCGGTGACGACCGTGTGGCCGGCATTGGCCCCGCCCTGGTAGCGAACGACGAGGTCGTGGTTCTCAGTCAGCAGGTCGACAATCTTCCCCTTGGCTTCGTCGCCCCATTGCAGACCGATCACGCAAGTTCCCGGCACGGCACACTCTCATTGCAGAAGGCAAGCATCGTTCCAAACCCAATAGTCTAGGGAAGCGGGTTCAGACCTTCAAGGAGCGATAAAAACCGTGAAATCACGCTGCCGCCGGTGCGGCCGACGCGACCGGCGGTTGGCGCGCAGCTTTCGCGACCGCGCGCCGCGACCGCACGCAACGCAAACCCGCCGCTCATGCTTTAACCCCATTTCTTCCGCCGCGCGCCAGGAATTTCGTGCATTTCAGCGTCCGCCGGCGTTCCCATCGCGCACCGATTCGTTCTACTACACGCGTCTGCGGCTTGTCGCGTTTAGCCTCACTTCGTGTCTCGTGCATCTCGCGAAAGGTCCTGTTATGTCACGCTTAGCGCATTGCTCGCTCGCTTGGTTTCCTCGCTCATCGAAACTCGCGGCCGTCGTCGTCGGCTTGTTCGGCTTAGTCGGCTCGGCGCACGCCGCCGATCGGAAGCCGAACATCTTGTTCATCGTGTCCGACGACACCGGCTACGGCGACCTCGGTCCCTACGGCGGCGGCGAAGGGCGCGGCATGCCCACCCCGAACATCGACCGCATGGCGGCCGACGGCATGACGTTCTTCTCCTTCTACGCGCAGCCGAGTTGCACGCCGGGGCGGGCCGCCATGCAGACCGGGCGGATTCCGAATCGCAGCGGCCTGACGACCGTCGCCTTTCAAGGACAAGGCGGCGGCTTGCCCGCGGCCGAATGGACGATCGCGTCGGTGCTCAAAACGGCCGGCTACAAAACCTATTTCACCGGCAAGTGGCACCTGGGCGAGGCCGACTACGCGCTCCCCAACGCGCAAGGCTACGACGTGATGAAGCACGCCTTTCTCTATCACTGCAACGCCTACACCTACGGCGACCCCACTTGGTTTCCCGACATGGATCCCGAGCTGCGCGCCATGTTCGACAAAGTGACCAAGGGCTCCCTCTCCGGCAACGCGGGCGAAGAGGCCAAGGAAGACTGGAAGGTCAACGGCCAATATGTCGACACGCCCGCCGCAGGAATCGTCGGCATTCCGTTTCTCGATAAATACGTCGAGCAGTCGGGCCTGGAGTTCCTCGACGACGCCGCGAAGAATCCCGATCAGCCGTTCTACATCAATATCAACTTCATGAAGGTGCATCAGCCGAACTTGCCCGCACCGGAATTCCAAGGCAAGTCGCTCTCGAAATCGAAATACGCCGATTCCGTCGTCGAGCTCGATGCCCGCATCGGCCGCGTGATGGATAAGCTCCGCGAATTGAAGCTCGACGACAATACGTTGGTGTTCTACACGACCGACAACGGCGCCTGGCAAGACGTCTACCCCGACGCCGGCTACACGCCGTTTCGCGGCACCAAAGGCACGGTGCGCGAAGGGGGCAGCCGAGTGCCGGCCATCGCCGTCTGGCCCGGCAAAATCAAGGGCGGCGCACGCAATCACGACATCGTCGGCGGACTCGACCTCATGGCCACGTTCGCCGCCGCGGCCGGCGCTGAGATGCCGAAGAACGACCGCGAAGACAAGCCGATTTATTTCGACAGCGTCGACATGTCGCCCGTGTTGCTGGGCACCGGCAAGAGCGCGCGGAAGTCTTGGTTCTTCTTCACCGAAAACGAGCTGACGCCCGGTGCGGCCCGCGTGGGCAACTACAAAGCGGTGTTCAATCTCCGCGGCGACAACGGCCAAGCCACCGGCGGCCTCGCCGTCGATTCCAATCTCGGCTGGAAGGGGCCGGAGAAGTACGTGGCCACCGCGCCGCAGATTTTCGATCTCTGGCAAGATCCGCAAGAGCGCTACGACATCTTTATGAACAACTACACGGAGCGGACTTGGACGATGGTCACGTTCAACGACGCCATCGGCAAGCTCATGAAGACCTACATCGAATATCCGCCGCGAAAGCTGCAGAGCGAGGTCTACACCGGCCCGATCACGATCTCCAATTACCAAAAGTTTCAATGGGTGCGCGAGCAGCTCATGAAAGACGGCGTCCACCTTCCGCTTCCCACGGGCAACTAACGGAGGCGCAAATCCATGACGGCTCGAATTGTTTTTGCGCTCCTCTGCGCAGTCTTGCTCGGCCCGGCGACTCTCGTCGCCGCGGCCGAGCCGCAAGCGGCCGCCGATCCGCTCCCCTCTTGGAACGAAGGGGCGACGAAAACCGCGATCGTCGAGTTCGTGCGCCGCGTCGCCGCCGCCGGCTCGCCCGAGTTCGTGCCCCCCGCCGAGCGGATCGCCGTGTTCGACAACGACGGCACGCTCTGGGGCGAGCAGCCGATGTACGTGCAGATGGCGTTCGCCTTCGATCGCGTGAAGGCCCTCGCGCCGCAACATCCCGAATGGGCGACGCAAGAGCCGTTCGCCGCGCTGCTCAAGGGAGACATGAAACGAGTCGCCGCGGCCGGCGAGAAAGGCCTGCTGCAAATCGTCGCCGCCACCCACGCCGGTATGACCGTCGATGAGTTCAACGCGACCGCGACCGCCTGGATCGACTCCGCCAAGCACCCGCAAACCGGCCGGCTCTACACGCAAATGGTCTACTGGCCGATGCTCGAGCTGCTCGCATACCTGCGGGCCAACGACTTCAAGACGTTCATCGTTTCCGGCGGCGGTATCGAGTTTATGCGCCCCTGGACGGAGCGGGTCTACGGCGTTCCGCCGGAGCAAGTCGTCGGCAGCAGCGGCAAGTTAAAGTTCGAACTTCGCGACGGCGTCCCGACGCTCATCAAGCTGCCGGAAGTCGACCTCGTCGACGACAAGGCCGGCAAGCCGGTCGGCATTCAGTCGCACATCGGTCGCCGGCCGATCTTCGCCGCCGGCAACTCCGACGGCGATCTCCAAATGCTTCAATACACGACGATCGCTCGCGGACCCGCCGACAAGCGCCCCCGCTTCGGCCTGATCGTGCACCACACCGACGCCGAGCGCGAATATGCCTACGACCGCGAATCGCATTTCGGCCGCCTCGCCGAAGCGCTCGACGAAGCCGCGTCGCGCGGCTGGACCGTGGTCGACATGAAGCAAGATTGGAACCGCATCTACCCCGATTTCGCGAAGTAACTCTGGAAATGGACTACGGGAAAATTCTCCAAGCCGCGATCATCGGCGGCGTCGCCGCGCTCATTGCCGGATCGCTCCAACGCTGGTGGCGACGACGTCGCGGGCTCCCCGCCGAGCCGGTCGTGCCGACCCAATGCCCCCGCTGCGCGACGCCGCTACCCAAGATTCGCCGCCCGACATCGCTCCGCCAAACCCTCTGGGGCGGCTGGACCTGCGCCGGCTGCGGCGCGGAACTCAACAACCGCGGCGAAGAAATCCCCGGCTCGGGCAAATAGGAATTCCTGGGCCTCACGCGTCTCGGCGCACGACAAAGGATTCCGAAGGATTTCATAGGCCCTGAGATTGAGCCTCGCGGTTAATGCGAGCTTGCGTTTCTTCATCGGTCTTAATCGCCAGCGCCAACATCGCGGCGATTTCGTGATCGTCTTCCACTCGTGGTAGCGAAGGCATGTCCGGAATGACGAGCAAACTTTTCTCTCGCACGGCCTTTTCCATCACTTCCGGCGAAACGACAAAATAGCGCCACCCCAATTGCTTCTCCTCGAGCGAGGATAGAGCTAGAACGTACTGTCGTATGACTTTGTCGAACGGGACTCGCATCATTCGCGGTCGTTCGCCGCTGAAGCGATCGACGCAAGTGCTCGGCCCCCACCAGGACTCAAGTTCACCTTTCGGTCCGGTAAATCCGCCGTGCAAAACATCACAATCGACAAGAACCAGTCCATCGACGCCGTCCATTCGACAGAACAACGCCGTTTCAAACTGCAACTCATAGAATTCAATCGGTGTCGATTCCGATTGACGATTGCTGACCATCTGTCCGTCCACCGCTCGAAATTGTCTAAGCCCGATCCGTCGTGGATTGTCAAACCGTGGCGCCACATCGGCGCAGAGCTTCCTCGGAAAGTAAACACGCTTGCCGGTCGCGCGGATGACGTCAGGCTCGGATTTCGCGGCCTGATTGCACCCCAGTAATGCAGCGGTGACAGCGCAAGCGCCCGTGATTATCGCCAGTCGATTCATCAATTCTCCCTCACCCGGTGCGCCATCTTAGCGACTTGGAAAGGGGCCGCCCAATCAGTTACGACTCGTGACTGGAACCCGGAGGGTTCCCCGACGGTAGCCGGTGGTCGAGGCCGTAGGCCGACACCACCGGATGCGAATTCCCCAAATCCGAGAAGACATCCCGGAGAGATGCCCAGGAGGATTTCCCCGTTTGGTTTCGACTCGGCATCCCTCCAAGTCGCGCAACGCTGTTGGCGCAAGCGTGACTCGTTCGGAATCCCAACGGGATTCCACAACAAAGCCCGGAGTCGCGGGTAGGGGAGAAGTGGTTGCCAATCCAGGTCGCGACAGAACCCAGCTCTATTCAACTTCGCTACTTAGGCGTTTGCAACGCAGCTAAATTCCCCGGATAGAGTTCGTCGCAAAAATGCCGAGCGAAGAAAAAGAGCCATTCCAATTGCGACCGCTGCAAAATCTTCACGTTGAATGTCTCGGGCACCCCGGCAAGTGAAATGATCTCTTCCAAATCCGAAATGGTGTACTTGTATTTGCCCGATTCCGTTTCCGACGGCTTTACGCAGGCCCGCAAGAGTGAAGTCGCAATCTCGATGAAAGCTAGATCGTGTCCAGCGACATAGTTCCACCACTCGATGCCGATTCGAACCGTTACGGTTACGGAAATGCCGCCCTTTTCAAAAACACAGTACCAACGTCCGTTCGGCGACTCCTTCAAGCCGCTCGGCAATTTCTGGGCGATGTTTCGGAGGATGTGCCAGTCCTTCTTATTCGATTGCTTCCGTGTGCCGTAGAGCACGCCGTAGGTGAAATCCAACTTTGTCTTGCCAGCGCTTTTGGCCCACGCCGCGCAGTTTGCCAGAATCGCGTCAGCGAAATTTTCGCTCATTTCGTCATTCAAGCAACGCGGTCCGCTCTTTAGCGTTGCTAGGCACAGCGTGTCGCCAGTGATTTTTTTTCCCGTCGATCGCAGAATTGACGGTATGCATGCCGCTTGGCGCAAACTCCCAACCATACTTAGGCAAGACAACGGCCTCGATCATTCGACCAGCCGAAGTCTCCATGGAGGAGAAGACTTTGGCCGGGAGAATCGCCTCCTCCATTTCACTGATTCGCGTGTAACCGTGTTGGAGTGCATAGAACATCAGCACGAAAGGGCTCGTGTTGAAATTCGCAAACTTCGCGTCCGCGGTCGGCAGGCTTTGGATATGGCTCGTGATCCGCGTTCGGAAATCGGTCTCCATTGCCAGGGCGCGGTCCGATGCGGCTTTGTCTCCGTCCACGCGTCGTAGCGTCTCTAGTAGGTCGAGCTTCCTAAGAGCCAGTGCGTCGGGTCGAGGCAGGCCTGCGTGAGCCATTTCTTCCTCAGATTCGTTTGCTTCGTCTAGTTGTTTTGGGAGCTGCGTAGGTCGGTCGGTCATCGTGATCCTCGTTCCAGACAAGAGTCTCGCCGCCCTTGAACCACTGGCGAGTCCGTACGTGCGATTGCACGTAGACGATTCGACAAGCTTCTGGTTTCGTAGCGTGCGGATTCCAGTTTCGCTTGGCAAGGCGATCAAGCTCGTCCGCAATCAATTCACCAGCGATCGATCCAAGCCGAACGGGAACCGCGTTACCGACCTGGGCGTATTGCTCCATCGTCTTCCCGCAAAAAACCCAATCGTCAGGAAATTCCTGGATACGAGCGTATTCACGCAATGACAAAGCTCGGCATTCTTTTGGATGGCACAGCGACGTGGAGGCGTGATTGGGCATCGTAACGAGCGTCGGACACGGCAGATCAAATGTCAGACGTCTCCACCATCCTGATCGGCCGCCCTTGGCAGCCCATGCTTTGCCCATCGATTTCTTTTGGATATCGACTGGGAGGCTGCGCCAGTTGGAGCCAGGAGGAACAAGGGCCAGAAATCCCTTCTTGCGGGGACTGAAGTCCATGAGGACTGGCGCGTCCTCTTGCAGGTCGCCGATTGCGTCACGCAATGTTGCCCAAGGTTGCAACGACTTCTCTGAGAATCCTTCGAAAGTCCGCTGGTCTGCGACTTCGTTGGTGGCTGGCCCATGCGTAGGATCCGGGAAATTCACGACTGCGTTGAAGCGATTTCCGATAAAGAGCGCCCGCTCTCTAAGCTGCGGCGCACCGTAGTTCACCGCATTGACTTCAAAGCAATCCATGTGGTACGCGTTGTCGGTCTTGCGCCTGAGGTCTTCAGCGAATGACCGAACTACAGAGCCAGGAAGTTCTTGTGGTGCTAGAGGCGGTCCGCCTTTGTCGGGGCGCTCTGCGATCGGCCGGTGTTGCAGAGCAGCAGAAAGGAGGCCACGAACATTCTCCATTAAGAAGAACTTTGGGCGCATCACGTCCACGAACCGAAGAAACTGCCAAAGAAGCGTTCCCCTCGGATCTTGCGTCGTGCCTCGTCGGCCTGTTGTGCTGAATGACTGGCAAGGGGGGCCGCCTACAAGCAAGTCCAATTCGCCCGCTCTGAGTTCTAGTCGTTCGAGAATTTTTTCCGGGTCTAATTCCTCGATCGGTTGATCGTAAAGGACGAGGTTCTTTTCAATGCGCCCCGCTTTGCTATTCGCGACTATCGTGTCGCAGAACGATCGTTGCTTTTCGACGGCCGCCAGCAACTTGAATCGGCCCGTCCGATGAAGCCCGATGTCTAGTCCCATCCCTCCTGAAAAAAGGGAGACGACTTTGTACCGTGTCCGCGCCAAGCTCGACCTCCGTTCCGCTCAAAGCAAGCAGATCACCATTTTGTCCGATTAGGGTATATTGCGGCAAGCCTCCGCTCTGAAACCCCGAAGCAATCCGCAGGGTGGCACCTATAGGAAGCTCCCGGTCAAGGTCACACTTCGGGCGGAGCCCCGGATTCTTCTCTCGTTGTCGGAAGACGGGCTTTGGGGTTCGTCGCGGCCGCGGCTTCTTGTCGCTAAGCGACCCGGAAAACCAGTGCCGGGGCAACCGGAGAAAGAATCTCCACTGGTAAACGAGCCACCAGTGCCACCCAGGCAGCTAGCGCCTAACCGCGCGGATACTGCCTGCAGTATTCGTAGATCGTCATGGCCGTGGCGGTGGCGACGTTGAGTGCGTACGGTAGCCCGTACATCGGGATTTCGACGACGCGGTGGACTTGGCGAAGTTCTTCTTCGTCGAGCCCCGAGCGTTCGTTGCCGACGATGAGCGCCGTTTTGCGCTCGAACGGGAAATCGAAGATCGACGTCGAGTTCGTCGTCTGTTCCAAGGCCACGAGTTGGTAGCCTTGGGCCCGCAGCTCTTTGAGCACCGGCGGGAGGGTGCGATGGATTTCGATCTCCACGCCCGGTTCGTCGCCCGCGACGACGAGGCCCGGCGCGTCGCCGTCGTCGACGCTGTTGCGGGCGATCTTCTGGATCACGCGGGCCGCCCCGCAAGCGATGACCTTGCGGACGCCCATGCAGCCGGCCGAGCGGACGATGCGGGAGAGGTTGATGTTGCTCCGCAACGGCGCGCAAGCGATGACGAGCTCGCGCTCGCGCTCCAGCGGAATCAACGGCTTATGACGAACCTGCTCAAACGACATCGGGGCGACCAAGAGTAAGGCGAACGAGAGCCGCGAGGCTCCCGGTGAAGACGCCCCTGAATAGAACGCGACGCGAAGAGAATCGTCAACGGGCGGGCGGGGGCGCGGGTGGCCCAGGTTGCACGCAACCTGGGTTCAGGGGAGGCAACGAACGTGGCGGACCAGAGGTTTGGAATCCCGAAGGGATTCCTGACGAGGGTGGGTAAGTAGATTGGGTGCGGCGCAGCTAGGCGGAGCCCTAGCTGCGAGATTATGGCGACGATCGCCAGACATTGGTGGACGAGCCGCCAGTGCCGCCCGATCACCTTGCAACGAAATTACATTCGCAATTGCGCTACCTAGTAACCTGCGCTACTTGGGCCGGGCTGCCTGCCAGCCGGCGGCGAGTTGTTTGCTGAGTTGGGCGACGAGATCGGCTTGGGCCTTGTCGCCGGCGACGTTCACGTTTTCATCCGGGTCGGTCTCGTGGTCGTACAACTCGCGGGCGACCGCTTCGCCTTGTTTGTTTTGCCACTCGGTGTAGCGATAGCGATCCGTGCGCATCGAGTAGCCCATGATCTTGTCGCGCGGGTATTGGCTGAACGCCGCCGACTTCCACGGGCGCTGCGGATCGGTCATCGTCGGCACGAGGCTCGTCCCTTCGACGCCCTCCGGCACGGCGACGCCGGCCAGTTCGCAGAGCGTCGGCATGACGTCGACGAACTCGGCGAGCGCCGGGACCTTGGAGCCGGCCTGCTTATGGCCGGGCACGCGGAAGATGAGCGGCGCGTGGGTGTCGATTTCGAAATTCGTGTGCTTGCACCAACTGCCGTGATCGCCGAGCTTCCAGCCGTGGTCGCCCCACATGCAGACGATGGTGTCGTCGGCGAGGCCGAGCCGCTCGAGCTCGTCGAGCACGCGACCGATTTGCGCGTCGGTGAAGCTCGCCGCGGCGTAGTAGCCGTGAATGAGTTGGCGCGTCATCTCGTCGGAGACCGGACCGCTCTGCGGCACGCCGGCGTAGGTGCGTAGCTCGCCGCCGTTGGTGAGCGAGAACTCGGTGACGCCCTTGGGCGGATACGGATTCGCGGGGAGCTTGATGTCGGCGGCGGAGTAGAGATCGTAGTAACGCTTCGGCGCGACGAACGGCAGGTGGGGCTTCACGAATCCGACGGCCAAGAAGAACGGTTTGTCTTTGACTTCGCGGAGAACTTCGATGGCCCGCGCGGCGACTTTGCCGTCGGCGAGTTCGTCGTCGGCGGCTTCGAGCGATTCCCAAGCGGGCCCGCGGCCGGTGCGATTGTTCGGACCGAGTTTGAGCGCGAGGCCGGTCTTGGGATCGCGCTCGAGCACCTTGCGATTGCCCGCGCCCACAGCTTGCGGCTTCTTCTTCGCGCCGGCTTTGCCCGAGGCTTGCGCTTTGGGTTTGCCCTGCGCCCGCGATTGAGTTTGAGGCTTCGACTGGGTTGCGGTCGCGGATTGCGCCGCGGCTTTCGCGGGCGGGCCTTTCGGAGTGAACGACGGCGCGCTCCACGATTGCGGGTCGTCGAGCCCGCCGTGGTAGATCTTGCCGAACGATTGCGTGTAGTAGCCCGCTTCCTTGAAGGCTTGCGGCAGCGTGACGATGTCGGGGAGGTTCTTGCGAAAGTGCGTTTGCAGATCGTAGATCTTGGTCGTGTCGGGCCGGCGGCCGGTGAGCAAACTGGTGCGCGACGGGCTGCACACGGCCTGCATCACGTAGGCCCGCTCGTAGAGGAAGCCGCCTGCGGCGAGCTTGTCGAGGTTAGGGGTTTTGATCTCGGGATGACCGTAGCAGCCGAAGGTGGGGCGGAGATCGTCGACGGCGATCATGAGCACGTTGGGCCGCTTAACTGGATCCGCGGCGCGAGCTTTTGTAGAGGCTCCGATCGAACCGACGAGGAACAGAGCGAAAACGACGAATTTCAGGCAAAAATGCATGATGAAAGCCTATTTTGAGGCGAACTGAACTGTTTCGATGCGAGGACGTGCGAGACGGCGAATCAAAGGGTTACGACGTTTGCGGACCGCGAGATATCGGGGAGCGGCCCAAAAAAGAGGCCGCCGGGCGCGGGGCCCGGCGGCACAAGCGGGGGTGACACAGAATCGTGTCGGGCAGGGTGACGCCCAAATCGTCGCAAACCAGCGGGCAAAGTCGAGTTAGAAGTTGGCCCGCGATCGATGAGGAAAGCGTGGGATCGGCGGGCCGCTATTTCGCCACCGGCTCGTAACTGAGGACATAATTCTCAAACCGCAATCGTCGCTCTTTCGCGGGAGCGCCGTCGAACAGCAGTTCGAGAACCTGCTCGAATCGCTGGGGAACCAGCCGGTAAAAGTTATGCTTTCCTTCGCGGCGCAGCTCGATAATGTCGGCGTTTTTGAGCAGTGCGAGGTGGTGGCTCACCGCCGGCTGGCTCTGTCCGAGTAGATCGCACAACGCCCGCACGTGGAGTTCGGCGGCACGTGTGAGATAGAGCAGAATATGCATCCGCGTTTCGTCGGAGAGCAATTTGAAGACTTTAACCAGGTCTTTGATCAATGCATTGGGGACGTCGAGCAGATTCGCCTCGGCAAACCCGTTTGAGCCGGACGAATCGTCCGACGGCGTTTTCGCAGCTTTCGCAGGGTGGGCGGAGATCATAGCTTCCTGCGTGCCTGATATGGGGCGTGAACGCTTGGCGACGAGATTCACGTCGATCCTCCTGAAAGAACTCGACGCAGAGCGGCAATCGCGGATGAGCCGGCAAGACGGGTGGACGACGCTCCCACGACGCAACGACGACGACCGGACTGCCGGTCGCGAAGCTGCGCAGAAGAAGCCGACGTTAGCGACTCGCAGGCGAGCGCAAACTCGCGCGGATCATCCATAAATTAGAAGTGACGAATGACTGGGCGTCGGCGGCGACGGAACATCGCCATGAGATGTGACACAACAGCCCACTGCTCTGCTGACCCCGGCATTCTACCAACCCGCAAAACACATCCAAGATGGTCGAACTGATAATTGTATAAAATAAGGCGGTGATTTTCCGGTTGGTTTCAGCCATCAAACGCAAGGTAGGCACTCGTGCGGCAACTCATTATCTTAGTTGCGGTTATGACTCGTTCGCTCACCGGCCCCTCCTTGCCTTCCTTGCTGCACCGCGAGCATCGCGGAACTCTATGCCTTATAGCGTTCGAAACCTAGCGATGTGGCTATTTCCGGCGTTACTCGTCGGGGCGGCGGCATGGGCTCTCTCGATTGGAACCCTCCCGCCGGCGGACTTCACCTTCTGCAACGCTACGGAAGTTAAGTCGATCGACCCGCACCGAATCAACGGGCAGCCGGAGGGCCGGATCGTCGAGGCCCTGTTTGAAGGACTCCTCAGACGCGACCCAAAGACGCTCAAGCCCATTCCAGGTGTCGCCGAACGGTGGGACGTCTCGCCCGACAAGAAAACGTACACTTTTCACATTCGCGACGATGCCCGGTGGAGCGACGGCACGCCGATCACCGCCGACGATTTTTATTACTCTTTTTGCCGCTTTCTGCTGCCGGCGACCGGCGGCGAATACTCAACCCTGTTTTTCGTGGTTAAAAACGCGGAGAAGTACACCAAGCGATCGTTCGTTGTCGGCGACCCCGTCGAAATCGAGCTCTTGCGATCGCCGGGCGTGCCTGACACGGTTCGCGGGCGGCTACTAAATGGCAAGCTGATTCGAATCGAAGGGGAAGACGGCGCCGAAAGCGGCGAAGATCGGCGTGTCTACGTCGTCCACGTCGACGGCAGCGAGCGGCGCTTTACGGCATCGGACGCCGTCGGCGATGCCGAGCGGGTGCAAACCGTATTGTTTGATTTCCGGGAAGTCGGCGTCAAAGTCGTTGATCGGCAAACACTGCAGCTGGAGTTGACTAACCCGACACCGTACTTCCTCGACATCGTCTCGTTCTATCCGCTCTGCCCGGTCAACCGAAGCTGCGTCGAACGGTACGGCTATCCCGATTGGACGCGGCCGGAAAACATCGTCTCCAACGGCGCCTTCCGCCTACAGTTTCGTCGCATTCGCGACCGGATCCGGTTGGTGAAAAGCGATACGTACTGGAATCGCAACGCGGTGGAGTTGCAAACGATCGATGCTTTAGCGGCCGAGAACATCGCGACGATGCTCAATCTCTACCTCACCGGCGAGGCGGATTGGGTGACCGACCTGCCGCCGCTGGCGAAATCGGAACTTCGACGAACTCGACCGCTGGAGTATGCCCCAAAGCCGACGATGTCGATTTACTTTTATCGCCTCAATGTCACGAAGCCGCCGCTGAATGATGTTCGCGTGCGCCGCGCATTGTCGATGGCGCTCAATCGGGCGGAGATCATCGAGGCCGGCCCGCGCGCCGGCGAACTTCCGGCATTAAGCATAGTTCCGCCGGGAATGGACGGCTACCAAGTTGCATCAGGGCCGTCGGAAGACGTCGCCGCGGCGAAAAAGCTACTGGCCGAAGCCGGTTTTCCCGGGGGCCGAGGATTTCCTCACATCGAAATCCTTTACAACACTCACGACGTGCACAAATCCATCGCCGAAACGATCCAAAGTCAGTGGAAGCGTCATCTCGGCATCAACGTCGGTCTGCGAAACATGGAATGGGGAGCGTTCAACAGCGAGACGCGCCAACTTCGCTACAACGTCGCTCGGGCCGGTTGGATCGGCGACTATCCGGACCCCAACACGTTTCTCGACATCTTCCTCTCGAATAACGAAAACAATCAAACCGGCTGGAAAAACGCCGAATTCGACCGCTTGATGAAAGCGGCGAGCGAGGAGACCGACGCCGCGAAGCGCATGACGCTGCTGCACGAAGCCGAACAACTGTTGATGCAGGAGTTGCCCATCATTCCGATGTATTCGTACGTTTCCAAAGACATGATTCGAACCTACGTCCGCGGCCATTACGCCAATTTGCGGGAAGAACACCCGCTATGGGCGATGTCGATCGATCAGGATGAAAAAGCTCGCGTGTTTGCCGCCGAGGGTTTGCGGTGACCGGCTTTCTGATTCGGCGACTTCTCTGGACCGGCGCGACGCTCTGGGTGGTGTTTACCATCACGTTCTTTCTCATGCGCTCGGTTCCCGGCGGCCCGTTCGACGGCGAACGCAAACTCGATCCTGAAATCAAACGGAGCATCGAAGCTCGCTACCAACTCGACGATCCGCTCTATGTTCAATACTTCCGCGAACTCGGTAACGCCTTGCGAGGCGATCTCGGGCCAAGTTTCAAACTCGCCGATTTTTCGGTCAACGAGATCATCGCCCAAGGCTTTCCCGTATCGGCATCGCTCGGGATCTTGGCGATGTGCGTCGCTCTGACGCTCGGACTTTCGGTCGGCATTATTGCGGGCGTTAGCCGCGGCCGTGCGCTGGACTACGGGCCGATGTCGTTGGCGACGCTTGGAATCGCACTTCCCGAATTCTTCGTCGCCCCGCTCGCGATCATACTTTTCGTCTTTATATGGCCGCTGTTTCCGGCCGCGGGCTGGGGCTCGTGGCGCCAACTCATATTGCCGAGCGTATGCCTTGGGCTTCCGTATGCGGCATACATCGCAAGGCTGATGCGGACCGGTATGCTCGACGTCCTCTCGCAAGACTACATTCGCACGGCTTACGCCAAAGGCCTGACGACGAAAGAAATCGTGTTTCGACACGCGGCCCGCGCCGCATTACTCCCGGTCGTTTCATTCCTCGGCCCAGCCACGGCTGGAATTCTCACCGGCAGCCTAATCGAAGAATCGATCTTCGCCATCCCCGGGCTCGGCATTCACTTTGTTCAAGCCGCGCAACAGCGAGATTATACGCTGGCCATGGGGCTCGTTTTGCTTTACTTCGTGATCCTGTCGGCGATGAACCTCGTCGTCGACGTGCTCTATAAACTGCTCGATCCGCGGGTCAAGATCGAATCATGACGACGATCTCCGCCGACAACGATCGCGCGCGGCTGGAGCGACTTCGCGCGGAGTCGCGAAAGATCCGCGGCGTTTCACTTGGCCGCGACGCTTGGCGGCGACTGGTGCGCGATCATTCCGCCTTCGCGGCGTTGATTTTCTTGATTCTGCTGGCGGTCCTGGCCGTCTTCACACCGTTTTTACCGCTCCAGCCGCCGCAAAAGATCGACATCGACCGCAAATTTGCGCCTCCGGTCGTAAGGCCGCTTTTCACTCAGTCGGCGGAATGGACCGACGAGGCGGGAAACACGATTGAAGATGCGATAGCGGAAGGTTTCGGCAATCTGAACGCGTTTGATTTAGCCCTACTCCGGGTGCGCGCGTCCCTATTCGGCCGACGGCAAGCCACGAATTGGCTAGGTACCGACGAACTCGGTCGTGATCAGTTGGCGCGTCTCTGTTGGGGGGCGCGCGTGTCGCTTCTCGTCGGCCTAGTCGCGGCGCTCGTTTCGCTCGCCATCGGAGTTTCCTACGGTGCGGTCTCCGGCTACGTTGGGGGCTGGGTCGACGCGGCGATGATGCGCCTCGTCGACGTGCTTTACTCCGTGCCGTTTATATTCATCGTAATCTTTTTAATCACGGTGTTGAGCGAGCCGGAGGTCGTCAAACCGTGGTTGCAAAAGCACGACATCGATCGAATCATGATCTTTTACGTCGTGGTCGGCGGGATCTACTGGCTGACGATGGCGCGCGTCGTTCGTGGACAAGTGCTTTCGCTGAAGCAGCAACAATTCGTCGAAGCCGCGCGCACGATCGGCGCTGGACGCGCCCGCATCATCTTTCAACATATCGTGCCGAACCTCTTGAGCGTCATTATAGTGTATCTCACGCTCACGATTCCCCGCGTCATGCTGTTCGAAGCGTTTCTCTCGTTTCTCGGGCTCGGCGTCGAGCCGCCCGATGTGTCGTGGGGCCTTTTGGCCAACGACGGAGCGAAACATATCACGCCGGTCGGCGTGGTTTGGTGGCTCATCGTGGGGCCGGGAGTCGCGCTCGGAGCCACCTGCGTCGCATTAAATCGGCTGGGAGACGGGCTACGTGACGCGTTCGACCCGCGACTCAAGAATCGATAACCGAACTAAGAATCGTAGACTTTTCGAATGCCGCTTCTCGAAGTCGAAGAGTTGACCGTCGAATTCAAGACCGACGAAGGAAGGGTGCGCGCCGTCAACGAGGTTTCATTCCAAATTGACGCCGGCGAAACGTTGGGAATTGCGGGAGAAAGCGGATCGGGCAAGAGCGTAAGCAACTTGGCGTTGATGGGCCTGCTCCCTCAGCCGCCGGGGTGCATCACGTCCGGCCGCGCATTGTTTCGCGGAGAAGATCTACTAACGATGTCGCACGACAAGCTCCGCCTTATCCGCGGCCGACATGTCGCGATGATCTTCCAAGACCCGATGACGTCGCTCCATCCGCTCCTGACCGTCGCCGAGCAGCTGACGGAGATGACGCGTCGTCACCTCGGCTATTCGCGGAAACAAGCCCTCGATCATGCGGTGACGATGCTGGAGCGGGTGGGCATTCCCGCCGCCGGTCGCAGAGTGCACGAGTATCCGCACCAGTTTTCCGGCGGCATGCGACAGCGCGTGATGATCGCCATGGCGCTCTCGTGTAAGCCGGAATTGCTCATCGCTGACGAGCCTACGACCGCACTCGACGTGACCATCCAGGCGCAAATCCTCGAATTGTTGCAAGAACTGCAGCGTGAGGAAGGAACGGCCGTGATCCTAATTACGCACGACCTCGGCGTGATGGCCAATAGCTGCCGTCGGATCAACATCATGTACGGCGGCCGGATCGTCGAAGAGGCGCACGTCGACGCACTGTTTCATTCGCCGCGACATCCCTATACGCTCGGACTTTTGAACTCACGTCCTCGCGTCGACTCCGGAGGCCGCAGCCGTCTTGAGCCGATTCCGGGCCAGCCGCCGGACCTAGTTCATCTTCCCGCCGGCTGCATCTTTGAACCTCGCTGCCCGTTCTCAATCGCCCGCTGTGCGAGCGAACGCCCGTTGTTAAGGCCCAGTGACGTGGGTAGTCGTTTCGCGTGCCACGTCGATGTCGTTTCGGCGCCGACGCACGCTCCCCGTTCCGCCGAGGTGCGGCCATGACACCCGGCTCCTCGATATTGGAAGTTCGCGACCTCAAGGTCCACTTCCCGTTTCGTCGCGGCTCGCTATTACGCCCGATTCATGGTGCCGTGCGCGCCGTCGACGGTGTCAGCTTTTCGCTGCGCGAGGGAGAGACGCTCGGCTTGGTCGGCGAAAGCGGTTGCGGCAAGAGCACTCTCGCTCGGGCTTGCCTCAATTTGGTGCGGCCGACCGCAGGGGAAATCCTACTAAACGGCCGGTCGATCAAGAACTTGAAAGAATCGGCGATGCGAGAAGTGCGTCGCGATATGCAAATGATCTTTCAAGACCCCTTCGCTTCGTTGAACCCGCGAATGACGGTAGGGCGCATCGTCGGCGAGCCGCTCGTGATTTTCTCGGATCTATCAAAACGCGATCGCGAACTCGAGGTGCTGCGATTACTGGAACTCGTAGGACTCAATCCAAGATTTCTCAATCGCTATCCGCATGAATTCTCCGGCGGCCAACGCCAACGCATCGGCATTGCGCGGGCGCTCGCGGTGCGACCGAAGATCATCTTTTGCGACGAACCGGTATCGGCGCTCGACGTCTCGATTCAAGCTCAAGTCGTCAATTTGCTCGATGAGCTACAACAAAAGCTCGGACTTGCGTACGTATTCATCGCACACGACCTCAGCGTAGTACGCCACATCTCGGATTGGGTCGGCGTGATGTATCTGGGACGGATCGTCGAAATCGGGAATGCCGACGACGTATATCGCGATCCCCGTCATCCCTACACGCAAGCGCTGCTTTCGGCGGTTCCGATCGCCGATCCCGTGGTCGAACGAATGCGCAAACGGATCGTGCTCACCGGAGACGTTCCTGCTCCCGATCGCCTTTATCCAGGTTGTCCATTCGCCGATCGCTGTCCCATCGTCCGCGACGTTTGTCGCGAGAGTCCGCCTTCGCTAATTGAAATCGGCGCGACTAACGACGCACATCGCGCCGCATGTCTTTTCGCGCGTGAAAACGTCACCTTCGCCGCCCCGCACAACTCGTCCGATCGACGGGCCTAAGAGATCGCTGAACGCTAAAGGCTTCGACGTGGCTAGCCGTTAGTTTGCCGCCGATATCGGAAGTCGTCACTCGAACGCGGTCGCCCACGCCGAGCATCATCGGTTCGCTCGGTTTACCGTCTCGAACGACTTTACAGTCGGCCGCCAACAGTACAAGCAGGTTCTCACCTTGCTTATCGACGATCGTGATCGAACTCCTGCTTGCGGCGGCGATGCGGCCTTCGATCACTTCGTCGGCGGGTCCGGCGGCAATCGAGAGTTTCATCAGTCCGGAAGCGACGACGACGGCAATTCCGAGAAGGCGTTGCATAGGAATTCCTCCTGAGCGACATCGGATTTCCGTCGGGATACACCGATGTGGACATCATAAAAACGGAGCTTGCCGATCCGATATGCAAACAGCATTCCAACGCCCCGCTAGCCCTCGCCGGCCGTCCGCCGGGAAAGACAACCCTTTCTCCCGGCGCCGGCACCTGAACAAGAATCGCCCTTAAAGAGCGACTGATGCGCAGGTTATCGGCGTCTATCCGAGTTCGCAGTCTTGCCCATGCGGCAAGTAGTAGCGAAGCGCTCCGAGAATCTGTTCGCGATGGCCGCCCCACGGCAAATAGAGTCCACGGAAGACTTCGAGCGGCGCTCCTGCCGAAGTGAGAAATACCCCCCGTCGTCCAATCACGAAACGATCGATTGCAATCCAAGGTATTCGACGTGAGCGACCGAATACTTTCGTGGTAACACCCAAGGCGTTGAGTTCGATTTGGGTCGGGACGTAATAGCGAGCGCACAGAAACAGCACGGCAAGCGCGCAGCCGAGCGTTGCCGCCCGCTGCCCAGTGATGCCCCAAACGACTAGCGGCGTAAGTACGACCAAAGCCGTGATCGATAACAATTCCCACACGGAATCGGCGACCGGCCAACTCCGCCAAGCCAGCGGTACCGGTGTGGCGGTTCGCGGAAACGAACCCGCGCTTGGCACGCTGCCGGTCGTCGCAGGCCCGCTATACGCCGCCGTGGCACCATCGTCGAAACCGGACCAAGGTTTCAATTCACCGAGAGGCGAATTACCTGAGGATTGAGAACTAGCCGAGGTACCGGATTTCGACTCCGGCGTATCGCCCCGAACTACCATGGTCGACGAATTGCCTGCACCTTTGCCGAACACTTCAGGCGTCGGCGGCGTAGGAACCGCGATCTCAACGGCCGGCTCGTTCAACTTTTTTTCGTCGGTCATCGGCGGCGCATTCCTTCCGACGAGGCGTGAGAAGGAGTTGTTCGTCCGGTTCGGTTCAGACTTCCACGAGCGACAATCGCCAGAAACCAATAGAAGACCGTCGCAGCGACGCCCGACGTTATCGCGACGGCGGGATAGTAATCTCGCATGAGAATCAACATCGGCGGCTCCGTCGCTTTTGCCGGCCGGCGAAACACGGGACCTGTGCCGCCGCTTTGCCGAATTGTTTCTTTCCGCCAGACATTCCACTCCGCTCCCGCTGCGGGATTTCCGAGGTTCGCAATCGTTCGATGCCGCGCCGTCTCAAGCCCAAAACAGGTCGCGCCGAGAATTGCAACGTAGCCTGCCACCATCACTATGCCGCTTCGATTCGGACGCACCGGCAAAAACACTCGATTACGAAAGTGGGATTTCGGGAACTTCCATTCTACCTTCCTGCCGCGGAGGGGGCCGATTTTGTCGAAGGCATGAGTTCCAACAGCGCCGAACATGTTGCCGTGATTGCGGTTCGCAACGCCGGCTCTGCGTCGGGATGATAGAGCGGCGAATGCAACGACGGCGGCTCGAGACCTAGTCGCTTGTAGCCTGCCAATCGCTCGGCGTCGATCGTTCCCAGTCGAAACATACATGCGGGAACGCCTGCGAGCCCGTACAGGCTAAAATCTTCGCCTCCCATCGATGGTTCCACGTCGACGACGTTCTCATCTCCCAAGACGCGCCGGAAGGTCGAAGTCATGCGAGCGGTAAGATCATGATCGTTGAACGTGGCCGGCATTCCTTCGCCCACCACGACTTTGGGCTCCGGCGCCCCCGCACTCGCTGCGGCGGCTTTGGCTTTTCGGCGGATACCTTCGAGTAGGTGCTTGCGCACTTCGGCCGAATAGCTTCGTACGGTCAGTTGCAACCTGCAAACGTCGCCGATGATGTTGTGCTTCGTTCCGCCGTGAATTGAACCGACGGTGATCACGGCCTGCACGCCCGGCTTCAACTCGCGCGCGATGATCGACTGTAGGTCGACGACGAAGTGAGAAGCGACGACGACCGGGTCGACCGTATTCTGAGGATATGCGCCGTGTCCCCCTTTGCCGTAGATCGCGACGTCGACGCTGTCGACGCTCGCCAAGATGTATCCGGCCAAGGCCGCGACCTTGCCGGTCGGCAATCGGTGGTCGCAATGCAGCGCCAGCGCAATATCGGGTTTCGGAAATTTCGTAAAGAGACCGTCGTCCAGCATCGCCTTCGCGCCCAAGCCACGCTCTTCCGCAGGCTGGCCGATTAGCATCAACGTCCCGGTCCAACGATCCTTATGGCTCGCCATATAGCGTGCGGCGGCGACGACATTGGCGATATGCATGTCGTGACCGCAAGCGTGCATAACGCCGGTCGTTCCCCCTTCGGCGGCCGGTACCTTCACGGTCGACGCATAGACCAGCCCGGTTTTTTCTTCGACGGGCAAGGCGTCGAGATCGGTTCGGAACATGACGCAGGGACCGGCGCCGTTTTTGAGCAGCGCGACGACGCCGTGTCCACCGACGGCGGAAGTCACCTCAAAGCCCGCTCTTCGCAACTCTTCGGCCAACCGAGCCGCCGTTTCCTTTTCGAAGAGCGACAGTTCCGGATGAGAGTGGAAGTATTTGTAAACGTCGAGCAGTTCGCCGAGGTTTTTGTCGGCCCACACGCGCGGCTCTTCGGCCCCAAGGGACGTCGCCCAGAGCGTTAGGCTGACGGCAAGGCAAATTCGCAACGGCAGGAACATCTCGGCAACTCCGCTGATTGCTCTTGAGAGATCGACCAGCCGGCTAATCTAACCGAGCGCCCCGGTCGACGCGAGTTGCTCCAGCATCGGCAGCAGCTTTCGCATCGCGCGCGCTCGGTGACTAATACACGCCTTGACGGCCGGGCTTAAGGTACCGAACGTGCGGTGATATTCGACGATTTCGAACAACGGATCGTAGCCGAAGCCGCCGGAGCCGTCGCGCTCGCGAACGATGCGGCCGCGACAGTAGTCTTCCGTACGAAACCGAATCGCGCCCGCCGGATCGGCAAGAACGACATGGCACACATAGTATGCAGTGCGTCGATCGGGCGGCGCGTCCCCGAGTTCGGCAAGCAGCTTGTCGTTATTGGCTTCGTCGTCGCCGTGCCTGCCGGCGTAGAGCGCGGAGTCGACTCCGGGGAGCCCGCCGAGCGCGTCGACGCAGAGCCCGCTGTCGTCGGCCAACACCCAGTGCCGGAGTTGTCGGGCATATCCGACGGCCTTCAACGCGGCGTTGTCGGCGAACGTTCGACCGGTCTCGTCAACCGGGGGCAAACGAGGGAAATCGGCGAGCGTCAGGACGGCGATACCGAGCGGCCCGACAAGTTCGGAAAGCTCGCGCCCTTTTTTCTTGTTGCCGCTGCCGATGACCAGAGTGGGTGACATTGCGGGATTATGAACGATCGCCCGCGAATGATGAAGAGACCGAACCGAGTTTCCCGGCGCTCGCATCGCATTCGAACTTCGCCGCCGTTACCGCGAGCTCAATCGATCGCGATCGTAGGCGGAGGAAATCGAACGCCGGGGCACTTCGACCGGGAGCGGTTGCACGTCGAACGGAATATTCACGATGTTCTTGGGCGCGTAGTTCGTCTTGCCGCCGAGCTGGGTCGGCGTCGCGCCGAATGTCTGCATGATCTTGTGGATCTCCGGGTTAATCTCGATCTTCCCGTCCTCGCGCGGCGTGCCGACATTTTCGAAGCTGCCGATCGTCACGAGGCTCGCGCCGTGATCGTGAAACTCATAGGCTTCATAACCTTTGGCCCGCAACGCCAGCGTCATTTTGTGGGCGTCGAGCGCGGCTTGCTCCAATTTGCTGCGGAGTTGCTTTTTTCCTTGCTCTACGGCTTCGATCTCTTTGGGAAGCGTAATCGCAGAGCCGGTAAACGTCGCTACTTTGACGCTGTATTTCCCAGGACACTTCAACAAGCTGTGCTCGATCGGCTCGTTCATTTTTTCGACGAGCGGATCGATCCCCTTCGGTTTGAAGTATTCTTCGGGGATCATGGGATTAGTCACCATGAACGCTTTGCCCATCGGGCCGCGACGTTTCAGTTCCTCGTCTTTCGACAACAACTGCGACGACAGCTGACGCCAGTTGGCCAGCGCAAGCGCACTTTTTTGGCCGGCTTTACTGAGCCGTTCGGGATCAAGGCATAGCGGCTTTAGGTAGCGAATTTTCTCGAGAATGCGCTGTGCTTCCGGATCATCGACCGAAGGAAAATCACCGACCAACACGGCGACTTCTTGTCGTTGACCGTCCTTCTCATATTTCATCTGCTTCGGCCGGCCGTAGCGATCGACGCCGCGGCCGGTCACTTTACCGCTGAAGTCCCAATTCATTTCGTGAGTGAACGCCGTGAGCTTGTATTCACGGCGCAATTCCAGCACGAGTTGTTTTGCTTGTTGTTCGCCTTCTTCGCCGGTGAAGGACGAACATAGGATCAGCCAAGGGCCGTTGCTCTCCGCAAGCGCATAATCCTTGTTTACATCGGCCTCAATGTGTTTGAACAGATTCAGCTTGCCCAACGGCGACTGTGCGTGAGCCGCTACTGCGGCGATCGACAACGTCATGGCCGCGGCAATGGCCTGAAACGCAAAAATGCGAAACATGTCGTAGATCCCTGACGTTCAAAACGAGCCTGCAATCCGTCGCAGGCTCCTCAAAATTGCGTGCCCACCGAGGTCGGCGGTCCGATCGGGGCGGGACTTTAGCAGATGGCCGGCGATGTCACTAGACCAGCCCGCATGTGATAACCCAGCATGTCGCGGCGCGATCACTAAGACGGGTCTAGAGAGACCCCGCCGGCGGTAAGGCCTCGACTCGACCGGCCGACGATCGGCCGGCGACAACCTCGACGAGCGTACTGCGTTCCGGCAGCCGACCATGAAAATTTTCCGCCGAAAGCTCCATCTGGGCATACCGACATGCGGTGCCGGCAACGACGCCTTCGCGATCCACAAGCCGGCCCTCGACGAGAAGTTGCAGCCGACGACCGAACAGCGCCGCGTGATAACGATCTCGGAGCGAATCCGCCAGCGACTCCAATTCCGCAACCCGCCGCTGTTTCACGGGAGGCGATATTTGATCGAACATCGTCGCCGCGTCAGTTCCCTGGCGGGCACTAAAAGGAAAAACGTGAATCTTCGAAAATCCGACGCGTTCGCAGACGGCGAGCGTCTCGGCAAACTCCTGCTCCGTTTCACCGGGAAACCCGACGATGACGTCGGTCGTCAGCGCAGGCAGATCGAGTGAGTCCTGCAACAGCCGGCAGCGATCGACGAATCGCTGCGCGCCCCATCGTCGCCGCATACGGCGCAAAACCGTATCCGAGCCGCTCTGCATCGACACGTGCAGGTGCGGGCAGATGCGCTCGGGATATTTCGCCATCACGGCGATCAACTCGCGCGTTACTTCGGTCGCTTCGATGCTTGACAGACGAATCCTAAACTCACCCTCGAGATTCGCGAGTCGTTCCAGCAAGTGCGAAAGGCGCAACCAATCCGTCTTCGCACGGCCCTGATTGAAATCGATGCCGTAATGTCCCAAATGGATCCCGGTCAGAACGACTTCGCGGTGACCGCCCGCGACCAAGGCTTGCACTTCATCGACGATGTGCTCGACCGGCCGGCTGCGCAAGCCGGGCCGCACCGACGGTATGATGCAGAACGTACAGGAAAGAATGCAGCCGTCTTGCACTTTCACATAGGCTCGACGGCGGCCATCGAACCGCGTGATCCCGGTCGGCACGTCAACGACGCCGCAACGCTGCAAAAAATCGGGAAGCTCACGTTTATCCGCAATGACTTCCGCGACGTTCGGCAAAGCCGCGACTTCCTCAGGGGCCCGCGTCGCGAAACATCCCATGACGACGATGCGCGCGTCGGGATTGCGTTTGGCCAGCTGCCGAATCGTTTGCCGACTCTTTGCGTCACCCTCGTGGGTAACCGTGCACGTATTCACAATGCACAAATCAGCCGCCTCTTCCTCAAGCGCATCGCGAAAGCCGACGCGTTCCAGCCCCTGGCGCACGAACTCCGTTTCGTATTGATTGACGCGGCACCCGAGAGTCGCAGTTCGTAGAATCGGCATGGAAAAAAGTCGGCAGCTAGAAAGCACAAAAACCGGCACGTTTAGGCGGACCACATCGCAATCATCGTTTTGCTTTCTGCATTTGACTTTCGCGTTTACTCCGGCGCCGCTTCGATCGTCGACGACATGGAGCCTTGGCAGGCACGAATGTTCGGATCTTTGCCGTACGCCTTAATTTGATCTCGTTTGAGTTCCGCGTGCTCAAGCGTGGTCGTCAACACGATTGCCTTGCCGTGCAAGTCAACCTCTTTTGCCAGCAGATAACCCTTCTCCGGCGGATGCCCGAACAGTTCCATCAACATGACGATCACGTATTCATAGCTGTGATCGTCGTCGTTCCAAAGAACGACATGATACCGCGGCTGCTTCTTTCGCTTTTTATCCGGATCGGCGTGCTTCGACTCGGCCTCGACGACTTCCTCGACATCAGGCACGGCGACGGCGGCGGCTGAATCGTTCGACACGGCAACTCCCTCCGACGGCCAAAACCCGGCGCTCCGTACGATCCGGAGCCGTCGCTTTCACTTTCAAACCCGACCGCGAGGCTCGTATCCATTCGCGACGGAAGGCATTATATTAGCTCGCTTCGGAACCTGCAATTTACGGAGATTCACGCATGCCGCAGGCCGTCGACGATTTTCTTTCGAAAAATGCCGCTCGCTACGAAGACGAACTTTGTGAGCTGCTGCGAATTCCGAGCGTCAGCGCCGACAGCAAGTTCAAAGCCGACGTGCGCCGCGCGGCCGAGTGGGTCGCAGGACAGTTTCGCAACCTTGGCCTGACCACGGAGGTCTGCGAAACCGCCGGCCATCCGATCGTCTACGCGGAGCACTGCCGGGCGCCGGGGGCTCCGACGGTACTCGTCTACGGCCACTACGACGTTCAACCGCCCGACCCGCTCGACCTTTGGACGACGCCGCCGTTCGAGCCGACGCGACGCGACGGCAATCTCTATGCCCGCGGCGCCACCGACGACAAAGGGCAGATGTTCACGCACGTGAAGAGCGTGGAAGCGTGGATCAAAACGGTCGGCAAATTGCCGGTAAACGTCAAGTATCTCATTGAAGGGGAAGAAGAAGTCGGAAGCGAGCACCTCGACGGCTTCATTCGCGACAACGCCGCCAAGTTGAAGTGCGACGTGTGCGTCATCAGCGACACCTCGCAGTTCGGCCCCGGCTCGCCGGCGATCACCTATGGGTTGCGCGGCATCAGCTACTTCGAACTCAAGCTGCAAGGCCCCGATCGCGATTTACACTCCGGGGTGTTCGGCGGTGCGGTCGCCAATCCGGCCAACGCGCTCGCCAAAATGCTCGCCGCGCTGATCGATGACGAAGGGCGGGTACAAGTCCCCGGTTTCTACGATGACGTCGCGCCGCTTTCCGATCGCGAGCGCAAACAATTCGCCGACTTGGCGTACGACGAAGCCGAGTTCATGCAAGCGATCGGCGTCGACGCCTTGCGCGGCGAAACCGGCTTCACGAATATCGAACGCCGCTGGGCACGGCCCACGTGCGACGTCAACGGGCTCACGTCCGGCTACCAAGGCGAAGGGGCCAAAACCGTTTTGCCGGCCAAGGCATCTGCGAAGTTCAGTTTTCGGCTCGTGCCGAAACAAGATCCGGAGAAACTCAAGTCCTCGCTGCAACAGTTTCTACTCCAGCGTTGCCCCACCGGAATCAAGATGGAATTGATCGCCTACCACGGCGCGCCGGGCGTCGTCGTACCGCTCGAAAGTCCGTACATGTCCGCCGCGGTGCGTGCCGTCGAGCACGGCTTCGGCCGCAAGCCCGTCTTCATTCGCGAAGGGGGCTCGATCCCGGTCGTCTCCACCTTTCATGATCTTCTGGGAGTCGATACCTTACTGCTCGGCTGGGGGCTCAACGACGACAACACGCACAGCCCTAACGAAAAATTCCATCTCGCCGATTTCCACCGCGGCATCAAATCGAGCGCCGCGCTTTGGGAAGAACTCGGCAAACTGAAGCATTAAAACGACCAGGTTTTAAGGGCATTGCGTCCCTCCTCTTCAACCCAAACCGCGACCCCTGAAGTCTCAACACCAGAATTATGCTCGACCGAAAATTCATTGCCGAAAACGCTTCTCTTGTTGAAGAGAACTGTATACGTCGCAATTCGAAGGCCGACATCGGCAAGTTCGTCGCATTGGAAACGGAGCGGCGCAAGCTGCAGCACGAAGTCGACGAGCTCAATCGGCAAGCCAATGAAGCGGCAAAGTCGATCGGCAAGGCGAAGCCTGAAGAGCGCGAAGCGTTGAAAGCCAAGGGGCGTGAACTTCGCGACCAAACCACGGCGGCGGCGGAGAAACTCGCCGCGATCGAGGCCGAACTTGACGCCGTGCAGCGAACCATTCCGAACATGTCGCACCCCCAAGCTCCGGTGGGGGGCGACGACCAATCCAACCTCGAAGTGCGTAAAGGCAAGCACGCGCCGCCGAAGCTTGATTTTAAGCCGCGCGACCATGTGGAACTTGGCGAGAAGCTCAAACTCATCGACTTCGACGCCGGAGCGAAAACGACGGGCGCAGGCTTCTACTTCCTCAAGAACGACGCGGTCCTGCTCGAACTCGCACTGCAACAGTACGCGGTGAACCTGCTCATCGGCGAAGGGTTCACCCCGACGATTACGCCCGACTTGGCCCGCAACGAAGTTTTGCACGGCACGGGTTATATTCCGCGCGGCCCGGAGACTCAGATTTATAGCATCGCCGACAGCGACTTGAGTCTCGTTGCCACCGCGGAGATCACTCTTGGCGGATACTTCGCCGATACGATCCTCGAAGAAGAATCGTTCCCGATCAAAATGTGCGGCATCAGCCATTGTTACCGCACCGAAGCCGGGGCGGGCGGACGCGCCTCGCGCGGACTCTATCGGGTGCATCAATTCACAAAAGTCGAGATGTTCGCTTTCACGCTGCCGGAACAAAGCGACGCGATGCTTGAGTACTTCTGTGAACTGGAATGCCGCATTTTCGACGGGCTCGGCATCGCCTACCGCGTGGTCGACACGGCGACCGGAGATCTCGGCGGACCGGCCTACCGCAAATACGACCTGGAAGCCTGGATGCCCGGCCGCGGCGACGGCGGCGAATACGGCGAAGTCACGAGCACGAGCAACTGCACCGACTATCAGGCCCGCCGCCTCGGCATTCGCTACAAGAAGAAAGGCGAAAAGGGAACGCACTTCGCGCACACGCTAAACGGCACCGCCGTGGCACTGAGCCGCGCGATCATCGCGGTCCTGGAAAACTATCAACAGGCCGACGGCACGATCGTCGTCCCGGAGGTGTTGCGCAAGTACATGGGTAAAGACAAGATCGGCTAGCCCGCCGCCGACGCGGATTTCCGTAACGCTCTTCCGAATTTTGCGCTTTGGCCGGTAATCGGTTTCGAATTACCAAGTCATTGCGCTTTTGCTTCCCGGCGATATCGCCTCTCCGAAGCACCGGCGCCGGGAGAGCCGTATGTTGTATCAATTCGTCATGTTGGCCGTGTTGTGCGCGGCCGTGCTCGTGTCGGTTTCGGCGTATCTGCTCATCAAGCATCCGCAGACTGTCGAGCGCTATGCCAAGTGGCTCGGCTCTCTCGATAAGACCGGCCACACGGCGTTCGCCGTCGTGTTCGGCGTGTTGGGAGCTTTCGCGGTTTACGATCGCTTTTGGTTCGGCGTCGCAGTCTACGGCGCGGCGGCGGCGATGTATTCCTACTTCGCGATGAAGAAAGGAAGTATGGCGGAAGCGACGGAGGCGGTTCGCTAGCGGAAGAACGGCCGATTACCGCGCACGCAGTCATTCGATGAGCCCTCCCCCGACCGGCGAGGGCTCTTTTATTTGGCGTTCGAAATATCGCGGGCCGAGACATTGGTAACAATTCGAGCGCATCGACGCTTGGCAAATTGTTCCGCAAATCACCCAATTACAGACTATTTCCGCCGGAGACGCCCATGTCCGCCCAACTCCTTACCTTGTTGCCCGCCGTATTGATCGGACTCGCCGTCGGACTGGCCGTCCGACACTTTCGTCGCGACTGGGCGATGAACTACGGTAACTGGGCCGCAAACCTGGGCTGGAAAGTCCACGCCGCCATCGGCCTCATGTTCGCTCTCATGGGATTGCTAGAAACTTTAAATCACCGTTACGTCTACGTGGCCGTGCACGCTACGCTGGCCGTCTTGGCGGTGTATTGCGCGTTTCGCGCCAAGTTCTATCCGGCTAAGCCTTCGCAAGCTTCCTAGAAACTTCGAGCGCAGCACCGCAGTACCAGCCGCGTCGCCTCCTCGTCGGCACAGGCACTTAGTCCGACGGAATCGGCTTACTAAGGCGTGGCCGCTTCTCGACTTAGCGTCGATTGACGCATTTTCCCACGGCCGCTACGATAAGGGGCTACGCCGAACTGAACGGTCCAGTTCGACGCGACTTATGTCGATTTAACCCCGACCGCTGCCCGTGTGAACGCCGGACGCCCGCCTTTCGCTTCGATTCCGCAAGTTGCGGAAGTCGATCGAGAAGGGGGGACTTTTGCCGGTGTGCCTAGATAAGAATAGGAGTCGTCCGTGTCGTCAGAACTCGTTAAGCAGTTGATCGAAGCCGGCGTGCATTTCGGACATCGTGCCAGCCGATGGAACCCGAAGATGCGTCCGTACATCTACGGCCGCCGCAACCTGATTCATATTATCGATGTCCGCGAAACAATCCGCGGACTCATTCGCGCTCGGAAGTATCTCACGCAAGTCTCCGCCCAAGGTAGCTTGATTCAATTCGTCGGCACGAAGCGCCAAGCGGCCGAAACGGTCGAACGCGAAGGTTTGCGATGCGGCCAACCTTATGTCAACGATCGTTGGCTGGGGGGAACGCTCACCAATTTCCGCACGATTCGGAGCCGCTTGGCTCGCTTGGAAGAACTGGAATCGCTGAAGAACAGCGACAAGTTCAACGAGTACTCGAAGAAGATGCAATCTTCGCTCAATCGTGAATACCGCAAGATGTTCCGCAACTTGAACGGGATGCGCACGATGACCCGTCTGCCGGAGTGCATGGTGATCATCGATCCGAAGAAGGAGAAGAACGCCGTGCTCGAAGCCCGCAAGATGGGCGTCACGACCGTCGCGTTGATCGATACCGACAGCGATCCGGATTTGGTCGATCTCCCGATTCCAGGCAACGACGACAGCATTCGCTCGATCGAATTAGTCGTCAACCAATTGGCGTCGGCGATCATTGAAGGCAAGCAAAACGCCGCGAAATACGCTCCGCAAAATGCTTCGGGCGCGGCGGCCTACGTTAGCCCGGAAACGCCGGACAAGGATTAGCGCTTAGAACGCCTTCCCCCGGCAGTTTATGCCGGGGGTAAGCCGACCTTTTGCGTGCTGCGTCATCGACGATCGGCGGCGGGCGCTTTGCCCCAGGCTTATTTTGGCCGGGCTACGTCGCCTCAATTTCACAGAGAATTCAAGATTAGTTGGGAGTCAAACAATGGCGGAAATTTCGGCCGCGGCCGTTAAAGCGCTGCGCGATGAGACGGGTCAACCGATGATGGATTGCAAAGCCGCCCTGGTCGAGGCCGGCGGCGACAAGGCCAAGGCGATCCAGATCTTGCGCGAGAAGGGCAGCAAAGTCCAAGCCACACGCCTCGGCCGCGACACTGAGTTCGGCCGCATCGGGGTGTTCGTCGACGACAAGGGAGGGGCGCTGGTCGAAATTCTCTGCGAAAGTGCGCCGGTGGCCAACGGTCCCGACTGCCGCCAGTTCGCCGAAGATTGCGCCAAAGCCCTGGCGACGAATCCCGCTGTGAAGTCCGCCGACGAGCTTCTCAAGCTCAAGTCGTCGAGCCGACCGGGCACGCTGCTGGAGCAAAAAGACGACTTGTTCAACCGACTCCGCGAAGTGTTCAACATCGGTCGCTTCGTGAAATACGCCGGTACCGTCGTCGGCTACGTTCACGCGACAGGCGATCTCGGTTCGCTGGTCGAATTCGAAGGTTCCGATCCGGTGGTCGCGAAAGATATCGCGATGCATATCGTCGCCACCAGCCCCTTGGCCGTTACGAAGGAAGAACTCGACCCGGCTGAAGTCGAAAAGGAACGAGCTTTCCTCACCGATCAGGCTCGTAAGGAAGGCAAGCCGGACAATATCATCGCCAAGATGATCGAAGGCCGGATGAAGAACTTCTATTCGGCGCGGGTCCTGCTCGAACAGCCGTTCGTAAAAGACCAAGAGCAGACCGTAGACAAACTTTTGAAGTCGAAGAATACCAAGATCAAGCGCTTCGTAAACTGGAAGCTCGGCAAAGCCTAATTAGCTAAAGGTGACGTTCATGGGCGGTTCGACGGGTTCTCCGAGCGCGGGCACGACCCGTCGCCGCGTCTTGCTGAAACTCTCCGGCGAAAGCTTCTGCCACGCCGGCGAACGCGGCATCAGCATGGACGTCGCGATGCATACCGCCCGACAGATCGCGCAAGCCCAGCGCTCGGGCGTGCAAATGGCGATCGTCACGGGCGGCGGCAACATTCTTCGCGGCGCTCAATTCAAGAGCACCGCCGGAGAAGGCATTCACGAAGCGACGGCCCATCAGATGGGCATGCTCGCCACGGTCATCAACGGGCTTGCCCTGCAAGACGCGCTCGAATCTCTCGGTTGCGCGGTGCGGTTGATGACGGCCATCAAGATGGAGCCGATCGCCGAACCTTACATTCGTCGCCGCGCTCGCCGCCACTTGGAAAAGGGACGCGTCGTCATCATTGCCTGCGGTACGGGTAATCCGTATGTGACGACCGACACCGCCGCAGCGCAGCGGGCTTTGGAAGTCGAAGCCGAGGTTTTGCTAAAGGCGACGAAGGTCGACGGCGTCTACAGCGAAGATCCGGAAAAGAATCCGCATGCCATGCTTTACAGCGAGCTGACCTACTCGGCCGTACTTGAGCAAAAGCTTCGCGTCATGGATCCGACCGCCATCACGCAATGCATGGAGCACGACATGCCGATCTTGGTGTTCAACTATCGGAAAGAAGGCAACATCGAACGAGCCGTCCAAGGTGAGCGCTTAGGTACGGTCATTAGCAGCCGCGCCGTGGTGCGCACCTAGCCGATTCTTGCTCCGGCACTTTATGCCGGGGCCGATCTGCGTTAAACAATCGGGCGACTCACGATCGCCCCGCAACGGAACTACGGAGCGACACCTTTAAGCGACGAGATTAGCCATGAGCGCCGACGAAATCTTGATGGACGTGGAAGAACGCATGGAAAAAGCCTTGAGCGTGTTGAAGCACGCGCTGATGGGCATTCGAACCGGTCGGGCCAACCCGGGCCTCGTCGATTCGCTCCGCGTCGAAGTCTACGGGTCGCAAACTCCGATCAAGCAACTTGCGTCGATCGGCGCTCCGGAGCCGCAACAAATCGTTATCCGTCCCTTCGACCCGACGACGATCAAAGACATCGAGAAGGCCATCATCGCCAGCGGGCTCGGTTTCAATCCGCAAAACGACGGTCGCATGATCCGCATCAACGTGCCGCCGCTCTCGACGGAAACACGTCGCAAACTGGTGTCCCGCATCAAAGAACTGACCGAAGAAGCCAAGGTCGCCGTTCGCAACGTTCGCCGCGACGGCAACAAGGCCGTCGAACAAGCCGAGAAAGATAAGCAACTGTCGGAAGACGATCGGGACAAGGCCAAGGAAGACGTTCAAGAATTGACAAAGCAGTACGAAGAAAAGGCCAACGCGATGGCCAAAGCGAAAGAAGCGGAAGTGATGGAAGAGTAGGCCGGACGCGTGCTTGTTTTCGGGCGGCGTTCGGAATTGATCCAGCTTAGTGACGGGCGAATGAATTCAACGCGACGCGACTTCTTGCGAGTAATGGGCCTCGGGGCGGCGACCGCCATGACATCCGCATTCGCGGCCGACAAGAAATCCGACTCACATTCTCGGCCGTCGGCCCGGGAACTTATTAACCGCCCCGGCACCCTCGTCATCGCACATCGCGGATTGCCGGAGGCATTCCCCGAGAATTCAGTTCCGGCTTTCCAAGCGGCGCTTGAGTACAAACCCGACTTCATCGAGCTCGATTATCGGCATTCGTCGGACGGGATTCCGATCGTCATTCACGATGAAAAGCTCGACCGCACGACGGACTCCTTCACACGTTTCGGCCTGAAGGATGTGTTGATAGGAACTAAGACCGCGGCGCAACTCGCCGAACTCGACGCCGGCACCTGGTTCGGGGCACAATTCGCGGGTACGCCGTTACCGACGCTCGACGCTTCCCTCGATGCGATTCTCGCCGGCAGTTGCTGCATGGTGGAACGCAAAGACGGCGACGCGAAAACGTGCGTCGAACTCCTCAAACGCAAACGCGTCGAAGATCGCGTGATCGTTCAAGCGTTTGATTGGGACTACATCCGCAACGTGCGAAAGCTCAATGCGGATATCGTGACAGGCCTTTTAGGCAAAGGGCCGCTCGACGCCGCGAAGATCGCCGAAGCAAAGGAAATCGGTTCGGAAGTCGTCGGTTGGGCCGATAAGGATCTGCAACTCGAAGCGATCGCCGCCGCACAGGCCGCAGGACTGAAGGTCTGGTGCTGGACGGTCAACCAGCCCGAACGCGCACAACAACTCGCCGCAGCCGGCCTTAACGGCCTGATCACCAATCGGGCCGACGTCGCCCGCAAATGGTTAGGGCGTTCCTAAACCTGCGAGTGCCTGCACCGCCGGCATATCCTTCCGCGCCTTTTAATGCCGAATCGTCGGTTCTCGCGTAGCTGATTTAAGGTCGATGGCTCGCCGTCGCTTCGCGCAAGCGAGCTTGACCCGTTTTTTCGATCGGTCCTATACTCCCCCGCCTCACGAGCCGGTCGCGATATTGTCGCCAGGCCGCCGTGAATTCACTGTGCGGCACGAGGCCGCGGCAACGGTTAAGGGAGGAACCGCGATGAGTCGGACGCGCTTGCGGACGTTTTGGAGGAACTTGCGGCCGTGGCAGCGTCATGCCGCAACGGCTACGGCCGTGTTTGGAGTCGTCTTCAGCTGCTTTGCGCTTAAACGATGGCTCGGCCCCGACGACGCCGCCGCGCAGCAGCCGGAACCTGTCGCACAGCAAGCGGGTTCGCCGGCGGCGGGCGCGCCGAGTGCGACGCCGAATCACGACACGGCCGCCGTCGTTAACGGCGTGCGCATCACACGTCAGCAGCTCGCCCAGGAATGTCTTCGTCAATTCGGCGAAGGTGTTCTCGACGGACTCGTCAACCGCACCCTCATCGCCGATCACTGCGCAAAACACAACATCGTCATCACGCGTCAACAAGTCGACGAAGAAATCGACCGTATGGCCGAACGCTTTGCCGTACCTCGCGACGAATGGCTCAAGATGCTGCAATCTGAACGCAACATCACGCCCGAACAGTACGCCAACGACATCATTTGGCCGACGGTGGCGCTCAAGACGATCGCCGCAGCGCAGATTCAACCTACCGAACAAGAAATCGCACAAGCCTACGAGACGCAGTTCGGCCCGTCGGTTCAATGCCGATTGATTGCGCTCAACGACATGCCTACCGCGCAAAAGGTACTTGCCCAGGCGGCGGCGAGCCCGGACGACTTCGGTCTGCTCGCGAAGCGCTATTCAGTCGACGTCAACAGCGCCAGCGCCAAGGGCTTGATTCAACCGATTCGCAAGCACATGGGCGATCCCGCGCTGGAGCAAGCGGCCTTCGCCCTGCAAAAAGGTGCGGTGTCGCCGATCATCCAAGTCGGACAACAATTCGTAATCTTGAAGTGTGAAAATCATTTTCCGGCGCGACAGATGCCGCTGGCCAACGTACAAAAAGTTTTGGCCGACGGCGTGCGTGACAAGAAGTTGCGACTTGCCTCGACGGACTTATTCGCCCAAATCAAGGCGCAATCTCAAGTCGATGTCGTGTTCAACGATGCCGCACGTCGCGTACAAGAACCGGATGTCGCCGCACGCGTCAATGGACGCGTCTTGGCGACGTCTCAATTGGCCGAAGAATGCGCGAAGCGGCATGGCAAGGAAGTGCTCGACGGCATGATCGGCCGAGCGATCCTGACCGACGCGCTGCAACAGGCCCGCGTCGAAGTGACTCAAGCCGATCTCGACGGTGAAATCGCCAGGGCCGCGCTGTCCATGGGTAAGACGAAAACGCCCGGCGGCAACGAGCCTGACGTGCAGGGCTGGCTGAAGGAAGTCGTCGAGGTCCAAAAGATCCCATACGAGCAATATGTCTTCGATACCGTCTGGCCGAGCACCGCGCTGAAGAAGCTGGTCGCCTCCGGAGTTAAAGTGACGGACGAAGACCTGCAACGCGGCTTCGAGGCGAACTACGGCCCGCGCGTGAAGTGCCGTGCGATTGTGCACAACCAGATGCGTAAGGCCCAAGAAGTCTGGCAACTCGCTCGCGATAATCCGACCGCCGAAAACTTCGGCATGCTGGCCGAGCAGTATTCGATCGACAACGTCAGCCGAGCGCTCAAAGGCGAAGTTCCGCCGATCCAACGCCACGGAGGTCAGCCGCGACTTGAAGAAGAGGCGTTCAAGCTTCAACCGGGCGAGCTATCCGGCATTATCCAAGTGCAAGACACGTTCGTCATTCTCTTCTGTGAGGGCCTCACAAAGCCTCGCCCGATCGAGTTCGCCGAGGTGCGAGATCTGATCTACGAAGATGTCTACGAGAAGAAAGTGCGAATCGCGATGGCTCAAGAATACGCTCGCCTTCACGAGACGGCGCGAATCGACAACTTTGTGGCCGGAACGGTACAATCCCCGTCGAAAGGCAAGAGTATCGATCAAATCGCGCCGAACGCGGTTCGTGCCGACGCGGTACAAACCAGCTTCGAGACTCCGGCCGGCATAAACCGCTGATATTTCACCGGTCTCCGACGAACTTAAAGCCCGCTTCGTGAACGAACGAAGCGGGCTTTTCTCTTGCGCCCCTTGTCAATTTGCGGGCATAACGCCACAAAGAGACTAAGCCGCGAGGCGCGCCTCATCAACATTTTCCTAAGCATAAGCGGCGCATGGATCACTACTTCTATCCCGTCAACGATTTCGGCCCGTTGATGAAGGGCATGGTGATCGGCGGGATTGGGATCATCCATGTCTTCTTAGCGCAATTCGCGATCGGCGGCGGTATCCTGCTTTGCTATTTTCAACGGCTGGCCATGTCCGGCCGTAATGCATTAGCTCGCGAGTTCGTCGATGGGTACTTTCGCTGGCTCGTGCTCATCAGCTTCGTTTTGGGTGCGCTGACCGGCGTCAGCATGTGGTTCACGACGATTCAGGTCGGACCGCGAACGATCGGTCTTATGGTCGACCAATTCCACTGGTTGTGGGCGACGGAATGGACCTTCTTTTGCCTGGAAGTCGCAGCCGGCTACGCCTTCTATCGCTATGGTACGCGTCTCACCGACCGCACGCGATTCAGTCTCCTCGCGACATATTCCTTCGCGGCATGGATGAGCCTTTTTTGGATCAATGGAATCCTTTCTTGGCAACTCACTCCTGCCGGGTGGCTTTCGACGCACGATGTCTGGCAAGGAATGTTTAATCCGTCGTTCTGGCCTTCGTTGATCTTTCGCACCATTTCGTCGCTGTCCGAGGCCGGTCTCTTCGCCTGTCTCATAATCAACTTCGTGCCGCACTGGACGCGCGAGCAAAAGGCCTCGATGTTCAATCAGGCCTTCCGCTTCCTTGTGCCGATGACGCTGATGCCCGTCGTAGGCGCCTGGTATTTCGGCGTGGTACCCGAAGACAGCCGCGAATGGGTTTTCGGAGAGAGCGTGGCAATGAACATGTTCCTTATGATCAGCGTCGGCGCCTCCGTACTGATCGGCATCTATGCCGCGGTCATGCTGATCAATCGACGGATGTTTCTCAACGGAACGACGTCATTATTGCTCATCGTCTTGGCGCTCGCCGCAACGGCGGGCGGCGAATTTGTCCGTGAAGGAATGCGCAAGCCGTACACCGTGCGCAATATGCTCTATTCCAATTCCATTACGGAATCCGAAGCGGCTGAACTACGCAAGAAGGGTTCGGTCGCGAGCGATCCGTATCCCCTTCGCGACGAAGCAAGCTATCCAAACAGGCAACTCGTCGTCGGCGCGAAGGTGTATCGCATGCAGTGTGCGGTTTGCCATACCGAAGACGGTGCCAACGGACTCCTCGGGCTGACGAAAACCTGGACTCCGGAACAACAGCGTCTCAACATCGCTCAATTGCAGCGAACAAAGCCGTTCATGCCGCCGTTTGCCGGACCGCCTGAGGAACTGGAATCGCTCGTCCAATGGCTCCGCTGGCGTGTGGCGGGCAAGCCGGCGACCTGGAAAGAATCGAACGATCCCGCCGTGCTGGCGAAGATCCAAGCGCATCTTGACGAAGTCGGCACGGCACCCGGCATTGCCGTAGCACGCACCGTCGCGAACCCCACAAGCCCCTAACTCGTGCGCCGGTCGTATTCCAATGTTTCCGTTCGATCACTCCGCAGCGACGATCTTTTACCTACTGCTGTACGGCATAACGCTCGTGTTGCACGTTTTGCCGATGAACTATGTGCTTGCCGGGTCGACGTATTTGGCCGCTTATGGTGTTTGGGAGGCGATTCGGGGCCCGGTTGAATCACAACGTTCGCTCGCCGCGGTGCTGCGCGATGTGATGCCGATCGCCTTAGCCGTAACGATCACGGCGGCGGTAGCGCCGTTGCTGTTTTTGCAAATCCTCTACCAAAAGCCGTTCTATACCGCAAACTTACTCCTCTTCAATCGCTGGATGGCGATCCTTCCGGTGCTCATCATCGCCTTCTATTTGCTCTATTTACAGAAGAGCAAACTGTGGCCCAAGTTCTCTTCGCAAACTCGCGCCGCCGTATCGAGCGGCATTCTGGCAAGCTTCGGTTTTGTGGCGTGGTCGTGGACCGAGAATCATCTCTTGAGCCTTCGCGATCAAGCGACTTGGTCGGCGGTTTTCGCTTCGCCGAAGTGGTTCTACCACGACCGGGAACTCATGCCGCGACTACTCGTTTGGTACGCCGGCGCGTTTCCGATACTCGCTCTCGCGCTGGCTTGGCAACGACATTTCAGCGACGTCTCGAACGCCTCGGGGCCAACCCCGGCCGACGATTCCGAAGGCGTTGAAGTCGAACGTAGTACGACCCGCACGCTTGCCATCATGGCAATTACCGGCCTGGGGGCGGCCGTAGTCGCAGGGGGCGGCTACTACTGGTATCTCGAATCGGAAATCCGCATCCAGTTGGTCAGTTGGGAGTCGGCACCCTATTTGGCTGCGGCGATCGTCGGCATCGGGGTGCAGATAGCCGGCTGGCGACGGTCTCTCGGCGGCGAAAAGATGAGTCGCCTGCGGTTGCTGACGACATCGGTCGGCGCCCTCATGGCAGTCGGCGGGGCAACAACTCTCCGCGAAGTCCGCCGTGTTGCATCGATCAACCTGCTCGATCACGCCGGGCTTCATGAAGCCGCCGCGAAAATCGGCGGACTGGGCGTGTTTCTTGTGTTCTTTGCGGTGAATTTTTCCGCAATCGCCTTGGTTGTTCGTGCCGTCCGCCGCGGTTTGCATGAGAATTCGCCGCGTTAGCCTGCGAACCGGCCGCCGATCTGCCGTTTCCTAACCTGTCGTAGCGCGGGTATTCTGAATACTAGTCCTTTTTAGGACGGTCGCCCGTCGCGCCGCCCGAACATGTCGAATATGTCTGAAATTGCCATGAGTCAGAATCCCCTTCCGTCGCCGATCGACGTATCGCAGCCGTTTAAGATCACGCTCGCCGAACGAATGAGCCGCTTGCCGGCCTATCTGTTCGCGAAGATCAATAGTGCGCTTTACCAAAAGCGTCGCGCAGGCGAAGACGTCATTGACTTAGGGATGGGCAACCCATCGGAACCGCCGCACGATTCGGTGATCGACAAACTGATTGAGGCGGCCCGCGATCCGCGCAATCACGGCTACAGCCAGTCGATCGGCATCTTGAACCTACGCCGCGAAGTGGCGGGCAAATACTTACGCCGGCACGGGGTCCGTCTCGATCCTGAGAAGGAAGTCGTCGTTTGTCTCGGGTCGAAGGAAGGCTTTAGCCACATGTGCTTGGCCTTGATGGGACCCGGCGATACGGCGATCGTACCCGCCCCCTACTTTCCGGCACATGTGTACGCCGTCGCGTTGGCGTCGGGGAACTGTATTACGCTCGACGTCGCGGATAGCGACAAGTTTCTTTCAAACGTCGCCTACACGTGCCAACATCTGCATCCGCGGCCAAAGTTGCTGATCGTCAACTATCCGCACAATCCGAGCGGAGCGACGGTCGATCCGCAATTCTTCGTCGAAGTCGTCAAATTGGCGAAGCGTTACGGCTTTATGGTCATCAGCGACTCCGCCTACGCCGATGTCGCATTCGACGGCTACGTTCCGCCGAGCTTCCTTTCAGCGCCCGGGGCCAGCGAAGTCGGCGTCGAGTTTACGACGATGAGCAAGGGCTACAACATGGCCGGCTGGCGCGTCGGCTACGCCTGCGGCAATGCGGAGATGGTGAAGGCCCTGGCGACGATCAAAGCCTACTACGACTATGGCATGTTCCAGGCCGTGCAGATCGCGGCGATTATGGCGCTGCGGAATACCGAAGCCGCGGTCGAATCTCAAGCCAAACTCTATCAGCGACGGCGCGATGTCCTCGTCGAAGGACTGCGCAGGATCGGCTGGACCGTAACTCCGCCGCGGGCCGGCATGTTCGTCTGGGCCAAGATTCCCGAGCAGTACCTCAAGAATATGGACACGCTCCAGTTCGCGATGAAGCTCCTGGAGGAAGGGGGCGTCGCGGTCAGCCCAGGCACCGGCTTCGGCCCGGCAGGCGAAGGCTACTTGCGAATGGCGCTCGTCGAAAACGAAAACCGCCTTCGGCAGGCCGTGCGACAAATGGGGCGTTGCTTGTTGGGAAACGAAGCGAAACCCGCACCGTCCGAAGCGACCAAGGTCGAAGCGGCGTCTCCGCCCACGTCTCAGCCGGCGACGAACTGACCCCCGCGGACAACCTCCTCGATCTGCGCCGTCGGCCCAGCTATTGGCCTTAGACGGCCGGAGTTGTCGTTCGCGTACGGGCTACGGATTTCGCTGGGATTCTTACTTCCGAGCCATCGCAGGTTGGGCTCCTAGTCGCCCTCTGCATGCGGCGATATAATCTGCGGAATTCGTCGCAGCTTGCCGGTCCACACAGTGCGGCTTAAGCCGCCGTGGGCAAAAAAAAAGAGGTCCCTGCTCGCCGGGGCAGGAACCTCCAAGGCTGCCCGAAAGCAGGTTGCCCTGCATCCGGAGACCCACAGCCGTATGATTTGCTATCGGTCCGGACACCGGGCAACTTTAGCAAGCTCAACGGCGTAGCGAAGTTAAGAATTTCGCGTGCCATGCCGCGACGTTCGCAATCGTCGCCTGCGGCATAGTCGTCAGATTTTAACTTCGCTGTTTAAGGACGTGATTGGGCTGTCGGGCCTCGATGCTCGACGTCCCGCCGCTTAGCTCGATTGTCGCACAGTTCCGAACACCGAGTCGATTTGCTCAGAAGGACGACCTCGAAAAAATGACTCAAGTTGCGAAGCTTGCCTTGGAAGATGGAACGGTGTTCACCGGACGCGCGATCGGCGCCGAGGGGGAAGTCGACGGCGAAGTGTGCTTCAACACTTCGATGACCGGCTATCAGGAAATCCTTACCGATCCCAGCTATCGCGGCCAAATCGTCACGATGACGTATCCGCAAATCGGCAATTACGGCGTCAATGCGGACGACGTCGAGAGCGCGAAGCCGCATCTTTCCGGCTTCGTCGTCAAAGAATTGAGCGGCCGCGTAAGTAACTTCCGCGCCGACGGCGACCTCGGCGCATATTTGAAGAAGTACAACATCGTCGGCATCGACGGCGTCGACACCCGGGCCCTCGTCCGCAAGCTGCGAATCACCGGTGCGATGAAGGGCGTGCTCTCGACGACCGATCTCGACGATCGCAGCCTCGTCGCCAAGGCGAAAGCGTCGCCGGGCCTCGTCGGACGCGATTTAGTTCGCGAAGTCATGCCGACACAGCCCCGCGAGTGGTCGGAAAACCTCAGTCCGTGGATGAAACTGGAACAGAGCCAAACTTCGGCCGACGACGCCGGCAAGCCGCACGTGGTCGCACTGGACTACGGCATGAAGTGGAATATCCCCCGCTATCTGCGCGACGAAGGGTTCCGCGTCACCGTGATGCCGGGCACCGCAAGCGCGGCCGACGTGCTAGCGGCCGATCCCGACGGCGTGTTCCTTTCCAACGGCCCCGGCGATCCCGAACCGCTCGAATACGCCGTGCAAACGATTCAAGGCGTCCTGGGAAAAAAGCCGATCTTCGGCATCTGCCTCGGCCACCAGCTGCTATCGCTGGCCTGCGGAGCCAAGACGTTTAAACTCAAGTTCGGGCACCGTGGAGCCAATCAGCCGGTCATGAACCTGCAGACCGGCGTGGTGGAGATCACCTCGCAAAACCACGGGTTCGCCGTCGACGAGCCTTCGCTGCCCAGCGACTTGGAAGTGACCCACCGCAATCTCAACGACAACACGATCGAAGGGGTGCGGCACAAGAAGGTGCCGGCGTTCTCCGTCCAATACCACCCGGAAGCCTCCGCCGGTCCGCACGACAGCAGCTATTTGTTCAAGCAGTTCCGCGAACTGATCGGGAAGTAGCCCAGCCTGTCGGGGATGCGCCGGGGCCGGACTGCGATCTATCGCAACGTCCCCAGCGCGATGCCGGCCCCATTGACGACCGCAGCGATCCGCAGCAGGTCGTGAACGTTCGACTCGGTCATGCCCGTTTCCAGCAGCTTGGCCTCGTGCGACTTCAAGCACGACTCGCAGCCCGCCACGGCGGCACACCCGAACGCCGCAGCTTCATATTTCACTCGCGACGTCGGGCTCATCATCCGGTTCATTCGCAGGCTCGGCCGCATCTGCTCGTAGTCTGCTTTCCCCAGTAGACCGCGCGACTTGTAATACACGGTCGTCATCCCCATCAACGCCGCAGCGGCCTGCGCGTCGGCGGCTTCGTCGTCGTTGAGCAGCGACGCCGAATCGGCCCGAATCGCATCGGCCAGCGCCGTCGCACCCACGAAGTGGGCGACGGCCAGTGCCGTGCAATAGGTCGTCGCCGGATCGACGCTCGTGCCGCGCAGTATGCTCGACAAATTCAGCCGCAAGTCCTTGCAGGCGTCGGGCAGCGGGGCCAGGAGAGCTTCAACGCTCGAAGTATCGGTGCTCATAGCTTTTTTGCTGCTTTCCGCGGCAACGAGCGTTAGCCCCCGGCGAACCGCCGGAGGCTAACGACCCGAAAACGCTTGGACATCGAGGAGAAACTACACCTTGATCGTCGCGTCGCCCTTCTTCCAATTGCACGGGCAAAGCTCGTCCGACTGCAGCGCGTCGAGCACGCGGAGAACCTCGTCGGTGCTACGGCCTACGCTCAACGCGTTTGCGCAAACCCACTGCACGATGCCGTTCGGGTCGACGATATAGGTCACCCGCAGGCACACGTCCTCGTTCGGGTCGAGAATCCCCAGGTCGCGAGAGAGCCGCTGGGCCGCCAAAAGCGGGTACTTCAGCTGCTTCAAGCCTTCGTGCTGCTGGCACCAAGCCAAGTGCGAGTACTCATTATCGGTGCTGGCGCCGTAAACGACCGCGTCGCGATCGCTAAAGTCCTTCAAACGCTTGTTGAAGTCCACGAGCTCGGTCGGGCAGATAAACGTGAAGTCTTTCGGATAAAAGACGAACACGCTCCATTTCCCCTTCGCCGACTCATTGGTGATCGTCGTCAGCGACTCGGCGTTCGGGCCGACGTTGGCGTGGCACTTGAACTTCGGAAACTCTTGGCCGACCAGAATCATGAAACTCTCCTCAAACAGCGGGTATGAAAAACGAGTGAATACCGAATAGATGCGACCGATTCTCGCCTTCTCGGCGACGTCGACAAGCCCCTCGCGCCGAGCCGGACGTTCGCTCGGAGCCTCTACAGGATAGCGCTCGCGCGTCGATTCGTCCAAGGCATCGATTGCATATGATCAATGCCTTTTGGTAATACGCCCCGTCAATCAGCCGGTTTTTACGGCAATTAAGAACACGTCGCACCCCGTTCGCTCGGCCGCGACGCGCCTTCGGCTCGCCGGAATCCCCGCCATTTGTCCTAGCACTGTCATCTGATCGAACGTGCGGTACGTCAGGTACCAGTTGCCGATCCACTCCATATAGGCCCGCGTCGAGCAGTGCCGGGCGAAGTTTCCCACATAGGCCGTTCCGCCGGGGGCGAGCGAATCCCAAAACAGCCGCAGCAGCGCCGCCGCGTCGGTGTCGTTCAGATAGTCGAACAGCCCGGTGCAGGCGATGAAGTCCGCGCCTCCCAAGAGTTCCGCGCCTCGTTTGCCCCGGGCCAGCCGAAACAGATTCTCGCGTACCGTGCGAATCTGCCCGTCGTCCACCAGCCTGCGCAGCTCGCCGCGCCCGAAGTCCAAAGCCTGTTCGTCGATATCGACGAGCGTCAGGCGCAGCCGCCGCCGCTCCTCGTCGTCGAGTGCTTCCGCCGCCAGCCGCAGATCGACCGCCGGCCCGCTGCCGACGCTCACCACCCGAAACTCCTCCCCCGCCCCCCTGCCCCCGCCCCGCAACCGCTCGGCGATCGCCGCGCCGATCAGTTCCATCCGCGCCCGCACGGCCTCCACCGCCTCCTGCCGCAAGAAATACCGGTCGAACAGCCGACCCAATGGGTCATCGCATTCGCGTCGGAGCCAAAAGTCGCGCTGCATTTCGAAGTCGCCGGCGTAGCCGCGCGGCTTGAAGCGGGCCCGCCGCTGCAAATCGCCCCGTTCCAACAGCGAGCCGGCGACCTTCCAAAGCGCGTCGCTCGGCAATTGATTGTCGCGACCCTCCGGCCCGATCGCGCGGAGTCGCGCCAAGCATTCATCCAGCGCCGCGGCGACTACGCCTTCGCCGTCCGGCGCAGACCAATATTTGAGGCGCTCGACCAGCTCACGGCCGATCTGCTCCAGGTCCGGAAACGAACTCATGCGGGGGTTCCTCGCGTTTCCGCCAAGTTTTGCACCTGGGCACTTTATGCCGGGGACAAGCCGCGCTCTAGGTCGGAACATCCCGGGCCGGTGCAGCTTCCGCAGCAGGAACTCGGGCGGCGAGTAGGCGCGGTCCATGCCCGTCTCGGTCCACATTCCGCGTGGGCCTCGCTTCGCTCGACCTACCCTACGAATTCTCGTCCGCGAATTCGCGCCGACTGCGTTTGGCCGGCTATTTGTTTCCCGCGGTTTTGATCAATTCGGGCCGAATTTCCGCACCCCCGCCGGCCGGTTCGGCTCCTTGACGGTTCGGCGTAATCCCTTTAGACTGACCCGCTTATGTCAGTTTCGCGAGTGCTTGCCTAGCGGCTTGAGCGTTCGCAAACCGAGCCTCGAGAGCGCACGCGGATTTGCATTCCGCGTCCGCGGCCAGAGCCGCCGGCTCGAGCGCGTCCAGCACATCTCTTTTCGTTTTCGCGAGGAAGTCGTTTCCATGGCAGAGAAATACGTTTATTCATTCGGCCCCGGCCGCACCGACGGCGACGCTTCGATGCGCAACACGCTCGGCGGCAAGGGCGCCAACCTGGCCGAAATGACCAAGATCGGCCTCCCGGTGCCGGCCGGCTTCACGATCACCACGGAAACCTGCAACTACTTCTACGCCAACGACAAGAAGTACCCGGCCGAGCTCAAGGGCCAGGTCGAAGCGGCCATCGCCCAAGTCGAAAAGGAAATGGGCAAGAAGTTGGGCGACGACAAAAACCCGCTCTTGGTCTCCTGCCGCTCGGGCGCCCGCGACTCGATGCCCGGCATGATGGATACGGTGCTCAACATCGGCCTCAACGACAAGACCGTGGAAGTCCTGGCCAAGGCCTCGGGCAACGAGCGCTTCGCCTGGGACAGCTACCGTCGGTTCGTGCAGATGTACGGCGACGTCGTGCTCGGCATGAAGCCGGAAAAGAAGACCGACATCGATCCGTTTGAAGAACTGCTCGAAAAGAAGAAGCACGCCGCCGGCGTCCACAACGACAACGAGCTCTCCGTCGCCCAACTCAAGGAACTCGTCACCGAGTTCAAGGCGGCCGTGAAGAAGCAAACCGGCAAAGACTTCCCGACCGACCCGATGGAGCAAATCTGGGGCGCGGTCGGCGCCGTGTTCGGCAGCTGGATGAACGATCGCGCGATCGTGTATCGCCGCACCTACGGCATCCCGCACGAATGGGGCACGGCCGTCAACGTGCAGGCCATGGTGTTCGGCAACTTGGGCGACGACTGCGCCACGGGCGTCGCGCTCACCCGCGACGGCGCGCTCGGCGTCCCCGGTTACTGCGGCGACTACCTGATCAACGCTCAGGGTGAAGACGTCGTGGCCGGTATTCGCACCCCGCTGCGAATCGAAGAAACGCTCGCCAAGCAAATGCCGAAGGCGTTCGAAGAGCTCAACAAGATCGGCATCATCCTTGAGAACCACTACAAGGACGTGCAAGACATCGAGTTCACCGTCGAAAAAGGCAAGGTCTGGATGCTCCAGACCCGCAACGCCAAGCGAACCGGCTTCGCCGCCGTGCGCGTCGCGGTCGACATGGTGACCGAAGGCAAGATCACCGAACAAGAAGCCCTCTCGGCCAAGCGGATTCCGGCCGACGACTTGAACCAACTGCTGCAGCCGGTGTTCGACCAAGCGGGCAAGAAGGCCGCGGCCGCGAACTTCCTGACCAAGGGCATCAACGCCGGTCCGGGCGCCGCGACCGGCCAGATCGTGTTCCACGCCGACGACGCCGAAAAGCAATGGCTCGCCAACCCGAACGTCGAATTGATCCTCGTCCGTCGTGAGACCACGCCGGAAGATCTCCGCGGCATGAAGGCGGCCAAAGGCATCCTCACCGCCTTCGGCGGCGCCAGCTCCCACGCCGCTCTCGTCAGCCGGCAAATGGGCAAGGTCTGCATCGTCGGCGCGGGCGAGCTTAATATCGACTACGAAAAGGGGACGCTCACCGTCGGCTCCAAGGTCTTGAAGGAAGGGGAATACCTCTCCATCGACGGCTTCACCGGCGAAGTGTTCGCGGGCAAGGTGGAAACCAAGCCGAGCGAAGTCATCCAGGTGCTCATCAAGAAGACGATGAAGCCGGAAGAGTCGGAAACTTATCAGCGCTACGCCAAGCTGATGAGCTGGGCCGACAAGTATCGCAAGCTCAAGATTCGCACCAACGCCGACGAACCGAAGCAAGCTTCGGAAGCCGTGTCGTTCGGCGCGGAAGGGATCGGCCTCTGCCGCACCGAGCACATGTTCTTCGACCACGTCGACGAATTCCGTGCGATGATTCTCGCCGCCGATCTGCCGGCTCGCGAAAAGGCGTTGGCCAAGCTGTTGCCGTTCCAGCGCAACGACTTCGCCGGCCTGTTCAAGGCCATGGAAGGTCGTCCGGTGACGATCCGCCTGCTCGATCCGCCGTTGCACGAATTCCTCCCGCACGACCACGCCTCGCAACACGCGTTGGCGAACAAGATCGGCATCTCGGCCGACTACATCGGCAAGCGCGTGAAGGAACTGCACGAATCGAACCCGATGCTCGGCCACCGCGGCTGCCGCTTGGGGATCGTGTATCCGGAAATCACGGCGATGCAGGCCCGCGCGATCATCGAAGCGGCTTGCGACGTGAAGAAGTCGGGCCAGGACGTGAAGCCGGAAATCATGATTCCGCTCGTCGGCTTCATCACCGAGTTCAAGAACCAAGAGAAGGTGATCCGCGACACGGCCGAGAAGGTCATGGCCGAGAAGGGCGTGAAGGTCGACTACATGGTCGGCACGATGATCGAAGTGCCGCGGGCCTGCGCCACGGCCGATCAGATCGCCTCGGGCGCGGAGTTCTTCAGCTTCGGCACGAACGACCTGACGCAGACGACGCTCGGCATCAGCCGCGACGACTACGGCGGTTTCATCAACTACTACAAGGAAAACGACATCGTCCCGAACGATCCGTTCCAAACGATCGACCAGGCCGGAGTCGGCGCGTTGATGAAGACGGGCGTCGAGAAGGGTCGCAGCAAGCGGGCCGACCTGAAGATCGGCATCTGCGGCGAACACGGCGGCGATCCGGCGAGCGTGGTGTTCTGCCACACGATCGGACTCGACTACGTGAGCTGCTCGCCGTTCCGCGTGCCGATCGCGCGCCTCGCGGCGGCCCAAGCGGCCATCGCCGACGCGGCCAAGCGGTAGTTCGCTCGCTCGCCATTTAACGAACAGAAGCCCTCGGCGGAAACGCCGAGGGCTTTTTTGTTTCACCTCTCCCACCGGGAGAGGTCGCCGCGCAGCGGCGGGTGAGGGACGGCCGGCGTAACGTTTGGTATTGAGTGCTTATCGGCGTCGCAGCGCTGCGACGTCGTACGAAGTTCGACGCCCGACCCTGGCGCAGCGCGGCCCTCATCCGGCCTTCGGCCGGCTTCTCCCGGCGGGAGAAGGGAATCGGCTCGGCCGCCGTCGGGAAGCGGTCTCGCGCGTCGCACCGTTTGAACTTGGCCGGCCGAGCGGCGATAATCGCGACTTGCGCCTTGCCACGCACCGTCACGAGATGAATCCATGATGATTTTGCGGCGAATTGTTTCCGTGTTTTTGTTCGCCGTCGGATGGTTCGCCGTTTCGGCCGGGGCGACTTCCGCCGCCGAAATCCGCGATGAAGAATACGGCTACTCGTTGACGATGCCGAGTTTCCCGAGCCTCGGCCCAAGAGAGGTTTATCAGCGGTGGTCGTTCTTGGCACCGGCCGACGGCGATTTCTCCGCGAACGTCAATCTCCAGATCCACACCTTTAAGACGACGCGCGACGAGTTCATCGCGCAGAGCGAGGCGCAGTTCGCCAAAGACAAATTCAAAATCAATTCGAAAACGCTGCGTGAAGTCGACGGCCGGCCGGCCGTGGTTTTCGACTACGAATGGGAGGCGAACTCCGTCGCGTTGAGATTCCTCTGCTTGGCCGTCGTCGAAGCGGAGCGAGTGTTGCTGGTGACATGCACGTCGAAAGCGGCCGCGTTCGACAAGTACGAACCAGAATTCAAAAAGGCGATCGATTCCTTTCGGTTGAAAAAGTGAGGTAGTGACGATGGACGATTCTTCCGGTTCGCCGCCGCCGGCCGAAAAGCCGAGCGAGGAGACTTTGAAGGCCGCCTATAAGGCGTTCAAGAAGCGCGTGAAGGTGACCACGCTCGATTACAACTCCCGCCTCGGCAAAGCCCCGACCACTTCCGGCTCGGCCCAACTCACGGCGATCACGCCGCCGAACGAATACCCCAAAGCGGTCTGGCAAGCGCTCGTCGACCAAGGAAAACTCAAGTACGCCGGACAAGGGATGTACGAGTTGAAGGGGTAGCAGAGCATGGGACCAGCGAGCGGCGGGGTTTATCCCCGCCGTCTGCCAAGATGAACGAACCGGAGTTTGCACTGCTACTGACTTGGACATGCTACGGGAACTGGCTTCCCGGCGACGGGCGAGGCTACGTCGGCAATACCCGCAGCAAACGCGGCGGCTTCCAGCCGAAGCACAACGTTCCGCAAACCCGCTTCGACGCCGACGACCAAGAGTCGCGAGATCTAGCTAAAGGACTCCAGCGTTATGATTCGGCTCGCCTGACATTAGACGACGCGAAGCGCGCCGCTCACTCCTTCGTCGCGGCCGCCGTCGCCAGGTCGTGGATTATCTTGCGTGGAGCGGTGATGGCGAACCACGTGCATCTAGTCGTCAGGAATTGTCCCGACGACGGACCGGACGTGCGTCGCGTATTCAAGGGAGTCGGTCAGGCGAGGCTGAACGAAGAAGCAGGAGTGAAGCGACGTTGGTGGACGCAGGGGGGCAGCAATCGGTATTTGCATGGAAACGATTCCATTCTCGCGGCGATGCGCTATGTTGAGGAACAGGAGTTTTGCCTCGTTAGGATTGAAGAAACGAGAGTCGTGGAATGACTAACGTGCCGATTTTTCCAGACGGCGGGGATAAACCCCGCCGCTCGCCCAGATGATGACCGACCTCTACGGACTCGCGCGAGCGGAACTTGGCGCGACGCTCTCGCGGGCCGGGTTCGCCGATGTGCATGCCGGGCGAGTGTGGGGATATCTTTATCGCGGCTTCGAGCGCGACTTCGGGGCGATGCGCGAGTTGCCGCCGCGGTTAATCGACTGGTTGCGGGAGAATGCGACGCTTTGTGAATTGGGCGTCGCGCGCGAGACGGCGGCCGACGACGGGTTGACGACCAAGTCGCTGCTCGCGCTCTCCGACGGGCGCGAAATCGAAGCCGTGCGAATGCAAATCGGCGAACGGACCACGGCGTGCCTGAGTTCGCAAGTCGGCTGCGCGCTGGGCTGCGTGTTTTGCGCGACCGGGCAGATGGGATTCGAGCGAAACCTCACGGCCGGCGAGATCGTCGCGCAGGCGCTGCATGTGGCGCGGGCGGCGCGAGCGAACGGCTCGCGATTGCGGAATGTCGTCGTGATGGGAATGGGCGAACCGCTGCTGAACTACGACGCCGTGATGACGGCGCTCGACGTGCTCCGCGATCCGGCCGGCTTGGCGATCGGGTTCAAGCAGATCACGGTGAGCACCGTGGGCGTCGCGCCGGGGATCGTGCGCATGGCCGACGAAGGGCGGCCGTATTCGTTGGCCGTGTCGCTCCATGCGGCCGACCAAACGGAGCGAGCCGCGCTCTTGCCGGTCGCGCGGACTTGGCCGCTCGACGTGCTGCTGGACGCGTGCCGCTACTACGCGGCGAAGACCGGGCGGCGGATATTCTTCGAGTGGACGGTGATCGCCGGCCGCAACGATGCGCTCGAGCAAGCTGATGAACTCGCAACGTTGCTCGCCGGTTTGCCGGCGCATGTGAACCTGATTCCGCTTAACGCGACGACCGGCTTCGACGGCGCGGCCGGCGAGGCGGCGGCGCTCGACGCGTTTCAGGCGCGGTTGCGCGCGCACGGACTCCCGGCGACGGTCCGCCGCACGCGCGGCGAGCAGATCGCCGCGGCGTGCGGGCAATTGGCGGTGTAAGGGGTTGCCGGCCCCTCGCCGTTCGATTCGCAACACCTCTCCCCCTGGGAGAGGTCGCCGCGGAGCGGCGCGTGAGGGACGGCCGAGCGCACCGCTTGGGAACGGAGATCGATAGGCGTCGCAGCGCTGCGTCGCCGTGACTTCGCGCTACGCCAAGCACGGCGCGGCGCGACCCTCATCCGGCCTTCGGCCACCTTCTCCCGGCGCAACGTTATTCACTAGCTAGCAGCCGCGATGGTATTTGAGGGGATTGAGGGGCGCGTTTGTGGAGAAGAAGCGAGTTCGCGTTCATGCTGGTCTCTAGGGATTCGTT
>JAEUIN010000231.1 GCA_016793115.1 Planctomycetaceae bacterium
TGCAGCCAGTAGTTTGCCATGAGTGCAATCTGGCGACCGTCGGCCGCCTGCACCGAGAGGCAATAGACCTCGGGATTCGTCGGTCCGGCGGGACCGACGAGTCGCGGACGCAACTCGCTGCTTGGATTCATCACCGCGCGATCCTGCCCGCCGAAGGGATTGGGATTCGTGAAACCTTCGGCCAGCAGGTAGCGACGGTTGAAGACGTGTTGCGGTAGCCGACCCGCGCCCCAAGCGATGCGGGCAGGCTCCAGATTGTTCAGCGCGCGCATCACGCCGTCCACAACGCGTGAGATGATGAAACTGCGGTAGTCCAGCGCGGGATCTTTGTTCGTGACGGCCGCCACGCTGGAGTGCGTGTGCGTACCGGAAAACATCATCTGCGAGGCAGGAATGCCTGTGGCGGCCTCGATCTTCCGCTTCGCTTCGTCCCAGACGTCGCGACCGAGCGAGATGACGTCCGCCACGGCGAACACGAGCTTCGTCTTGCCGTCATCGAGGACCAAGCAGCGCACGTGCAGCTCATCATGCACGTGCTTCGCGATAGGACGCGGCGCGAAGTTCCCCACGATCTCCAGGCCCAACGGCGGCGTGATGTTGCTCGTGGCCGCCCCCGCTTTGAACACAGGTTTGTCGTCTGCCGAGGCGACGACGGGGGGAAGCGAGAAGCATACGATGAGTGAAATCGTAATGTGTGAGCGCGTCAATTTGAACATAGTCCGGCGATCTCCATTCCGGCCGTTTTGGCGGCACGGAAGATTTACGAAAACGGGTTGGGCTGCGTTTGACTTGACCGCTATCGCCCTCCACAAGCGGCGCGACAAAAGCGTCGGCAGGACCGGCGTCACATACGCCGATCAGGAAGTTAGGGAAAACGGGAACCGGTTACTTCGTAGCGGCGTTAAATCTAGGTGGGTTGGGTTTCAAATAAGGCTTCAGCGCGTCGAACCGAAAGTCGATTTCCGCGATTTCTTCCGCGTTGAGCTTCAGCTCCGAGAAAATCGGCTTCGCGGGGATGGCTTGGTTCGCGCCGTATTGCCGCGAGATCATGTTTCTGAATACGCCGCGCTTCTTCCAAAGGTGGAGCTGAAAGCCGCGCAGATCGCCGCCCGGTAGGTGCCGCCCCAGGTTGAACAAAAGCAAGAGCTTCGCGTGAATGTCGCGCAAGGTTTCCGGATCGTCGCCGCTCTGCTGCAAATCCCAAAGTCGGGCGAGGACGTCGGCGTAGACCGCACGTTCGGTGATCAAGCCCTCGGTGCCGAGGTGCGCCTCATACAGCCAGCCGTGCGCCCCTCGGGCGCTGAACACGCGGCGAATGGGCGGTCGAGCGGCGAGCAGCTCACGCGTCCGCCCGATGACCGGTGCGGCTTCCTCCTTGATGTAGCCGAACAGCGGAAACTCCCGTGCCAGTTCGATCAGCAGGGGGACCGACGGGATTGGTCCCTTATAGGCGACTCCGCCGGTGGTCTGGAGGATGACGGGACGCTGCGCGACGGCCCCCAAGGCGCGCCAATACCGGCGCAGATCGTCTTCCGTCCGGCCGGAGTCCGGCGGTCGCGAGATGATCGCCGCCGGTGCGAGCCGCTCGGCATGGCGCGCGAAGAGGAGCATCTCATCGGTATCCTTACCCTGCACGCCGAGACAGAGCGCCGTTTGCAGGCCGCGCGATGTTTCCGCCAGCACCTCCATGCCGCGGAGTTTCTCGTCGGCGCTCAGCAAATCGACGCTGTCGCCCGACTGCGGCCAAATCATGCCCGAACACCCGCCCCAACCCACAAAGCGTGCTTGACGGGCGAGCACCTCGAAGTCCACCTGGCCAGAGTCGGTGAAGGGCGTCGATAGAATTGGGAACGGCCCACGGATTCTTGGATCGGTGGATGTTAGCTTCGTCCGTTCAGCGGCTTTCGTCGGGCCGGCGGCGTGCAGGATGGTTCCGGCCCAGAGGATCGGGCCGCCGGTGATCATCGTCCTGAGCACTTGTCTGCGAGTGGCGTGCTGTTCCATGAAAGCGATCGCGATTCAGTATCTTGGTCCGGCCGGATGATTCACACGATGCACAGAATACCTGCCCGATTTGCACCTTCAAAGTCGCAAACCCGCGAGCGCCGAAGTCGTTTGCCCGGCGCATCAGGTCGGCCGCCTTGGCGGACTTCACAAACGTCTTGGTAGGAAAACAGGCAACGTCGACGGAGAGGCGAGTCTTGTTAATGTCCGCCTTGCATGGGCGGTTGTCCGTTGCCGCTGGTGCCTGAGCGCCTATTCGACGCCGAATGATTGTTGTGAGTGCTTGTCGCGGAGTTCCGCGGCGGTTAGGCGGTAGCTAAACACCGTCTCACCGTTCTTATTGATCAAGGTCGCACGAAACTCGGCGGGTTCGACCCGGGCGTCCGCATCAATCCTGAGGAAAACATGCGGTTCCACGGCGCTGCGAACGAGATCCGCGTTGTAGACGTTTAAAGACGGAATCGTACTGCCGTGGATCGGCGACGCGATGAACTGCACGAGTTCATACCCCACGGTCTTCTTGGTCGGATAGCGCAAAACGCGGCTGGCGTGAATGTCGCCGCCGATAAGAATCACGCCCGAAATTTTGTTCTCGCCGATGAACTTTTGGATGGCCGTAAGCTCGTGTTTGTACGTCCCCCAATCGTCCGACTCGGAGTTCTGCTTGTCGTCCCAAATGACGCCGCAGGCCAACAGCTTGAACGGTGCGGTCGACTCCAGCAACCCTCGCCGTAGCCATTCCCATTGATTCGCTCCGAGCATTGTCGGTTTGTGGCTGCCTGCGAACGAAGGCTCCGTCATGGAATACCAACGTGTGTCGAGGAGGAACACTTCGATCGGTCCGCGGCGGAAACTCGTATAAATACCTCCCTTGCCGTCACCAAACTGAAGTTGCGGACGATAACGTGTGACGACGAGCCGAGAGTTCTCCTTTCCGATCGCAAGCCCGCTGGAATCGTTGCCCGCAAAGTCATGGTCGTCCCAAGTCCACCAACACGGACGGGAACGGAGCAGCGCCTGGTATTCAGGTACGGCCGCAAACTCGCGATGTCCTTGAGTCTGTTTCGCTAGATCCGTGCTGTCGATGTACGGCGTGTCGCCGATCAGCACGACCGCATCCACATCCTGTTCCGCCATGCGCTTCCATACCTCGCGGCTGCCGGCGTCTTCCTTGGCGCAGGAACTGACGCCCAGACGCACTCGCGCGGGCGTATCGGTATTTGGAGCTGTTGTTAGTATTTGCTCCGCATCTCCTACGATCACACGATCACCCTGGAGGATCCGATAGCGATAGCGCCGGCTCGGTTCCAGTCCTGTGACGCGCCAATGCAGGCATAGATCGTTTTCCTCTACGGCCCGCTCCTTCCGAACAACGGCCTCGCCGCCGGACTCCGGCGTCACTTCCAAAGTAAACTCGCCTGCCGAGGCGGCCCGCATCCAAACCATCGCCGAGACGTCATCGGAGTGACCTAAGATTGGCCCAAGTAGCGGCGATTGATCAGATGCGAACGCCGCCTGAGGGGCCGTAAGCGCGACTGTACCGACGGCCAGCGCTCCGCCGAGAAAGTCGCGGCGAAGAAATTGGGGATTGCTCGAAGACATGCGGCGCACCTCACTACTTTTTCGGTGTCCCTTATTGCCGCCTATGAACGGCTTCGCAGGCTCCTGACCTTGCGGCTAGAACGGCAACGGCGTGTTGGGCGCAACAGCATCCTGAGGCCAGGGATTCTTGTCGTTGAAGACAAGCATTTCTTCCTCAGTCTCGACCTTGGCAAATGTTTCGCTGATCTGCTCCTCCTTAGCCCACACGCGCAGGCTATTGAGGCCCAGGTGGCGAATGAAGAAGGGATAGGCGGCAAGGCGTTTGCTGGGCCCGTAGTCGTGGCCTTCGAGCGGAAAATGTGCGTTCGCCACACGGTCGGCCGCGCCATATAAGCCGTAGATGTGCCGTATGTACGGGAACTCCGTCTCAGGCATGTACTTGGTGTAGTCCGCGCCGTTGGAGATGACGAGTTGCGGGCGTGGCGCAGTCATCGCGGCGATCTCCGCATTGTTGGTCTTGTGGCGTGGTCCCCAATGAACGGGCATGCCGCTTTCGCACGCGCAGCCCCCAAAGAAATGCGCGGAGACCTGACAACTCGGCACCGCCGCGGCCACACGTTCGTCTACGGCCGAAAGCATGAACGTCTGCGACGCGCCACCGGAGTTTCCCGTCATGCCGATACGCTTCGCATCCACCCCTTCGATGGAGCTGACGAAGTCCAGGGCGCGCATGCTGTTCCATAAGGTCAAACGCAGGATCTCCGGCACCTTCGCATGCCCCCAACCCGCGCGCTTTGTGTCGCCGTAGCCGACCATGTCGTAGTGAAACACGACCGCCCCCATGCGCGCCAGCACGGCGCAGCGAGTCTGTCGCGAGGGAAGGAACCGGCCGCCGTGGCCATGTGCGGACACGATGCCCGCGTAGGGCGGCTTGGCTTCGAGCGGACGATACAAAGTGCCGGTGATGTAGAAGCCCGGCCAGCTTCGGATATGCACGCTCTCCGCCGTGTAGCCCTCATAGGTTCTCTTATTGGTGAAGACCGGGTCGAGCGGCGGCTTTTCAGGCAGCGTCGTGAGACGCAAAGCTTCGAGCATGCCGTGACGGATGGAGGCTTTGCGCTTTTCCCAAGCGGCAAGGTCCGGCGTGGCCGCTTTGAACGACTCCAATTCCGCCCTCGCCTCCTCGGGAGTTTGCGCATGCCCCACACGTAGATGCCAACCATCGGGCAGGGGTTGTGCCCGCCCGATCACACCTCCGTAAAGCGCTCCGCCAAGAAAAGCGGCGCTGCTGGATTTAAGAAATGTGCGCCGACTTGAGATCAGCATGGCGGGTTCCGGCGTGGGTTGAGTCAGGTCCGACGCGACTCCTCGGAGGTACTTCGGAGGATTTCGGACCGGCGTGACAAGGGAATCGAACTGAGACAAGACGTAGGGGAGGCGTCAACGAAAGCCCGGCACGAACGGCGGTCGGCTCACACTTGTTTTACAACCCCATCGCCTGGGGATCCAACCGTCTCGACAAGATACGAATCGGGCGTTTGAGCTGCAACACGTGGCAACGCACCCGGCCCGTGCGGAGCGAGCGGGCGAGAATAAGAAGCGGCCCAAGAAGAACTCGTCGCGAAGCGATGCGGGAAGTGCTATGGGATTTGGAGACGTTGAAGCGATCGCTGATCTTCCCGGATGGCGGCGATGCCGTCGCGGCTATGCGATCGAGTTGCCGATGACGTTCTCGTGCCGATTGATCGAAAAGCTGCTGTTGTGATCGGCCCGATCCGTCGAGCTTTTGAACGCCGAATCCAGTAGTCGCACCGGCGGATGTCGTGGCGGCAGACGCTTGTTCAGCAGTTCGACTCCGGCGTCCAACAACTCTTGGGTGAGATTCGTCGGCTCCGGCAACGTCATTAACCTCCGAGCCGAGAAGACGTCCATCTTCGTCGGTGTCCGGCTTCGCGATTTATTTGGAAGAACCCTTATCCGGAATCCGTTCCGTCAAGGCGTGGAGCATCTCGTCCCACGGAATCAACTTCTCCAGATCGATCGGCTCGCCGATATACGATTGCCATTGCTCACGTTGCTCGGCCGAAAGCACTCGCCGAGCATCGAGATTGTAAATCTTTCGTTGGCTGAGAATGCGCACGATGGAGACCATCGTGAGCCGTTCCTTGCCGTCTCGAATCTGATCGATTTTAGCGTTGAGCTTCTCGGAGATATCCGTGAGCTTCGCGAGTTGCTCGTCGGTCAGTGCCAGCGTTTGTCGCCCCTCGGTCGAGATCATGGCGTGCACACCCTGGAACTGCCGTTCGATTTGCTGCAGTCGTTGCGCCTGTTCGGGTCGCAGCACCGCGATGACGCGGCTGCGATATTTCGGCGCTAGGCGACGAAACTCGTCCATGACCAACGCCGCACGCTCGGCTTCCGGCTTATTAGAAATACCGGCGACGAACGTGAGCACATCATCAAGCAGTTCCAGCCGATGCTTGCGCAGTTTCTCAAGTTGCGCGGCGTCGAGCCTCAACAGTTTGGCAAAGCTGTTGAGCATTCCGTCGAGCAATAACAGCGGGATAAACAGCAATGCGTCGGCGATCCCTTTGATGAGATCGCCCATGACCTGATTCACGGCTGCCGCGGCAGCGCCTCCAATCGCATTGCCGATGCCGAACTGAGCCGCCGACAACTTCCGAGGGCTCAGCCAAACACCGATCCCGGTTAACGCCAAAAGCCGGTGAAACTCACGACGATTCACGACCATTTCTGCGCCTTTCCACATTGTTGCCGATACGCCGGCCAAGTCTCCCGGAACTCCGGCCATACTTCGTAATACCGTTGAAGCAGCTTCGAGCAATCAAGCATTTCCAGGGATCGCGACTCCGCAAAAGCGAAACCGAAGCGAACGTCATTTCTTGACAGCCTTCGTTTTCTTGAGCGGCAACTTCACATCCACCGCAGGTGCTTGCGGCGGATTAACCAACAGTCGAACCTCGGTCTGCGGCAAGCCCCACCAATCTTGAGGTTTGGCGTCGGGGAACTTTTCCGGACGCCAGCCGAAACGACACTGCTGGTACACGTCTATGAACGCGCTTTTTGCGACGACGACGATCCCCTTGGGATGCGGCAAGAAGCAGTTGTCGTCCCACTCCGAACGAGCGGTTATAAATTCAAAGCGATCTCCCGTTTGGAGAGATTTCACCGCTACGATTTCGTTCATGTTTCACCGTGCCGGCTAAGAGCGTGGCGTGAACAAACTATTGGGCTGATTCCAACAAGTCCAAGATTTTGCGGGCTTCCTGGATGCTTCCGCTCGCTTCGACAAATTTCATTCCTCGGATGATGGCGGCGGCGAGCTTCGAGTCGTTACCGACCGACTTCATGCCGCTGGCCTTCGCCTTCTTGGTCGCTTTATTCTTCGTTCCCGACTTCACGAGGTAGACGAGATTGACCGCCACTTTTTTCCCGGTCGTTTTGCTCGCCTGTTCGGCCACTTCTTTAGCCTTCAGATTCGGATTGGCCGCTACGATCTCTCGGATTGTGGCCGAGATGCTTTTTTCACCTTCTTTGCGTGCCGCTTTCTTCTTTGCCATCTAAAAAGACCTTTCGTGGAATGTGATCTACACGGATCGACTCTTCGACTTGAATTCGAGAGTCCATTCTGAGCCGCTCGGTTCTTCTTTGAACGCGACCTCGCCCCCGTGACGAATCGCTAGTCGGTTGCGGTTCATCCTTTGGTACGGAGTTACACCAGCTTGACGTTTTCAGCGCACGGCCCCTTGGGGCCACGACCTTCCGTATAGGTGACTTTCTAGCCTTCTTGAAGATCGTCGAATTCGACGCCCTGCAGGGCTGTGGAATGAAAGAAGATGTCTTTGTCCGTCGTCGTCTTGATGAATCCGAATCCTTTGTCCGTCAACTTTTTGATCGTGCCTTCGGCCATGATTTCTTTCTAAATGGAATTCTTGAACAACGCCCCACGGCGACCATTGCCGAGGGACAATGAAGAATTGTAGCCGATCGCCGTGTCGTCACGCCGAAGAATCGGCGCAGCTTCAACGAATTGGTTTTGCAGTCGGCCTTGATCTGTTTCAGAGGTAACGCCCAAACAGCCATAGGCCGTGCGAGGCTCGAGATTCTTGCTGGTCGCGATCGCCGACTCGCAATCGACCATCTCTAACCGGATCGAAGCCCGCAGCTTCTCCTTTCCGGGATAGGTTATCGCTTGCTGTCCGAACCTTCCACCCATTTCAGAGGGAAGCTTGCAAAGGTAAGCGTCTCGACATTGCTTGTGTCGCCACAACCATACACGACACCGATGCTACCGTCCTTCCACACCGCAAGACAGGAATACGCACAGGGCCGCGGATCCAGCAACCGGCCGTCGGACCACTGAGCGATGGCGGAGAGCGGCACCACTTAATCGGCACCGAGGAGCACGGCGTTGAAGGCTTGAATGAATTTCGAGTCTTCTTCGGGCACGCGTTCCGGCTCCGGCTCGTGCGCAGCGCGCCGCCGAGACACGCCGAGCTATGAGAGCTCTTGGCGGCGCGGCCAAAACAAGTCGACGTGCGGACGAATCCTCATTTGCCGAAGCGCGGTGAGGAAACGCCAGGCGTGGGAAGGTCACGCAGCGGCGTTCGTGAACGCACTTTTGGGAGTAGGCTTGCCGACTGAGAACGCGAGCGGTCCTACTGTTCCCATTCAAGTTGTCCGTTTCTCAACACGGCCGGAGCGGCGGACGCCGTCCAACGCTCATTGTCTTTTTTGATATTACGGGCAACCATCAATCGAGTTTCACCGTTCTTTGCTTTCGGCAGACCAAACACGCCGACCGAGGCGTCGACCCGGTGATACGCGATGATGTTAAATTGCCGGTCGCATTGATAGGTTCGCTCCTTTCCGTACGTTCCTAGCCAAAAGAACCCGTCGGCGAAGGTCATGGTTTGGATACCGTAGATCGTCTTGCCGGGAATCTTGATCTTCGCCACGGGCGCAAACTCCGGCGTAAACTTGTGAATCCAATTGAACTCCTGCTCGCTTGACTTGTCTTTCCCCTCGCCGACGTAAAAGAAGCCGTCGACGAATGTGATCCCGTCGATGCCGCGGTGCTCGAATTCGACGACGAACTCACTAACTGGAGACAAATCTCGGCAGTCGTAGACGTTGACGTACAGCCCCCGTTTTTCCTTCGTCCTGTTCTCCGTCGCGACGTAGACTTTTCCGTCGTGAACGCAACAGTCGCCATGGTGCGGATCGACGGACCTTTGCGCTACGACGTTGCCGGAGTAGTCCGTCTTAACCAAGGTCGTAAACATCGACCAATAAATGAACTCGCCGTCCGAGTCGAAGCCCTGCAGATGCCCGGCGGCCTCCGCCTGACAGAGAATCGGCTCCTCGGCAAAAACAGGCGAACAAGCGCCGAGGATCAAAGCGGCGACGACGACGACGTGACTCATGATCGACAGGTCTCCATAAAGACTAACAGGGAGCGGACCGCCGGCCTGAGCGACTATCTGACCGGCCCGCGCGAACAGACGAAGACCGCTGAATCTACGACTGCTCGAGAAGATCGAAGGCTCGACGTACTCGCGAAAAAGCGCCAAGTCGCGAGGCCGGTAGTGACGTACGACTCACGCGAGCAAGTCGTTCACTACCCGACCATAGACGTCGGTGAGGCGGAAGTCGCGGCCGGCGTAGCGGTAGGTGAGTCGCTCGTGGTCGACGCCCAGCAGATGCAGAATCGTGGCGTGCAAGTCGTGCATGTGGACGCGATTCTCGGTCGCATAATATCCATAGTCGTCGGTCTTGCCGTAGGCGAAGCCTCGCTTCACGCCGCCGCCGGCCATCCACGCGCAAAAACCTTGCGGGTTATGGTCGCGGCCGTTGGTGCCTTGCGCAATCGGCGTCCGTCCGAACTCGCCGCTCCAAACGACAAGCGTATCGTCCAAGAGCCCCCGCCGTTTCAAGTCGACCAACAATCCGGCGATCGGCCGATCGACCTCGAAGCTGTTGCGCTCGTGTCCTGCCTTCAAGTTGGAGTGCTGATCCCAAACGTTGCCCGTGGACACTTGGATGTATCGCACGCCGGCCTCGGCCAGTCGCCGAGCCAGCAAGCATTGCCGTCCGAAATTCTCCGTCTGTTTTTGGTCGATTCCGTAAAGCTTGCGCACATGCTCGGGCTCGGAGTCGATGTCGAGCACTTCCGGCGCCGATTGCTGCATGCGAAATGCCAACTCGAACGATTCGATGGCGCCTTCGATCTGCGCGTCACGCACGGCCCGTTCCAAATGATCGCGATTCAGGGCTTGCAAGAAGTCGAGTTGCTCGCGTTGCGATCGCAACGCCTCGCCCGCCGTCATGTTCGGGATTTGTCCGGCGCCGAGTTTGCCGCCACGGCCGATCGTCGTGGCCTGATGCACGGCCGGAAGGAACGCCGACCCGAAATTGCGCGGGCCGCCGTGCGCCGTCGGCGCGCCGATCGACACGAAGCCGGGCAGATCGCGATTCTCGTTCCCCAACCCGTAGGACACCCAGGCTCCCACCGACGGCCGAATGAAGTTGTCGGTGCCGGTATGCAACATACAAACCGCTTGGCCGTGTGACTGCCCGCGGCTATGCATCGACCGAATGAAGCAGATGTCGTCAACCTGCTTGGCCAAGTTCGGCATCAATTCCGAGACCCACATCCCGCTCTCACCGTGACGGTCGAACTTCCAAGGGGATTTCAACAGCGTCGGTTTCGCGCTGATGTTCGGCGCGGCTTTGAAAGGCAGCGGCTTGCCGTCGTCGCGCGTCAGCAACGGCTTGTGGTCGAACAGATCGACTTGACTCGGTCCACCGTGCATGAAGAGAAAGATGACTCGCTTCGCACGAGGCCGATGATGCGGCAGGCTCGGCGTCGCGGACGCATCGGCCTGAAGTCCGACGAATGCCAAGTAGCCGAATCCGGTCGCCGCACTTTGCAACAAGCGGCGCCGTGAAAGAGATTGCCCGACGGGAACTTCGGCGTTCATGTTTCGCACTCTTAATTCGTCGCATTCGGCGACGGGGATTAGTCAAGTAGGCGGAACTCAGTGGAAGCGACGAGGGCCTGAACAAGCTGTTGCCGGCGGGCGGCATCCGTCGGCTTCGCGGCTTTCGGTTTGCCGCCGCTCGTCGCTTTCTCGACCGTAGGACGCTTGAGGAAAGCGGACGCCCGAGCCGCCTCCGCAGCCGTCGCCGGTCGGCAAAGAATGAGTTGATACGCGGCGTCGACGAACTTCGCGGTGTCGGGCGATTGCTCCGCAAGCCGCTCGGCGATGTGCGCGGTCTCGGTTCGCACCAAGGGATCATTCAGCAAGTACAGCGCCTGCGCCGGAACGTTCGTCTCACTGCGTCGACCGGTCGTCACCTCCGGATCGGCGAAGTCGAATACGGTAAAAAAGGCCGATAATTCATTCCGTACGATCGGCGAAAAGAGCGTTCGCGATCGTTCGCCGCCGGTCGCCGGTAAACCGGAGTCGTGCAAATCCAGGCAGCCCGCCATGGCCAAGAAGCCGTCGCGAATCGATTCCGCGGGCAGGCGTTTACGGTGAGCCCGCCAGAGCAAGGCGTTGCCCGGATCGCGCCGGAAGGCGCGGTCGTCGAAACGCGTACTCTGGGCATAGGCGTGCGACGACACCAGCGTTCGCACGAGTTGCTTAACCGACCAGCCGCTCTCGACGAACCGCACGGCCAGCGTGTCGAGCAACTCCGGATGACTAGACTCCGCGCCGTTGCGGCCGAAGTTATCGACCGTCGCGACCAACCCTTCCCCGAATACGTGCCGCCAAACGCGGTTGACCATCACGCGAGCCGTCAGCGGGTGATCCGGCCGCACGAGCCAGCGGGCCAACTCCAAGCGGCCGCTCTGCGACGAATCGTGGATTCGCGAATCGCCGGTGCTGAGAACCCGTAAATACCCGCGCGGAATCTTATCACCGCGATGAGCGATCTCGCCGCGAATGCAAATGCGACAATCGTCGATCTCCGGCGCTTCGCGCGCCGCCATCGCCGTCGGCGTCGGAGGAGGCGCCCGCTTCGTCAGGTCGGCAAGATCCTTTTCCAGGTCGGCGATCTCGGCCGAAAGTCGCTTGGCCTTTTGCGGATCGCCTTCGTCGGCTTCGGCCGCCGTGAGCGATTGCTTGGCTTCAGCGAGCTTCTTCTGTACCTCGTCGACCCGGCGCCGGTGGGCGGCCACGAGCGCGGCATGCTCCGGAGTCATCGCCAACGGGGTCTCTTTCCAAGTCGAGACGTACTGCTGACTCTCCCCTTCCAAGACGACCGTGCTGCGGAAGATGCCAGCCAGCGCGTAGTAGTCGCTCGTCGGAATCGGATCGAATTTATGGTCGTGGCACCGGGCGCAGCCGAGCGTCAGCCCCATCACGGCCTTGCCGATCGTGTCGATCTGCTCGTCCACGACGTCCATCGCGAGCTTTTCTTTGTCGCGCTCGCTGAGCATTTTGGGCCCGACGGTCAGAAACGTCGTGGCGATCAGTTGTTCCGCGCGCTCGGCTTCCGCCTCGGCCGGGAGCAAGTCGCCGGCGATCTGTTCGACGAGGAAGCGGTCGTACGGCTTGTCGCCGTTGAGCGATTCGACGACGTAGTTTCGATACCGCCAAGCGTTGGGATACTGGGCATTGAAGTCGCCGCCGTTGGAATCGGCGTACCGCGCGACGTCGAGCCAATGCCGTCCCCAATGCACGCCGAATTGCGGCGACGCCAGTAACCGGTCGATGACGAGTGCGCGGGCCGCGGCCGACGGATCGGCGAGAAACGCCGCCTGTTCCTCGGGCGTCGGCGGCAAGCCGATCAGGTCGTATGTCACCCGCCGCAGCCACGCGGCCGGCTCGGCATCCGGTGCGGGAGCAAGGTCCGCGGCTTCCAACTTCGCCAAGATAAAACGGTCGACGTCTGTAATCGGCCAAGTCGTGTTCTTGGTCTGCGGAGGACGGTGCTTGCGCGGCGTTTGGAACGACCAGAACCGCCGCGCCTCTTCGAGATCAACGGCGGCCGGTTTGGCGGCGATCGTCCCTGCGGAGCCCTCGCGCGGATCCGGCGCCCCAAGCTTCACCCAGCGCTCGAATACGGCGATTTCTTCGGCGGATAGCTTTCCCGTCGGCGGCATTTCGTAACCGTCGTAGCGCACCGCCTCGATCAACAGGCTGGCATCCGGATCGCCGGGCACGATGACCGCACCGCTGTCGCCGCCGGCCGTCCACCCGGCGCGGCTATCGAGTGCGAGGCCCCCTTTAACGGTCCGCCCCTCGGCCGTCGAGTGACATTCCAAACAGTGTTTCGCCAGCAGCGGGCGAACTTGTTTCTCAAAGAATTCGATACCGGCCGGGTGATCTTTCGGTGTTTGCCGGACGGTCGCGGGTGCGACCGGCGCCTCGGCGGCCGAGAGCGGCGACGAAGTGATCAGGCAAACGGCGACGACAACGGCGCCGGCCCAAGCCCACGACACAACGCACCGACCGCGTAATTCTCGGGCGCAGCGGGGCGCGGAATGCGGCAACACCGGCCGTGGAGCGCGGAAGGCCATAACGACAACTCTGGGGAAGAGCGGTGCTCGGGACCCAGGATCGGCCGAGCGGCGGGGGAACGCCTAGCATACCCTGTCGGGCCCGCGGCGTCCAAGTCGTTCGTGTCTCCCGGGACATCAGTTCACGCCGCCTCGTCGCTCGGCTTCGAAATTACGGAACCGCCAACGCCGACGATCCGGTCGTAGTCGGTGGCGAAGACGCGTCCTACGCCCTTGCTTCACTTTGAGGACGTTGTCCTAAACCATCACTAAACCCGCCTGCCATTCGACCACCTTCGCCTGCGGATCATCTCGCATACTCGAATTACTGAGCCGATCGTGGAGCCGTCGTGGACATGTGATGATGCCGACGCTGATTTTGGTTTCGCGAAACCCTTCTCTTACGACGGGACGACATCGTACAAATGATGCGATAACGGCTAAGAAAAAGCGGCACAAATGTAGGCTCGCGTGAGCGCCTTGCCGCCGGTGAGAGTCCAGAGAAACGGCCTCGTTTGCTCGCCGCCTGCCCCCAGGTAAGATGGTCCTCGTGCGGCCCTCGCCGGCCGACTTTCACGACCGTTTCGGAGTGTCCGCGCCTTTGTCGCCGGGATGATCTCACAGGCTGACGCCGCAACGCGTCTTAGCCGCGCTCTCGCAACGGTGCACGGCCTCGCGAATCCGCGTCCGCTGAAAAGAAGTCGCTGTGGCTGCGGCAACCTTTCGGCACGGACCGCATCTCCATCAGCCCAAGCCCTCGCACCCTCCGCATCCCTGCCTTATCCCTTACCATGTGCTGCGCATCTGCGCCGACATGCCATGAAAACTCTCTTTCCAAAACTCCTCGCCGGCCTTTTTCTAAGCCTGGGCTCCGCCGGCGGCGCAGAGCCGGCGGTCCTGCTTGAAGAAACATTTGAGCAACCTCTTTCCGCCGACTGGCACTGGGGACTCGGCACCTGGACCGCGCAGGACGGCGTGCTGCGCGCCTTCGAGTCCGGTGAGCGTCGCCACGGCCCAGTCAAGCAGCGTCGCTTCGCTTTCACGGAGGCCGATATCCGGTTTGAGTTCCGGCTCGAAGGTAAAGCCTCGTTCGCCAGCTTCCCCATCGACGGCACCCGCGAGCGCGGCCACATCCTCAACTTCGTCCTGGGCCGCAACGCATTTCGCATCATCGCCCATCCCAAGAAAGGCGAGCACGTGGACCTAGTGCGCGAAACGATCACCCTCGCCGATCGCGACTGGCATCCCGTGCACATCGTGCTGGAGGGCGAAACCGTCACTGTCGAGTTCAACGGCCGCACCTGGACGGCGAAACACCCCGTCGTGGCCGAACCCAAGGCCGGCATCGGCTTCGGCGGCGAATCCGGCGGACCCGAAGGCGAAAAGGCCGGGGCACTGGAGTTTCGCCGTCTCAAGATCACCGCCCCGCGCTGATATGGGAAGCCTTAAGCACCTCATGAAGTTCATCCTCACCCTCCTCGCCATGAGACCGCTCTTCACGCTTCTTGTCGCACTGCTACTGACGCCGCCGGCCGCGTTGCACGCCGCCGAGCCTATTTTGACTCCGGCCGCGCTGTGGAGGGATTACGCCCCCGATCAGGGCGACTTCAAAGAGGAGGTGGTGACCCAGGAGACGCGGGACGGCGTCTTCAAACGAGACGCCTACATCAGTGCGTACGTGCTCGGTGAGGAGATCCGTGTTTACTGCCGT
>JAEUIN010000232.1 GCA_016793115.1 Planctomycetaceae bacterium
AGCAGCACGCGCGGCACCGGCTTGCCGTCGGCTGCGAGCACTTCGATCTTCGTGTCGACCGGCGAGCCGCGGCGCATCGCCTCGGTTTCAATGATCAAATTCTCGCCCCGTTTGGCCTCGAAGCGGAAGCAGTCGAGATCGCTGCCCGGATGGCCGACGCTCGCGTAAATCCGTCCGTTCACATACGCCGGCAAGCTCACCGGCTGCGCCTTCGCCGCCGTATCGTTCGGCTCCGCTTCGGTCACGTCGGCGTCGGCCGTCGCGCGCACCAGGGGCGCCTTGCGCACACGCAGCGCCGTCGCATCGTACGGCACGGGCACGTCGCCGGCCGCGGTCGGTTTCACCGTGGCCGCGAGTTTCGCCGGCAAGTTGTAGCCGGTCAGTTCCACGCTGGTTTCGCGGCCGACCGGCACGCTCGTCGGAAACACGCCGGTCACCAGCGGAAACGTGCCGATCGAGAGCCGATAGAAGTGCTGCGGCGACCCGGCCATCGATTGATCGTTCACGCGCACCGTGTAGACGCCGTCGGCCGGCACCGTGTAGGCGACCAACGGGTCTTGGTCTTGATCGAAGTCGTTGTTCGAAGCCGCCGTTTCGCCGTCGGCATCGAGCACGGTGAGGAAGCCGTTCAACATGGAACCGAGCGACTTCGCCTCCAACTGGCAAACGATCTGCTGCCCCTTCTTGGCCGCGAAGCGCACATGATCCACGTCCCCCGGACGTTCGCACACGCCCCAATAGCCGGCGTCGAGCGACGTCGTCGCCGTCTTCGGGCCGGAGTCGTTCGGCTCCGCTTCGACGAGTTGCGGAATGTCGTCGATCTGCACCGGCACCACGTTGCTCTTTCGCCCGTCGTCGCAATACACGAGCAACTGATATGCGCCGCGCGCGAGCCGAGCGTCGGGCGTCACTGCGAAAACGGCCGATGTCGCGGTCCGCTTGCCGGAGACGAGCGTGATCTGGGCGTCGACCGGCTTGCCGGCCGCATCGCGCAGCCGCGCGCCGGTCACGTTCGCCAACCGCTTCCCGGTCACGGTGACCGGCGTGCGCACACCGCGTTGGAGCCCGCGCGGCGCAGCGGCGGCGAGTTCCGGCGACAACGGCGGCTTCACTTCGCGGGTCTTCACGTCGTACACGGCGAACGAGCCGTCCATGCGGCCGACGGCGAGCGAGAGCGCGTCGGCCGTGAGGGCCGCTCCGGCCACCCAATCCGGCTGTTTCGCCAAGGCCGCGCGTTCCATGACCGTCTTCGCGTCCCAGAGCCGCACCATCCGGTCTTCGCCCGTCGACACGAGCGTCTTGCCGTCGGCCGAGTAGCCGAGCTTGATGATCGCTCCTTCATGCGCGAACCGGGTGATCCGCAACGGGTTCGTATTCTCTTTCGCCGCCGGGCTGATTTCCCAAGCGCGGATGCGATTGTCGGCCCCGCCGGCGACGACCGTCTTCCCGTCGGGGCTGAACGCCACGGCGTAGAGTTCCTTCGTCGCTTGGCCGAACGTATCAAGCCGAGTTCCGGCGGCGACGTCCCACAGTTTCACGGTGCGATCCGCGCCGGCGCTCGCCAAGAATTTGCCGCTCGGGGCGAACGCCAAATCGAACACCGCGCCGTTGTGTCCGGCGAGCGTTTTGGTTTCCTTGCCCGTCGCCGTGTCCCAAAGTTTGATCGCCTGGTCGTAGCTCCCCGTCGCGAGCGTCTTTCCGTCGGGGCTCAACGCCACGGCATACAAGCTGTCGCGGTGACCGGTGAACGTGCGCAGCAACTTGCCGTCGGCCGTGTTCCAAAGTTGCGCCTCGCCGAACACGCCCGGCTCGCCGGCCGCCGTGGCCAAGAGTTTGCCGTCGCGCGAAAACTCCAGATCGACCACGGTGCCCCGAATTCCGGACAGCGCTCGCACCACGGCTTGCTCGTCGAGCGAAATCAGCCGGACCTCGCGATAGACGCCGACCGCGGCGAGCGGCGTCGTCGGGCTGACGGCGACCGACGCGATCGCGTCGCGGGCCGGGCCTTGCAGGGCGATCTGGGGCGTGTTGAGCACCGTCGGATCGGGCGCCGCGCCGCTCGGGCCTTTCGCGCCGGCCTCGATCCAGCGCTTCAAGAGCGCGACCTCTGCCGGCTTCGGCTTATCGCTCCCTTCCGGCGGCATCACCGGCTCTTCGCGCCCTTCGACCAAGAGCAGCAACCGGCTGAGCGCCGTTTGCCCGGGCACGACCGCGACGCCGCCGGCACCGCCTTGCAGCAAGTCGGCGTACGACTCCAAGCTCAGCTTCCCTTCGCGATCGGCTCCGTTGTGGCAGCCGTTGCAGTAGGTCTTGAAGAGCGGCGCGATGTCACGGGCGTAGTCGGGCTGCGCTTCGGCGGCCGATGCGGCGGCCGCGAAGAAACAGACGGCGATGAACGAGAGCGAATTGAGAAGGTATCGCATAAGCGGGTCAACGAGCGATTTCAAAGTTAGCAACCAGTTTCCCTCGCCCCCGGACGGGCGAAGGTGATCAGTCGGTCCAATTCGGGGGAGAGGGTTAGGGTGAGGGGAAGACAAGCGATGAATTCGGAACGATGAGCGATGAAGTACGTGACCTCGGTATTCCAATTGATCCTTCTGCGTTCTGACTTCTGACTTTCCTTCTCCCCTCACCCTAGCCCTCTCCCCGATCGTGCGTCATGAGCGTTGGTCATGTCCTCATCGGGGAGAGGGAAACAAACCATTGTTGTTATTGGGATTCGTTAATGATTAAACAAAAACTCTTTACTGCTCAGCACGCTCCAATACACGTCTTCCCAAGCTTGCCGCTTCGCTTCCGGCGGCACGGCGGCGAGTTCCTTGAGCAACCGCTCGCGTTCGGCCGCGGTCGGCTTGCGCGACAAGGCTTGCAGGAACAACCGGTCCATGATCGCGTCGTCGCTCAGCTTTTCCGCGAGCGCCTTGCCGATCAGATTGTCTTTCGCGGCCAGCTTGGTGTTGATCGTTTCGCCGTTGGCGATGTGGAGCACTTGCACCATCGTCGGTTGATCGCTCCGCTCGCACGCGCACGTGACGACGCGCTCCGGTCGGCCGAACGTCGTCAGGAAGTAGCTCGCGGCCGACGACGACGGCAATTGCAGCGCTCGCCAGCCGTCGGGAAAGCCGCGGAACTTCGTTTGTTGGCCCGTCACGGCCGACGTCGCGTCGAGCAGCGCTTCGGCCATCAACCGCTTCGGGTAGTAACGCGAGTAGAACCGGTCGTCGATCTTATTTTCTCCCAGCGGCAAGCTGCTCCGCTGATAGGCGGCCGATTGCAAGATCACGCGCATCAGCGACTTCAGTTGAAACCGATGGTCGACCAGATGCTTCGCCGCGGCGTTCAAGAGTTCGGCGTTGCTCGGCGGATTGGTCAGGCGCAAGTCGTCGATCGGTTCGACGAGGCCGCGGCCGAAGAAGTTGGCCCACACGCGGTTGGTGATCGCTCGTGCAAAGTAGGGATTCTCCGGCGACGTGAGCCACGCCGCCAAGTGCAGCCGGCGATCGCGCGGGTCGTCGAGCTTGAGCGGCGTGCCGTCGAGCGGAGTCGGTTCGCGCGGCTTGCCGGAAAGCGGCTGCACCAGATCGCCCGACGCGTCGGCATACACGACCGACGCCTTGCCCGACGGATCGGCTTTCACGCGTACCCGCGCGAACAAGTTGGCCATCGCGTAGTATTGGTCGTTCGACCATTTCTCGAGCGGGTGATTGTGGCAGCGAGCACAATTGATGTTGAGCCCGAGAAACGCCACGGTCGTCGTTTCCGCCAAGTCGAGCGGGTCTTGGTGGAGCAAGAAGTAGTTCGACGCGCCGTTCTCCAGGTTGCTGCCGGTCGCCGTGACCAATTCGCGGACCATTTTGTCCCACGGCGTATCGGCCTCGACGTGGTTGCGGACCCATGAGTAGTACGACCAGAGCAGGGCCTGATCCGTGTTGTCGCGATTGCCGAAGCCGAGCTTCGCGCCGTTCACCAACAGCAGGTCGGACCACTTGTAGGCCCAGTAGTCGACGAATTCGGGCCGGTCGAGCACCGCGTCGATCAGTTTGTCGCGTTTGTCGGGCGACTTGTCGGCCAGGAACGCCGTCGTCTCGTCGATCGTCGGCAAGATGCCGAGCGTGTCGAGATACACGCGGCGGATGAATTCGCCGTCGGTGCATTCGGGCGACGGCGGAATGCCTAACCCGGCGAGTTTGGCGACGACGAGTTCGTCGATGAAGTTGCGGCGCGGCGACTTGGCGAAGACTTCCGGCGGAGCGGGCTTTTCCAGCGGCACGCTGATCGACGACGTCGTCACTTTGCTCAAATACCACGCCGTCACGGCTCCTTCGCCGTAGCCGACCGTCTTGGCCAAACCGTTGACGCCGATCTGAACGGCCGATTCGTTGGCGCTGGTGAACAGCGTCCAGCGAGTGACGTCTTCGACGCGGCCGTCGGTGAAGTGGGCGAGAACGATGAGTTGCTGCTGTTGATCCTTCTTGAGCACGACGTTGCCCGGCACGATTTCGATGCGCTCCATGCGCGCGTCGTCGGCCTGGGGGCCCGGCGTGCCGGCGGCGATCCAATCGGCGAGCACCTTGTATTCCAGCGAGTCGAGGCGGAAACGGAGCCCGCCTTTGTGCGGCACCGCGCCGGTCGGCTTCGTGAGAATCAGGCTGCGGCCCGGATCGGTGGGCGTAATGCGCCGGCCGCGGGCCTGGCGGGTGAGGGCCAGATAATCGCCGTCGGGATCGTAGCCGCGGAGCGACAGCTTGAAGCCGCCCTTGCCGGCCTGCGCGCCGTGGCAAGGCCCGGTCGTGCAGCCGGATTTCAACAGCACGCTTTCGACATGGTTGCGGAAGCTCCATTGAAACGGCTTGGCCATGTCGACCACTTTGACGGCGACTTGCGCCGTGCGGTCGCCATGCTTCGCCGCGATCGTCGCCGTGCCGTCGGCGACCGGGATCGCGGTGCCGTCTTCGATGCGGACGATCTTCTCGTCGCTCGACGTGAACCGCACGTCGCTCGGCGCGACTTGCCCGATGAACTGCGCGCCGCGACGTTGTTCGAGCACCAGCGACTGCCGACAGGCGGGGCCGAAGAGAGTAAAGTCGCCGGGGAGAATGGCGAGCGTTTCCGACGGCATGGCCCGTGCCTTCGCGGCGACGGGCGCAGCCTTGGCGTCGGCGGCGAACGCGCAAAGCGGATTCCATAGAATCGCGACGGCGACGAGCGACGGGATCATACGAACGGCAAACATGGGCGGGCGCTCCGAAACCAAACGATTTCGATCGAGCCGTACAAACGCGGCTGCGGTCTTTATCGCGGTATTCTTAATTCAAGCCGTTGGTCCCCTCTCCCCGACGAGCGAGACTGAGGAAACAACCGGCGTCTAATTCGGGGAGAGGGATAGGG
>JAEUIN010000251.1 GCA_016793115.1 Planctomycetaceae bacterium
AAGATAGCGGGGCAGGGCCGAATCGACCTCGAGCTTGCGCCGCAGGCCGGCCATAAACACCCGCAGGTAATTGACTTCGGCCAAGTGCTCCGGGCCCCAAACCTGCCCCAGCAAGAAGGCGTGCGTAAGCACTTTGCCGGCTTGTCTCGCCATGAGCGACAGCAGCCGGTACTCGGTCGGTGTCAGCCGAACTTCTTCCCCGCCGCGGAAGACTCGGCGGGCCGCCGAGTCGATCGTTAGCTCGCCGACCTCGAACCGCCGCTCGGCCGCCTCATCGGTCATCCTGGGGGCCGAACGCCGTAAGACGGCCTTTACGCGCGCCAGTAGTTCCGGAACGCCGAAGGGCTTCGTCAGGTAGTCGTCGGCCCCCGCGTTGAAGGCTTCCACCTTCTGCATTTCATTTCCGACGGCCGACAGCACGACAACCGGCAACTTCGACCAAGTGCGAAGCTCAACGAGGACTTCGCCCCCCGTAAGGTCAGGCAAGCACAGATCGAGAATCATCAACTCCGGCGGCTTGCGCAAAGACGCCGCCAACGCTTCCTGCCCGGTGGCGACGGCGGTCGGCGTGTAGCCGGCGCCGTCGAGCGTAGTCGTCAAGAAGTCGCGGATCGCCTCTTCGTCGTCGACGATCAGGATCGCGGGGCGAGCGTCGTTCAAGATGGGCTTTCTAAAACGGAGGTTGCCGTCGTCAAGCATTCGGCGGCGGCAAAATGGTCGGAAGTCGCGGCGTAGAGCGGCAGCCAAAGACGAAAAACCGCCCCGCCGCCGGAACGATTCTCGGCGACGATCGTGCCGCCGTGGGCCGCGATGATGGCCCGACAGATCGTCAGCCCCAGGCCGCTGCCCGGCGTGCGCTGCGCCTCGCCCGGGCCTCGATAAAACTTTTCGAACACGCGCTGTTCGTCGCCGATGCGAAGGCCCGCTCCACGATCGGCCACTTCCACGCGGAGTCGATCCGCTTCAACCGCCGCGGTGAATTCGACGACGGAATCGGCCGGCGAGTACTTCTGAGCGTTGTCTAAGAGATTGAAGAGCACCTGCTGGAAGAGAACGTCGTCCATCGGCACGAGCGGCAGGTCGGCGGACAGTCGTACTTGCACGTTGGAAGCTCGCCGATGGTCTGACAAATTCCGCAGCGTCGAGCCCACTACTTCTTCCAAGACATGAGCTTGCTTAGACACTTTGAAAATTCCGGATTCGATCCGCGTCATGTTCAGCAGGTTGTCGACGATTCGCGCCAGCCGGTTTGCGTTGTCGTAGATCGTGCCGCAGAGCCGGCGGCGCGCCTCGGGCGTGAGTTGCACCGTGTCGTCGAGCATGCTGCTGCTGGCGCCAGCGACGACGGCCAGCGGCGTTCGTAAGTCGTGCGATACGCTGCTTAGTAGCGCGGCCCGCATTCGTTCGCTTTCGACCTCGCTTTGCACGGTCTGCACGCGGTGCGAAAGGCGATCTCGCTCGAGGGCGCCGGTGAGTTGGGCCGTGAGCATTTCCAGCATCTGCGTTTGTTCGTCGGTGAAATCATGGCAACCCTCGGGCGGTTGCGCCGCCAGGACGCCTAGCGGTTCGTGCGCAAGTTTGAGCGGGAGAAACTTCGCCAAGACACCGGGCATAGTGTGGGTGCCGAGGCCGACTGGCTCGCGGGCGTCAAAGGCCGTGCGGGCCGCGACCCACTCACGGGCGCGGAAGCCCGTGGCCAACGGCGCGGCGGGCACTGGACGAAAGTCGCGGCGCGGATCGGGAAAGAGCACGGTCGCCGTACCGCCGACGACGGATTGAATGTGCTTCACCGCGGCCCGCGCGAGATGCTCCGATCCGGCCAGATCGGCCAACTCACGGCTTAGTCGGTACAGCGCTTCGAACCGGATCGCATTTCGTTGAGCCGCTTCCGTTTGGTGGATAACTTGGGTCGCCAGCGTACTGATGACGACGCCGATCGTCGCCATCACCAGCAGTGTGAAAACATGCTGAATGTCGGAAACCGCGAAACTGAAAATCGGCGGCATGAAGAAATAAGCCAATAGCGCCGTACTGACGCACGAGGCCCAAATGCTCGGGCCGGTGCCGTAGATCACGGCCGTGACGGCGACGCCGAGCAGAAATACGAGGAAGCCGTTGCTGACGCCGAACCAGCTATGCAGTCCCCAACTCAACAGCGCGCAGACCAACGAGATGAATGTGGCAAACAGGTAGGCGTGGTACGTCGGTCGATCGCGCCGCCGCTCTAGGCGAAACTCCAGCCCGAGAAATCGCAGCGGTCGCAGTTCGTCGGTCGTGGCCACGCGGGCGGCTCCAGAGTCTGGCGGCGCAAGAAAGTTGCGCCGACTCCAGTGCAGCACCAAACCCACGCGGCGTAAAGCTCGTTAATGAAGAATTAGCGCCGCAGGCCGCGAGCCGCTAAAGTATTTGGCTCAGGCGAGAGCGACGGTGCGCTAAACCGCAGTCTCGGCGAACATGGCGTCGACGAAAGGGTTCGGATCGAAGAGCGCGATGTCGTCGGCCTGTTCGCCGACGCCGATGTATTTCACCGGCAGGCCGACCTGCTTGCGAATGGCCGTGACGACGCCTCCCTTGGCCGTGCCGTCGATTTTTGCCAGCACGATGCCCGTGCATTGCACGGCTTCGGTGAAGTGCTTGGCCTGGCTGATGCCGTTCTGGCCGGTCGTTGCGTCGAGCACGAGCAGCACTTCGTGCGGCGCTTCGGGGATTTGCTTACTGATGACGCGGCGAATCTTCGACAATTCGTTCATCAGGTTCGATTGCGTTTGCAGCCGACCGGCCGTATCGACGATGCAGACGTCGACCTGCTTCTCGATCGCCGCTTGCACCGCGCGATGCGCGACGCTGGCCGGATCGCCCCCCGCCGGACCGGTGACGATCTCCGCCCCCAGGCGCTGCGACCAAATCGTGAGTTGTTCGACCGCCGCGGCGCGAAACGTATCGGCGGCCCCGAGCAGCACCTTCTTGCCGTCGCCGATCAGCATCTTCGTGAGCTTG
>JAEUIN010000274.1 GCA_016793115.1 Planctomycetaceae bacterium
CGGAAGTGTCGTCCGAAAAACGAATTCCACTGATTATTGGCGAGGGAATGCTTTCCTGGTTTCCGGACCGTTTTGTTGGGGCACGGTGAAGAGGCGGATCTGATCGAAATTGGCGGAGATGATTTCCAGCGGGCCTTCTTCCACCTTGTGGAGTTCAAACTCCATGTTGCTCTGGCCGCCGATCAACCAGACGTCGCCGACGAGGATGTTCGTCAGCTCGATGGTGTCTTCCTTGCCTTGCACCGTGATCGTGCGCGAATCGGAACTGGCGGGCATGGCCGGCAGTTCGACCTTCCAAGATCTGTCTGCAGCGGCGGTGGTCGACCGGGTCTTCTCGCCGAAGGTCACTGTGACGGTTTCATCGGAAGCGGCCCAACCCCAGATCGGAATGGGTTTGTCCCGTTGCACGACCATGTTGGACTGGAAGAGATTGTGAACGCACAGACCGCTTCCGATCGCGGGTGTGTCGACACGGTCTTTGCCCGGTTCCAGCGGCTCTTCGGCATGGAGGGGGGCGGCCCACGTAAAGGCGACCGAGGCGGCAAGAAGCAAAAGTTTCATGTTACCGGAGCTTGATGAGCGGCGGCGTGTCTGTGCTCGATTCGATGGCCTGGATGGTATCGCGGATGGAGTTCGCTTTTTGCAGCCCCAGGTTCTTAGGAAAGTTCTTCTCTTCTTTTTCGAAGTAATGAGCTATTTTCTCCAATTCGGGGATGACCGCACTGCCATGCGTGCCGTAGGCGAGGAGGATCTTCATCAGTTCCGGCGTTCGCTTCTGGCTTGCCCATGGATTCTGATCGCGGGCGTATTTCACCAAGGCGGCTAGACCTTCCTCGACGTGATGCTTGGCCAGGAGCCGAAGCCCTTCCAGCCGAATGGCGTCCGCAAACATCTCGCCGCTGGGAGCGGGGTGAACAACTGCCTCGTGGATTGCAGGCAGCAATGGTTTGATTTCGTCTGTCGATAGGTTGTGGTAAACCGAGCCGATGGCTCCCCGCGCGCGGCCATCCTGGTTTTTGAGGCCTGCCCTCACGGCCTTGTAAAGCGCCTCGCGGTCCACGCCTGCGAGGGAGCGGCTGAGCATTCCGCCGCCGTGTTCGCCGTTCTTGTCGAACAGGGAGAAAGAAAGGTACCGCTGCTGCATGCCGCGCGGATCGTTCTTCTCGTCCACCTGGGTCAAGAGTTCGAGCATCCGAGGCACCGCCTTCATCGCAGGCGCACCAATGGCAGCGAGAGCTTCAGCGGCTTTGATGCGGAGCCACAGGTCGGGATCATCCAAGGTTTTCCGCAAAGCGTCGACGGCAGGCGCCGCCCGTCCGCGTAGGAAAATCAAACCTTGGCAGGCACCGTAGCGCGCATCGAGACTCGGAGACGCGAGCATCTCGATCAAGGGGGCTGGGGAAGCGTTCTTGCGCCGCCCCAGGACCGTCGCGGCACGCTCGCGCACGACAGGCGACCAGCTGCGCAGCCGTTCGAGCAGTTGTTCGCCACTCAGAGCATCGTAGAAGCCGTTGCGGTCCTTGTTGCTCCATCCCCGACCATCGGAAATGACGGCTTGGGCGGCGGCGGCATCGAGTTGCGGCACGGTGCTTGCCTTCTTGCCGGTGAGATAGAGCTTTTTCAACGGCATTGCGTAGGCCAGCAGGTAGGCGCCGGTGCAGTCCCAGCCCGCATAGCTGTCGTTGCCCTTCTCGGGCGGGCCTTGATGCAAAAAGCTGCCGTCCCATCGCCGCGCGAGATCGAAATACCACGCGCCGAACTCCTGCATCCACGCTCCCGTGGCCTGCGGGCCGCTGTGCGCCACGCCGGGCATGGCCCAGAGCAAGTTGAAGAAGTTGCCCGTGTGCCCCGTGTCTCGCTCGGGACCGTGGGACGCCAAACTCATGCGCGCGAAGAACTTCGTGCCCTTAGTTTCGCCGAGCAGGTTGAACAAGACCGAGGCCATGCCGCACTTGCCATTATCGTCGTGGTTCTCGATCCACGGATGATGGTCGCCGTACGGAACGGCTCCTTTGCCGATGTAGAAGCGCAGCAGGCGCGCGCTGCGTGCGATGGCCAGATCAACGGCGGCATCTTTGACGCCCACCTCGCGAGCCAGCACCAGCGAAATAGTCAGCGGCACGCCCGGCGAGTTCATCATGCCATAGCCGCTGAGCCGTCCATCGGGCCGAGCAAACCCATGTCCCCAGGAACCCACCTCGCTCTGGCCTTTCGCCGACTCTAGCGCGAGACGTTTCAGGCCCGATATTACCGACTGATCTCCCGTGGCGCTCACATACTCGCCGAGGAACATCATCAGATAGCCGTAGTGCCACGTCTGCATGCTGTTCGATGAAAACGCTGCCGCCCATTCGGCTTCCTTTTTGATCTGCGGCAGATAAACCGAGTCACCGCACGCCAGCAAGGCCAGCGCATTCAGTGAACGCGGGATGGGATCCTGAGCGCCATAATCCGCTGCAGTCATGCGTACCGCCAACGCTTTGCAACCGTGCTCAAGGATGCGTTTGGATTTCGGGCAATCAAACGGAGCCGTGGGCGAGTAACTCCCGAGCACCGGCAACTTCAACACAACCTCTTCCGTCACGCCTGCACGCCAACGCGTGAGCATAAGCTTGCCGCCGCCTGCCTCCGTTTCCGCCGCTGTGAGCGCCAGACCGAACTCCGTTCGCGGATCGTATGAAAATGCCTTGCCGCCGACGCCGAGGATCACATCGCCGACCGCGATAACGCCATCCGCCGGCGACTTCGCCTCGACCTTCGTGATCGCGATCTGCCGCGCATCACTCGTTACCATTTTGTCGCAATACATCCACCCGCGCAGTCCCGTGGCACCGAGGTTCCAATCGTGTTTCGCGTTGTTCGGGATCACATCGCCCTTCGTGAAGTCGGGCGGTGCAGCTTGATCGCTTTTTCCGGCGGAATGCGCGAGTATGGTGAGCAGAAGACCGGCCAGAATGACGTGTGGCTTCATGATTGGTGATTCGTCTTGTGGTGGTTCATGATGACGCTCCGTTCTTCACCGCACGGCCTGCTGCGTCACGCTCGCAACGTAGCCGACTTCCGGCCCGATGTGCGGTACGATCATGGCGGGATCGAGGGCGATCAGTTTGTCGCGCGTCGGTGGCGCCATGTCGTCGCGACTCGTCGGTCAATTCGCGTGAAGCTGTTCCGCAAAGGCTTGCAACTTCGCCTTTTTTCCTCGCTCCAGTTGTATTGCCGAAACGACGGCTTATCCACGAAGCGATGCCACGAGTAAGCGGCCACTGAGCCGTCCACGAGCGCGGCTGTGAAAGGGTCGAGTTTCGGGAGGGGGTTGGCTCGCGCCTACGGTGGGCGAGGTGTAGGGCGGCTGAGTTCATCCGCCAGGATGACGACGATATTGGGCTGCGAGTTGTCGGCTTTGGCGAGCGGCGATGCCATTGGCAAACCGGCGACCATGATTTGTGGGCAATCGTTTTTCAACATTCATAAGGAACTGGTGGGCGGCTTAGCTTCGGCGGAGTTCATTTCTTGCTCCGAGTTTGCTGGATTGCGGCCGGCAACGGCGCGAGTTCTTTTGGCGCGAGCAAACGCATCTCGGCGAGCTTGGAAGCATGCTCAGGCCTGGGGGCGAGGTTGTTCCATTCGTGCGGATCTGTTTGGATGTCGTAGAGTTCCTCCTCGCCGCCGACGTAGTGGATGTAGCGCCAGCGCTGAGTGCTGAGGGCGTAGTTCTCGGGCTTGTCGAGATGGGTGAGGGCGGCGTGGGGCCATTCGGTCTGAGTGTCACGCAAGAGAGGCGCAAGACTGCGGCTGTGGATACCTGCTTTCGGCGGCAGGCCGCACAGGTCGGTGAGTGTGCCGAACAAATCGACGAGGCTAACGGGACGATCGCAGACGCCGCCCGGAGCGGTGCCTTCGGGCAAACCGGGCACGCCTTTAGGCACGCGGATCATGAGCGGCACACGGGCGCACACACGCCAGCCGGTGAACTTCTGCCAATGCTCCTTCTCGCCGAGGTGCCAGCCGTGGTCGCTCCAGAGCACGACGAGGGTGTTGTCGCGTGCCGGACTTTTCTCGAGCGCGTCGAGCACGCGACCGAGCATGGCATCGGCGAAATGGATGGAGGCGAGGTAGGCCTGGATACCCTTCTTCCACTGCTTTTGCTCCTGGATGTGCGCGAAGTAGCGGTTGCGTGCGATACGCCGACCTTCGGTAGGCACATCGTTGAGATCGCCGTCTTTGACGCCGAGCGGCAGTTGGATGCTTTCTAGCGGAAAAGGCTCGAAATACTTCTTTGGGACAAACCAAGGTTCATGCGGGCGATAGATGCCGCAGGAGAGGAAGAAGGGCCGTTCGTGCTTTTTGGCCAACTGCTCGCTAATCCAATTCGTCACAGACCAGTCGCCGCCAAACTGCTCATCGGTTACGTCGAGCGCGGCCCAGTCGGTCTCGACGTATTGCCAAGTGCCGGCGCGAGGCAGGCTCACCGGACGGCGCTTGGGATAAAACGTGCGAGGAAAGGGATCGTCTTTTGCCTTATCCGGGAAGTAGTCGTCCCAGCTCGGCGGGTCGATGATGTAATGAAGCATCTTTCCCGACCCGGCGCTCCAGTAGCCGTGATTGGAGAAGTAGCGCGGCAGCAGTTCCGCCTGCGGCAGCACCTCGCGCAGCTTTTGCGGATTCCGGTAAAGGCCCGAGCGATGCGGCGGCAGCCCGCTGAAAACCGCGGTGCGAGACGGGTTGCACGACGCAGCCGCGCAATAGGCGTTACGAAAGAGGACGCCGCTCGCAGCCAGTCGGTCGAGGTTCGGCGTCTTCGTCTGAGGATGACCTCCCAGGCAGCCGATCCAGTCGTTGAGATCATCCAACGCGATGAAGAGCACATTGGGCTTCCTCTCCACGGCATTGGAAACGCCGCACGGAAGCGTGCACAGCGCCGCTAGCGCCAGGATGAGCTTCATGGGCGGCTGCGACCGGATGTTTTGGAGTGATCGAGCAATGCTTTAAGCTCCTGTACGAGGTCGGGATTCCGGGAGTAAAGGTTGGTGGTCTCGCCGGGATCGGAGGCGAGGTCATAGAGTTGGCCGAATGCGCCGGGCGTCACGTCCGTCAGAGCAAAAGGCGCCGCCGGACCTTTGTCGTAGTCGTTTCCACCGGAGCCGGGGTGATCGATGTATTTCCAATTTCCCCGACGAATGGAGAGCGTGCGAGCGCCGAGGAAGGCCTGCGTGAGCAGATAGGGGCGGATGGGGGCGGCGGCTTTGCCTTCGAGAGCGGGGAGCAAGTTGAAGCTGTCCTCGGCTGCGTCGCGAGGCAGTTCGCCGCCGATGACGGCGGCGACGGTGGCCATGACGTCGGTCAGGCTTGTGAGTTCCGAGTTCGTCGATCCGGCGTTCACGCGACCAGGCCAACGCACGATGAAGGGGACGCGGTGTCCGCCTTCCCAGTTGTCGCGTTTGACTCCGCGCCACGGTCGCGCGCCATCGTGAGCATAGTCGGCGCGCATGTGAACGACGCTCGTGACTTCGGGGCCGTTGTCGCTGGTAAAGATGACCAGCGTGTCGTCGGCGACGCCGAGCCGTGCGAGAGTCGACAGGAGTTCGCCGACGACGTGATCCAATTCAAGTATGAAATCACCATGCGGCCCGGCCTGCGATTTCCCCTGAAGCTGTTTTGCCGCCAATGACGGCAAGTGGACCGCCTGAGTCGAATGGAACAGGAAGAACGGCTTGTCCGGCGACTCGCGAACGTGCCGTTCGAGAAACGCACGGCTCCTTGCGAGGAAAACGAGGTCTACGTCTTCCATCGGAAAGTTCGGCGCGATCAGTCCGGCGCGGCAATCGTTCGTGTAGGGGTGCCGGGGCAAAGCGGACTTGTCCAGAGAGAAATTCGGCGGCACGGGAACTAGGTCGTTTTCGATAAACGCATACAGCCAATCGGTCGTCGGACAACATGCGGTTCCGAAGAACGACTGAAAGCCCCGATCGACCGGCCCGCCTTCGATGCGGCGACGGAAATCGACCTGTCGCACGGCGTCAATGCCGTTGCCGCGAACGGGCCGACCTTCGCGGTCGAAGAACGTCAGTCCGATATGCCACTTGCCGACGCAGGCGGTTGCGTAACCGTGCTCGCGCAGCAGCTTCGGTAGCGTCAGCCGATCGGCGGCGATCAACGACGGCCCGCCGACTCCGGTGAAGACCGTCCCGCCGTTAGGAATTCGAAACGGCATCTGCCCCGTCATCAGGCCGTAGCGAGTCGGCGTGCATACCGTACTGGGACTGTGGGCATCGGTGAACCGCATTCCCTCGCGTGCCAGCTGATCCAAGTTGGGAGTCGCAACCTTCGACTGATTGTTGTAGCAACGTACGTCGCCATACCCGAGATCGTCGGCCAGGATGAGCAAAATGTTCGGCCGCACCGTCGCGCGAACGTCGCTCGCGATGAACAGGACAAACACGACGATGATGTTCGGTAAAACGACGATGATGTTCGGTAAAACCCTGTCAGCATTCCTATTCAAAAAGTTGCTCATGGTGAGGAACCGCCTTGATGATTCTCCGGCAACTTCACCATCGTGCGTTGAAGGCGTTCCCCGGTGGCGTAGTCGATCTCATCTTACCTTAAATGACAAATCGCGTTCTTGTCTTGGATTCATCCCGAACCGTGAAATTGCGCATAAGACTGCAACAAGCCGCCTCTGCGATCGATTGCGCTTCAGCTTCGCACGCGAGACCGACGATCAAAGGGCCGAGCGGCTTTTGACGCCGCCGCGTACCCCGCGTGCTCAAGGGATCGAGAAACACACAACGTCGGCAGGTCGAGATCGGCGACGGTGTGCTCAAGCGACTGCTCGGCTCGCCACGGCGAACAAGTGCGGTGCTAGATGCGATGGGAAGTTCAGCGGCGAACGCAGTCGGGCGGCCCGACCGAAGTCACTCCGCTCGCGGCATTGAACTCGGCAATTCGTAATGAATCGACCCAATCGAACGTCGCCGAGTCGAGGTGATTTCTGATCTCGATCGCAAGACGAACGCTTTCGCTGCGCCCAGGTACGACCGGCCGACTCGGGATTTTATGACTCTTTGCCAAGGTGGCTCGGGGACCGCGGCAACGCGGTATCGTGCAAACCGCTCCGTTTTGCATTCGCTAGCGCGGTCCGAATCGCGACAAACTCGCCGACGTTCTCCATCGTCAACAATCCGACTAAGGAACCGTCGCGGAGCACCGGCAGCGTGGGACATGCGGATTCTTGAGTCTTCTCGAAGGCCGTCGCGAGCATTTCGGCGGCGTCGACGGCGACAAAGTCCTTTCGCGCGATGCTCGCAATTGTCGCGTCGCGGCCGCGTTCGGCGAGCGAAGCCAGTATGTCGGTGCGCGTCAAAACGCCCACGACGCGACCATTCTCAACCACCGGAAAATCATGCTGCGAACCGTCCAGGATCAGTTCGACGGCCCGCCGGATCGAGTCGTCGGGCGCCAGCGTGCGGAAGTCGGTCAGCATGGCCATCGCGACGGGAATGCCGCCGAGAGACGACTTCAATTGCACCATACCGGACTCTTGAGCGGCGCCGATCCAGACGAAGAAAGCAATGAATAATAGAAAGGGATTGCCGAAGATTCCCGCGAACGCGAACAACAAGGCCATCGCCTGCCCGACCGAAGCCGCGATTTGCGTGGCTTTGGCGTACTCCATGCGCGTCGCCAGAATGGCCCGCAGTATTCGTCCGCCGTCCATGGGGAATGCCGGCAGCAGATTGAACAACACTAAAAAGACGTTCACGATCAATAGTCGCTGGGCGAACGAGCCGCCGGTCGCCGTCATCTGATCCAGCGGAGTGTACGACGCCGTAAGTTCCAGCCATGTGAACAAGCAAAATGCAATCACGACGTTCACCGTCGGGCCGGCTAGTGCGACCCACAGTTCTTGACGCGGATCGCTGGGTATTCGCTCCAATCGCGCCACACCACCGATCGGGAGGAGAGTGATGTCGCGGGTCTTGATCCCAAACCGGGCCGCCGTCAAGGCATGGCCGAATTCGTGCAGGACCACGCAGCCGAAGATTGCGAGAATCAACCCGACGCCTTCCAAGGTGGCCGCTAGACTGTGCCCTTGAGACCAATGGCTCAGCGCAACGAATCCCAACAGAATCAGAAAAGTGGCGTGAACATGAACGGCAATGCCCTGCCACTCGCCGATTTTCCAAGACCACTTCATCACGTATTTTCCGATCTTGATGAGAGTTTGCTTCTGCGGTGCCCGTCGAAGTTCTTGCCGACCGACGCGCAGCGGCGTCGTGCCCGGAAAATGGGCGACATTTCCATGGCTTGAGCCGAACTAATCCGGCAACAGCCGGGCCAGCGTGAAATAGAAAAACAGTGTTAACATGTCCGTAGTCGCGAGGGCGACGGGCCCCGCCGCAACTTGCGGCTCACGATGGAAAAAGCGAATTAAGTTCGGCATCGATACGCCGATGACTGCGGCACAGGTCACGCTGCCCGTGATACCGCCCAGCAAACAGAGTACGACACGTACCTGACCGAGCCAAAGGAACGCAACAACCGCAACGGCCGCACCGCTGGCGGCGCCGAGAAAAGCGCCGGTCAGGACTTCCGACCGCAAGTTCCCGATGATTTCCGAGACGGTCGGCTGTTTCCCTCGCAACACCTGCAGGGCCAAACTGACCGACTGGATGCTGACGCTTTCGGCAAGTGCCAGCACTACCGGTATGAATAGGGCGAGAGCTACGGCCTTCTGTAGCTCCGCTTCGAACACTCCCGACAAGAACGCCGCCAAGATGCCTCCGGTGATGTTCGCGAGCAGCCATGGAAAACGGCTGCGAAAGGCGACGACCGGGGATGCTTGTTGGGCCTCGGTGAGATGTACGCCGATGAGTTGGAAGAGTTCATCATTGCCTTCTCGCCGTTCAACGTCGCTCAGTTCGTCCGTATACAACTCGACGTCGATAACGCCCAGGATGCGCCGGTCTTCGTCGACCACCGGGAACGCAAGCAGGCGATGAAACATGAAGAACTCGCAGGCGTCCAAAACGGTTGCCGTTTACGGAACGCTGATAACCTCGCGCACCATGATGTCGCTCACCGACGTCTCCGGGGTATTCAGCAGCAATCGGCGAGTTGGGACGACTCCATTCAAGCGGTTGTCGTCGTCTACGACGTAGAAGTAGATGATCCGAGTTGCGGGCGGTTTGTTCCGAACGGAGGCAAGCGCCTCTCCCACGGATTGATTGACATGGAGCCGCGCGATGTCGGTTCTCATGTGGTGAATGACAGAATCGTTCAAGCGATGTTCGACCCGGGTAGGACTCACAAGGGCAACTCCCATCAAGGCACGCGCATTCAATTTCGAGCGACGGTCGCCGCTGCGGTCTTCGCTCCCGCCGGTCCGTCTGCACGTTCACGCAACCGACGGAAACGTCACGGCTTTGGGGCGTTGCGGAATACGGACGATTTCCACGGAACATGATGCGTTGGTCGCTACGGCGAGTGAGACCGACCCCAGGAACACGCGCCGGATCGACCCATAGCCGTGCGAACCAACGACGATGAGATCCGCTCCCCAGTGCTCCGCTTCGTCGAGGATAGCCTCTTTGGGCCGGCCTTCTCGCAGGACATGCGTGACCTTCAGTTCCGGCGACGCTTGATTCAAAGCCTCCACGGCGGCGCGGAGACGTTGGTGGGATTCGGTGCGTTGCCGTTGGACGAGCTCGTCGAAGGCCGTCAGTGAGCCGCCCCGTAGTAGGCCTGCGTCCACCCGCGGATCGACGGTGATGATACGGACCTCGCTTCCGGACGGCCAAGGTCGTTGACCGACTTCCGCGACGGCGGCATCGCTATGAGTAGAACCATCGATCGCCAGTAGAATTTTCATGACAACCCTCTTGTTATAAGTCCCCCGGCCGACGTTCCCTCGTCGACGTTTCGTCTCTCGAACTCGGAATCGAGTTTCAATGCGCGGGCGCGATCGGCGAGCTGAAGTCTGCCGGCTTTACGGTTAAGATGTTGCAGTCGCAGGTGTCGAGTACCTTCTCCGCCGTGTTCCCAAGCAGCAAACCTTTGATCCCGCCCCGTCCGACCGTACCCATCGCGATCAAGTCGACGTGGAGATGCTTGGCCAGTCGGCCGATTCCTTGCCACGGCATTCCAGGCGACAAATGCGAGTGAATCCGCGTGGAGTCCGCGTCGAGATAGGCTACGAAGTCGGCCAGACGTTCGCCAGCTTCCTCACGAATGGCTTGTCGAAGCCAAGAATCAGCCGGGAGACGTTCGCTCAGACCCGATGGTACGTCCAACGAATCGATCACATGCAGTAAATGGAATTCGGCGCCGGCTTCCCGAGCGATCGACAACCCTTCGAGTACCGCTCGGCGACTCGCGTCCGAAAAATCCGTCGCCGCCAACACCGTCTTGGGCGGCTCGGCGTGTTGCGCTTTCACCACCCACACGGTCGAAGGACACTTGCGAATCAATCGCTTGGCCGTGCTGCCGACCAAAAACTGCTCCCAAGCGGCGAGACCGCGAGTTCCCGCCAGTACGAGGTCGTACTCTTCCCGCCGTACGGCCCGGATGAGCTCGATATAAGGTTCACCCTGGAGGATTTTTAAGTGCACGTTGTTACCGCTTGCCGTTTGGTCGACCAAGCGGCGCAACTTCGCCTCGGCCTCTTTTTTCATTTCCAGTTCAAGCGCTTGATAACGCGCGCCTTCGCCGGAGACATTCAAGAGATCGGTCACCAACCTCATCTTCGGCGGCGGTGCGCCGACTTCCGCGTGGGGAAGCAGATGGGGGAGCGTATGCGCCAAGGTAATCGACGCGCCCGTTCGCTGCGCCAGCCAAACCGCCTGCTTCAAAGCCGCTTCGGCATGCGGCGAGAAATCAACGGCGACGAGAATTTTTTTGCATCCGGCTTGGACGGTCGTTGCGGACATGAAACTTTCCTTTAGCAATGTTAGGCAGGTCCGGGCGTCTGTTTTCTTGTCCTAGCGAGTTCTTGCGGTTCGCGTTGCAGGACCGCCGTTCAGCGGCTTCCGTGAAGTCCGGCCCCACGAATCGGCGGCGGCTTGGTTCGTCCCTCAAACCAGGGACGCCGTCGAGATCCGGGCCGATCGGCACGCCGACTCGAAGTCGCGAACGCACTGTCCCCTGCGACATTCCGTGGCTTCCCATCGCCGGTCGCGTTCTCATCTTCCTGCGACGGCGCCGCTGCGCCCCAACCGCCGCCGCAAGGTGCGTCGAGCACCGTCACCCTAGTGGCTTTGGTAGCCTGTGACTGGGCCAAAGATACGGCTCGCCGAACGGCGACGGGCGTATACGCGGTCCCTCCCAAGCCGCCTAAAATACGCTTGATCATGACCAATCTCCCGACGCTATTTCTCCGCCGACGCCGTCCGCTTCCCCCAGTATCGCTTGTGCAGTTCGACGGCCGGCACGACCAGCACGCTCACGACTAACGCTAAGCCCCACATCCACGGATCGACGGGCTTGGTGGCCAGCATGTCCTGCAGCAACGGCACATACATGGCCGCAACGTGAATCAGAAACGCCCCTAGCGTGCCGAAGAACAGGACGGGACTACGAAGCGGCGACAAGGCGAACGCGGACTTCGTCTCCGAGCGGCAGTTGCCGATATGGAAGTTCTCGAACAAAACCATGACCAGCAGCAGCAAATTGCGGGCGTCCGCGACCGCCCAGCCTGCTCGTAAAGCAAGGTCGTACACGAGAAAGCCGCCGCCGCCGACCACCAGCACCGCCACGAGCATCCGTTCCACCATCAGACGATTGAAGACGGACTCGTTCGGCGGACGTGGTTTGCGCCGAAGGCTATCCCCTTCTCCCGGCTCGAAGGCCAGAGCCACGCCTTGAATTCCGTTGGTGACGAGATTGAGCCACAATAACTGAACCGGCAGCAACGGTACCGGGAGGCCGGTGATCACGGCCATCAAGACCATCAGCAGTTCGGCGGCGCCCATCGAGACGAGCAGGTAGATCACCTTGCGGATGTTGTCGTAAGCGATGCGGCCCTCTTCGATGCCGCCGACGATGGAACTGAAATTGTCGTCGCTGATGACCAATTCCGCGGCTTCCCTGGCCACGTCCGTCCCCGATTTACCCATCGCCACGCCGATGTTGGCGGCACGCAGCGCCGGCGCATCGTTGACGCCGTCGCCGGTGACCGCGACGAAGTGTCCCGCCTTGCGTGCCGCTTCCACGATTTGCAGCTTTTCACGCGGCGTGACTCGGGCGAACACGCGCACATGAGGCACCATCTCCGCCATTTGCTCGGCCGACTTGCCTTGAATGTCGGCCGCCGTGACGACTTGCTCGTCGCGGTCCGCCAGTCCTAGCTCACGGGCGATGGCCAAAGCCGTGACGCGGTGGTCCCCGGTCACCATCGAAACCAGAACGCCTGCTCGCTGACACTCGGCCACCGCCTCTCGCGCTCCCGCACGCAACGGATCGATCATGCCGAGAAATCCGAGCAGAGTTAGATTCGCGGGTTGCGGCGGAATATCCTCGGCACGTAGTTCCTCCATGAGTCGGCCGCAGGCGACGGCGAGAACGCGGAGGCCGCGGGCGGCCATGCCCATCGCCGTTTGGTCCAATCGCGCTCGAGCCGCAACCGAAAGTTGATCGCCGCACATGGCCAGGACGCGTTCCGGCGCGCCTTTGACGAAAACTTCGACGTCCATCCGCTCGCCGTCGCGATGAAACGACGCCGCGAATTGATGTTCCGATTCAAAGGGAATGGCGCTCAATTGTGGGTGCGCTTCCAACGCCGATTCGCGATGCATTCCCAATTTCACGCCGAGGCTCAACGCCGCCACGTCGACGGCATCGCCGCGCCATACCCACTCGCCGTTGCGACGATGCAAGTCGGCCTCGTTGCACAACACGGCCGCCCGGACCGTCGTCGCCAGCCGAGCGTGCTCGGCCAAGCCCACGGGCCGTCCCGACAGGAG
>JAEUIN010000038.1 GCA_016793115.1 Planctomycetaceae bacterium
GCAGACCAAGCCCGCGGGCTTCCAACTGGACCAGCAACGCACGTCTAACCGGGCCAACGAGATCACCAGCATCTCGCGGCGGTACGGGCTCGACTGGATCGACCCGGTCTACGACAAGGCCGGCAACATGAAGACCATGCCGGTTCCGCTCGGTCCGACGACGTCGCTCACCGCCGCTTATGATCCCTGGAACCGGCTCACGAGCGCCAGCGCAGGCGGCAGCTCCTATCTCTACGACGCGCTGAATCGCCGGGTACGGCAGATCGCTTCGAGCGTGACCAGGCACTATTACTACTCGGCCGATTGGCAGGTGCTGGAAGAACGGCTCGGAAACTCTCCGAACTCGGCGCCCGCCGAGCGGCAGTTCGTCTGGGGCTTGCGCTACCTCGACGACCTTGTGCTCCGCGATCGTTCGCCCACCAACAACGGCACCCTCTCCGAGCGGCTCTACGCCCTACAAGACGCCAACTGGAACGTCACCGCCGTCATCAACGCAAGCGGCGCCGTTCAGGAACGTTACCGCTACACGGCTTACGGCGAACCTGAGTTCTTAAACGCCGGCTTCACGCCCGTCACCCTAGGCGGCGCGTACAATTGGGAGACCCTCTACGCCGGCTATTGCTGGGACGCCGCCACCGGGCTCTATCAGGTACGCTACCGATATCTCCATCCGTTACTCGGAACCTGGATCACCAGGGATCCGATTGGGTATCGGGCTGGCAAAAACGTAGCCCAATACGTCAATGCTAAGCCGGTAACATACGCCGATACATTTGGCTTAGCGGGATACTGGGGCGCTCGCGACCTCGCGAGCTTGCCTGTCGGAAACCACCACTTCATCCTACTGATTCCAGATAACCCGCGTGCTTTTCCTGAACCACGCCTATTAACTGGCTTACAGGGCTCGTTAGGTAGATCTCGTGAAATACTCGGTACAACTATTGGCTTCTTTGAGCGTAGTGGCGGAGACGATCTTTCAAGTCCTGATTTTTTGCAAATTACGTTCAATGACCCAAGTGATATTCAGGCTGTTCGCGAGATTTATGCGCCAGGCCAATACTTCACCAGGCTTTCCGACTACGACGCATCCTTACATAAAATAGATCCTCCTTCGAACAGATGGAGCGACACGGATTTTATGTTTGCCATAATGCGAGCTGCGAGAAACTACAGGGCAAATGAACGGCAGCTGCATATTGAATATGACACATTTGACTGTAATTGCGGCACAGCTGTAAACGCCTGCTTTCGAGCTCTGGGAATTGATGACGATACTCGAAGGGCCAAAGGCACTTTTGGCGGGTTTGATTCCGGGACATTTAATATGCTCGTTCCGGATCAGCAACTAGAGCAAGATTATTTTATGATGCCGCCCGCAGACTTCGGACGAGCGCATACAAACAGGTAGGCTATGATAGAAAAAATCCTGCTAACGATGATCGTTGTCGTTACCGGCTACGCGCCTCCGCTCCTATTGGTATTTTTTCTTACTTGGACATGGCGGCGATGGCGCATCATAAACGCCGGAAATTTCGTGATTGCTACGGTGCCGGTCGTTTTGTACTCCATCATATTCATTTCTCTATTGCGAACAGTCGGCAAATCACTTCCAGATCTTTTTTGGTCTTCGTTGTTAATGGGAGTTGCATCAGCCGCGTGCATACTTAGCCGCAAAGGAGACGCTCCGTCGTTGGCTCGACTGTGCATTGAGTTAGCTATCGTCGCGGCATTGGTTAGCCTGTTCGTTGCGTTTGTGCCTGACATCGATACTAGATAGGCATCGGAGTAACCAGGAACACAACGGCGCCGTCAACACTTCGACGTCGCTGCGGGTGCAGTACGCCTACGAGCCGGGCTCGGTCAACACGGCCCGGCCGACGACCGTGACCTATCCCAACGGTCGCGTCGTGCGCTACGACTACGGCACCAGCGGCAGCGACGCCGATTGGCTCTCGCGGCCGAGCGCGCTACAAGACTTCGGCGGTTCGACGACCTACGTCGGCTACACGTACCTGGGACTCGGCACGTTCGTGCAGACCGACTCTCCCGAACCGGACGTCCGTTGGGACTTGATCACCGGTTCGGGCGTGAACCCTTACGCGGGCCTGGACCGCTTCGGCCGGGTGATCGACTGCTTGTGGCGCAATTACGGCACCAGCGCCGACGCCGAACGCGTGCAATACGGCTACGACCGGGCGAGCGGGGACGCTCTATGGGAAAAATGTTAGACGGCGAGCACTGCATCTTACTTCACCTTCCAAACGCGAATAGTAAAATCATCCGCACCCGAGGCCAGCACGCTGCCATCCGGGGAAAAGCAAACGCTCCGCACGATTCCCTTATGGCCGTGAAAGGTGTGCAACACCGAGCCGTCGGACGTACTCCAAACGACGACGGGGTGATCACGTTCTTCCTCCGTCCGGAGTCCGGTGGCCGCGGCCAGATATTTGCCGTCTCGCGAAATCGCGATGTCCGTAGGATGAAGTTCGGGGCGGGGAATCGTGGCGTGGAGTTCGAATTCGCGAATCCGCCAAAGCGTGATCTCGCGGTCGTCGACGACGGCCATCCAGCGGCCGTCGGTTGAGATCCGCATCATGCGCACTGTGCCTTTACGAGGCGTAAGTTCCGCTGATTTCTGGCGCGTATCGATATTCCAAAAGCCGATCTTTCGGTCGTCTCCGGCAATCGCAATCGTGCGGCTGTCCGGCACATAAGCGACGGCCGTCGGGGCCAGCGGCGAAAGATCCCATTCCGCTGCCAGGGCATCAACTTCCTCTTTGGCATCGACGTTCCAAAAGCGTATCTTGCGATCGCGGCCTACCGTCGCCCATTCGCCGCCGTCGGTCGATAGTGCTGCGGCCATGATTTTCGCGTGCGTCCCAAGTTTCAGAAGTTCGCCGGTCGACCAATTGAGGCGTGATACGGCATCATCCCAGCCCGCGGTCACAAGCGTCTTACTGAACGGAACGACGGCGCTAAATCGGGTCTGACTAAGGTTCGCTTCGATATAAGCCGTTTGGCGTCCCGTCGCCGCGTCGAACACTCGCAACTCTCCTTCATTGTCCAGAGCGATCCACGTTTTGCCGTCGAGAGTCCAATCGAGGCGGTTAAGCGGATATCGCATCACGTCATAGACGGCAGTCTGATCACCCTGCAGGTACGTGTCTTGCGCCCAACGCCGCCAGCGCTCGGTTTGCAAATCGTACTTGTCGCCGGCAGGCATGATCGCGGCTAACCGATCGGCTGCGGCTTTGGCTTCGACCCGATCGCGGTTGTATCCGGCGAACCGCAGATTGAATTGCTCGTGCGAAACTGATCCTGGATAGCGGGCACGATAATCGGCACAACCTTGCTTGACGCGCGGCCAAGAAAACTTGAAGTCTTCAAAAATGTCCGAGGAGTGGAACTGGGTCGCTTCCATCACGGCCATAGCGTAAAACGTTTCCCCCCAGCGATCGCGCGTGCGATCGGTCGTCTCCTCGATGAATTTTTCCAGGTCGCCGGGCCGGCCGTGCCAACGCGGCAAGAAGTACCGCACCGCCTCCAACGGTACGCCCAAGTAATCCGGATCAATTTTTAAGGAGCGTTCCACGATGGTGGTGACGTCGCTCGCAGGCTGTCCTCGATCGACGGCGAGTTGCATTTTAACCCGGTAGAGATAGGGATCCTGCTCCTCAAGCTCGGCGGCGCGCTCGGTCAGCTCGAACGACTTTTCAATTCGTTCTCGAAACTTCGCAAAGCCGTCTTCGGTCACCGTGTGCGCGAAGCCGGAGCCGCGAGCACGCCAGCCGTAACTTTTCAAGGCGCGCGCCAGTGCCACGTGCGCCGCGACCGACTGCGGCTTGGCGGCGAGCCAGCGACTGAACAGCGCAATGTCTTCCTCGAATTCTTGGTCCGTCTGCGCCATCGCCGCCGTGCCGTCGTAGAAAACGCTGAGCCTCGGCTTCCCGTGCGAGTCGCGCGGGCGATCGCGACGGATCTGCGCAACGACGGCTTCGAGTTCGTCGAACTTCTCGCTGCGCAGCAACTGTTGCCAAACGGTGATCTGCGTGAGTTCCGCCTTCTTCGCCGGCCACTCGGCATACGGATCGGCGATCGGCGGCGACGGCGCTGCCACGGACGGCACGAGAACCAACGGGGGCATCGTGCGCCGAGTTTGCAGGCTGACTTCCTCTCCGGCTTTCATGCGGCGATAGAAGATCGACTGTCGTCCCTTGGCCGGTTCGCCTACTTCAAGCGGCCCGAGATAAATCCAACCGGCGCGTACTAAGTGGTGATACAACGTGCGTTTTTTCGCCCATTCTTCGGTCGACTCTCGGTCCGCATCTTCCCAAGCGGCCGCAAACATCAGCGGCATGTCGCGATCGATCTTGACCGTGATGCGACCAAGCTCGGGTGTGTTATTACGGTCGGCCCGATGTGCAAAGATGACGGCCCCGCAGAGAAATGCGGGGAGATCCTGCTTGCAAAGGCTTTCGATGGCCGTCGGCTGAAACGTGCGCGCGCCGACCACGGTAACACCGGTCGGAGCGGCGACGGCCGGTGGAAGTTGAGGCACGGGAGTTTGCGGTTTCTGCGCCACGTCGGCCGGCATCTCGGACGCGGGCGAACCTTTGCGGACATTATTCGCCGACCATCCTATTTGGCACTCCGGTAACAAGGCTTTGAGCGCATCGCGTCCTGCGGCAGTAACGAAAGTCTGATTCAAATTGCAGCTCGTCAATTTCTTCAAGCGTCCGATGTCCTCAATCGCGGCGTCGGTCACGAGCGTAAAATTCACGCTTAGTCGCTTTAGGGACGCGATCTTTGCGACCTCCGCCATACCCCGATCCGTGAGCTTTGAACCGGCGAATCCGACATATTCGAGCCGAGGAAGCTTCTTCAGGTGTGCGATGCCCTCCTCGGTCAGTCGTGAGTCATTCTCGAGGCGCAATGTAAGCAAGGTCGGCATGGAGCCGATCGTGCGCAGCGCCTCGTCGGTGATCGGCGCGGCGGAGACGGATAAAGCCGTCAACTTCAAACCTGCCAGATTCTTGACCCCTTCATCGGTCGTGCGGGTCGACGTGAGCGCGATTTCTCGCAGTTCGGACATCTTCGCCAGATGCCTGAGTCCGGAGTCCGTAAGCGGTGTATCGGAAATAAATATTCCGCGGATGCCGGGCGCAGCGGCGACGAAGGACAGGTCGTCGTCGGTGACCGTGACCCGCCGCAGAAACACCTCCCAGATTTGCCAAGCGCCGGTCGGCAATTCGGCAGCCGTACGTATTGGGCTGCGTTTGCCGTTGATGACGCCGACGACGTACCCGCCGCGCTCGATAACACGCAAGGCCGCGGCTCGAGTCACGTCGGGTTCGGCAGCACCGGCGAACTGCTCCCGGTGGTACATTGCGACGACCGCCACGAGCAGGCAGATGAACTTGCAGAGCAATTCGCGGCGAACGTGATGTGCGACCATTCGATCTTTCGACACGGCAGCTACTCCGATGAATGCCGAGGAGGCCCGACGGATGATCGAATACGACTTTGGCGGTGCCAGGCCGTAACTTGTGAGCGCAGTTTACCACTGGGTGACACGGCAATCGAACAGATTCAAGACGCGCCAATATCATGGCTATTTCGGTGCTTACAATCGCGCTCTCGTGGTCCTCCGGAAGAGGCGATGCAAATGATAGCGAAATAGTCTGATGAGATGCGCTGGCACGAAGCGGTTGCCGTGACTGCCGAACCTCGCGGTGTTGGTGTTTGTTCGCGAGGAAGAATCCTCAAGACTATCCGAACATCTCCGAGAGAGAAACTCGAAGAACCTGCGCAATCTTTCGCAGATTCAGAACGGCGATATTCCGTTCCCCACGTTCCACAGAGCCGATAAAAGTGCGATGAAGTCCGCACTGCTGCGCCAGCTGATCTTGGGTTAGACCGCGATCCTCTCGTCGCTCTCGAAGGCGGTCGCCCAGTCTCCGCAAAAACTTCGTGTCGTCAATGCTCGCCATAGTTGACGAGCATCCTGCCGCATCACATGATGCTTTTAAGTAGCATTGCACCTGATGCCCGCCAGCACCATACACGCTCCGGCAACGGCGGAATGACGGCGTTCACGAATCAGCTTTCTGCAAAAAGCGTAAGAATAGCTATGTCGACCAATACCCCGGGCCCTAATCCGGTATCGAGCGCAAATGGATGGGGAAAGTTAGGCAGCATCATCCTTGCCGTTTTCATGCTTTTCCTGCTTTCAAAAGTAGGCGTTCCTGCTGGTCTTCTCAAAATACTACTCCCCTTCGCAGCGCAAAGGGCAATGGCCGATCAATGTGCTGAGTGTGATGGTGACGGCGTCGTTGAGGCGACCTGTCAACGATGCCTGGGCCGGGGATATATTGAAGGCGAGAATTGCACTCAATGTAACCACACTGGAAAGGTCGAACGCGCCTGCCGATTCTGCGCTGGTTCGGGGAAGAAACCTAAGCCATAGCAATCTATTGCCGAAGAGGTCAAAGCTTTAGGCCCATTGTGATCGGAAGATTACTAGCGGGCTTCGCCGTTTCTCGACTTCGTTTCCGAGTGTCTTATAAGGCCCGATCCTGAACTACGTCTTTGTTTGAGTAGCTTGAAATCACTGCTTCCAAACTGCGGCGTAGTCTCCGACGTCGGCCAGATAAGTCTTGCTACTGACTTTACAGAGTTTGGAGAGAAGCCTAGCGTAGTGGTTTTCGACTACGCGTACTCTCAGAAAGCTTTAAAGACCATGGCCAAGAAAGCCAAACCTGCCAAGTCCTTAAAATCGGCCGCCGGTACGGACTCCAAAGTCAACAAGTCAGCGGCAATCCGCGACTACTTGGCCGCCAGTCCCGAAGCTAGGCCTAAAGAAATCGTCGCCGCGTTGGCCGACAAAGGAATCACCGTCTCGCCCAACATGGTCTCGATCGTGAAGGCCAAGACAAAGATCAAGTCCGCGCGACGCAAGGCGGCTCAATCCGACAACGGCACTGCGGGCGCCGATCGGGCCGGCGGTTTGGATGCGGTGCTAGTTCTTTATAAGGCCGCTCAAGGCCAAGATGTCCCCAAGCCCCGCGTCCGCCAGGCATTTTTGACGCTGGTCGATCTCCTCGGCTAGTCGCAAAGAACTCGCGGATAGATAAAGAAAACTCGAAGCCGGGCCGCCTCACGCGGGGCGGCGCCCGGCGTCGAGGGGGATTGATGCTTGAGTTTATTAAGGACGGCGCCGGCGACCAGGACGGATCTCGCCGTCGTAGTAGTTGCCGGCCAAGCAAACAAAAAGCATAAAGAAAAACCAAAACCAAGATTCGGTGACAAGGCCAGCCACGGCGCCACATAACACAGCACCGTTGAAATAAGCCCGATTCAATTTTTGTCGCGCCCCCATGGTTCGCTCCTGGCGCAGGGGAAAGCTGGGAGACATTCGCCGCGGCGAACGCTCGGTTGATCAAACGCGAGGGAATCGCGTTTACGGAAACACCACGAGCCGCTCGGCCTCGACGGCGTCCCAGTCGACGACGGCACCTTCGCTTGCCTCGTCGGCCATGTCTTCCGCCGCCACCAATTGGAAGCCGCGGCGACGGACTTCGCGCCGAGTTTCGCCGGTCGCCTGGGCGACGGCCCGTTCCAGTTCGTAAGGACTCATTCCAAGGTTCCTTTTCAAAAAGAAAAAGTCCGTGCACCAAATGGAGGTGACGGCCTGAATGCCAAGCGGAAAAGACTTACCGCCTAAACGGCAACCGGCAGCACGACGTATTCGCCGGCCGCGAGATTGAACGTGGCGTCCGGATCCAGCGGCACGCCGCGCAAGTGTCTTACGAACTGATGCACCATCAGCGCCGCCGCCAGGTTGGCCGCGTAGATCGTGCTCCGCGACGTGCAACTGCCTGCTTGCGCTTCGCTTTGGGCAAAAAGGGTCGTCGTGTAGTGCGGGCGCCCCTGTCCGGCGTCGGCGGCCAGGACGCGGATTTGTTCGCCCAGCATCCGACCATCGGCCCAGAAGTCGCAGCGGGTTTGCAGGGCCCGCCAAATCGCCGCTCGGGCCGAAATGCTGTCGACGCAGCAGAACACGTTCGGCCCGGTTTCTTGCTCGCGGCGGAAGCGATCGTGGATCTCTTCGACGGCCAGGAGATGTTCGATGGCGTGGCAGGCGTCGCCGGTCGCTTGGACCTTGGGACGACCGACGTCGTCCGTCAGATAGCCTTGGCTGGTCACGTTCGTCCGCGTGACTTCATCCGGATCGATGAGTTGGATTTTCGTGATTCCCAAGGCGACTAGCTGCAGCGCCACCTGTCGGCCGATCGAGCCGACGCCGATCACCGTCGCCCAGGTGTTCTGCAAGCGGTCCGTCGGCACCAAGCCGCTCTGCCGGTCGAAGCGATCGAAGACCAAAAGCCCCATCGTAAAACTCCTCCCAATCACGGGTGTCGTAAGGCC
>JAEUIN010000051.1 GCA_016793115.1 Planctomycetaceae bacterium
TCGTGGCGACCGGTTGGTGGTGGCTGTCTAGGATGTTCGTTCGGGGGCGTATCTAATGGGGGCTATTTGTTACACGGCCCCCCGGCGGGGCGCTGCCCCCCCGCCCCCGGTGGGGGGGGGGGGGGGGGGGGTGGGGGCCCACCGAACTTCAGACTACGCTCGCCCGCGCCAATAGTTTGGATCGCGTGAAGTGTGCGATACGGCGACCACGCGAACGCCCGTCACCGTTTCACGATAGTGAACGACAAACGGAAATTTCTTGACGGAAGCGCTGCGAAATCCTTGGGCGTCACGAGGCCAGCGTTCCGGGCCTCGTTCAATCGCGGCAAACACGCTGCGAACGGCCGCTAGAAATGCCGAGGCTGCGCTTGGGCTTCGTTCTAAATACCACGCCAAGCTCGCTTCCAATTCGGCGGCGGCTTCCGGATGAACGTCAAGCATGGCTCGATTTGTCGAGCATTTGCTGCAGTCGCCGGTCGACGTCGGACCACGGCACCGCTTGCACTTCGCCGGATTCCAACTCTTGCCAGCGGCGGCCGATTTCCTGTTGCCACTTGGCCTGCCACTCGGCATCCCCGCCGGCGGAGACAACGCTCTGCAAGAGATCGCCGGCTAATCGAATTCGATCGTCTTCCGGAAGATTCAACGCCGCGGTGAAGATGTCTTGCGAAGTCGGATTCATGTCGTCAGTTTAGCGCAACAGAGAAGCGACGACAAATGTTTTCGAATTAGGACGATTTACGGCCGTAGCGCCTGAAGAATGGCGACAATCGCGATACCGGCGACAACGGTCATTACGACGAGCGCCGCGAAACGTTCGAAGTAAGGTCGATCGCGCAGGCCGGGGATCAGGTCGGCGATGCCGAGCCCGCCGAATTTGAAGAAGGCTTCGTGCACGGTTTTGTCCCGCAGTTGAGCGCCACATTTGCCGCAGCGATTTTCGCGGGCGTGGATTTGCCAATCGCACTGAGGACAGCCGGCGGCGCGCGGGCCGGTCAACTTCTCTTGGATCAAGTCGACGAACTCGCCGAACGTGGCCCGGCGTTCCACCAGCGGCGAGACTTCGCTGCGTGGCAGGGAGATTCGAAAGCAGCGTTCGATTTGAAACAGGGCGTCGAGTTCGCTGAGGTCGCCGATTTCCCAATCGCCGACAATGCGATACGGATCATCGGGATGAAAGCGAAGTTCCGTGAAATGACAGGCGTCGGCGACGATCGCTTCAATCTTCCGAGCGATCGTCAAACGCTCCGCCGTCTCCCAGGCCTCGTCCGGCACCGGGCCCCGCTCGCGCATTTGTTGCTGCAACGAGGCGACGTAGCAGCGACGACCGTTGCCCCAGCGCCGCCACCCCAGCGTCTTCCACTCCGCGGTCTCGAGCGGGCTGACGAGCTGTTTCAAAGCTTGATCCTTCCCGACTCGTCGCGACAACTCGTTCTGCTCAGCCGCAGATCGCAGTTGTAGGCGTAACGGCCGCCGAGGTACTGCGTGTGGATCCAGTGGAGCGGCTCGAAGATCTGCAGGAGCAACTCATGTTGCCGCGTGAAGCCTTGCCGGGCGTTGATCGCACGATCGGCGTCGAAATAGATGGCGTCGTCGCCCCGGGCGTCGGACTCCACAACGCCCCGAATGTAGAAGCCCGCATACGCGGCGACGTAGACCGCCGAAAATAAGGCGAGTCCCCAATTGATCCGCCGTCGCAGGCGACCGGCCGGGGCAAGTTTTTCGAACGCCGCAGGTGACTGGTCCTCCGCCATACAGGCAATTTAGAACGGCTCGGTGCGGCGAGCAATTGTGCGTCGCAGAGAATGTCAAGTTGCTTTTGGCCGGCGCAGATTTCGGGGTGCGAATCAAGGTGATCTTTGGCCACGCGATTCTTTGCGTCCTGGGAAGATGGGCGGTCGCGCGCCGGCCGGGAAGTTGATTGCCGGCCAAAAGTTTTCTGGAACCGTTGGCGGAAATCGGGACAATACGCAATGCACCGCTGCGCGCGAAACGGCGCCGACCTTAGCCCCCGGTTCTTCAAACCGGGGGCAAACGACGTGGAATCACCGCGAAGCAGCACCACCAAGCACTAGCCCCGACGCGCAAGCGAGGGGGCATTTCCTGTTCTCGATCAACGCCGAAACACCAATCACATCACATTGCCCCCGGTTTGAAGAACCGGGGGCTAAGGTCCACATCTATGCATCACCTGAGCCAACCTTTAGACGACGTCACCCTCACCCGGCCTTCGGCCACCCTCTCCCGGCGGGAGAGGGAACGCTTCAGCGTTGCTACGAAAATCTTCGTAAGTCGCACACGCGAATCCGGACTTACGTCGATTCCTCAATGTGCGCACGCGGGCCAAAGTGCGCACAAATTCGATCGATTAGTGCGCGTCGGAGCGCTTACCAACAGGGGCGCGCACAAACTCGACGAATCAGTGCGCGGCGCTTTTCAAAAACTGGCGCCGAAAATCGTCGTAAGTCGCGCGGCGGTCGCGGCACTTGCGGCGATCGTCGCCGTCGCGACATTGGTCGCACCTGCCGCCGCCGATGACTGGCCGCAATGGCGCGGGCCGCAGCGCGACGGCGTTTGGCGCGAGACCGGCGTCGTCGAAAAATTCGCCGGGCCGGAAGTGCCGATCTTGTGGCGGGCGCCGATCGGGTCGGGTTACAGCGGGCCGACCGTGTACGAAGGCCGCGTCTACGTGACCGACCGCATCGTCGAGCCGACGCAGCAAGAACGGGTGCATTGCTTCGATGCTCACGACGGCCGGACGCTGTGGTCGTTCACGTACGATTGCCCCTACGCGCGCGTCGGCTACGAGGCCGGCCCACGGGCCAGCGTCAGTTGCCATGAAGGGAAGGCGTACGCGCTCGGCACGATGGGGCACCTGCACTGCTTCGACGCCGCGACCGGCAAGGTGTTGTGGAAGCACGACCTCGACACCGAGTACAAAATCGAGATGCCGATCTGGGGCATCGCCGCGTCGCCGCTTATTGAAGGTGATCTGCTGATCGTGCAGGTCGGCGGCGAAAAAGCGTGTCTCGCGGCGTTCGACAAGACGACGGGCGCGGAACGTTGGACGGCGCTCGACGACGATCGGGCTTCGTACGCCGCGCCGATCATCGTCGAGCAAGCCGGCCGACGCGTGCTCGTCTGCATGACGGGCGACAACGTGCACGGACTCGATCCGCAAACCGGCAAGGTTTATTGGACCGAGCCGTTCCCGCCGCAGAACATGCCGATCGGCATTTCGACGCCCGTGGTGTCGGGCAATCGGGTGTTCTGCACGTCGTTCTACGACGGCTCGCTGATGATCGAACTCGACCCGCAGGAGCCGAAAGCGAAGACCTTGTGGCGACGCAAAGGCGTCAGCGAAAAGAAGACCGACGCGTTGCACTCGATCATCGCGACGCCGCTGTTTTTGGGCGACTATGTGTACGGCGTCGACAGCTACGGCGAACTGCGCTGCCTCGACGCGAAGACCGGTGATCGGCTCTGGGAAGATAAGACGGCCGTGCCGCCGGCCCGTTGGAGCAACATTCACCTGACCGTCAACGGCGAACGGGTGTGGATGTTCAATGAGCGCGGCGAATTGCTGATCACGAAGCTTTCCCCGCAAGGGTTCACTGAGATCAGTCGCGCGAAGTTGATCGAACCGACGACGGACCAACTACGGCAACGAGGCGGCGTCTGCTGGTCGCACCCGGCCTATGCGGGCCGGCACGTGTTTGCCCGCAACGATAAGGAACTGGTGTGCGGGGATTTGGAGCGGAGGTAATGAATCAGCCCCCCTCATCCGCCGCTGCGCGGCACCTTCTCC
>JAEUIN010000270.1 GCA_016793115.1 Planctomycetaceae bacterium
CCATCGACGCGACCGAACCGGAACTCCGCGCGAAGTTGCCGAACCGAAACGAATCAAAAGGCCCCTCTCCCGACAAAGAGAGAAAAATCCGGGCCTCCGCCCGAAGTGCATCTTGACCGGGAGCTTCCTATAGGTGCCACCCAGCGACGTTGTGGTGCGGCGTACAAAGGACTCAACCTAAAAAAACGATTCTCGATAGTTTGAAAAGACACCGACGACGAAGACCGATGCCGACGAGTAGCGTTCGGCTTCGCACTTTCGTTTAATAGTGTTTTGGTGGTAGTCTTGACGCAGTTTCAAACGGCTAATCGATGCTAAGTGAACCAACTGTATTCGTAATCGGAGCAGGTGCCCATGTACCTTACGGTTTTCCTACTGGCGTCGGACTGAAAGAAGACATTTTGTCGATTTCGGTTGACGAGCTTCCGTGGGAGCGACGCAACCCGGCGTACCGACAAGTTGTCCAACATCAACTTGATAGGTTCAAGCAAGACTTCGCAAACTCGGGTGAGCCGTCAATCGACGCATTCTTGGAGAATCGGAAAGACTATTTAGAGATTGGCAAGTTCTGCATCGCTGCAAAAATCATCAGTTATGAAGCATCCAACAGAATTGAAGACTACGTCAAGACAAAGGGACGTGGACAGGATTGGCTAGGCTGGTTCATCTCCCAATTCCTACGAACGACAAAACTTGAGGACTTTGGCAAGAATCCAATTTCGTTCATCACTTTTAATTACGACCGATTCCTTGAAGACACTCTCTTTCGGTCGCTCAGGGCTAAGCACGCAGCAGGCGAATCCGAAGTTGCCGCTGTTCTAAAACAGATTCCAATTGTTCACGTCCACGGTCAAATCGGCCGGTTGCGTTGGCAGGAAGAGAAAACCGCCAGCTACTATTTGCCGATGGGAAGCGACGTTGATGAACGGTCTGTAGTCGGTGCGGCCAAATGCATACAGATTGTCAACGAAAGCTCGGAACAATCAGAGCAACTTGCCACGGCAAACCAACTGCTCGCCGATGCAAAATGCATCCTATTCTTGGGTTTCGGGTATCTGCGGGAGAATCTACGAAAGCTCAAGTTCCCGTTTGGGGACAAAAGCAAATGGATTGATGGAACAGCATATGATGCGACGCCCGCACAACGACTGAATTGGCGGAATCAACTTTTTCAGCGTGGCGAAAGTGCTGATGCTTTTCCCGGCAATTCGACGTGGGATTGCTTGAAGTTTCTTCAGAACTGTAGTCGTCTACTTTCTCAGAACAAGTTGCTCAGTGACGACTAGTTTCATAGGAAGATTCTTAGGGTGGCGACGATTAAGAAAAAGCCGCCGAAAAACGCCGCCTGCTGTAGCTCGAACAGTCGCCCGACGATAACATTCCATGCAACTGGCGTACGGCTGAATAGTTGGACGTAGACGCAAGGCGTTGAACGTCAAACGGATACGAAGAAAGCTGACGGCGACTTAAAATCCTAGAATCGTGCCCTGGGTTAATTCTCGTCACTCCGCCGCGATATTGCCGCAGACCAGTTCTTCGTCGTTGCGGATGAAGATTTTGCGGTCGGCGTAGGCCGGGTGCGACCAGCAGACGCCGCCGCGCTGGCGAAGTTGTTCGCTCGTCGGATCGATCAGGTGCGCGCGGCTCAGTTCCTTGAAGCCTTGCGGCGAGAGTTTGCCGAGGAGCAGGTCGCCCCGTTCGTTGAACATCCAGACCTTGTTTGCGCCGTCGGCCGTGAGCGCGTCGCCCGCCGGAGTCATGTGGATGTTGGCCCAGCGGGCCCGCGGCACGGCCGTGTGGTCTTCCCAGAGGCGGTCGCCGGAGTTGGCGTCGAGGCAGCGGAGTTCGCCGTAGCTGTCGACGCCGTAGATGTAGTCGCCGATGAAGAGCGGCGTGGCGATGATGGAATGCAGCGCGTCGGTGTTCTTCTCGTCGGCCCCGCGGCGAAGCCAGAGCTGCTTCGCGGTCGTGGAATCGGCGGCGAGTTCGAGCAGCAGCGAGCCGTCGTAGAAGGAAGTGAAGAACACGCGCCGGCCGCTGACGACCGGCGTGGCGATGCCGATCGGCATGTTGATCGGCTTCCAGGGGATCGTCCAATAGACCTGGCCGGATTGCGGATCGAGCCCGACGACGCTGTCGCCCGTTTCGCAAACGACGACCCGCTTGCCGGCCTGCTCGACGACGATGGGCGCGGCGTAGGAAGCGCGATCGTCGAGAGCCCGCCACCGCTCTTGGCCGGTGAGCTTATCGAAGCCGACGAGGCAGGCCTGCTCGCCGCCGACTTGGACGATGAGGACGCTTCCCTCGATGAGCGGCGCGGCGGCGATGCCCCAGATGGGCATGCGGATCTTGTATTCGGCGTTGAGGTCGTGCTTCCAGAGCAGCTTGCCGGTCGCCGCTTCCAAGCAATGCAGGTGACCCATCGTGCCGAGCGCGTAGGCGCGGTCGCCTTCGACGAGCACATTGGCCCGCGGGCCGGCTTGATAGCCGACGCCGACATAGGGGCAGTCGTAGACATAGGACCAGAGCGGTTTGCCGTCGGCGGCCGAGAAGCAGAGCACGCGCTCCTGCTGCTGCGGCTCGACGATGCGATCGGTGAGAAAGACGCGGCCGGCGGCGACGCTGGGGCCGCTGTAGCCGGACGACACGCGCACCCGCCAGACGAGGGGTATTTGAGGCCCGGCGAAGCGGTCGACCGTGCCGGCCTCGCGGTAGACGTTTTCGCTGCGAGGACCACGCCACTGAGGCCAGTCGTCGGCGGAAACGTGCGAAATAGCCAAAAATAAGGCCAATCCGGCGCTCGCCGGGGTCAAAAACCGCATCATAGGCGCGTCTCTGTAGAGTCTCCGATCGAACGACGAGACGAAGGGCGCGGCTGGTTCCGCAAAGCGGGGCAACTCGGCTTTTTGAATCGGGCCGAGCTGCCGGCCGGCCGGCTTACTTGGTCGGGCGCAGGTACTCAAGCGTGAGCAGGGCGTAACCGGTCACGAGGTTGGGATCGCCTTCCATCCAACGCGGGTTGGCGTTGGTGAAGGAGCCGTCGGCGTTTTGCCGCTTAATGAGCTCGGTCGCGAGTTCGGCACGCCAGGAGTGCTGGGTGCCGTCTTTGTCGGCGAAGGTCTCTTGGCCGAGGGCGTCGAGCGTCTTGGCGAACGTATGGTAGTAGTAGAAGAGCCCGTTGTCGCCCATGCCGGGGTTTTCGGTGAGAGAATAGTGCCCGCGGAGCCACTCGACGGCGGCTTTGACGCGGGGATCGTCGGGGCCGACGCCGGCGTAGATCATGCTTTTGAGCCCGGTGTAGGTCATCGAGGCGTAGCTGCGGAGTCCGCCTTGCTCGGTTTTGCCGGCCTGGCTGGTGCCGCCGGCGGCCGGGGTGTAGTAGAAGCCGCCGTCGGGGTTTTTGGCGCTGAATTCGGTGGTGTTGAATTCGGTTTCGAGGTTTTGGCAGCGGGAGACGAAGACCAGGGCCTTCTGCACGGCTTCGTCGTCGGGTCCGCGACCGGCGGCTTTCAAAGCGTCGAGCAAGAAGCTGGTGTTGGAGAGATCGGGCCGCTTACTCTTGCCGTAGCCGGCGCCGCCGTAGTAGGGATCGCTCTTGGCCTTGTCTTCCCCTTCGTCCCACTGCAGGTCTTTCACATAGGCCTCGGCTCCTTTGAGGAGCTTGTCGTACTTACCCTCCCTGTTGGCGGCTGAGAAGGCGACGATCGAGATGCAGGTTTCGTAGTTGCGGTGGTTGCTTTCCGGCAGATAGATGCCGCCGTCGGGCTGAACGAACGTTTGCAGGTAGGCCAACGATTTGGCGACGATTGGGTCGTCGGCCGTGCGTCCGTTTTTCAACAGCGCCGCGGTCACCAGCGCCGTCACGGCCGGGCCGGCCTGCGGAGTGAACGCACCCTCGGGGGACTGGGCTTTGGCGAGAAAATCAACGGCTTTCGCGACCGCGGCGTCGCGCTTCGTCCAAAGCTCGGCCGACTGGTCGGCGGCCACTGCGGGCTGCGGCGGAGCTATGAGAAGGGCGGCGGCCGAAAACGCCGCAAGAATGGAGAGCGTGCGCATAAGAGAAGTGCCTCAGTTGGATTTAGGCGATAGGAAGCGATCTGCCGCCCCCATTCTACTGGGGCGCGGCCGACCGGGTATCGGCGCGGGGGGCGAACCGGCCGCTCAATCTTTCGCCGACAGCGGCGAAATCCCCGCCAATCTGGTGTCCGGGCTCAAGTCGGAAACTCGTTAACCGATAATGGCAAGAATGTCGCGTTCGCTGAGGATCATCAGCTTTTCGCCGTTGACGATGACCGGCGAACCGGAATAGGGGGCGAACAGCACGCGGTCTCCTTCGGTGACTTGCGGTTCTGCGCGGCGACCGTCGCCGTCGATGCGTCTGCCATCGCCGACGGCGAGCACTTTGCCCTCCTGCGATTTGCCTTGGGCCGCCTCCGGAAGCACGATCCCCCCGGCCGTCTTCGTTTCGGGGGTCTGAGGACGAATGACGACCTGATCGTTGAGCGGAACAATTCGCATGAGCGCTTCGAAATGAGTGAGGGCGAGCGAGCGTTGACGCGGCGACGTTAGCATGTCTTCCGCCGATGCCGTCATTGTGATGGCGGCCGCAGTCGGAATCAACGACCTATCGGCGCACCTGCGGCAACGTGGGCGAGATCTAGGCGTCGGTCATTGAACGAGACGGCAACGTAGGCAATCTCAACGCCGCTTTGCTGAAAACCGCAACGTGAATCGTTTGCCCGCGACGAACGAAAAGATTTGCAAAAATGCAGGTGATTGATATCTTTAGGTTGTCAGCTCCGACGTCACTGAGCTTTGCCTTTTCGGACGACCTTTTCGGCCGGTTTTTGCGGCAATTTGGTTCGTCCAGATGGCGATCACCGTTCATCGGGCAGTCGGAAACCGCGCTGAGGACGCTGCGCGTCGGGCCGTCGTCGAGATCGCCGAAGCTTGCCGCTTCTGCAAGGCCTCTGAAGATTACATCGTTTGAGGATCTCGTCGAGGTTTGGTTCGTCACGGCGGACGTCGCTTGAGCGGTCGACAGACCGTGCGCGAGGTGATTGCGGTTCCGTTCGGCTTTCGCCCGGTCAGGGCTCGGCGAAGCTTGAGAAGACGCGTTCGCCTCGCCGTTTGGGTTTGTTTGCCGATCGACGGGTGAGGCCGCCTTTGTGGTCGGCTTGCTCGCTCCGATCGGACGTGTTTCCGATTGCCGACACCGCCGCCTCCTCGTTCCCGCCGAGGAGGCGGCTTTTTTTTGCTTCGGCGGCGTGCGGAAAGATGCCGCACGGCCGATTGGCCGGTGCGGCGTTGAATGAGCGCGATTAGTGGGGCGCCGCGGCTAACCGTTCGCCGAGTCCTTCCCGAACCTTCGGGCAAACGCCTTGCGGGCCCATGTATACGCGCCACACCAAGTGGGCGAACTCCGGATTGTTGACCGCAATCGGCTCTTCGTCGCGGACCCGAACGGTGATCCCCTGGCCGGGGCGATGCGTGATCCAAACGCTTTCGCCTTCCTTGAGCGGGGCCTTAAGCATGTGGTCGAGCATCGTTTTCGACTCGTCCGCGAATTTTCCTTCCGGATCGTTCTTCTCAAACGCTTCCTTAAATCCGCGCGACAAGATCGATGCGGGAATGTCGCGTTCCATCGTCAGGCAAAGTTGCTTCGGCACGTCGGCGGCCGCAAGCGTGTCGACACACGTCGGCGACGTCGAATCGTCGCAATAACTGGCAATCTGATAGATCTTAAGCAGCATGGCTTTACGAACGGCCGTACCCGTCAGCTTCAGCCGGTGGACCATGCCGTCGCTTTGATGGTTCAGTTCAACCGGAAAGATGCCGTCGAATTCCACGGCGGTCGGCTGCGCCGCAGCCGTCGCGTCGGCGGCAGGGACGACGATGACCGGTTGCGGCGAAGTCGACCTCTCGCAGCCGGCGAAGCTACTGAGCAACGCTGCCCCGATCAGTCCGGAAATCATGCGTTGATACGATCGAAAACCCAGCCAAGCCATGCTTCACCTTCTCGTTTAATCGATTCTCAGGCGACATTCAGTCTAGAACCGGCCGCCGTTCAGGCAAGAAGTTTTGCCGTCGGTCCCGCCCTCCGGCACGTACGTCGGCCAGCGTGGTCCCATGAACTTCAGCGTCCTTGAGCGTCAATGTCCGCAAAGACTGGCATCGGCTCTCGCCTGGGCTTATTATTGCCGGATTGTCAGACATCGCCGCTCCCTCCCCAAGAGACGTAACATCATGACGGCACTCCGTTTTTGCAGCGCTCTGCTCGCCGTTTTAAGCCTTGCCGGACTGGTCGCCGCCGATGAGCCGGCGGTCACGCCTTTAGCGTCCGGTTTGGTCAATCCGGAGTCCGCGGCGGTCGGCGTTAGTTATGCCTCGCAGTTCCCGAAATTCACTGTCGTGGTTTCCGAAATCGGCGAACGCGACAAAGACGGTGACGGAAAGATCACCATCATCGCGGGAGCCGAAAAGAAAACTCTTGCCGACGGTCTCGACGATCCCAAAGGTTTGGTCTTCGTCGGCGAGCAGCTCTTTGTGACGGACAAGACGCGCGTTTGGCGGGTCGGTCCCAAAGGCGGTAAAGAAGTTTTTGCCGCAGCCGAGGCGTTCCCCAAACCGCCGATTTTCCTGAACGACATCGAAGCCGACGCCGACGGCAATATCTATGTCAGCGATTCGGGCGATCGTGAAAAGGGAGGCGGCGGGGTCTACAAAATCGCCTCCGACGGCAAAGTCACGACCATTCTCGATTCGGCCAATCCCGTCGTAAAGCGTCCCAACGGTCTGCTGCTTATCGAACCGGGCAAATTGCTCGTTGTCGACGCCATCAGCGGCGAACTCAATCAGGTGAACTTGGCGGATAACTCCGTTACCAAGATTGCCGACGGATTCGAAGGTGGCGACGGGCTGACTCGCGACTTCGACGGCAACGTTTATGTGACGCAGATCTCGAAAGGCATTCTTTCGCTGCTCCGCGGCGGCAAGTCGCCGGCCGTGAAGTATGGCCCGCAGTTCACCGCGTCGGCCGATCTTACATTGAATCCGAAGACCGGTCAGTTGCTCGTCCCGGATATGAAGGCCGGCACCTTGTCCGGCGTATCGATCGTGTCGGCCCGGCCGACGGATATCGACGCTTCGGTGCTGGAGAGCGTTAAGATCGAGCCGGCGTTCCCGCTACTGGAAGAAGAAGTGCAGCGGCCGATCGTCATTACGCACGCAGGCGACGGCAGCGGCAGGGTCTTCGTGGCCTCGCAACTGGGCAATGTCTACGTGCTCGACAAGGCCGACGACAAAGCCGAGCCGAAACTCTTCTTCGAGTTCCAGTCGCACGTCACATATAACGACAAGGAAAACGAAGAAGGCTTTCTCGGCCTCGCGTTTCATCCGAAGTTCAAAGAAAACGGTCAGTTCTTTGTGTTCTACACGAAGAAGGACGCTCCCCCGCACACGTCGGTAATTTCGCGGTTTCGCGTATCGAGCGACGACCGAAACAAAGCCGATCCGGCGACGGAAGAGGAATTGCTCCGCGTCCCGCAGCCGTTTTGGAATCACAACGGCGGCACGCTCTCCTTTGGTCCCGACGGCAAGCTTTACATCGGTCTGGGCGACGGCGGCGCGTTTAACGACCCTCACGGCAACGGCCAAAATCTCGCGACGCTTAACGGCTCGATCTTGCGGATCGACGTCGACGCCAAAGACGAAGGGAAGAACTATGCCGTGCCGAGCGACAATCCGTTCGTCGGACGCAAAGACGCCGCCGGCGAAATCTGGGCCTACGGCATCCGCAACATCTGGCGACTCGCCTTTGATCGTAAAACAGGAGTCCTCTGGGCGGCAGACGTCGGCCAAGATATTTGGGAAGAGATCGACATCATCGTCCGCGGCGGCAACTACGGCTGGAATAAGCGTGAAGGAATGCACAAGTTCCGCGCCGAAGGTTCGCTGCCCGATCCCAGCTACATTGAACCGATCTGGGAATACCACCACGACGACGGCCGCTCGATCACAGGCGGCGTGGTGTATCGCGGCAAGAAGTTGCCGGAACTCGACGGCAAGTATCTCTACGCCGACTACATCCGCGGCACCGTCTGGGCCTTGGGTTACGACTTCGACGCCAACAAGGTGGTGAGCAACCGCGAAATCAAGGGGAACGTGGCGCCGGTCGTTTCGTTCGGCGAAGATGAGGACGGCGAAGTTTACTTTACGACGACCGGCCCCAGGTTCTTTCGCTTCGCCCCGGCAAAGTAGCCAAGCGGCAGGAACAATCAGGAACGTACTTCAGAGCGCACCGGAACGCCACAGCAACGTTCCCTACAAAGCTGCGGGGCTGACTTCCCCGGGGAACTCGCTGAAGTCGTGATATCCGAACATCGTGATTTCGTCGGCATGGTCTTTGGCCAGTCGACGGAGTTCCCTGAGACTACCGCGACGGAGCTGATCGTCGTCGGCCCGAGCGGCGGCCAGCGCCGAAACCGGATGATCGTCCGTCGAGAGTTCGATGCGCAGATAGTAGGCGTCGCCGACGTGCAGGAGCCATCGTCCGCCGACGCGAAGGGCGACTCCGCAGTGCCCGACCGTATGGCCGAACAAGGGGATTAACAAAACCTCGGCTTCGACACTCAGCGGCAATCGCCGCGCTTGCAGACCGTACCAGCTGTCGCGGGACGCAGGATGGGAGACCCAACGCGGAGCGTGAACGAACTGCGAATTCGAGTAGCGCGGTCGGCCGGCAGACACCGCGGCGAACTCCTCGGCGGAAAGGTGAATCGCGGCAGCGGGAAAATCGGCTAGCCCGCCGGCATGATCCGGATCGCCGTGCGTGAGCACGATATCGACGACGTCAGTCGTGCGATATCCCAGGCGTCCGATTTGCCGCGCCGCGGTAAGCTCTTCTTGAAACTGAAAGCCGGCGGCGTCGATCACCGCTCTCCCAATGCGCTCCGCCGGGCGCGCGATGTCGTCAAGTCCGATGCCGGAATCTATCAGCGCCAGCCGACCGGCGTGCTCGATCAGCACGCAATGACACGACGCTCGTGGGTTCGGCGGAGCGTGCAAAAGACCGCAGTTGAGATGATGGATCTTCATCAAGTGCGCCGGGTATATGCGAGATCAGGTCGCGATGCTCCGATTTTCAGAGATCGGGCGGCTTTTGGCAACCAGCGCGAGCTAAGCCGTTGACGGTCCGGCGGTCGAATGCGTTGCGTCCACGCGGCCGATGATGCGGTCGATGAGTTGGAGCGAGCATTGAAGGCCCATCACGACATCGGTCGCAGTGATGATGCCGACGAGTTGTTCTCCGTCGAGAACCGGGAGCGATGATATTCGCGATTCCAACAACATCGTTACCGCCTGTGTAAGAGGCGTATCGGCTTGGCAAGTTTGCAGTCGCCGGCTCATAACGGCTTCCGCCGTGCGGTTTCGGTAACGGCCGAGATCACGATCGCTGATGACTCCGAGTAAACGTCGGAATTCGTCGACCACGAGTAGGTGTCGGACCTGTTGTGTTTGCATGATCTCACGCAATTCCCGGACGCGCGCCGTCGTCTCTACCGTCGTCAAATGGGTCGTCATCAGGTGCCGAACGCAAACTTGATTTGTCATCAGTCTTTCGAGATCGCAGGACAGGTTCTGTAGAATGGCTTGCCGTTTAGCCACAAATTGCGACGCCGTAGATTCGGGCAAGAGTGCCGGCGAGATAGTTCCACGCGCGCGATGGCGACGACGAAGAAACACACCGGCAAAAGCGGCGGACGTGATGGCCGATGCGGCCGCGGTACCGACGTACGTCAGGCCGTCGGTCGCAAATGTCGTCGCTTCCGAAACGGCGACTCCTGCGGCAGCTTTCGTCGCCGCCCGTGGAGAGGCGACTGCAACTGTGCTCACTGAAGCCCCGTTCCAAATCTGTGTCGCGTTCAGAAATGCGCCTTCGATGCTCGGTGCGATATTCACGTAGCCAATTATGCCCACGCCGGCGATGAGCGCCATGACGGTCGCGTGCTCCGCGACGGAGGAACCTTGTTGACCCCACATGAATCGACGAAGGGAGCGAATGAGCAATGAATCGCAATACATGGTCGGCTTTCCGGACAAGGACGTTCCCGCAGTGGATTCTAAGATCCGATCACCAACCTTATGACAGAATCGCTCACTATGACTAAGAGTCGACGACTGAATGGTGAAAGCCGCATTTCAAGTCGCGCTCGGAAAACCACAGCGCCTAAACTGCAGGGTTCGCACTTACGATGATTCGACGGCGCGACTACATGACATCTTTTGAAGTGCGCTTCGGCCACTCTGACCTCTCGCTTCCTGTACCCCCCGGCGGACCCTAATCTCGCTGACCTAACCTAGGGAAGTGGGGGAGATGGCTGCGTATGTCGGGCAGTAGGCCAGGGGACGGCTACAAGTTTGGCCGGCAGTTTCGTCATAATCGGAAAATCTTCTCATCGCTTCCGCTTACGTTCGCCGATAGCTAGGCGACGTGGAGCGCCGTTTCGACGACGATCGCGCTCGCAATCGTATGCTTGCAGCCCTAGCACGCCGTGCAACAAGGATGTTGCCCATGCTCGTCATTATCAGCGACCTGCATCTCACCGACGGAACCAGCGGCGCGACGATCTCGTCGGGCGCGTTCGAAGTGTTCGCCGAGCGATTGCAAGACTTAGCCTGCGCAGCTTCTTATCGCGTCGACGGTTCGTACCGTCCGGTCGAAGAAGTCGACGTTCTGCTGTTGGGGGACGTGCTCGACGTGATTCGCTCAACACGTTGGCTCACTCGGAAAGACGTGCGCCCGTGGACGGACGCTAATCGCCCGGAGTTCGTGGAAATGGTGACTCAGATCACCGCAGGCATTCTGAAGCAAAATGAAGAATCATTCGCCGTGCTGCGCCGCCTGAGCGAAGGGGGCGTAGCGCTCGCGCCCGCCGATAAACTCGGCCGTCCGGCGGCGACTCGCGAGCAGTATCCGGTCAAAGTCAACATTCACTATATGGTCGGCAATCACGATTGGTTCTATCGATTGCCGGGGCCGAGCTTCGATCTGTTGCGGCAGTCGGTGGTGCGTCATTTGGGGCTGGCGAATCGGCCGGATCAGCCGTTTCCTCACGATCCGCACGAAAGTGAGACGTTGCTTGAGACGATGCGTCGTCACAAGGTGTTCGCCCGCCACGGCGACATCTACGATCCCTTCAACTTCGAAGGGGATCGCAACGTCAGCAGCTTAGGAGACGCGATCGTCGTCGAACTATTGAATCGCTTCCCCGCGGTCGTCGAAGAGGAGATGGGCGCCGATTTGCCCGATGCGGCGTTCTACGGTCTGCGCGAAATCGACAATGTGCGGCCGCTGCTCCTGGTGCCGGTTTGGATCGACGGAATTCTCGAGCGGACATGTGCGTTTCCGGAACTGCGCAAGCGCGTTAAGTTGATTTGGGACAGATTGGCCGATCAATTCTTGGAAAACGCCTTCGTTCGCGAGCGCGACACGTGGAACCCGAACGACTTGGTCGACAATCTGCAGCGGGTGCTGAAATTCAGCAAGCGCATTTCGGTGGGCTGGGCGGCGTCGCTGTTGTCGTATGTCAACGGGTTGCGCGGCCAGGACAGCGAATCCTATGCGAACCATGCCTTGGCCGAGCAAGACTTTCGCAATCGCCGCGCGAAGCATATCGTTTACGGACACACGCACTACGCCGAAAGCGTCCCGCTCGACGCGAGCTACGCCGAGGGCTATGTGCTGAACCAGAACTATTTCAATTCCGGAACGTGGCGACGCGTGCATCGGCAAACGACGCTGGCGCCGAGCGAGCACGAGTTCCTGCCGTCGGACGTGATGACGTATCTGACGTTCTTCCAGGCGGACGAACGGAAAGGCCGTCCTTATGAAACCTGGTCGGGAACCTTGGGAATCAGTCCCGCCGAAAGCGTCGTCCGAAGAGTCGACCTCGCCGAAGACGCGCTCCGCGGGCGTCATGTTTCGACATCAGCTCTACAAGGACGAGCCCCGCACTTTAGCACCGCGGCATTTAAGCCCGCGGCAGCCCCCACTCGTCGAAAGTAACGAGTGGACCTCGAGTTTGAACGAGGCGGCCGCCCGGCTAAGCGCCGGGGGAGTGCGGCTGGTCTATTTGCTCCACGGCACGTTTGCCGGGACCGACTCGTTGGGACTACTACGCGAATTAGGGCGATTCTTTCCGGCGCTGCGCGACGGACTTGCGCGAATCGCCAAACGGCTCGTCGATGCGGCGATGAGCGATAACGGAAACTTCACTGCGCTTTACGCGCGTCGGTTTGAGCAGGCCTTTCGCGCGATCGGCGACGAGCGGACGCGGGTCGTCGGCGCGGCTTGGAGCGGCGAGAATCATCACCTCGGGCGAGCCGACGCCGCAGTGCGGATGATCGAGCATTTGGCCTCGCTGCGGCTCGTCGAAGAGCCCTATCTGGCTGACGGCCCGCGTGTGATGATTTGGGGGCATAGTCATGCGGGCAACGTCATGGCGATGTTATCGCAATTGCTGAGTTGCGACGGCGACTTGCTCCGGGCTTTTTTTGACGCGGCACGTTGCCACTATCAATTACCGATCTTCGGACGGATTGAGATCGCTTACTGGCAGGCGGTCGAAGAATTGCTTCGCGGACATCGTCGTTCGGTCGTCCGTTATCCGCTCGACTTCGTGACTTTCGGCACGCCGATTCGCTACGGCTGGAACGAACGGGGCTTTGCGCGATTGTTGCACTTCGTGAATCACCGGCCGGCCGACGGTCTCCCACCGCATTTAACGACGCCGCCGACCTCGGTCGACGACGTTTTAACGGCAAGGCACGGCGACTACATTCAGCAGTTCGGCATCGCCGGAACGAACACGCCGCCGTTTCCGCTGCTGCGCGCTTGGTGGGCCGATCGACGCTTGAATCGCTTGTTGCAGCCCGCCGACTTGACGTCGTGGAACTTGCCGGAGCGGCTGAAGTCCGGCGTGCGCGTGCCGGATGCGGGGCAGACTTTGCTGGTCGACTATGGTCCGCCGCGCGACGGCATCGAAGAGCACTTAGCCGGCCATGCCGTTTACACACGGCTGACGTGGCTGCCCTTTCATGCCGCGGAAACGGCGCGGACTCTCTACAGTGACGCTCCCGGTGCCGCGCCGGCCTGACGATTACAGCGGCACGAATTCGTGTACCACGGTCACTTCGCGGACTTCCTTGCTGTCTTGTTCCATGACGCGAATCGTGATCTTGAGACCACGGAGCGGCGATCGATAGGGAGGCGGCGCTTCTTGCTCTCCGGTCGTTACGGCTCCCGCGAAATAGTAGTTCGGCTCGTCGACGAGGCCGTTGCCGTTGTCGTCGACGCCGTTGGTCAACTCGTCGATGACTCCGTCGCCGTCGTTATCGACCCCGTCGTACTCATAGTGAGTCGACCACGTGTCCCATACGGCAGGGCGATTAAAATCGCCGTTGGTGGGATTACCGGAGAGAGGGCCGTCGCCCGGATAGGCGAATTGGGCGCGGGGGAGGAGACAGCGGCGATTAAACGGCGCGCCGTTTTCCATGCGAACCAGCGCGGAACTCGTGCCGTTGTCCATATAGTTGGTATAACGCGTGCGGTTGTTCGTCGTGCCGGTGAATGCACGTTCTTGCGCCATGTAGTTCAAGTCGGCGAAAGCGCCGAACGCGACCGGTTGATTGGCGACGGCCGTGGGGCCGCCGTTAAAGACGTCAACCGCGCGGGGATAGCCGCCGTCGCCGGGGACCAGCACAGAGGCGTTGTTCGGGTTCGTCGTCGTCGCCGCCGCGCGGAATACCGGAGCTCCGGGATCCCAAGCCTTGACGTCGAAACTAACGACGTCGGTAAGCATAATGTCGTCGCCGACGCGCGAGCCGTTGCCAAGCGTTTGCATGATCGCATAGCCGACCGGCGGCGTCGGGGTGAACGTGCTTTTGAGAACATAAACGCCCGTCGAAGATTTCTTTTCGGGATTCGGCAGAGGGAAGCTGCCGTTGGTTTGCTCTCCCAACGTGGGAAGCGAGAGAGCCGAGGTCGAGAAGGGCCAGCCGATCGTGTAGACGCTCCCCGGGTTGTAGATGTAGTGCGCGTTGACGTTGCTGTTGTTCTGCGGGGCCACGTAGAGCATCTGATACGGCCAGAGGTACGGCTGATGAAGCGAGCGACGTTCGCGCATCGTTAGGTCGCCGAGGGAGTTCTTCGCGGTGCGAGGATCGAGCGCACGACGATTTGTGGTGAGGTTGAGCGGCATTAACGTCGTTTCAAAATTCCCTCCCTCGGGCCGCAATGAGAGATCGACTTCCGCATACGTCGGATTGGCCTGATCGCCCACCCAGACGGTGGCGTTGGGCTGCACCAGCCAGAGGCGACGATGGAGCGAGTAGAATTCCGGTCGGCTGTCGCCGCGGACCGAGTTTTGTTCCGTTTGTGTGCGACGGCGGAGGAACCAAGCGACTTCACCGTAACGCGACTTGATGGCCAGATTGACGCCGTTTTTGATGCCGCCGCGGCCCACGAAGCGGTCGTCGAAGCTGGCCGTCGTGAACATCAAAATGTCGTCTACGTCGCCGATGACCGAGTTGACGACTTGATTCGTCGCCGCGCCCCGCGAGCGATACCAATCTCCGCCGAGATTCTCGCCGACGTCGCCGCCGCTGCTGCCCGCGGCGTATTGCGAGTTCGCCACACGCGGCCCTTCGACGTATTCGAAGTAGCCGAGGTTCATATGCGGATCGAGCGGCGGAACGGTCGGAGCGGTGATTCCACGCAGGTCCGCGATCAAGCGGTGCTTGGCATGGCGAAGCTGGTCGTTCAAGTCCATGTTGGCGCGGCTGTTGTTGATGCCGTCGCTCACATTGGCGAACATCTCCATCACCAAGCCCATCAAGATCAGCGTCACGGTGAGCGCGATCATCACTTCCAGCAGCGTGAAACCGGCCTCGCGAAGCGGCGCTGCCGATAAGTACCCGCAGTCGGACTTGAGTCTGTTCGAGCGTGTCATGATCGTAAATCGCTTCGTACGACGGATGGTGATGTGTGACGGAGCTAACGCCGGCGGCCGCGATCAGTCGACGATGCGTTTAATGAGGAAGCAGCGGTCGACGTTTAGGTTTTCGCCGCGCAAGAAGCCCACGGGAATTGTGCGGTCGATGATCGCGAAGGCCCGGTGACGCTGCGCCTCGCCGTTGTCGCTGCCGAGCTCTCGCAAAATGCGGAACCCGTCCGGGAAACGGTGTTTGTTCTGGAACTCGGCGCCCAGCGGATGGCCCGACTGTACGGGATACTGCTGCTGCGGCGCGACGCGTTCGCATTCAAAATACCCGACGGTCACCCAAACGGCATAGACGTTCGAACGGGTCGTGATGGTGTTGCTGAGCTTCGTATACATCTGATAGCGGAAAAACGGATTGCGATCCGTATTGCGGAAATCCGTATCCTTCACGCGGATGTTTTCGACCACCTGCGTACCCGAGTAGCTCGTGGTCGAGTAGACGTCGATGTTGTTGATGTAATGCACCAGCGAACTCGTGTAGCCGGAATACTGCCACCACTTCGGTTTGGTGACCGTATTGCCCGGAATATATGCGTCGTCGAACGACTGCGTATTCGACGAATTGCGCGGCCCATGCCTAAACGGCCGCGGATAGTTCAGCGCGAACAACGGATCGAAACGTGGGTCGATCATCGCCGGTGAATAGAGGTTGTTCTGGGTGTCGCTAAACACCGGGCCGACCGGACTGTTCGTAGCGCCCGAAGTCGTCTGCCCGTTCAAGTTCGACGTGTTTGCCGGGAACGGCAACCACTGCGTCGACCAAGGATTCCAAGTCGTGTCCGCTCGGCGGAGCAGCGTCGAGTCGACGGCGAGCAAGGCTCGGTCCGGCCAAGTCTTCGGCTTCGGTTGGCCCGGAGTCGTCTGATCGATTCCCACGGCCGAGGAGAACCGCTTGAAGTTGTGCGAGACGGCCGAGTAGTCCGACATGAACGAGCGGAACGGATTGGTGAACATCGACGGGCGGATCACCTTGTACGGCAGGCCGTCGTAGATGAGTTCGTCGTGGCGCGAGTAGTTGGCCGGGCTGCCGCCGTTCCAGAACGGGTGGAGAAACCGGTCGTCGGAATAGACGATCGGACCGGCGGGGTTCCAGTACTGCCAGTTCTCGTAGACGCCGTTCGGGCCGCGCGGGTCGGCACGCGGATCGTCGGCGAACATGCTGGCGAACGCCGAGTAGAAGTTGCTCGCGTAGTCCTCGCTCGGGTTGAACATATAGGGGCCGACCGTGACGTCGTTCGAACCCAAGAGCCCGTCGATTTGGGCGACGAGGCCGTCGCGCGGATTCAGCGGATGCGTGCCGGGCACATATCGGACACCGGCCCTCGCTTCAAATTTGCCGGAGTAGGTCGAGGTCTTCCCCTGCCGCTGCATCGTCATTTGCCGCGGAGTTTGGCCGTAGTTACTACCGACCGGGGCGTTTTGCAAACCGTTGGCGGCGACGGTGTCGAAATTGTCACGACGCGTGCGGTTGTCTGCGACGTCCGAAGCTCCGCTTAGCGAGCGAACGGCGGGGAAAAACTCATTGAGCACGGAGCGCCAAATTGCCGCGCCGTCGTCGCGAGTTCGTTCGTGGCGATTGTGGAAGTTGAAGTAGTATTGGTTGGTGCTACTTTCCGTGCGGCTGAAAGCGTGGGTGGCAAGCGGAATGATCGTGTTGATATTCACGCGACCCGGCTCACGATAGTTTGGTATCGCGTTGTAGGGAGCGGTGAACGGCCAGCCGTAATGCTCCCACGGGGTGCCGAAACCGCCGCCCATGGCCGAGGCCGCGGCCGTGAGGCCTTGGTTATAAGTTTGATTGTAGTGCGGCTGCTTGGTTCCCGAAAAACGCGAGGGTACCGTGACAAACTCAAACAGCCGATAGTGGTTCGCCGCCGTCGGTTGCTCATAATGAACCGCCTTGGGGGGGATTTCGCCGGTGACCGACTTATCGACGAACATATGACCCGTCGGCCGAACGAACGGGTAACTGATGTTGCCGTTGAGGTCCGGGTCGTTGCCGAACTGCTGAGCGCCCGCAGCATTGCTCGATTCGAAGAAATTCAGCAAATGATTGAACGGCGGAGTGACCAGATAACCGGCTTCAAATTGTCCGGCGTACACACTGGCTTGCGGATTTGCGTGACCGGTCGAAACGCTTCCCTTAGCCGCTTTGATCGGCGGCATGTAGTGGTTGGCCGCGCGGCGACCAGTGAATGGAGCATAGCGACTCGCATAGAGCGTGTTTCCAGTTGACGTATCCGGCATACTCGGCGGCAGCGTTTCCCGCATTGAGTATTCGTGGAACAAGCGCCCCGGGCTCGAGGCCGGCACAAGCATCAGTTCCATCGATCCGGCGAAGGGGCGGTTGTTCCAAGTGAGCCAGTTGAAAGGCCGGCGGGGCATGCCGATGTAGCGCATCTGATTATGGTTCGCGCCGTAGAGCGAGCGATCGACCAAGTCGGCTTCGGTGAACCAGCCGGCGAACTGCCTGGCGTTTCCAAGTGGGCGACGAATCGGTTCGCGGACCGGGGACATGCGGAAGCCGACTCGCTGGGGTTGAGAAGGCGGCCCCGTCGGATTGTCCGGGTTAAGCGCATTTGAAATCCAGCCCGTCCCCTGCGTGGGTAGGTTTGATTGTGAGACTATCCACGAGCGCATGTGGTGATAGCCGAGATTCAGATAGCCGAAAGTATGATCAAATGGATCTTTCCAGCGTGTCAACTGAACACGGTAATAGTTGTTATTTGGAATGGTACCGCTGCCGTTGAACGTGGTGCTGAAGATGTGGTACACCTGGCTGCCTACATTCATCGGATCGACGGCAGTAGTGATCCATGGCGAATCGGATACGGTGTGCGTCAACGGCGGTCGCGTATCGAAATCAGGGGATGTGTCCTTCCAGTCGGGCATCGACCATAGATCGAAGTAGGAATAATTGCCATGCAGAGGCGTTCGCGGCGCTCCTTTCTGTCGCGAACCGAAGCGAATCGCGTTGTAGGGGATTGTGCTCGGACGTCGCGCAGCGCGGACCGGTCGAACCGGCTCTTCGAATTGATCCTTGTCCGTTAAGACGGCCTTCCAACTTCCGGAGCCCGGCGTGGTTTCGTAGATATATTGAGGCTCTCCGTTAAAGATCGTCAAATCGATCGGCATCCAATCGACCGTGAGGTACGGATTGACGTCCTTGTGCCAACCGCGAGTTGGATCGGCCAAGCGTTGCAGGAAGACCGTCTTGAAATCGAGCAGCGTCTGATCTTCGTACTCCGAGCCGTTAGGCGTTTTGGGAGGAACGTTTGGATTCGGATTAGTGCCCGCGTCTGTGCCGTTCGTGTCGTAGTGATCTAGAGGCAAGTCGTAAACGGTGGAATAGACGTCGCGCTGCTTCCACGGCGTCCCTGTCTTCCACGCATCGGTCGTGTCTTGCTGCGGCAGTGGATAGTAGTAGTCATTAGCGCCGGAAGCGCTGGCGATCGGCTCGGAGATGTTGAGGCCGATGATGCGAGGGTCCGTCGTGTGGCCCGTTATCGTGTTGCGTTGGAAACCGCAAGCGATCGAAACAGGCGGACGAATCTGACGAAACGCGGGGATTGCTCCTAATGCGTTGTTGGTATTCGTGGCTATCGTCGTTGGAATTACCAAGCCGTTGAGCGGGTGGATGTTAACCTGATAGTTGTTGTCGGTGTTCGCCGACCCGTCCGGATTCTTGCTTGCGATTCGGATGGGGTATTCATCCATGCCGTTGACGCTGGTGTGCAAGAACTTCAAGCGGTTGCGAGCGAATGAATTGTCGGTCCAGTTCGCGAGATCAATGATCGAATGAGGTTTGGTGTAGTCAGTCACCGATATCGTGCCGGCCGGAAGCATCGACACCATCTTTTTCTCGGTGCGGCCGATCGTCGTAATGTGCGGGCCGTTGGTGCCGGTGCGCGCGGGGCCGACGACGACGTAATCGCCCGGCAAGGGGCGCGGCGTCATCTGCACGCCGCCGGCGGCCGGTTCGCCGGTAGGGGTGACGTTGTAGAAGACGTCGATCGGCTTGGCCGCCGTTTCGATCAGGCCGGCCTTAGCTGCGGCCGCCGTCACCGTGTTGTTGCCGACGAGCAAACTGGTGCCGGGGGGGTTGGCGAAAATAACTACGCGCTCGACGCCGACGAAGTTTGCCGGATCAGTGACCGTCGATGCGGTTGAAGGATTAAGGACATTGTCAAACGTCGGCGGGTTCGTCGCGGGCAAGACGGACATGCCAGGGTCTCGCAAGTCGAACGAACACGTTGCGGGGTACGAGCGGATGCGGTCGGCCGCGCTCATTCGTATATTCTGGGCCCAGTTGGTCGTCGTTGTGATCGGAAGGCTTGAGTTATCGATATAATGCGATTCCGTAATAACTAAACGCCAGATCGGATAGTGGATCGGCGAACCGCTGTTGGTAGGCGTATACGCGGTGCGGCTCAGATCGAGGAAGAGATTGCTGCCGTCGTTGCCGTAGAGTTCGCGCGGCAAGGCGGGATTGTTGGCATTGCCGGTGCAATAGAGTTCGAAGAGCGCCGTCCCTTGTGGCACGCGGCGTTGATCCCACGTGGTGTCCGACTCGGTACTCCCCATGGCGTTGCGGCGCGTGAGGTTGGTCGTCGTCAGATGGTTCGTCGGCGTGTCGAACGTGAGCCCGTTGGTCTGACCGGTCGGCGCCGAGCCGAGGTTTTGCGTGCGGCGATCATGGAAGGCCGCGGTTTCGGTCAGGATGAGGTCCGGGTATTCACAGCCCCAGACCACGCCGCGCCATACCTTGTTGCGATCTTGGTTACGATCAGGATTCGGCGGCGGCACGTTTGCGAGAGGGTCGTCGATCAGATAGCCGTCGACGTCCCACGTGCCGTTTGAAATCGGCAAGTGGGCGGCGAGACTCGACGTCGCGGTTGCGTCGCCGTCGTTGTCGTAAAACGGATCGGCGTCGAACTCGAAGCCGGTCATAATGGCATCGCGATCGCGGAAATCGACCGCGTTGACGGCCCATTGGGCCATGCGGCGGGCGACCAGCCAACGCTGCATTTTAAAGTACCCGACGTTCGGTGCGTTATTCAGGCTGGGGTAGATCTGGGCGATGCCCGTCGAGTTCATTACGATCGCGGCTTCGCCGCCGGGGGCGTAGTTCGTCTGCGCCCCGGGCGAAACGGACGTCGGCAGCGGCTGCACATAGTTTTGGTCGATCAGCAGCATCATTAAGCAATACAGTTCCTTGGCGTACTGCTGGCGCGATTCCTCATCGAGCCGGGGGTCGAAATTGCCGTCGCGGTTGGCGTCGAAGATCATTCCGCCGCCCCCGGTAATGTTGCCGTACGCCCGCTCGCCGTTCGCGTACATCCATTCCATCGGCTCATCGACGACGCCGTTGCCGAGCGGGCCAAGCGGGTTGGCTCCGGTCGACGGGTTCGGAATCGCGTAGTTGTCGTCGTAACCATTTCCGAAAGGCGCATTCACGTCCATGCGCAGGCCGAGCCCGAGATCGGGAGAAAGAAGGCGAGTCTGGCGGCGCTTGCGGCCGACGAGCGTGAGACGTTGGCCGGGGCTGGTCGCCGTCTGTGGGTTTAACGGTGGAAACTGAGCCCGCTCATCGGCTGAATTACCCGCGGTTTGCATATCGGCGGGAATGTTCTGCCACTTATAGCTGCGTTGTGAGATCGTCGCGAGCTGCGCGACGTAGTTCTGCACCGCGGGCGTGACGCCGACGTTGACGCCGTACGACAGATAAAACCGGGCCCGCAAAAGATTGCCGATCGTCGGATTGTTAACCGGCAGGTTGAGCAGACTCAGCGCTTGTGAAAGTTCCGGCGTGGGGGCGACGTGCGGGCAGGGAACATCCCAACTTTCCGTCGTGACGGCGCGGCGAAGATCGTAGTTGTCGAGTTCGCCGTTGTTGCCGGCGTCGCGGAGGTGGCCGACGAGGCGGGTAGGGAGAAAATCCGCACCCGAGTCGTTGGCACGGAGCAAGCGTTCCATTTCCGCCGGGGTGTACGGAGCGTCTTCATCGGTCGTATAGGGAGCACCGGCAGGCGTCAGCGCCACGTTCCCCGCCGTAACAGTGCCGAAGTAGGTCTGAGCGAAATAGCGCCGATGCAAATTGATTTCCATCGGCGTATCGAACTCTTCGTTGGCGGTGCCCATGTTGTGGAACACGGGTTGGCCCATGGCATCCAGAGCGACGAACCCGTCGCCGTCGGGATCGCCCGGCGTGCCGAAGTCGCCGATGATCGCGCCATGAATGCTCGGTGAATACAGAGAATGGCCTGGGAACGGGACGACCGCGCCATAGGTGTACGCCGGGTTGGAAGTCGGGAGCAGCACCGGCATGAAGGAATTGCGCATCGCGGACCCGCGAATATAGCGACCGTCGTTGGAGACGTAGACGTATCGCCCGGCCTCGGCGGGGTAATCGTCGTCGCCGCGGGAAGGAGGAATCGAATTCGAAGCCGGGAACGGGGCTGACCCGGTGTTGAGCAAATGCGCGATCGGTGTACCGAGGTTCGGGTTCACCGTCACGATGGAATCGGTGATCCCGGCGCGAGGGCCGACCAAGCCGGGAAAACGCCCGCCGGCGCCCGCCGGATAGAGCAGATGCGATTCGCCGTAACGGCCGGGAATCGGCGTCGAAGCGCCGTTAGGCGACGCCCGTCCTTCCAATAACCAGCGGGTTTCGTTGACCGGAGTGAAGTTGGCCGTGGTCGCTAATGCCGATGAGGGCAACCGGGGCAATCCCCAAACGCTGAGGTGCATCAGCGGCGCCATGTTGATGTCGCCGACCGACCAACCTTGACCGATCGCGGGTTCGAAGCCGCGGATATATTTCGCTTGATCAACTGTCGTGCCGCTTCGTGCGCCGAGCGGATCGAACATCAGTGGGCGGGGGCCGCCGCGATTGGTCGTGGGATATGGATAGACGGGTGCCGCATTGTCGAGCGGCCGCGGCGTGCCGGAATCTTGTGTGGGATATGACCCGACAGGATCCGGAGTAGCGTTGCGATTAAGGAACATGGGCGTGTCCATGAAGTAGGGAAGCGCCCAAAGTCCTTGGAACGGCACGTCACGGAACGAGAGCCCGTCGCGCTTGGCATCGATATCGCCGGCCGTATGCGTGCGCACGACGTCGAACGTTTGCCAATTGACGTCGCTCTCAAACTGATAGGCGGCCCAAGTAAAGGGGCCGATACGCACTCGCTCGTGGGTTTGCATGCCTGCGCCCGCCACCTTATTGCCGGTGTACGGTCCCCAGGCGGTCGGCAGACGATCGTAGTGCTGCGGCGAGCCATGCGCGTTGACGTTAATGCGGCCGTCGAGATCGCGCACGAGGATCGCGAACAGAGGCTTTACAAAGCGGCCGTCGGGCGCGGTCGTGACCGGCGCGCCGAGATCGACCCAGATGCTGTCCGGCAGATTGTCGCCGTCGTTGTCGACGTCCCACGGGCCGTCCATGGCGTCGAACCCGGAGTTGTAGTAGGTCCGATCGCCGATGTCGTAGGTGGAATTGGTCGGCGGCAGATCGATGTACGGCTCGGCGGGTCCGGGAGTACCGTTGACCACGGTGACCGGGTCCCACTGGCCGTTCTGGTTCGTGTCGGCGTACGGTTCGCCCGGAGTCCAGCCGTCGGCGTTTTGCGGCGCCACGGCGTTGGGCTCCTGTGTCCAATCGTAATGGTCGGACGGGTCGGGGCGTAGAATGTAGCGGCGGCGAATATGCGGAGCCACGTGTTCCCAACGGGGCACTGCGATCTGCCCCGGTTTCGCGGTGGGGCTGAAATACTTCGACGTCATGTATTTGATGAGGTCGGGGCGATGCAGCGACGGCATGATCGTGCGGTAGCGCCCCGGCGACGAACCGTCGATCGGCGGAATCCACACGCTGTAGGAAAGGAGCATGTTCTGCTCATCGGGCGCGTCGTAGTCTTCATCGGCGTCGACGATCGGACCGTAACGATTCAAGTAGTCGCGATAGCCGGCATCGACGGGATTAGGCAAGTGGGCGATTGCTTCACCTTGCTGCGTGAGCAAGTCGCTTCCATACGGCACACCGTTGAACGACGGGGGAGTGATAAACGGCGCGCGATACGGCATATCGAGCGCGCGGAGCGTCGGATTCGGGCGGCCGTCGGCGAGCGTCGGCGATTTCTTTTGCGGAACGCTGCCGGAAAATGGATCGTAGGGGCTATAGCCGATCCCCGCGCCGTTGAACGCGCGGCCGTTGATGACGAATCGATCTTTGTGCGAAGGTTGCGAACCGTTGGCGAACGGTTGAATCTGCAGGAGCGTACGGAATTCGGTGTTGGCGTCGTTCGGGTTGATCGGCAGCAATTTCGAGCGAACGATGTAGGAGCTTTGTCCGGCGGACTGACCGTCAATAAATGTGATGACGCGCCCGGCGTAATAGTTTTCGACATTGTCGATATAAGGAAGCGTCGAAGCCTTCGAAGCCCAGGCGGCTTGCCAGTTCTGAGGCGGGATGCCGACCATGGCGGGATGCGCCCGCGTCGAGCCGAGGAAGCAGTCGTCAGTGGCATTCACAAGCGGACCGCTGTCGGGAACCTCCGAAACGTCGTCGGTCACCTTGTTGTTGTCGTCGTCGACCAAGGCGACGCCGGGTTCCCGATCCCAGCCGAAGCTCACGGCACCGATTTCGATGAGCATCGGCGCGGCGGGTGACGCCATGCCCTTGTAGGGGTGGCTGCGGTTGGCGCGCTGCGTCATTTGGCTCCCCGAGACGTAGATCGTCGTCGGGGGCGGAGCGCCCTGCGTCGAGCCTTCGATATACACCATGCCTGCCACGGCGTCGCCGTTGCCGTACATATCTTCGAGCAAGCCGTGCGGACCGATGGCCGATTGCGGATGATTCGAACCGCGGGCCACTTGCATAAGCGCCTGATGCAGCAAGCTTTCGAATGGATCGCCCGACTGTTCGGCTTTGGCCGCCGCCGCCGCACCCCGGCGAAATTGACCGGAGGCGACCACGAACGTCACCGCGATGAGCGTAAACATCGCCAGCAGGCCGAGCATCACCAGCAAGATCACGCCGCGGCTGCGGCCGGCGACGCTGGTCCGTCGATTGCGGGATGAAGTTTTCATGGGCTTGCTTTCTGCAACTGATTTCCGACTGCGAATGAATTTTGCTCGAACAAGCGGCACGATGCGGACATCGCCGCGGCTAGTAACGGATCGACCAGAGCGAAGGACGATCGACGTAGATCGACTTTTCGTAAACGCCGCGCGCCCCTTGCACGATGACTCCGATGCCCGTCATCGGCTGGACTTCCGAAACCTTGCCCGACAGCGTGAGCGACATGTCGGGATAGGTCGTGCCGTCTTCGTCGCGAAAGCTGAAACCGAGACCGGCGAATTCGCGACCCACAATCGTGACTTCCCGATACCACATGTTGTCTTTGACCATCGTCGGACGATCGGAAACCCCGGTAATCCGATACCATTCCATAATCAGCCGGTCGCGACCCAACACCGGTTCCGGATAGCGGCCGATGACGGCGAACCATTGGTTGGATTGCACATTCAGGGCGTTCATCGCCGCCCCTTCGTTGGCCAAGCCGCCGCAACGCAAGCGGGCCGTATTGCGATCGATAAAGTCGACGTACACCATGCGCTCGCCGATGCCCTTTGGATCGGCCAAAGATTGATCGCCGACGTAGCTCAAATCGCGCTGATGGCAGACTACGACCCACACGCGGTAGCTGCGGCAACTGGCGACGGAGCCGACCGGGCCGGCGGCGGCCGGGGCGTTCTCTTGCGACGGGTTGTAGCATTCCGCCAAGCTCGGCTCAGCGACGACGAACCAACTCATGTCGCCGCGGAACTTGCGAAACGCGACTTGGTCCTGGCGAAGTTCTTGACTGAATCCGTCGTTCGGTTGGACATTAATGTTCGACGACGGACTCGTCGTGAAAACTTGGACCGGGCGACGCGATTTATCCTTCGGCACCTGGACGATGAGATCGTCGTTCGATTTGAAGAATCGCGAAGCGACGTCGTTCCGCATGATGAACTGCCGCGGATCGGGGCCGAACGTATCGGCCGGGTAGGTGCGGATTGAAACGCGAGCGATTTTCGGAGCATCGCCGCGCTGTTCCGGCATACCGGCGGCCGCGCCGTTGAGATTCACGCTGTACGGAAACGCTCGGCAAATCTGCCGCTGCGTGGCCTCGCGGCTATCGACCGACGTCGTGTTCGTATGGTTGCCGAAAAAACGCGGCGCGAGCATCAAGGGATCGATGACGATCGGCGCGAACGGGGGGGCGTCGAGTCCGTTGACGTTCACAAGGCGCGCTTTGGCGGTCGGCACAAGCGAATACGGGTCGGGCATGCCGCCTACAGGCCGAATCGCCTGTTCTCCAGAAACCGGATCGACCCAGACTTCCGGCTGCAAATAGCCGTGAACGGTTAGATCGCGAAAAGCCCAGCGGCCGATTGTGGCCGCGTTGTCAAGTTTGGTCGCTTCGGTGAGTTCCATGCGACCTAGAGGAATCAGCGCGGCGACGCCCAACAATCCGACGGACATGACGCCCATCGAAACGAGGACCTCAAGCAGCGTGACGCCCCATCTACGTCGCGAGTTCAAGACAATGGATACCATCATGCGACTACCGACCTCCCGCCAATTTACCGGTTCGCGCACTGATCCGCGTGAGATGCACGTTCTGCGGATTGCTTGCTTGTGCGGAGTAGCTGCCGCTGTTGTAAGAAACTTCGTTGACCAATGACGTCGTAATGAATCCGCTGCCGGTGAAGATATTGACCCACAAGTTGTCGAGATCGAGCCAATTCTTCTTCAGTTGAACATTCAGGTTCTGCGCGGGGTCTTGCGACATGTAGTACTGTTCGTGCGGCACGATTCGTTCAAGCTTGCCGATGAGGAAGTGGATGCTGCCGTACGGTTCGACGCCTTCCCAACTCCACTGTGAGTTGACGGAGACGCCGTCTTTGATTCGGCAGTAGATCCGCTCCAGGTGGCCGCCCGCCGAAAACACCATGATGATGGGCGTTTCATCGTTCGGATAAACGGCATCGCCCCAATACGGCGAGCGATTGTTCGACTTGTCATCAGGATCGCGACGAGGGTGAAACGGCAGCCCGGACGCGTTGGCGGTTGTCGTACCCCATGCCGAACCGGTCGTGTAGGTGCCGGTCGTAAACGTGCCGTCGGTCATCGACGAATAATTCAAATCGATCACGACGCCGGCCGGCATCTTCACGGATCCGGCTTGCATCTTGATCGGCTGGCGAAAGATCTTGTATCGCAGGCCGGCGACGTTGGGATTGCGAGGGAACCAAGTCGTGACGCGGACCGCCTCGGGCGGCACATAATGGGCCCGGTCGAACCAATTGATGATGAACGAGCCGTCCGTGTGACGGTTTTCCGTGGAACTGAGGTAGCCTCCATCGGGGCCGAGGTGCCGGGCACAATTGCGGCCGCGGTAGATATACCACCAGAGGTTTTTCTGCGACGCGCTCACGGCGCCGTTGATGTTCATGCGCACGACTTTCAGCGGGATCTGCCGTTCATCCCCTTCGATCTGAATCATGTCGCCGGGCCTTACGATCTGCTGATCCATCGGATCGGGGCTCGACCATGAGTCAACATTCATCGTCGTACGGCTGCGGGGAATGATGATGTTCCAATAATCGCGGCAGTTTGTTTCGATGCGGGGGTAATTAAAAAACGTGCCGGTCATCATCGAGTCGGTGGGAAGTCCGTTGACGATGAACGCTTCCAAGCTCGAGTCGAGGAAATCGCCGGCGTAGACCGGCGGAACTTCAGCGAAATAAACGTTGACGGCCGCCTCGCGCAGTCCCGGCATGCGCTCGATCCAGACGCCGGCCGGACGACCTGATTCGATGGCGCGATTGCGGGCTGCGTTTAAAAACGTGGACAAGATACGCGCGCCTTCGCGCAGTTGCCGGCCTTGGATCGCGGGAGCGACGACCGGAATCGTGACGGCGGTGACCGTGAGCATGATCACAATCACGATCATCAGCTCAATCAGCGTAAAACCGGCGATCGACGGCCGCGTCGGGCGGCGACGAATTCGGCGGATTCCGTAAGGCGACATTGATTCACTCCGACGCTTAGTTCGTCGCGACTTGCTGGTTGTGGATGTTGTCGAAATCGCGGCCGTCTCTCAGCGAGACCCCGCGATACTTGACGGTGCCGTTGCCGGTGTCTTCGTACAGGTTGTACGGATCGCTTTGCGGAATCGTTTCGAACGCGACCGACATCTCCATCGACGGGCTGCGACTCAGCCGATAGCCGAAGCAATGATCGATGCCCGACTCATAGTCCTGCCCATTGGAATAAATGAGCGGCATCAATAAGTAGCCGTGTTCCGGGGCGACGTCGCCCGGACGCCAGCGCTTGGAGCGTGACCAACCGCTGCTGGGGATTTCGTCGGCGATCGGACCGACCCGCATCGGATTAAAGGGATCGTCTTGATCGATGATTACGATGCGATCGACCACCTTGGCCGGACTACTGTTGGTATCGGTCGCCCGCTCGATCTGGATTTTCCAGCGACTGAGAACGTCGTCGAGATTGTCGGGATCGCGCGGTTGCGATTTATCGAAGATCGACGTCCGCGGATCGTCCGAAGCGTAGCGATAAATCGGTTGCATCGGCGACACGAAACCCGGAGCCCAGCGAAGAAAATTGATCGGGTTGCCCCAGGCGTCGTGAAACTCGGGCATGCCGTCGTGATCGGAGTCGCCGAAATCTCGAGGGCTGAAGTGTTCCGTCGAGAGACTCGAATCGTCGACTCCCGTAGTAATAATCAAATACAGACATTCCGCCGACTCGTGGGAGATCGCTATCTCGCGCAAGTATTCACCGGTCTGCATGGTCTTCGTCGCAGCGTTGCCGGCTTTGGCCGTCATGATTCGCCGTTGGTAAGCGCTCCAGAGATACGGGCGAATCGGCTGCTTGAACGGATTCACGTACACGGAAGGAATGAACGTCAAATCTTCATAACGGTCGGGCATTTCCATCCGCAAAAGCTCGCGCATGGCCAACATTCGCCGCCGAGCGACGTCCTGGCGGAAGCGCGATTGCGCTTCGTTGCCGGCGTTTGCCATATTGCCCACGCGCGAGTCGGCATTGATCGGCAGACGAACCGTGCGATAAGCGTCCCAACGCCCCATGATGATGTTGTGAAGCTTTTGAACGAGCGCATTCGTGCGGGCGGCTTTCGACGTTTGCTCGGCCTTGTCGAGCGCGGCAAGGAAGATCGACGACAAGATGCCGATGACGACGATCACGATCATCAATTCGACGAGCGTGAAAGCCGAACGGGCCGGGACGCTGCGCACGGCGCGGCCGGCACCGAGAGTACGTATACGTGAACGAACAAGCATACTCATGTCTATTTTCCGGCGTTTTGTGCGGCGGTCGCGACCGTGACGTTGCCCAGGTTGTTCAGGTTGTCATTGTCTTCCGCGGTCAACGCGGTCTGTTGCGAGTAGTTGTTCTGCTTTTCGTACACTTGGCCGGCCGGATAGACCGGCACTTTCATGGCTCGATTGAGTTCGGTCGTGAGCGGGGCCGAGAACATGCCGTCGAGGCCGCCGCAGATGATTTGAAAGCTTTCCGGTTTTTGCCAACGCATCGGGTTGGCGTTCGTCGGATCGATGTATTCCGCCATTGGAACCGCGAGACCGATCTTCGCCGCCAAATCCGCTGCGCCGGGATCGCCGTCGCGCGGATAGCCGACGAGCGAGATGTTGAGAGCCGAGCCGGTCGGCGATGACGACACGCTGTACGATTCGGCGTCGAAGTAGACGAACGGAGCCATCGTCGAGTTTGCGTTGGAGGCGATCGGCAAATATTCGTACCAGCCGTCGCCGTCTTGATCGACCAGACGCGTTTCATCGAATTGATAGAACAAGTCGGTGCGATAACGCATCGGATCTGCGCCTTCCTGCGCAAGATTGTCTCGCTTGAACGGCGCGTCTTGGTCGCGATGGAAGCCGAACAGGCGCCGATTGGAAACCGCCGCTTGATTGTTGGTGTTGTAGGGAGTCGGGAAGCCGCCGAGCCAGAATACAAGCGACTCCGCTTGATCGAGCGTGTTCAAATCGAGCCCCTGCAGGTTGCCGCCGGGCGTCTTATAGTTGTATTGCTGCACCGTGAAGCTGTTGGCGGTCGTGCTCATTAGGCCGTTGCGCAGGTTGTTGAAGTTGCCTTCCGCCGTGCCGTAGTTGGCATTGGTGAAGGCGACGAGCACGTGTTTCATGAAGCGAATTCGGCGCTGCGAAAGATTGGCTTCGGCCAAGCTCGGCGGATAGCCGACGCGTTTTTCCTTGTAAGATTGAAGCGCCGTTTGCAACTGGTCGATCTCGACCATGATCTTGGCTTCTTTGGCGGACTGAACGAACTTCCAGACCGCCGGCACCGTGATGGCCATCAACATGCCGATGATGGCGATGACGACGAGCAATTCGACGAGCGTGAAGCCGCGGCGGTCCCGCAAAGCCGAAGCGGCGAACGGGCGAAACGACGTGCGACGAACCATTGTCCGGATCTCCTAATGTCGAAGCCGAGCCTCGGAATCTCTCCCTAGGATTCGCGGCCGGCTTCGGTCGGGGCTTAGCTCAGTTTTTGAATGAGGGCGACCAGCGGCAAGAACAACGCGATGACGATGAAACCGACGATCACTCCCAGCACGATAATCAACAGCGGCTCAAGCAAGCTCACCAAGCTTTCCGTGAGCACGTCGACTTCTTCATCGTAGTTGTCGGCGACCTTGTAGAGCATTTTGTCAAGCTCGCCGGTCTCTTCGCCGACGTCGATCATGTTGACGACCAAGTCGTCGATGATGCGCGATGTGGCGCGGGTCATGTAGACCAATACGCCCACGATGGGAATGAAGAAAAACCAGAAGAATGCGGCGATCAAGTTGAATTTGGTGCGCGAGTACTCGCGCATCGGCTTGGCGATCGATTCGCCTTCACGGATCGAGTCGTAGATTCGCTGATACAGCAGTTCGAAAACGGCGTTGCCGCTCGTCTCCCGGGTGATATTCAAGGCTTCGAGAATCGGCACGCCGCTGGCGACCAAAGTGCCGAGCGTTCGCGTGGTTCGCGCCGTAATGTTCTTCTCGACGATCTGACCGAAAATCGGAAATTTCAACGTGAACAAGTGCCAGCCGAATCGGCCCGCCTTGAATTTGCAGATCAGCTTCACCATCAACACGATCGAAATCGGAATCAGCGGGATGAGGAACCAGTAGTTCTTTACCCAATTCGAAGTGTCGATCAGCATCTGCGTCATGCCGGGCAGCTCGGCATCGAAGTCTTTAAAGATCTTCTCGAACGCCGGCACGATTTTGATCATGATGAACGTCAAGATACCGACGGCCACGAGAATGACGACGATCGGATAAACCATCGCGCCTTTGACCTTGCGCTTCAACGATTGCGACTTTTCGGAGAACTCGGCCAAGCGGCGGAGAATGACTTCGAGCGCTCCGCCCGCCTCGCCGGCCTTGATCATGTTGACGTAAAGCCGATCGAACACCTTCGGGCATTTCGACATCGCTTCGGAAAGCGTCGAGCCCGACTCAATGTCTTCGCACACGTCCATGAGAGTGTTCTTCAATCGGCCCGGCTTCGACTGCGCCTCAAGGATTTTGAGGCTGCGCAAAATCGGCAAACCGGCGTCTTGAAGAATCGAAAGCTGACGGGTGAACATCGTCAGTTCTTTCGACTTCACACCGCCGATGACGAAGGTGCGCCCCTTGCCGCCGGCAGCTTTCTTCTCGGCCGTTTTTCGCGACTTTTTGGCGGAGATCTTCGTCACGTAGTAGCCCATCTGGCGAATTGTCGCCTGGGCTTCTTCTTCGTTCGCCGCCTCGATCACATCCTTGATCTCTTTGCCGGCGGGATCCATCGCCTCAAACTGGTACGTAGGCATAGTCGTCAACCTTTAGTGGAATGATTCGTCGTCGGCGCCGCCGAGGTTTAGGCTTCGAGCACCGTTTCGCGAACCACTTCGTCGATCGTCGTTAATCCTTGGAAAGCGAATTCCAAACCGGCGTCACGCAACGTCACCATGCCGTAGCTGCGGGCCTTGTCGCGCAGCTCGTCGGTCGAAGCGTTTTGCATGACCATTTCGCGAATCTCATCGTTGAAGATCATCAGCTCAAACAGCCCGACGCGTCCCTTGTAGCCGGTGCCGTTGCAGACGTCGCAGCCTGCGCCGCGATAGAACTTTTTGCCCATGACATCGTCGGGCGTGAGCTGTAACTCGGCGAGCAAATCCATCGTCGGCTTCACTTCTTGTTTGCACTTTTGGCAAACGCGCCGCACGAGCCGCTGCGCGAGGATCGCTTCGACCGTGGCGGTAATTAGAAACGGCGGCACGCCCATGTCGCGCAACCGCGTGACCGAGCTTGGCGCATCGTTCGTGTGCAGCGTGCTGAACACCATGTGCCCTGTGAGCGAGGCCTGCACGGCGATCTCCGCGGTTTCCGGATCGCGAATCTCACCGACGAGAATGACGTCGGGGTCTTGCCGCAGAATCGCACGAAGGCAGTTGGCGAAGGTGTTGCCGATCGATGCGTCGATCGGCACTTGTGTGATGCCGTCGATGTCGTACTCGATCGGGTCTTCCGTCGTGATAAGTTTGTCTTCCGGCTCATTAAGCTCGCTGAGCGCGGAATAGAGCGTCGTCGTCTTGCCTGAGCCGGTCGGGCCGGTGACGAGCACGATGCCGTTCGGCTTGGCGATGACGTCGCGAAACGCGCGGAGGGTCTCGGGCGTCATGCCGACCGCCTCGAGATCGAGTTTCACGACGGAGCGATCAAGCACCCGCATGACGACGCTTTCGCCGAACATCGTCGGCAGCACGGAAACGCGCAAGTCGACGGGGTGACCGCCGATCGTAAGCTCGATACGGCCGTCTTGCGGCAGCCGACGTTCGGCGATGTCGAGATTCGCCATGACCTTAATGCGGGTCGTGATGGCGAACGCGAGGTGCTTCGGCGGCGGCACCATTTCAAAGAGCACGCCGTCGGCCTTGATGCGGACTTTGAATTCGTCTTCGAACGGTTCGAAGTGCATGTCGCTGGCGCGGTCTTTGATCGCCAGCAGCATGATCATGTTGAGGAGCTTGCGGACGGGCGCGCTGTCGGCGAGTTCTTCCGATTTGGTGAGGTCGTAGGCTCCTTCACGCGCACCCGCCAGGGCTTCCTGCAACTCCTCGTCGTTTTCGAGATTGCCGATGATGTCTTCGACGCTTTCGGCCGTCGAATAGTATCGATTGAGCGCAGCGATGACGTCGCGCTCGCTGGCCACGACGCCGCGGACCTCGTAGCCGAGGAAGTTGCGCAACTCGTCGAGAATTTGAAGCTTCTGCGGATCGCACATCGCAACCGTCAGCACGCCGTCGCGAAAACTAAGCGGCACGATGCGATAGAGTTGCGCCATCGGTTCGGTGACGTACGCCAAGACGTCGGGCGGAATCGTGATTTCACCCAGCGAAACGGCCTGCATACCCATCTGCTCGGCGAGCGCTTCGCAAAGCTGCTCGTCGTTGATGAGGTTCATGCTTTCGGCGATACGGCCCAACAACTCACCCGGGCGGCTCTTCTGCTCCTCGAGAAGAGTCTCTAGTTGATCGCGGGTAATGAACTTCCGCTCGACGAGGATTTGACCGATTCGTTTAAAAGCCATTGCGTGACTCGATTCTCAAGGCCGGTGTTACGGCGATCGTTTGGACGTTGCGTCGTCGAGCTATTTACCTGTCGTTGGTGTCGTCGAAGACGCCCCGTTCGGCCTTGGCGATCCGCGCCGCCAGTTCGTCCGGATAGACGGCTCGTTCCAGCACTTCTTCTTTGGCGCAATCCCCCTTCGCAAACAGATTAAAGAGAGAGTCGTCCATCAGCCGCATTCCCTTCTTGGCGCCCGTTTGGATCACCGAGTTAATGCGGAATGTCTTGTTTTCACGAATCAGGTTCGCGCAGGCCGAGTCGACCACGAGCATTTCGTAAGCACCGCGGCGCCCGCCGCCGATCTTAGGAACCAGCGTTTGCGAAAGAATGCCGATGATCGATGTCGAAAGCTGCGTGCGAATTTGTTCTTGCTGGTTCGTCGGGAAGACGTCGATGATGCGGTTCACGGTACCCTGAGCGCCGGTCGTGTGCAGTGTGCCGAACACGACGTGCCCGGTTTCGGCCGCCGTGATCGCGGCTTCGATCGTTTCCAAGTCGCGCATTTCGCCGACGAGGATGACGTCGGGGTCTTGTCGCAACGCCCGGCGAATCGCTTCCGAAAAGCTCGGCACGTCGACGCCGATTTCGCGCTGATTGACCGTCGATTTCTTGTGCTCGTGTTGGAACTCAATCGGGTCTTCGATTGTGATGATGTGTCGGTCGGTGTTCTCGTTGATCCAGTTGATCATGCTCGCCAAGCTTGTCGTCTTGCCTGAGCCGGTCGGTCCTGTGACGAGGAACAATCCCCGCGGCCGATTGATCAGCTCGCGGCAAACCGGTGGAAGGCCGAGGTCTTCCATCGACATAAACTTGTTCGGAATCTGCCGCAGCACCATGCCGATGAACCCGCGCTGCTTGAAAATCGAAACGCGGAAGCGGGCCTGAGTACCGAATGCGAAACCAAAGTCGCTGCCGCCCGCTTCTTGCAACTCCGTTTGGCAGCGTTCAGGAGTAATGCTCTTCATCAGGGCGACTGTGTCGTCCGCCGTGAGTGTTTTTGTTTCCAGACGCCGCATGCGGCCGTGAAGGCGAATCACGGGTGGTTGACCGACGGAAATGTGAAGGTCGCTCGCACCTTGATTGACGACCGTTTGCAGCAACTTGTCGATGAGAACCGTACCCATTACCGTTTCATTCCTATTCCGGGTGGTGTGATGTCATCTGAGAAAGAGTTACGCCCGGAGACCACGGTCGATAATCCCGCTGAATAGACCCGTCGATCGACGGCAATACTTAGAAGTGCGACGGAGTTGCCGGCTCCGCCATTGATGCAGCTGGATTATTCGCAAGGCCTTTGGATAACTCAAAGAAACTGACTTGAACTGGCGTTAGCTCGATCGGTTAGCGCACGTTTGAGCAGGGCACAGTGAGATTTGACTAGCCAGGCCGCCAACTGCAGATGGAAGTGGTCGGTTTGCCTAATCTTCCCAATTTGGTCCGAGGTGAGACGAGTTTACTCTTCAACTCGCTTGGCGATCCGGAACAGCTCTTCAAGTGTCGTTATGCCCCGCATCGCTTTGGTGAGGCCATCTTCAAAGAGGGTGTTCATCCCCTGTGCGATTGCAACCTTTCTTAGCGCCTGCGACGAAGTCCCTTGAAATGCGAGCTCTCGAACGCGGGAAGTCATCATCATGAGCTCGTAGATGCCCACCCGTCCGCGGTATCCCTGGCGGTTGCACGCTGAGCACCCTTTCCCCTTCATGAAGGTGGCTTTAGCCACCTGTTCAGGTGTAAGCCCCGCCTGTTCAATGACGGACTCAGGAGGAGAATAGGGTTGCTTGCACTTCTCACAAATCTTACGAACCAATCGCTGCGCGAGGATGGCGATAATGCTGCTCGCCACCAAATAGGCGGGGACACCCATGTCGACCATGCGCGTAATAGCGCTGGGCGCATCGTTCGTGTGTAGTGTGCTGAAAACCAAGTGTCCAGTTAAAGATGCCTGGATTCCCATTTCGGCCGTTTCGGCGTCACGCATCTCGCCGACCAAAATCACGTTCGGTGCCTGACGCAACATGGCCCGAATAATCCGTTGAAAATCTAGGCCGATACTGTGCTTCACTTCGACTTGATTGATGCCCGGAAGGTAATACTCCACCGGGTCTTCAGCGGTGATGATTTTGCGGTCCGGCCGGTTGAGATCGTTCAACGCCGCGTAGAGAGTCGTAGTCTTGCCCGAGCCTGTCGGGCCGGTCACGAGGATGATTCCGTTTGGTCGTCGGATCAGCGCATTGACCTGCCGGAACACCTCATCCGACATGCCTAATTGCTTCAGCCCGACCTTGATGTTGTCCTTATCCAGCAACCGCATCACTACGGTCTGGCCGTGGTTTGTAGGCATCACGCTGACGCGCAGGTCAAGTTCTTTGGTGCCGACCGTGACCTTGATTCGGCCGTCTTGGCAACGCCGTCGCTCGGCGATATCGATTTTTGCCAGAATTTTGATGCGCGATAGCACTGCACCGAGGAGCCGCTTCGGGATGCTATCCCGTTCTGTCAGCACACCGTCAATCCGGTAACGGATCCGGACGCGGTCTTCGAAGGGTTCCACATGAATATCTGACGCCCTCCCTTCAACGGCGCCGGTAATGATCATCTGAACGAGGCGAATCACTGGCGCGCTAGTCTCGTCGACCGCTTCATCGGCGTCGGAAACGGCCCCCATCTCGGTGAAGTCGATTGCCTTCTCCGAAACTTCCTGCATCATTCGAGCGGTTTCGTCTTCGCGCGCGTAAAACTTGTTGACCGCTGCCAGGATGGCGTCCTTGGGTGCCAGGGCGACTTTGATCTTTCGATTCAGCACAAACTGAAGCTTGTCCAGCGTCTCCAGGTCGTCCGGGTCGGACATAACGACCTTCAGAACGCCGTCGTCTTCGGCCAACGCCAGCACCGCATGTTCGCGGGCGATCGATTCGGGCACCAGCGTTACGACTTCATGGGGAATTTCGAGCCCGTCGAGCTTTATGTATTCCAGCCCGCCCGCTTTCGCCATCGCTTTCGCTGCCAACTCCGGGGTGACATATCCGAGTTTGAGCAGCGCATCTCGAATCGAGATATTGGCGCCCCGAGAGGCCTTCTTCGCCTCGGCTACCTGCTCCTGTGAAAGCAGCTTGTTGCGAACAAGGATTTCGATGAAATCGGGCATAAGCGAGGAACCAACCGGGAAGGCAGTTAAAAGACGGGTATTGGGGGCGACGCTTAAGACGGGAAAAACAAGGGCGTCGCACGGTTTTTAGCGTAATGGGGCTGTAACACAGTGTCAACGAAGTGGAGTTGTGCGGCATTCGGGAGGCTAGTCTGAGAGGGTCGCAAGATGTCGCGACTCGCCTTGTCTTGCCGGCAAGGCCTCGTCATAATCCCGCCCCCTTCCAGTTGGCGAAAATAACGGGAATTCCGATCTTCGTTTGCCGGCCCGGCTTTACTTCGGCTGCGGTTTTCTTCCCATGCATTTCACGGCGCGGATTGCGACGCTCTCAATCGTCGTGGGCACGATTTGTTGCCCCGCCGTGTTCGGACGATCACCGCGACTCAACACAAGTCAGGCTCATGGCAAGTCGGTAGCGCGGACCACGGCGGCATCCGATGAGAACGACGACGAAGTTGTTGATCTGGAGGTAATCGAGGCCGATGTCGCCGTACGGCAGGTTGCGGCCCCGCCGATACCGACCCAATTAGGCGATGATATTCTGCAAGACACTCTCTCGCCGCATGAGTCGGTCGTCGAAGCAGCACCGCCGATTTATTCGCACGATCCTTCCGGCGGGCCGCTGACGACAACGGAGCCAGATTCGTCACAAGTGCAACCGTACCGAGGTGGAGGCGCTCAGACGCCTCATCAGCATCGGCTGCGCGCACACTTGGAGAATCGCCCGCGGCAGACGCCGCTACAGACCGAGAGTTGGCTCAATCGGCCGTACGGGATGAGCTATTTCGTGGGTGCGTTGTTTCTCGCCGATCCACTGCCCGGCCTCGTCGGCGGCGATCCGGGCGTCACTTACGGCGGTCGTCTCAGCTGGGATATGAGTCCGACGTTCGGAGTCGAAACGCGCATCGCCGGAGCTTCGAATGGAGTAAAGGACCTGTTAGGCGGCGCCGATCTCGCTCCCGCCGGTTCGTTTTACTGGGACGTCAACTGGATGTGGTATTGGACCGGCGACACACGTTGGCGCCCGTACTTCACGGTCGGCGGCGGCTTGCTCGACATCGACTATTACGACGCCTTTCAGCACCGCTACCATAACACGGTGTTCACGCTGCCCTTCGGCGTCGGCATGAAGTACCGTCATAGCACGCGTTTGGCGCTACGCCTTGATCTGATGGACAACTACGCATTTTCCAGCGGTTTGCAAGGCGACATGCACAACGTCTCGCTCACCGCAGGTATGGAGTTGCGCTTCGGCGGGGCTCGGCAACGCAATTACTGGCCCTGGAATCCAAGCCGCGGCTGGTGGTGAGTCGGTCGTTGCGATTTTCCCACCGGCGCGAAAAAAAAGAGCGGCGATACGAATTCCTTCGCATCGCCGCTCTGTTTATTCGTTCGACGTCGCATCTCTGCGCGTCGCTGTCGCCGACTTACTCGCGCGGACGCACGGCCCCGGTCAGGCCGCTGTAGTCTTGTCGGTCTTCCGGGTGCCACAACGGTAGCCCCAGAGCGATCCGACGAGCCAAAACTTCGAGCTTCTCATTCGAACCGGCCGGAGCATCCGTCGGAACGAATTCACCGGTTACCCGGGGCGAGTAGTCTTCGTCGTGGCCGAACTGCAGAATCGCGTCAAAAACATTACCCATCGCTGCACTTCACTCCTCAATAATCCGCCGCGGCGGCTCCGCTGCTCAGTTGAAGTCCGCTCGCCGCGCCGTCGCTTGATGCGATCTCGGCACGACCCGACTTCGGAGCCGCAGGGCCCGCCATACTTATCTCAAGTCCTGGCCGGACCGAAACAAACCAGCGTCTCGGTCATACGACGGCCGTACTCAATCACACCGATGCCAAGTGATACGAAGCGGAGGCGGTAGGGTTCGTTCCGCTTCACTCTCTGGGCGGCGAAGCATCGGGCGTTCGAAAGCGTCCTATTATTCGTGCGTGTCTAGCGATGTCAAATTTTTCTGAGATCTATTTGATCAAATAATCGATGTTGCCGCTAACTGGAGGGGGTGTTGGCCGCGACACTAAGCTGCCTTACTACAATTACTTAGATCCATTTACGGTCGCTCGGCGACATCTTCGGCTACTATTGGGCTTGCGCATTTTTTAACAAGGAAAGATTGCCCTATGTGGCTTCATCGCGAAGTTCGCCTGCGTCCGTACCGGCGCGGTTTCCATCTCATCACATCGAGCGTGGTCGACGCATTGCCTGAACTTCGCGAAATCCAAGTCGGCCTGCTCCATGTCTTCATCAAGCACACGTCGGCCTCGATCACGATCAATGAAAACGCCGATCCTGATGTGCCCGCCGACATGGAGTCGGCTGTCAATGCCGTCGCCCCGGAAGATTTTCCCTACACGCATACGGTCGAAGGCCCCGACGACATGCCCGCCCACGTGAAATCGGTGCTCATCGGCAGTTCGGTGAGCATTCCGATCCACGCGGGCAAGCTCTGCCTCGGCACTTGGCAAGGCATCTATTTGGGTGAACACCGCGACCGTGCGAGCGGTCGCACATTGGTGTGCACGCTCCATGGCGACGCGAGTTCGCCGTAAGTGGCTCACGTCTCCGAATCGGACCTTGGCGGCTGTTCTGCGGCGATCGGCTGGACACGTCGCAGCTCATAGCTGAATGCCCCGAGCAGCGTGCCGCGTTCGACGGAGTGGCATTCCAGACACGACCTTCCGGCCCGCAGGGCACCAAGCATTCGTACCGTGTTCGGCTTTTCGTCGACCACGAGGTCTTCGTCGGTTTGAAGGCTTTTCAGCGAACCGGCTTCGAAGGCGTCGAGCGCGCGCGTCGGTACGTTCTTCAATTGATCCATTTGCGGCAATTGGTCGCTCACGTAGACTCGCGGCTCCGGATGCTTCAGCAGGCTCACGAGTTCCAGCTTCGCGACGAGCCATTGTCGTTCGACCGAGTCGGACTCGGCGATCTTCGGCATCGATTGAAAGCCGTGGGCTTCGAAGCCGACGACGTAGTCGCGCCCTTTCGCATATCCCAAGCGGTCTTGGTCGACGAACTGCGCCACCCCGGAATCGTGCAAGTTGTAACCATGCGAAGCGGCGGGAAACCGCGCTCCCGTCGACGGCTCGGCGGCCGATGAAACCGCAACCGCTCCGTCGACTCTCGGCAGCGGAACCGACCGTACTTCCGGCAAGGTGATTCGGGAAGGCTGAAAGACCGGTTCCGCCATGCGGCTGACTCCGAAGTTTCGGGCACGTGAGAACGAACCGAAGTTGTCGGCGTGCAGCATGTACAGTTGACGTTGCCGGCTCCGGCGGCTGCGCCATTCGCTTTCGTTTTCCCTCGATTCCAATCGCGCGGCGACATGCGGCGCAAGCTGCCGATCCGCCTGTCGATGGTTCGCGACGACGATTGCCGGCTCGTAGGCCAATCGCTCGGCCACGGACGTGACAGGATAGCGGAGCCGCAATTCGGCGCGCTCTTGTTCCTCAGTCCACCACTCGACCGTCGCATAGGCGTAGGGCGCGAGAAATGCGAAGACGATGATCCCCCGCAAGACCTGCGGCCTCAGACACGTGAGCGGCCACAGAAGCGTTCCCAGCGCGAGGAGGAGAATCTGCTGCGCCATCGGCAGCGACATGATTCCGACCGACCAGATCAAGCCGCAGAAACTCACTGCGAGGCCGATAAAAAAGCCGGTCCAACGATGTTTGGCGAGAAACCAAACTAGAAGCGAAACGAGTAATGAACTCCCCAGCGACAACGCGAGCCATGCAGCCATCGGATTCTCCTTCGCGGCGACCGGCGCAGAACGCGACGATCTGAATACCGCGTATCGACCGTAGAAAGGAGCCCCAGCCCGTGTCGAACTTCATCCTAAACGCAGCCGCGCGCTTTGCACGAACTGCGCAAGAAAAAAGCGAGCGGCGACTTTTGCAGCCGCCTCTCGCTTAGAGTCTTCGTTGTCGAGTTTTATTCTTATTTCTTCAATTTGCTCGCAATTGTCGCCACATGCACCCCTTGGGCCCGCGCGATCGCTAGCTCGTTCGCCGTCGGTTGGCGTTCCCCCTTCGGCCCGGCGATTGTGCCCGCGCCGTACGGACTGCCGCCGGTAATCTCGTCTAGGTTGAGCAGTTCCTTCGTGCTGTAGGGAACGCCGGCGATCACCATCCCCTGGTGATAGAAGAAGGTCGACAACGTGAGAATCGTCGTCTCTTGGCCGCCGTGAGCGCTCGCGGTCGAGGTGAATGCGCTACCCACTTTGCCGATCAGCGCCCCCGAATTCCAAAGTCCGCCCGTGTTGTCGAGGAAGGCCCGCATTTGGGCCGTGGCCGAACCGTATCGGGTCGGCGTGCCGAGAATGATCGCGTCGGCGTCGGCCAAGTGCTTGGGATCGGCGATCGGGATGTGTGCGAACGCCTTCTTCGCTTCCACGGCGTGCATCTTTTCGAGCACTTCTTGCGGCAACGTCTCGGCGACCTGGAAGATCTCCACTTCCACCCCGGCGACCGACTTCGCTCCTTCGGCCACCGCCTCGGCGAGCTTAAACACGTGGCCGTAAGTGCTATAGAAAATGATCTGAACTTTGACGCTCATAAAGACGCTCCTTCGAGTGAGGTTCGTTCGCGGTATCGGGCGAATCTTGCCGAGGGCATGCGACGCGGGCGATCGACGTCTTGCTCAGCGGATCTTCGCGTCGGGCAGCGTTTGCTTCACGCCTTCGTCGAGCGGCATCGTATCCTTCTCGATCCCCGACTCCTTCATCAACCGAGCCAATTCCGCTTGCAACTCCCGGACCGTGCCTGCTTGCGTCGGGTCGTCGATCAGGTTCTTCGTCTCGCCGGGGTCGGTCTTCAGATCGTAGAGTTCGGCCTTGTGGCGATCCGGTCCGCCGTCGCCGTGCGGGTAGTGAATGTATTTCCAACGCTCCGTCCGCACGCCGCGGACGTTCGGCGTATACGGAAACTGCTTCTCATAGTTGTATTCGTAGAACCAGCTCTTGCGCCAGTTCGGGTCGGCGCCGTCGCGAACTAGCGTCACCCAGGAGCGGCCGTCCACTTGCGGCAGCGGCGGCAGTCCGCAAAGTTCGAGCAAGCTCGGGGCGACGTCGAGCGTCAGCGCCTGCTCTTCCACAACCGCTCCCGGTCGTTCGGTCGGAGCCTCTACGCGAGAGTTGACTCCGATCGAAGCTTGCGTCGTAAGTGCCTTGCTGCCAAAGGGTTTAAGGCCCGGGTAACGCACGATCAGAGGAATGCGGATACTCGCTTCATGCATGGTCCGTTTGTCGACCATGCCGTGCTCGCCGTTGAGCAAGCCGTTGTCGCCCATGAAGACGAACACCGTGTCGTCGAGCACGTTCATCGCCTCCAGTTGGGCCCGGAGCCGGGCCACCGAATCGTCGACCGATTGAATCGTCCCCCAGTAGGCCCGCGTCATGGCGGCGAAATCCTTCACCGCCGCCGGGCTGTCGTCGGGAAACTTCTTGCGCCACTCAAACAGCGGGCCGTAGATGCCGTGCCACGTGTAGAGCCGATCCTTGATCCAACTCGGCTTGTCGTCGAGCGCGACCGCCGTCGCCGGGTACTTAATCTCGACGTCGTCGAATGAGTGCTCGTACTTCGGTTCCGGCGTGTAGAAGCTGTGCGGCGCCTTCTGGCCGAGCATCAGGAGAAACGGCTTCGAGCCGTCGCGCTTCTTCAGCCAATCCACCGAGAGGTCCGTCACCACATGCGTGTAGTAACCGGGGATCACGCGGCGCTCGCCGTCGACGTTGAACTCCGTGTCGAAGTACTTCCCCTGTCCTTTGTGCGTGGCGAAGTAGTCGAAGCCGGGGCGCTTCTCGTCGTTCTCTTCCCCCATGTGCCACTTGCCGATGTAGGCCGTCTCGTAGCCTGCCGCTTGCATCACGCGCGGAAACGTCGGCAAGTCGGCCGGCAACTCCGTGAAGTTGTTCACCACGCCGTGGCGATGGGCGTAAACTCCGCTCAAGATCGAAGCTCGGCTCGGCGAGCAGAGCGACGTCGTGCAAAACATATTGGCGAAGCGCACGCCTTCGGCCGCCAGTCGATCGATGTTCGGCGTCTTCAAATGCTTCTGGCCGTAGCAGCCGAGCGCGTCGTCGCGCAGGTCGTCGCAGAGCACGAACACAACGTTGGGGTGCTTGCCGTTGCCGGCTTTGCTTTCGGCCGCCGCGGCTTGAGTCATGGCCGCCGTCGCGATCGCAACGCCGGTCAGGAATCCGAGCACGGCGCCGGTCGGCAAGCGTACAGGCAATGGTCGGAGAAGAGCTCTCATGACAAACCTCGGGCGGCGATAAACGAGCGAAGCGACGTCGTCGCAGGGCGCGAAACTCGCTACCCTGGTCGCCGATTTTGGTCGGCCCGCCCGCGACCCACAAGGGCCTGCCCAAAGTTCGCTCGGCGATTTCATTGCGCCGTCAACCGTTTCCTGAACCGCGGAGCCCTGCGTCCATGGCGACGACTTCGCTCGATCGACTCCGGCTCCGCGGCGATGGGCATCGTCGTCGCCGGGCGAGCGCGCGATCGATCACCGCGCCCGCCGACGCTTTGTCGCACGACGTCGCCGTTTATCGGCCGTTCGGCGCGTTGCGCTTCACGCTGGCGCTCGTCGTGGCCTTCGATCATTGCCGCATTCTCGGCGGCGAAGCTTTGGCCGCGGCCGTCGGTCCGTGGGTCGTCGGCAATCTCGGCGTGTTTTCGTTCTTCATTCTGTCGGGCTTCATCATCGCCGATGCGCTCCACAGCTACTACGCCGGCCGCACCCGCGCGTTTCTCGCGAATCGGCTGCTCCGTTTGATCCCGCCGTATGTCGCGGCCGTGCTGGTTTCGATCGCCGTCCACGTTTGGCTCTCGAGCGTCGCGACGCCGCGCTTCATCGCCTACGACGCGCCGCCGCCCGGCATGTACTCCGCGCGCAATCTGGCGATCAATGCCGTCTTGCCGTTCGCCTGGTACGGGCTCGGCGACGTCGGCCTCTGGCCCGACTATCCCTTTGTGCGCTACGCGTGGGCGATCAGCGTCGAGTTCTGGTTCTACGGCTACATGGCCGTCTGCTTTGCGTGCTACCGATTCATCGCAGCGAAGTTCACGCAAGGCGTCCTGGCGTGGGGCCTGCGCCGAGCCGCGGCCGTCGCCGGGTTCGTCGGCGTTTGCGTCTGCTACGACGCATTTTGGAGCACGCGTTGGAATTGGCTCTACCCGTTCTATTACGGGCCCTACTTTGCACTCGGCGTCGCTCTCTACTTTGCCGTCCGGCGTCGCAGCCTGCTCGGTGCGGCCGGCGTCGTGGTGTTCGGCACGCTCGCGTTTCGGCACTACATTCCTTATTCCTACTCGACTCATCAGGCCGAGGTCGGCGCGTGGCTGCTGCTCGGCATGGTGCCTGCCGCGGCCGTGCTCGATCGGCTCCGGCTTTCCGCTCGGTGGCAACATTGGGATCGTCGCCTCGGCGACTTGTCGTACCCGCTCTATCTCAACCACTACGCCGTCTCGATCCTGTTTCTCTCGTTGTGCGACGAGCGCCGGCCGGCCGTGCTCGTGGGGTGCCTCGTCGCCTCGACCCTCGCAGCGATCGGCCTGACGCAGCTCGTCGAACCGCTGACGCGCTCGCTGCGCGATCGCTTTCGCGGAGCCGTGTTACGCTAGCGGGCCGCAACGGCGCTTCGGAAGTCGTGCCGCGGCCATTACCTCGGCATTTTCCGGGCTTTTCTCACGTTGTCGCCAACAGGCGGCCGGCGACTTACAATGGGCGCGTCGCGAGCGCCGCCGCGCCGGCGATCGATGCAACGTAAGACTACAGAACGCGAGAGATTTCCATGACGCCCGACGACCGCACCGCCGACGGACTGCCGCACTTCAATCGCCGCCGTATGATGCAATCCGCGCTGGCCGGGGCCGCCGGTTTGTCGCTCGCCGCCGGTTCGTCGCCGGCTTGCGCCGACGACGGCGAATACAAGATCAAGAACGGCCGCATTCGCCAGTCGATCGTGGCCTGGTGCTTCAAGCCGCTGGGCATCCCGCAACTCGCCGAAATCGCCAAGGCCCAAGGCTACGAGTCGATCGAACTCGTGCCGGCCGAGCATTGGTCGTTCTTGAAAGATCAAGGCTTGCGCTGCGCGATCGGCAGCAGCCACGGCTTCGCCAAAGGCTTCGCGCACACGGAAGAGCATGAACAGTGCCTGCAAGTCTTGAAGCGCGAACTCGATCTCGCCGCCGCGCACGACGTGCCGAGCATCATCACCTTCTCCGGCTTTCGCCGCGAACTCACCACGGAAGACGGCGTTAAGAACATGGTCGCCGGCTTGAAGAAGATCGTCGGCTACGCGGAAGAGAAGAACGTGACGCTGTGCTTGGAGATGCTCAACTCCCGCGTCCCCGTCGAGATGAAAGGCCATCCCGACTATTTCTGCGACGACATGGATCTGACGATCGACATCATCAAGCAAGTCGGCTCGCCCCGCTTGAAGGTGCTGTTCGACGTCTACCACGTGCAGATCATGCAGGGGGACGTGATCACGCGGATCAAGCAATATCACGAATATGTCGGCCACTACCACACGGCCGGCAATCCGGGCCGCAACGAGATCGACGACACCCAAGAAATCAACTACCCGGGCATCATGCGGGCGATCGCCGAAACGAAGTACGACGCCTACGTCGGCCAGGAGTTCATCCCGCTCCGCGACGCGCGAAAGTCGCTCGCCGAAGCGGCGCAGTTGTGCGATGTCTAATCCGCGTCTCCGTGTTTTAGCCCCCGGTTCTTCAAACCGGGGGCAGACGACGTTGTGACTTCTTAAGATTCGATCGTCGTTTAGAAAACGTAGTCGATTGCCCCCGGCATAAAGTGCCGAGGGCTAAGACAGAAGAGACAGAAGAGAATTTCAACAACGATGAGGCGTCCGATGTTTTCTCTGAAATCTTGGCTGCGAACTTTGTGTGCGGCGGCGATCGTTTGCGGTTCCGCCGCGAGCGCGTCGGCCTTTGAATGGGTCTCGAAGATCGACCTCTCCGTCGAGCAAGACTCGCAGCTCGTACGCGACCTGCCCAACAACGGCTTCGTGCCGATCTATTCCAAGGTCACCGTCGGCGCGGAGAACAAACTGAGCATCGACGTCGTCTACGCCAAGCCGCTCGACGTCGAATGGCAGTACCGTCGCTACGACGACTACGACTATGGACCGAAGGCGGAGGAATTCGTCGAGAACGGCTTCAAGCTCGTCTCTCATCAGACGTATCTGGTGGAGAACGTCACCTGGCACTGCGCGATCTGGCACAAGGCGAAGTAGGTGCGAGTGCGCCGAGTCGTACCAGGTTTTAGCCCCCGGCTCTTCAAGCCGGGGGCAGACGAGGTCGCGCCGTTATCGGCTTAGCCGATTTCTCGAGAGGCACCGCCGATTGCCCCCGGCATGAAGTGCCGGGGGCTAAGACGCTCGCTATTTGCGGAGCGTGTTCCCGCGGCGCGAGGTGCCGGCGTCGGCGCTGGTGGCCGTGGGGCGACCGGTGCCGGTCGGGTGCGGCGTGGGAGCGGCTAGGTCGGCCGGACGTGTGCCGCCGTTTTGCAGATAGGCGAACAAGTCGGCCACGTCTTGCAGTTGCAG
>JAEUIN010000165.1 GCA_016793115.1 Planctomycetaceae bacterium
TCGTCATCGGCTTTTCGGCGTACACGTGCTTGCCGGCGCGGAGCGAGTCGACGATTTGCTTGTGGTGCCAGTGGTCGGGCGTGCCGATGCAGACGGCGTCGACGTCCTTATCCGCGAGCATGTCGTTGTAATCGACGTAGCGCTTCGGATCGGTGCCGGTCTCTTCCTTGATGAACGTGCAGACTTTGTCTTCTTGGTTCTTATAGACTTCGCTGACGGCGACGAGCTCGACGTTCGCCCCTTCCTTGAACATGCGGGCGAGCGACTTGACGTGCGCGCCGAAACCGCGGCCGCCGGGGCCGATGAAGCCGATGCGAATCTTGCCGTTAGCACCGACGGCCTTGGCCGGAGCCGGCGCGGCGAAGCTGCTCGCAACTCCGACGGCGGCCGTAGCGGCGGCCGACGTCTTCATGAAGCTGCGGCGAGAAACGTTGTCGTCTGCCATAAACGAAAATCTCCTGACGTGCGATAAAGGCGGGTGTGAACGGTTCGCGGCGAGATCACGTCGAGCCGGCGAAATTGTGGACGATTATTGTAACTCGCCGCCGGGCCGATTGCACCTAGCGAAACTCGGCCAAAGTCGAGCCGCGGGGCGAATCTGAATCCAGTCGGTCCCGCGGTGCGATGCCGTGTTTCGTAGGGTGGGTCGAGCACGGCGAGGCCCACGCGGAAAGGGCGACGCTGCGCCGACGACGAGCCGGAAATCGTTCCTTCGAATCGTCCGAGCGGAGATTGCCCGCTTGTCGCTGACGAGCGACTGCGGAATGATTCAGCTTTTCACAACTGCGCCGATCGCGCGACACGGCATTTCGCAGGAGCCGCATCTATGTCCATCGCCCAGCAACTCTTGCCTGAGTTCGATTACGAAACGGCCAACACGCGCAAGGTGTTGGAGCAGATTCCGGACGACAAGATCGAGTGGCAAGCGGGTCCGTCGTTCAAGTCGATCGGCTGGAACGCCTCGCACTTGGCCGAGATCGCCAATTGGACCGCCGGCGTGTTGTTGCAAGACGCTTGGGACGCGCGGCCGGAGGGAGGCGAGCCGTATCACACGCCGGTGCTCACCACGCGCGCCGCAATTCTCGCGCGGTTCGATGAAGGGGTCGCGTCCGGCCGCCGTGCGCTCGAACAAATCGGCGACGATGCCTGGCCACAGCCGTGGTCGCTGCTCGACTTCAAACAGCCGCTCTTCACGATGCCGCGCGCGGCCGTCTACCGCACGTTCATCATCAACCACCTCATCCACCACCGCGCGCACCTGATCGTCTATCTCCGCCTAAACGGCATCAATCCGCCGCCGATGTATGGAGTGTAAGCCCGACGAATGTGTAACCCCCGGCACTTCTTAGCAGCCTTTGGCGCTCTTTAGCCCCCGGTTCTTCAAACCGGGGGCAATGTGCGTCATCTCTCGAAACGACGCTTGCCATGTGACCGACGCCGTCTGCCCCCGGTTTGAAGAACCGGGGGCTAAGGAGCGTTTTGCGCAACCGATTACCTCAAGAACTCCCACGGCTTCGGTTCTTGGCCGTCTTCGATATTGTGTTGCTCGACGTAGGCGATCCGAGCTTGCAACGCCGCTTCGTCAAAGCAGAATCGCTTGTCGTAGCCGTCCGACCAGATGGGACGACTCGGCTTGAGGTGAAATCGAACCGTGTCTTTGACGCATTTGGAAATCGTTGGCGGTGCGACGGTCGTCTCGGCGACGACGAAGTGGATATGCCAGGTGCGAACCGTGAGCGCTAACAATTTCAGCGCCAGACGCTCGCACAGTGCTCGTCCGATCCATTCGCCGACGCTATGGCAATCCCAAGAGTTGAACTCGAACGGCGGATGTTGCAGGCGAGCGCGGTCCATGGCTTCCACCGCGAGATTCGCCGGATAAGTCCGACCATCTTGGACGTACCCGCGCGCATCGCCTCGAAGCCACATGCCGTAAGTGGTCGTCGTATACATCGTGCCCAAGATGCGATGTCGAATTTCGGAACGATCGCGGGGCATCGACTATGTCCCTTAGCCCCCCGGTTCTTCAAACCGGGGGCAATGTGCGTCATTTCTCGAAACGACGCTTGCCATATGACCGACGCCGTCTGCCCCCGGTTTGAAGAACCGGGGGCTAACAGGGCTTACAGCTTCTTCTCCAGCGCCAACTGGTGGAAGTAGTGCGGCACCGTCGCTTGGTTCTTCAGGAGCCAATCGATGCCCGGCTCGTGGTTCATCGCTTTCTTGATCGCCTTCGCCGTCGCCGCGCGGTTCGTTTCGAACAGCACCTGCGGGTCAAAATCGGCGTCGACGATGCTCGGATCGAGCCAGACGCTGACGATGATCCCCAAATCGTTGGCCTTCTCCTTCGGAATGTCGCCGGCGCGGACCGAATCGAGCACGGCGTGCGCGATCGCGGCTTGCACCGTGCCCATCAGGATGTTCGTGTACTTTTCGCTCGCGACGGTCACCTTCGACACCATGACCGTGGCCGGGCGCACCTGCACGTCGGAGTTGAGAATGGCGAACACCTTCGTGTGTCCTTTGACCTGATTGCCCATTAGGTTCGCCAAGGCGTAGCCGACGGGGCCGTCGAGTTCGCCGATGACGACTTCCGGTTCCGCGGCCGACCAAGCTTCATCGGCCTCGACCAGCGCCTCGCCGGTCCGCAGCACGATCCGCTCATTGACGAGCTTCTTGGCTTTCTTGCTTTTCTTCGGGCTCTTCGTTTTCTTGGCCATGGCTGCGGTACCTCAAGCGTTGTGGTTCGGCGTGCGGTGAAAAGTTTCGCGGATTATTGCGTCCTGCGCGGAGAATAAACCAGGGGCGACCATCGGTCGCTCCGGCTGCCCCGGCTCACGTCGTTTCGCCGGGGTTCAATCGCTGCGCAGCCATGAATAGAATCAGCCGATCGATCATGGTCAACGAGTCGGAAACGGAAGACGACGGATCGCCATGCACATCGCCTACGACCGCCGCTACAACATCGGGTTCCACGGCTTCGACCAAGGTTGGCATCCGTTCGACACGCAAAAGTTTCGGCGTGCCTGGCGGAAGCTGACGAAGCATTTCGGCCGCCGTTTGCGAGATTGGAAGCTCGCCGTACCGCGGGAGATCACGCGCGAGGAATTGCTCGCGGTCCACTCGGCCGAGTATCTCGATTCGCTCGGGCGTTCGGCCGTCGTCGCGCGCATCGTCGAAGTGCCGTTCGTGGCGAAAATGCCCGCACTGCTGCTCGACTTCGCATTGCTCGGGCCCGTGCGGCGTCAAACGTTCGGCAGCGTCGTCGCGGCGCGCGCCGCCTTAGAAACCGGCTTGGCCGTGAATCTTGGGGGCGGTTTTCATCATGCCAAGCCGGAGAGCGGCGAAGGCTTTTGTTTCTATAACGACGCTGCGATCGCCGTCGCGCTGTTACGCCGCGAAGGGCGTTTGAGCGCCCGCGGACGAATCGCCTACATCGACCTCGACGTGCATCAAGGCAACGGGATAAGTCACTGCTTCCTGTACGACCGGACGTTGTTCGCCTTCGACATGTTCAACCCGTCGATCTACCCCTGCTTCGACGTCGTCGCTCGGGCGCGAATCGATTGCGCCGTGCCGCTGCCGCCGCATTGCTCCGGAGACGCGTATCTTCGCTTGCTGCACGAAAAACTCCCCGGCTTTCTCCATTCGATCTCGCAATCCGAGCCGGTGGAGTTGGCGATCTACAACGCCGGGACCGACGTCTACCGGGGAGATCAGCTGGGGGGCGTCGAGTGTACCGAAGCCGACGTGCTCGAGCGCGATCTGTTCGTCGTCGAACAATTGCGCTCTCGCGGCATACCCACGCTGATGCTGACCGGCGGCGGCTACAGTGAAGCCAGTCATGCGATGATCGCCGCGACGGTGCAGGCGCTGTGTGAACGCTACGGCGACGCGGGCGCAAAGTTGTAGGGTGGGTCGAGCAACGCGAGGCCCACGCGGTCAGCACCGCGGCGCAGATTCCGCGTGGGCCTCGCAATCGCTCGACCCACCCTACCGTCAGCCGCGGGCTCCCAGCACCTCCGGTTCACCGGCTTCCGCGCCGAATTCTTGCACGAGTTCCGTCGGGTCGAGCTCGGCGATGGAGCCGACGACTCGATCCGGGCGAAATGCATACTTCGCCAGGTCTTCGCGCTTCGTGCCGCCGCTCAAGACGAGGATCGTCTTGTAGCCCAGTTGCACGCCGCCCAGGATGTCGGTCTCCATCGTGTCGCCGATCACCACCGTCTGGTCTGTCGAGAGCCCGAGTTCTTTCCTCGCCGCCCGCAGCATCACGGGGCTCGGCTTGCCGACGCTGAACGCCTTGAGGCCCGAAGCCGCTTCGAGCATGGCGACCACGGCGCCGCAACCCGGCCGCGTGCCGTGCTGCGTCGGGCAGTTGGGGTCCATATTCGTGGCGACGAGCTTGGCTCCCTTCAAGATCATGCCGAGCGCGGCCTCGGCGAGTTCGAAGTTGAGCGTCCGCCCTTCGCCGACCACGACGTAGTCGGGGTCTTTGTCGACGATCGAGTAGCCGTTTTGATGCAGGGCCGTGAGCAGCCCCCCTTCGCCGATCACGAACGCGGTGCCGTGCGGCTTCTGCCGCGCGAGATAGCGGGCCGTGGCCATGGCGCACGTGAAGACGTGCTCTTCTTCGACGTCGATTCCCAAGCGATTGAGCTTCGTGGCGACGTCGCGCCGCGTGCGCTGGCTGTTGTTGGTGAGAAACAGAAATGGAATATCGTTGCTGCGGAGCGATTCGATGAATCGCTGCGCACCCGGGATCAAATGACTTCCGCGGTAAATGACGCCGTCCATGTCGATCAGATAACCGAGCATACATGCTCCTTCCAAACAGAATTAGCAAACGGGAAACGTGAGAACTCCGGTGCGAACGCACCCGAAAAGGAATTGACCGCGACGGAGCGGCCGCCGCAGTTTTGCCGCGAAAATGCTGACGTCATCGGGAGTTCGCCCGCAATCGCGACTTATGTGAATGCACATCGCAAAGTCGATGCCGCCACGTGACGCACGGACGAAAACTCATGCGTTTTCACGCAAATAAAGCGCGCGAGCGGCGGAATGAGTCGGCGCGGTAATTTGGCGGAGCGCTTGCTCCCTCCTTCTGCGCCATGGCGCAAGAGTTAAGCCGTGATTTTCACGCCTAGAGTCTAGGCACGCACGATACGATGCTCATCAGCCGGCACCATGGAGCCGTTTTCTTTAAAAGATTCTCCGTCGCGTAGGCGCGTAGGGTGGGTCGAGCGCAGCGAGGCCCACGCGGAATGGGCGCGGCCGTTTTCGAAAGACTGGCGCTAAGTCATGAAGACGCCGATGCGGTGAGGCTGAGCGCCGTCGGCGGAACTCCTTGCCGTCCCCGCTTAACGCAAGTTCTTTACGACATCGCCGCGACCGCGTGGGCCTCGCTGCGCTCGACCCACCCTACGAGCTGCCATTGCAGATCGACGACGAGCGGCAAATGGTCGGAGGCGACCATCGTCAGCTGTGTGCGCGGCACGTCGACCCGCGTCGCTTCGACCGGCCCGCGGAGGAACAGGTGGTCGATCCGCGCCAGCGGGTAGGGGCCGAACCAAGTTTTTTGCGCGCGGCGTTCGGCGCGGCCGGCTTGGCAATCGCGAAACGTTTCCGTAATGCGGCGGAACGGCGCTGCGCCCGGCATCAGATTCAAATCGCCGCAGAAGACGACCGGGTTGCGGCAATCCGGATGCCCGAGCCATTCGGGGCCGAGCAAGGTTTCGACCTGCCGGCGGCGTTCTTCGCGCAAGAGGCCGAGATGCGTATTCACGATCTGCACTTCCCGTCCTTGCCATTCGACGGCCGCCCAGATCGCGCCGCGCGTCTCCAAAAACGGCTGCAACTCATAACCCGGCAGGCATCCGGCCTTGACGAGCCGCAACGGCAGCCGGCTGATGATCGCGTCGCCGTATTGCTCGTCGGCGATCGAGCGGGCCGGGTGGAAAAGATGGTAGTCGGCTTCGAGGAGCTTCGCGATTTCGAAAACCTGATCGGTGCGACCGGTCCGCACGCGGAGCACGTCGAGCTCCTGCAAGGCGACGACGTCGGCGTCGCACCGCGCGAGCACGCGGGCGATCCGCGCCGGGGAGAGTCGGCCGTCGAGTCCGACGCAGGAGTGAACATTGTAGGTGGCGATGCGGAGCGGCCGAGCCTCGAGCCGCGGCAAGCGACGGCGCTGCGGCTGCGTCGAGCGGCCGAGATGACGGAGCACGGCGTCGCGCAGGTCGGTGTGGCGCAGAAACGTGCGCTCTTCGTCGGCGTGGAGCGGCGCATCGGCGGGCACCAGCGCGAAAGCGCTCGTTTCACGCACGCCGCCTCCGGCATGCGCGCCGAGTTCTTTAACGAACGTGATCGGCTCCAATCCTTTGCGCCAAGCGAACACGACGACGTCGCCGGCGTCGGGATGGCGGCAAAGGCGCGCGACGTCCTCGCCCAACGCCGCGAGAAACGGGTGCTCTTCGCCGAAGATCCGCGCTGCGTCTTGCGGCCAGCGAAACTCGCCGTCCGCTGTCCACGCGGCCAGCGTGTCGTCGTCGAGCTTGCGTAACACCAGCGGCGTCTTTTCCTCCGTCGCCAAACGTCGACAGCCTTCGAGTGCGGCGGCGGTCGTCATGCTGCGCGGCAGATAGATATGCCCGACAGGTCCGATCGCGGCGACCAGTAGATCGTTGCTCAAGGCCGCGCGCTCCTCGGTCGCCACGTGCCGCGGTCGTCGGCGCGGCAGCCAATACTGATTGCGGGAGAAGCGCCGATCGATCGGAGCCGCGATCGGCGACTTGTCGTAGGCGAAGGCGCGGCCCACGGCGTCGGTAAACCGGCCGCCGGCGAATTGCTCGTAGGGACGCACCGCTTCTTGCCCGTGATCCGAGTAGATCCACAGCGAATAGTGCCGCGCTTGCGAACGATGGGCGGCGCGGGCCACGCGGGCGATCGCGGCGTCGATCCGGCCGAGCGCGGCGTGCGCGAAGCGATGGTGCGGGCCGCGCAAGTGCCCCCGCTCGTCGTAGGCGAGAAAATTGAACTGCACGATCGGCAGCCCGCGCACGACGTCGACGCAGGCGGCCATCGTCATCAACTCTTCGAGCACGATCCCGACGCCGATGCGCGACGGGATGTATTCCCATTCGCGCTTGAGATCGAGCCGGCCGCAGAGCCCGCGAACGAGATCGAAGGCGATCAGCGGCACTTCCCACAGCAGCTTGCCGACGATCCGCGTGACGCCGGCCAGATTCCACATCACGGCCAAGAGGATCGACAATCGCGAAGCGTTGACGAACAGGCCGTTCCAGCCCATCGTCGCGGCGCAGAAGTGCGGTTCCGCCGCCCCGCCGGCGTAGATGTTGGACGAGGCGCTCCCGCCGGCGAGCAAGCCGGGCGACGACGCGGCGAGCTTGTGTTCGACCGCGGCCGCCATGTCGGAATCGAGCATGTTTTCGACTTTGCCCGCCGCGCGCACTCCGAAGGCGAACGCCGGCACCGCGGCCTTAACGCCGTAGAACAATTCGGCTTGGCAGGCGGGCGTCGTCGACGGCAGCCCCGCGTAAACGGTGTGCAGTTCATATCCTTCGCGGTCGAGCAACTTGCGCAGCCGGGGCATCCGGCCCGATTCCATGGCCCGCTCGAGCTCTTGCCGGGAGAGTCCGTCGATCTGCACGAAAACGAGGCCGGATTCGTCGCCGGCGTCGTGGCGCGAGAGGCGCAGCAAGCGCGCGCTCCAATCGGCGCCGCTGAGCAGGCGTTGCAGCGCCCGCCATCCGTCGTAGACGAGGCCGATGATCGGAACGCGAAAGGAGTGGTGCCGGCGGCGAGCGGGTTCGGACACGGCGAATCTCGCGCGGGAAGACAAAATGACGACTCCTTGCGGAGCAAGCCGCGTGCCGCGCGGAAACGGCGTCAAACTACACAAAACGGCGAAAGCTCGCCGCCGGCTCGCCTCGCGCGGCGACGTCGATTACCCTGAGGGGGCATCGCAAGAAACGCGTCGGCCGATAATGCCGGCAGACTCCGGTCGCTCCCGCCGAGCGGCTCGCTACGCCCTTTCAGAAAAGACATGAACGAATTCTCCGTCGCCGAGCGCGACAACACCGTGATCACGTTTGAGCAGCACACCCTGCTCCAGCAGAAACGCTACCCCGGAGCGAGCGGCTCGTTCGCCTGGCTGCTCTCCGGCCTCACCTTGGCGACGAAGATCATCCAGGCCAAGGTCCGCCGCGCCGGACTGACCGACGTGCTCGGCGAGGCCGGCGCCACGAACGTGCAGGGTGAGAATCAGCAGAAGCTCGACGTCTTCGCCAACAACGTGTTGCTGCACTACCTCGGCTTGCGCGACAGCGTCGGCATCTTGGCGTCGGAGGAAAACGAAGAACCGTTCGTGCTCAAGCAGAGCGCCGACGCGAAATACATCGTGATCTTCGACCCGCTCGACGGTTCGTCGAACATCGACGTCAACGTTTCCGTCGGCACGACGTTTTCCATTCTTCGCCGGCCGAACGATCCCTACGAGCGCGACGACGCGGTCGACCTGCTGCAGCCCGGCTACAAGCAAGTCGCCGCGGGCTACGTGCTCTACGGCTCCAGCACGATGCTCGTCTATTCCGCCGGCGACGGCGTCCACGGCTTCACGCTCGACCCGGCCGTGGGGGCCTATGTGCTCAGCCACGAAAACATTCGCATGCCCGCGCAAGGGAAGTGGTACTCTGTGAACGAGGCCCACTTAGACACGTTTCCCGCGGCGTATCAGGCGTTCGTGGGCGGGCTCCGCGGCGGCGCGCTCGGCAAGCGTTACGCTTCTCGCTACATCGGCTCGATGGTCGCCGACGTGCATCGCACGCTCTTAAAAGGAGGCGTGTTTCTCTATCCGCCCACGGCCGACAACCCGCAAGGCAAGCTCCGCTTGATGTACGAAGCGAACCCGATCGCGTTTCTCATCGAGCAGGCCGGCGGCAAGGCGCTCTGCGGCCGCGAGCGCGTGCTCGATATCCGACCGGACAGCGTGCACCAGCGCACGGCGATCGTCTGCGGCGGCACGCGCGAGATGGAATACTTCGAGCGGTGCCTCGCCGAATCCGAATAGCGAGCCGTGGTCGCTTAAAACTTCGCGTCGCCGAGTTCGCGGAGCCAGCCGCGGATGTCGTTCTCGTATTCCGTCGAGAGGTTGCTGCGCACGAGTTGCGCTTGGAAGCCCGCGGCTCCTTCCTTCAACACGTCGGCCGCCTCGGCCGTCGGGAAGCGGCACATCGGGTCGGCCGCGATGAGCCCGCGAATCAGGTTCATCAGCAGTTCGTTGCAGATCACGTCTTTGGGCAAGCGTTCGTGCAGCCGATGCGGCAGCGAGCGCTTCGCCTCGAGCAGTTCGGTGTACGACTTGAGGCCCGCGAACGGCGGCGCGCCCGACAACATTTCGACGAGCACGTAGCCCAGGCTGCACAGGTCCGAGCGCTCGGTCTGCTCCGCCCCTTCGAGCACTTCCGGCGCCGCATACGGCGGCGTGCACGGCCCGCGCATCGGCGTGTCCATCAAGTCGAAGGCCGAACCGATGTCGATGATCTTCGCGTTGCCCGTCCGCTTGAGCATGATGTTCGACGGCTTGATGTCGCCGTGAACGATCTTCGCCCGATGCAGCGCATTGAGCGCCGCCAAGCATTCCCGCAGCACCGCGATCGCGATGCCCGGTTTGAAGCGGGCCTGCGCCGGGCCGGCCGTGACGATCACGTTGTTCACATAGTTCCAACGCGGCGGCTCGAGCTTCTTCTTCAGCACGGCGAGCATGTCGTGCGACAACAGGCGGCTCAGGTCGAACCCGTCGACCCATTCCATCTCCATGATGCGAATGCGGCTGCGTTCGACGAAGTTGTGCACGTCGAGCAAGTTGTCTTGCTGAATCAACGCGACGCGCGCGGCCACGCGGGCCATCCGCCCCATCGCGGCTTCGTAGGCTTGCTGGGTCTTGAACGGCTCCGGCGTAAAAATCTTCATCGCCACGGGAAGCGTGAAGTGGTCGGTGCCGCGGCGTTCGGTCAGATACACGACCCCCTGCCCGCCCGCCCCCAAGAGCTGAATGAAGCGGTGCGTTTCGGTCCAAGTGATGCGCTGCTCGGCGATCAACGCCTTGTAGCGGTCGATCGTTTCTTGCTCGCAGGTCGTGCCTTGCGCGCCGTCGACGGCCGGAGTGTGCGAGGTGATGTAGTAGGTCGAACTCATCGACGATTCCGTCGGGGACTCGAAGCGGGGACGTGCGGTTCCATTTTAGGAACCGGTCTAGCGCGGCGTCCAGGCGGGAAAGCCCAGCCGCTTGTCGACGAGATTGATCAGCGGCAAATTCTGTTTGCGCCGCCGCAAATTGTCACAGAAAAAATCCGTCATGTCGTCGATGCGCCATTTGCTCTGACCGCCGACGTGAGGGGTAATGATCACCTCGGGCATGTTCCAAAGTGGACTCACATCCGGCAGCGGCTCGATCTCGGTGACGTCGGTCGCGAAGCCCGCCAGCTGCTTTGTTTCCAACGCCGCGATCAAATCTTGTTCGACGACGAGCTTGCCCCGCGCCACATTCACGATCACCGCGCTCGGCTTCATCGTCGCCAACGTGCGGGCATTGATCATGCCGCGCGTCGCGCTCGTGAGCGGCGCGGCGAGAATCAGCACGTCGGCCAAGGCAATGAGTTCTTCATTGCGGTCGGCCGGCCACAACTCGTCGACCGAGGCCGGCTTGTCGGTCGGAAACCAATCCGTCGCGATGATCCTGCCCTTGTACGGCCGCAGCACCTCGGCCAACCGGCGACCGTTGCCGCCGAAGCCGATGATGCCGATCGTCGCGCGGTGCAAGTCGCGCGTCGGGCGGCGAATGAACTCGTGCGCTTGTTGGGCGCGGAAAAACGTCGGCAGGCTGCGCAGCAATCCCGTGAGCAGCGCCATCGTCTGTTCGGCGACTTGATCGGCCAACACGCCCGAAGCGCTCGTCACGACGATCTCGCTCTCGACCACCGCCGGGGCCAAGCAGTGGTCGAGCCCGGCGGCCGACGATTGAATCCACTTCAAGCGGCCCTTCCGCACGACGTCGTCCCACGGAATCGGCCGCTCCTTGGCGTGTCCGCAGAAGATATCGGCTTCCAGGATTTCTTCGGGAATCCGTTGTTGACCGGCGTCGACGATCTCGGCCTCCGGCGCGGCGGCCTGAATCTGAGCGATGTGCTTGGCTTCGACGGGATAGCAGAGAACGATACGCATTGGGCGGCAGGCGCTAGGCGTTAGTAGGAGGAGAAAGGCGAGCCGGCGCGTCAGCGAGCGGAATCGCGAGGCCTGGCTTCATAAAACGAATCGATCAAGGTATCAGCATCGTCGCGCAGCGGCTATCTCATCTGCTCCCTTCACGCGCCAGGCGGCGCTCCGACTTCCGTTCATGAATCATCGCCGCGCGATGGGTGCAGATCGTCGCCAACACCACCGCGGCTGTGCAGAGCGAGGTCGACAGTTGATTCTTTGCGACCAGCGGCAGCGTCGCCACGAGCCCGGCCAGCGCGCCGACGCTCGCTCCTTCCGTTCGGAGTCCCGCGCCTAAAGAGCTGCGCACCGCCAAGTGCACGGGCCAATAGCAGACGATCGCCACTAGTCCCGCCAGGCACGCCCCGCCGATCATCGTCAGCAGTGAGGCGACCAGCAGTCCCGGTAGCTTGAGCCAGCCGAGGCCGTCGCCGTTCAAGAGATAAAGCAGCAGTGCGAAGATCGCTCCGGCCGCGGCCATGCCGCAGGCCAAGCTCCTGAGTTCCGCATGCGGCTTGCCGATGTTCGAAATCACGGCCCGCTTGAGCACGTAGAACGTTGCGGCCGTGAGGCCGCAGCCGACGACCAAGTCGAACAGCCGATGCTGCCAATCTTCCGGCAACAGCGCCCCCACGCTCACGACCAAGACGACGCCGAGCACGCCGGCGCCGATCGGCAGCCAAGTCCGTCCGGGACCGCGCGTGAGCGTGTTCCAGAAGGAGGGGGCGAACGTTTTGTCGTCCGGAATGTCCTGCGTCATGGGCTCCAAGCTTCTCATAGTCTCCACTGCGGGGTGACGAAATCCGTCCTTTATTTTATCGTCATTCGCCCGCGGCTTTCGGACGACACGCGCAAAACGGCAAGGTTCGCGGCGGTAAGCAGTTACCACGATTCCGAACGGGGAATTGACGCTGCCCGCACACTTCCGTGGTGAAATTTCCCGGCTGCGACGGAGTCGCGGCCTGAATAGAACGGACGATCTCTGGTTATGCACGAAGTCATCGACTCATCCGCCGCAACCAAGACGTCGCTCGCCGGCTGGTGGCGCGCCGAGGGAGGACTGCGCGAAGCGCTCATCATCGCGGTGCCGCTCGTCGTGTCGAGCCTGTCGTGGACGGTGATGAACTTCATCGACCGGCTCTTCCTGTTGAGCTACTCGGCCGACACGGTCGCCGCCGCCCTCCCGGCCGGCATCATGGCGTTCGCGGCGATTTCCTTTCCGCTCGGCGTCGCGTCGTACGCTTCGACGTTCGTCGCCCAGTATTACGGCGCCGGCCGGCGCACCAAGGTCGGCCATGCCGTCTGGCAGGCCGTGTGGATCGGCGTGCTCGCCGTGCCCGCCGCGCTCGCCGCGATTCCGCTCGCCCCGTGGATGTTTACCGCCGAGGGAACTCCGGCGCAGATCACGGCGCTGGAAGTCGAATACTTCACCACGCTCAGCTTCTCCGGCGGCGCGATGGTGCTCGCCGCCGCGCTCTCGGCGTTCTTCAGCGGGCGCGGGCAAGTCCGCGTCGTGATGATCGTCGATTCCTTGGCGGCGCTGGTCAACGTCGGCCTCGATTATCTCTGGATCTTCGGCCACTGGGGTTTTCCCGAAGGGGGCATCGCCGGCGCAGGCTGGGCGACCACGGCGGCCATTTGGTTCAAGGTCGTCTGCTACTTTGTGCTCTTTGTGCGCCGCGAGTATCGCGAGGAGTTCGCGACGCTCGCCGGTTGGCGCGTCGACTTTCCGTTGATGCGCCGCCTCTTGCGCTACGGCTTCCCCGGCGGGCTGCAGATGGCGCTCGAAGTCGCCGCCTTCGGCACCTTCACCGTGCTCGTCGGTCGGCTCGGGGCCGACGTGCTCGCGGCGACCAGCCTCGCCTTCAACGTGAACAACTTCGCCTTCATGCCGGTCTGGGGCGTCGGCATGGCCGCCTCGACCATGGTCGGCCGCAGGCTCGGCGAAAACCGGCCCGATCTGGCGACGCGGGCCTCCTGGTCGTGCGCGGCGATCGGCATTTCCTACATGATCGCCATCTGCCTGTTCTATACGGTGTTCCCGCAAGTGATGATCGAGCCGTATCGGTTGCAGGCGACCGACCAGGCGGAGTTCGCCCGCTTGGAGTCGCTCGTCATCGTGTTGCTCCGGTTCGTGGCCGCGTTCGGCTTCTTCGATGCCGTGAACGTCTGCTTCGCCGGGACGCTCAAAGGGGCGGGCGACGTCGTCTTCGTGCTCGTGTCGTCCGTCGGCATCGCCGCCTTGGGGGTCTTAGCCACCTACGTCGGGTTGTCGTTCGGCCTGGGGCTGTACTGGTGCTGGAGCGTGCTCACCGCCTGGGTCGTGCTGTTGAGCGCGGCGTTTCTCTACCGCTTTCTCTACGGCCCCTGGCGTTCGATGCGCGTGATCGAACCGGAAGTGGAATAACGCCCGGCGACTCGCCAGGGGGCTAACGACCGGCGCGGTGTCGCTTGCGATTCAACCGGCGTAAGCGGCGGAATTCCGTGTTTCCCACCCGCTGGCGAATTGTTGGGGGCACGCTTAGAATAAGCCGAAGTCGATACCGCACACTCGGGCGGGCGTCGATTCCCGCCTGACGAGCTTATCTTCCCGCACCCCGATTCGCGCTTCGCCTGCGCCTGGAGGCGTTTCTGTCCTGCTGTACAGCCCGCATCGGCTTTTTCGGAATGGCCGCGTTGGTGTTGCTGCGCATCACCGTCGGGTGGCACATTCTTTATGAAGGCCTCTGGAAATACGAACAAGATAATTTCACGGCCGACAACTTCTTATCGAGAGCTTCCGGTCCGCTGGCCGACCTCTACCAAGATAAGATCGTGAAAGACTTCGAGTGGCGCAAAGCCCTCAACAAAGACTGGAACCTGGAGGAGCTCGACCGGTACTACAACCGGTTCTTGAGCCAGGTGCAGCTCGACGACGCCGGCCGCAACTTGGCGGAGCGGGCCTTGGCGGCGCGCAAGCAAAACGTCGCTCAGACGCTCGACAACGCCGACAACAACAAGCTGCTGCAGGAATACTTCCGGCAGTGGGACCAGCTTCGCGAAAAGCGCGACCTGCTCAATAGCGGCAAAGGCGACACCTCGTTCGATCGCGAACGGCTCTGGGAAGCGCAGCAAAAGCTTCGCGCCGAAGCGCGGCCGTATCTCGCGCCGCTGGAAGCTCAGCATGAAGGGCTTCGCGAAGACCTGATGCGGACGCTGCCGCCGGAGCAGCGTGATCGCAAGATTCGCCCGCAGTGGGGCGAGATCGTGAAAGACAACGACTTGCTGGTCACGTATTTGAACATCGCCATCGGCGCATGCCTGATTCTCGGCTTGTTCTCGCGTCTGGCCGCGCTGGGCGGCGGGTTGTTTTTGGCGATCATCGTCGCCGCCACTTGGCAGTGGCCCGGCTACTACAGCCCGCCGCTGCATCCGGCTCAAGGTCACTCCTTGTTCGTGACCAAGGAGTTCGTCGAGATGATGGCCTGCTTCGCGCTGGCCGCGATTCCGACGGGCCGCTGGGGCGGCTTGGATTTCTTCATTCACTACGGTTTGGTGCGCCCACTTTTGGTCGAGAAGGACTGACGAACAATGAACGCCTTGAGCGATAAAGAAAAAGCGGTCGGCAGGACCAACTTCCACAGTGCGGTGGGCAGCGAACTGACGCGGCGCGACTTCCTCGTGCGCAGCGTGGCGAGCGGCGCCGTCGGCGCGGCCGGTTTGGGCGCGTTCTACTTCGGCTACACGAAGATGAAGAACGCCCTGCCGATCGGCATCATCGGCACCGGCGACGAGGGAAGCATTCTCATCGGCGCGTTGAACCCCGACTACGTCGACGTCGTCGCGATCAGCGACATTCGTCCGTACAACGTGCATCGCGCGTTCCACGGCGACCAGAGCTCGCCGGCCGTCTACGCGCTCCGCCCCGGCTTGATGAACAAGTACGGCTACGCGAGCGAAGACGCCGCCAAGAAGCATGTGAAGCTTTACACCGACTACAAAGACATGCTGAAAGATCCGGCGATCAAGGGGGTGATCATCGCCTTGCCGCTGCATCTGCATCACAGCGTGGCGATCGAAGCGCTGAACGCCGGCAAGCACGTGCTCACCGAGAAGCTCATGGCCCAGACCGTGGGCAAGTGCAAGAGCATGGGACGCGTGGCCGCGCAAAAGAAGCTGCACCTGGCGACCGGTCACCAGCGCCACTACAGCATCCTCTACGACAACGCGGTCGACGTGATCAAGCGCGGCCTGATCGGCGAAGTCCACCACATTCGCGCCCAGTGGCACCGCGGCAACCTGCCCGGCCGCGACAGTTGGAAGCCGGCGATGCCCGACGACAAGATGGGCAAGGAATTGGCTTCCGCCCGCGAGGCCCTCAAGGGAGCGTCGGGCGCATCGATCGAAGCCTTGCAAAAGAAGGTGGCGCAGCTCGAACTCTTGATGATGGACAAGGACGTCGACGCCAAGAAGTTCGGCTATCAAGAGAAGACGATTCCGGCGATGGGCTCGCTCAGCCCGTACCAAGTGACGCCGCTCGAAGAACTGATTCGCTGGCGCTTGTGGGCCCGCACCGGCGGCGGCCTGATGGCCGAACTCGGCAGCCATCAACTCGACGCGGCGGGCATTTTCTGCAGCGCGCAGCGCAAAGACGGCAAGAAGGCCCGGCCGCTCACCGTGTCGGCCGTGGGCGTGCGCAGCCTGTTCGACAACGACCGCGAGGTCGACGACCACGTCCACTGCAACTATGAGTTCCCGTCGCCCGAATACGACGCGAAGGACGAAGCCAAGAAGCAGAAGAAGATCGTCGTCTCGTACTCCTCGATCAACGGCAACGTCTGGGGCGGCTACGGCGAAGTGGTGATGGGGACGAAGGGAACCATCATTCTCGAGACGGAACAGGAATACTTCCTCTACCCGACCGGCGGGCCGGCGACGTTCGTCGACGTCGTGAAGAAAGACGGCGGCGTGGTGCTCGACACCACGGCCAGCGCTCCGCCCGCGGCCGCCGCGGCGGAAAAGGCGCTCGACACCGGCGCGGTGAGCAAGGGCTACCGCGAAGAGATCGAGCACTGGGCGTGGTGCATCGAAAACAACCCGGACGCCTCGGACAAAGACCCGAAGCTGAATCCGAAGTGCAAGCCGGAAGTGGCGATGGCCGACGCGATCATCGCGCTGACGACGAACATCGCCATTCGCGACAACAAGCGGATCGAATTCAAAGACGAGTGGTTCGACATCAACCACGACGACACGCCGGAAGGCGAAAAGCCGGAAGTGAAAGTGTAGTCCGAGTCGAATCGTCGCGGCCGCGTCGTCGGCCCGTTGCGCCGCCCCGCTTGCGGGGCGCGCCCTCTCGTTCGACCATCAGCAACCAGGAGCGTTTCTCATGACGAAGTGGCCGATCGGAGTGTTCGCGAGCCTCGACGCCGGACTGGGCGTGAAGCTTGAGGTGGCCCGCGATCTCGGCGTGCCGACGATTCAACTGCACGCCCCGCACGCCGCGAGCCGCACGCCGGAGAAGGCCGCGGCCTTTTTGGCGAAGCTCAAGGAATACGGGCTGACGCTGACCGTCGTGTTCGGCGGCTTCGAAGGGGAGAGCTATGCGGATATTCCGACCGTGGTGCGCACCGTGGGCCTGGTGCCGCCGGAAACGCGCGCCGCTCGGCTGGCGGAGATGAAGGAGATCTCCGATTTCGCGAAGCTCCTCGGCTGCAACGCCGTGGGGTTGCACATCGGCTTCGTGCCGCACGACTCCGCCGATCCGATTTTCAAACAGGTCGTCGCCGTCGCCCAAGAACTCTGCGACCACGCGAAGAAGAACGGCCAAGGCGTGCACTTGGAGACCGGCCAAGAAACGGCCGACGGCTTGCTGCAGTTCATCGCCGCCGTCGGCCGCGACAATCTGTTCATCAATTTCGACCCGGCCAATATGATTCTCTACGGCTCGGGGGAACCGATCGCGGCGCTGAAGCAAGTCGGCAAGTATGTGCGCAGCGTGCACTGCAAAGACGGCACCTGGGCCAAGCGCCCCGGCCAAGAGTGGGGCTGCGAAGTGCCGCTCGGCCAAGGCGACGTCGGCATGTATAACTACCTGAAGACGCTCAAGGACATCGGCTACGAAGGCCCGCTGACGATCGAGCGCGAGATTCCGCAGGAGCCGGAGCGGCAGAAGGCCGAAATCGGCCACGCCGTTCGCTTGCTCACGGAGTTGAAAGAGAAGCTGGCCTAAGTCGCTCGCCCCGCACACATCTACGAAGAAACGAGTTCGTCATGCCCAAGTTCAACACGTCGATCCCCAATCCCGCCGGCAAAGACAAAGCCAAGGCCGGTCTCAAGGCGTTTTTCGAAAAGGCCAAGGAGTTCGGCTCGAAAGACGTGACCGACGCGACGGAAGATTGGAGCAAGTGGGACGCCGATTCGGCGTACGGCTTCTCGTTCAAGAAGATGGGCATCGCCATCAAGGGCACGATCACCGTGACCGACGACAAGGTGAACGTCGACGGCGAAATTCCCTTCGCCGCGATGATGTTCAAAGGCAAGATCGAAGAAGGCTTCCGCGAACAGCTTTCGAAAGCGATCAGCTAACGCGGCGCCGCTCGCCGCGCGCTCCGGCGAGCGTCCGTCGTCCGTTGCCGTCCGGCGTCGGTATCCGTTCGCCGTCAATTGCCGTTCGGCGTGAGCGTCAGCCGTGCCACGATCTCCGGCTTCTCGCTGCCGTCGAGCGGCGCGCGCACGTCGACCGTGGCTTCGTAGTTCGGCATTCGGTAAGCGGTGTGGCGTTGCGGCGCGGCCGCGCAGCCGGTCAGTGCGAGCGAAGCGGAAGCGGCCGCAAGCACCACGGCGGTCGCGAACGTCCGTGCGGCGAAGAGCGAAGCAAGCATCGGAATTTCCCCCAATTCCGACGTTCCCTGTCGAGCTGAAAACGGCGGCTCCTCGTCATGAGGAAGTCGCCCGACGACCCGGCACGACGCCGCGTCGAATACGCACCCCTTTGATCCTCCTTGCGATCGATCATCGTTGGGGCGACGACCGGGAAAAGCAAAGGCCGTTCCAATCCACGGAGCGGACCTGCGCACTGCGGCGCATTCCGCGTTTGCGGGTGCGATCTTTCTACGCTGCGGCGCGGCGATGGTTCTTTCTTGAATTCGAACTTTGCGCGAAGTTCGCACGCGATGTCACGCCTCGCGAACGCCGCTCGGTCGCGCCTCCGCGGAGCGTTGCCGGCGGCGCCTGTCGGGCCGCGGCGAACCGCGCAAACTTTGCCGCGCCGGCAGTTCCAAAGCGAACTCCGCGTTCACTTCCGCGGCGTGATGCGCAGCTTGCCGTCGACCGCTTGCACCGCCAGCCCCAGGGGGGCCGCCGCTTGCTCGAGCAACTGCTGGAGCGTGGCGTCCGCCACTTCCACGCTCGTCAGCGTGTCGAGCGAAATGCCCGCGGCCTTGAGCGCCGCATCGTCGACTTCGATCGGCAGCCGGTGCCCGTCGCGCAGGAGCTTCACCAGTTCGCCGAGCGGCTTGTTCTTCAACTTCAGCGAGTAGCGCTTTTCGCCCGCCGGCGGCTTCCCGCCGCCGGTCGCGCCGGCCGGCCTCGTCGTCGCGGGCCCGCTCGCCGTGCCGGCCGTTTTACCGACGGCGAGCCGCTCGTGATCTTCCACGCGCGCGGCGACCACGACTCCGCCCGCCGCCGCGCGAAACGTCGCCTCCGGCGCCGCCGCACGCCACCGCGCGATCGTCGCGGCCGGGTCGCCCGCCACGGTGTAGCGGCGCTCGATCGTCGGCCGGTCGTCGAGCGGCACGAGCGTCATCGTCCCCGCCGCCGCGTCCACGCGATACGCCAGATCAAACTGCGCCAAGATCATGGTCAGCCGTTCATAAAGCGGCAGCGCGGGCAAGTCCGCCGCCGGCCAAAGATCATGCGGCACTCGCTCCGCGTCGACCAACCGCAAGCCGGCCTCCGCCGCCGACGCGGTCACGATCTCTCGTGGTTCGCTCAGCTCCGGCCATGCGAGCGCCGCCGGTTGCAACAGCTTGCCGCCGATCGCCGCCGGCAGGTTCTGCGCTTCTTGCCGTCGCAGTGCGGCCGTCGTGCGCACGCGCCGCGCCGTCGCCGCGGGTCCGAAATACACGACCGGTCCGACCACCGCGATCTCGCAGTGCTGCGCACTCGCGGCCCGCCGCAGCACGCTCTCCAGCGGTTCGTCGACGGCCGACAATTCGAGCGGCGCGCCGGGGTCGACGCGGCGATCGATCACCAGCCCCACGCCGCCGGCCGCGCACCGCGCCGTGAGCGCCTCGCGCAACGGCGCTCCCGACCACGTCACGCTCGTCGTCGCCGCGAGCCTGCGCTGAAGTTCTTGCTGCGTCGTCGCCGGCGCGCACAGCGCACCTCCGCCGTACAGCATCGCGCCGCACAGCGCTCCGGCGATCATTCCCCGCGTTCGCATCAAGCTTCGCAACGCATCACTCCCTCGATTTCGCCGTCTGTCGGCAACGCTCCGCATGGCAAATGCGCCGCCTGCCGGCGAAGCGAAACGGCTTTATTCTCCCATCCCTTCCGCAGATGGGAAACTCGCCGCGAAAACTCCCCGTTTTTTTGTGGACGTGCTAAGCCGCCCAGTTAGACTGGCATGGAACATCCGGTTTTACCGGCAAAATCGTTACATTCCTCGCCTTCGGAGCCCCTCCAAGTGCCCGGTAGCGTACCACGCTTACCGCTGCTCGACTTCGTCTACCAGCAATTCCTCGACGACCGCGACGCCGCTTCCTTCGTTCGCAAGGTTTCGGCCCGCTACTCGCCGGCGACGCTGGAGCGAGTCCTCGCGCACCCCGCACGTTCGTGCCGGCGTGCCGCGGCGTTGGCTCTCGGCTACCTCGGCGACTACGAATCCAACCCCGCCCTCGGCCGCGCCCTGCACGACATCGACCGCGGCGTTCGCTCCATGGCCGAAAACTCCCTGCGGGCCGTGTGGTGTCGGGCCGGCACCTTGCCGCAGCAGAAGTTGCTCGAAGCGATCATCCACGAAAACGTCGCCAAGCATTATCGTCAGGCGTTCGATCGCGCCTCCGAGCTCGTCGACCTCGCTCCCTGGTTCGCCGAAGCGTGGAATCAGCGGGCCATCTCCCGCTACGGCCTAGGCTACTACACCGAGAGCATCGGCGATTGCCGCCAAGCCCTGGAAATCAATCCCTACCACTTCGGCGCGGCGGCCGGCATGGGCCAGTGCTATCTCAATATGGGCGAGTCCGACGAGGCTCTGCTCTGCTTCCGCCGCGCCTTGAAGCTCAACCCGGAGCTCGACGGCGTCCGCGCCGCCATCCAAAGCCTCGAACGCGGCCGCAAAAGGCGGAAGTAGCTTCAGGTAGGGGCCAGGAGTCAGGCGCCAGGAGTCAGGCGCGAAGAATTGAGCGCGATCAGGCGACTGCTTTTGCTTTAAGCAATTCGCTATGATGCCCGGCGAGGATAAGTCCTTCCCCCCTCGCCCCTCCTCCCTCCGCCCTGCCCCTCATGTCTCTCGTCATCGTCTTCGGTGCAGGCATCAACGGCGCGGCTCTGGCCCGCGAACTGATCTTGGCCGGCTCCGACGTCGTCGTGGTCGACTCGGCGGACCTCGCCTTCGGCACCACGGCCTACTCGTCGCGCTTGGTTCACGGCGGGCTCCGCTACCTGGAATTCGCCGACACGCCGCTCGTGCGCGAATCGCTCGACGAGCGCGAACGCCTCCTCACGCTCGCCCCCGCCTATGTGAAACCGCTCGAGTTTCGCGTTCCGGTCGAGCGCCGCCTCGGCGGCTTCCTCGACGGCCTCGGCAAGCTCCTCTTCGGCGGCAAATACAAGCCGCGCTCGCGCCGCGGGCTGTGGGTCGTTCGCTTCGGCCTGTGGTGGTACGACGCCCTGGCCCGCACTTCGACGCTGCCGAAATCGCGGGTGCTTCGCCGCGAGCCGGGCGCGGCGCTCGCCGAGCGCTACGGCCGGCTGCTGTCGTACTACGACGCGCAAATGCGGTTCCCCGAGCAATTCACCGCGGCGCTGCTGGCCGATGCGAGACAGGCCGCCGACGAAGCCGGCCGGCTCTTCGCCGTGCACACGTACTCCGGCGCGAGCGTCGACGGCTCCTCGATCATCGTGACCGACGATCTAAGCGTCACCCACACCTACCGGCCGGCGGCGATCGTCAACGCCGCCGGCCCCTGGGGCGACGACATCCGTCAGGCGCTCGGCTACACCGGCAAGCGTTTGATCGGCGGCACCAAAGGGAGCCACATCGTCGTCTATCGCGACGACCTGCGCCGCGCTCTCGGCGACGCGGCCCTCTATGCCGAAGCGCCCGACGGCCGGCCGGTGTTCGTGATTCCCTTCGGCGCCGCGGTGCTCATCGGCACGACCGATCTGCCGTACGACGACGACCCGGCCGACGCCGTGGCGAGCGAACAAGAGCTCGACTATCTGATCAACCTCACGAACACGCTGCTTCCCGGCTGCGCGATCGACCGCGGCGACGTGACGCTGCACTACTCCGGCGTCCGGCCGTTGCCGCATGTCGACGCGGCGACGACGGCGGCCATTACGAGGCGGCACGCGATCGTCGAACACGCCGGCGGCCCCTGGCCCGCCTGGACGCTCGTCGGCGGCAAGCTGACGACGTGCCGGGCTCTGGCCGAGGAAACGGCGGCCGTCGTGTTGAAGAAGCTCGGCCGCACGCCCGCGGCCAACTCGCGCGAGCGGCCGATTCCGGCGATCTACGAAGCGCCGCCGCTCGCCGGCGACGACACTCGCTCCGTCGTCGGCACCACGTGGCCCCGCGGCCAAGTGCGGCACATCATCCGCACGCAGTGGGTGCGCCGTCTGGAAGATTTGGTCGAACGCCGGCTGATGCTGCTCTTCGAGCCGCGCCTCGAGCGGGCCACGCTCGCGGAACTCGCGGAACTGCTCGTTCTGGAAGGCCGGCTCTACGAGCATCAAGCGGAAGCAGCGATCGCCCGCACCGTCGCCCGCCTCGCCGACCACTTCGGCCGTAAAGTGTCTTAATGGCGAGCGGCGATCGAAGGGTGCCACTGGTGGCTTGTCCACCAGTGCGAATTCAATTGCTAAGTCGCTTAAAGCACTGGTGGACGAGCCACCAGTGCCACCCACAGAGAAGTCCTTACCGGCGCAGGGTCTTGCCGGTTTGCAGCGCTTGCTGCAGTTCGGTCACGTAGCGATTCTGGTCCGCCTTGAACTTCTCGAAGTTCGCGGCCGAGCTGAAGAGCACCATCCGCTTGTCGCAGAAGCAGCCGTGTTCGCGCTTGCCCGGCACCAGCTTTCCTTCTTCGACGATCGCGATCGGATCGTTGCCGCTCACGATCGGGCTGAAGACGTCGGGGGCGGCGAGGAACTTTTGCTGTTCGGCGGCCGAGGCGAAGAGGTAGGTGTGGCCGCGATGGATCGCGCCGTATTTCACGTCCCCCTTCTTCCAGACCATTTTCTCGGTCACGGTGACCGGGCAGTAGCCGTCGAGAGCCAAGGGCGGAACGCCCGGCGGAACCTGAGCGGCGGCGGGTGCGGCCGGACCGGCGAACAATGCTCCGTCCGGCCGTGTCGCAGGCGGAGCCGCGGCTGCGACGCCGGCGACCGAAGCCGTCGGATTCGAGAAGGCCGGGGCCGGGTTCGTCGGCGCGACGTTCGGCATCGCCGGAGCCGGCGTCGCGGCCGGCGGAGCATAGCGATTGTCGGCGGCGTAGCGATCACCGACGGCTGACGGAGCCGGAGTCGAAACCGGCGTGGTCGGCGGAGTCGGTGCCGCCGGAGCCGCAGCCCCAGGAGCGCCGTTCAGCGGAGCGGTCGGCGGCGAGTAGCCGGCGTAGCGTTCGCCGCCGGCGGTCGTCGGCGGGGCGGCCGCGGCGTTCGCCGTGTTCGCGGCGAGCGGCGACGTCGCGACGGGCGCAGCGGCGACCGGAGTCGCGGCCGGCGCCGTCGGTTGGCCGGGCTGGTAATACGAGTAGCGATCGTCGCCGCGCGGCGCCGTCGATGGAGTCGACCTTGATTGCGCGGCGGCCGTCTGCGTCGGCGCGGCCGGCGTGTATTGCGTGTCGTAGCGACCGCCGGCGGCCGCGTAGGCGGCCGCCGGAGCGACGGCATACGGCGAAGCGCTCGCCGCCGCGGCCGGTCCGCCCGCAT
>JAEUIN010000225.1 GCA_016793115.1 Planctomycetaceae bacterium
CTGCGCTATGCCCCAGCCACCCGTCGCTATGCCCCAGCCACCCGCGTTGTGTTGTGCATTGCGCTGCTAATCTGCTGCAACCAAAGCACTCAAGCCGACGAGTTCGACGCGGCCCTCCACAAATTTCGCACCGGCGATTACTCCGCCGCGCTCCAAGCGGCCGAAGAAGCGACGAAGCCGCACTATGCCGAAGCCCGGTGGTGGCAACTGCGGCTCGATTGCCTGCTGACACTCGGTCGCTATGCCGACGGCGCGAAAGCCTTTGACCTGTCGCAACGTCAGCATCCGACCGACGCGCCGATCCGCGTCGCGGCCTACGACCTGCTGCGGCTCGCCGGCGTGCCCGAGCGGGCCCAAAGCATGTTGGCCGAGTTGTTACGCTTCGCCGAGACGACTCCTTGGCGTTACAGTTCGCCCGAAGATCGCATCGCCGTCGGACGCGCCGCGTCGCGCATGGGCGCCGATGCTCGGGAGATTCTGGAAAACTACTACGACGAAGCGCAGAAGATCGATCCCGACCTGCGCGACGGCTATGTCGCGGTCGGCGAACTGGCGCTGGCCAAGAGCGATCTGGCGGTCGCCGCCGACACGTTCCGTGCCGGCCTTAAGAAATTCGCCGACGATCCGGATCTGCTCTATGGGCTGGCCCGCGCCGTGGCCGAAACGTCCGACGACGAAAGCCACGCCCATCTGGAAGCGGCCCTTAAGGTCAATCCGCGGCACATTCCGAGCTTGCTCTATCGGGCCGAAGAGCACCTCGTGCATGAGGAATATAAGGAAGCGGCTGCGGCGCTCGACGACGTGGCCCGCATCAATGCCCGGCATCCGCGCGCCTGGACTTTGCGGGCCGTGCTGTGTCACTTGCAGGCCGATCCGTTCGGCGAGTGGTACTGCCGCGAAGAGGCGCTGGCCCCGTGGGACGGCAATCCGGAAGTCGATCATGTGCTCGGCGCGAAGCTTTCCAAAGCCTATCGCTTCGCCGAAGGAGCCAAGTACCAACGCCGCGCGCTGCGCAAAGACCCGAACTATCTGCCGGCCAGGGCTCAACTCGCGCAAGACCTATTGCGGCTTGGCGAGACCGACGAAGGGTGGCGGCTCGTCAATGAAGTGCAGCAGGCCGATCCGTACGACGTGCCGGCTTACAACCTCGCGACGCTCAAGGACCGCCTCGACGCGTACACCACGCTCACGACGCCGCATTTCAAGCTGCACATGGAGCGACGCGAGGCGGCCGTGTATGGCCGGCGTGTTTTAGATCTGCTCGAACGTGCGCGAACGACGCTTGGCAACAAGTACGGTTGGCAACCCGCGCGGCCGGTGACGGTCGAGATTCTCACGCGGCAGCAAGATTTCGCGATTCGCACGTTCGGCTTGCCCGGCGGCGACGGCATTCTCGGCGTTTGTTTCGGCTACGTCATCACGGCGAACAGCCCGGCGGCGCTGGCGGGCAACAACACCAATTGGGAAGCCACGCTCTGGCACGAATACTGCCACGTGGTCACCCTCGAAAAGACCCGACATCGCATCCCGCGCTGGCTGAGCGAAGGGATTTCGGTGTACGAAGAACGGCAGGCAAACAAAGCCTGGGGCGACCGGCTCGACCGTGACTTGCGAAAGATGATTTTGGCCGGCGAGTTGACGCCCGTTTCCAAATTGAACGAAGCGTTCCGCCGGCCGAAGTCGGGCGAGCATTTCAACTTGGCGTACTACGAGGCGTCGTTGGCCGTCGAGTATTTGGTCGAGTCGCTAGGGCAGGGGACTTTAGGGCGGGTGCTCGACGACGTTGGGGCGGGCATGCCGATCAACGAATCACTCGAGCGCCGCACCGGATCGTTGGCCGGGTTCGATAAAGCCTTCGACAAGTATGCCCGCGCGAAGGCTGCGGCGTACGGCCCGAAGGTCGACTGGAGCGAAGAAGACTTGCCGAAGGTGCCGCAAGGGCCGAGCGCGTCGATCGCTAAGTTTTTAGAAGAGAACCCCAAACATTTCTTGGCCCGCCTGCGATACGGCCGAGCCTTGCTGGAAGAAAAGCAATTCGATCAGGCTCGCACGGTGCTCGAGGCTTTGGTCGGCGACGCTCCGCAATGGGCGGGCGACGAGAGCCCTTACGCGCTGCTGGCGCAAACGCATCGCGAGCGACGCGACACGGTCGCCGAGCGTAAAGTGCTAGAACAATCGGCGGAGCGCTCGGATGATGCGCTGGAGACTTATCGCCGGTTGATCGAGCTGGCGATCGCGGCGAAAGACACGGCGGCGCTGCACCGCAATGTCGAGCGGTATCTCGGCGTGCAGCCGCTCGATGAGTTCGCGTACCGGAGCTTGGCCGAGCAGACGCCGTGGGACGTTGTTGCCGAGAGCGCCGAATCACAGAAGGCCGTGGCCGCGGCGCGCTCGCTCTTGGCGCTGGAGCCGGACGATCTGGCGGGCACGCATTATCTGCTCGCCCGCCGGTTGCATGCCGCCGAGAATGCGGAAGCCAAGCGCCATGCGCTGCTCGCGCTTGAGGAAACTCCCCGCTATCGCGATGCCCAGCAACTGCTGCTGAAGATCGTTGACGGAACAAAGCAAAAGCAACGTCCTCCCACGATGGTGGAACCATGAGCCCCGCAATCGTTACTCATCGTGGAACTTTGCGGCGTCGGGTACTTTCGCTCGTCGCGGCGGCCGTGCTCGTCGCACTCGTGGCCGATTTCGCCGAGGCCCAACGTCGCTGGCCGCGGCGCACTCCGCAATTCGACCGCAACGGCACGCCGACCTGGGCGATCGACACGGAAATGCCGGACGAGGTGTTCACGTTCGTCCGCCTGCGCTACGACAGTTCGCACCGCGGCGGCGCCTGGGCGACCGATTATCCCGATGCGGAGTTGAATCTTTCGTACCGTTTGCAGCAGCTCACGTCGATGCGCTCGCACCCCGACGGCAAGGTGGTCGACATTCTCGATCCGGCGCTCTTCGATCATCCGTTCGTTTACATGATCGAGCCGGGCGACATTGTGCTCTCCGACGACGAGGCCGCCACGCTGCGCAAGTACCTGCTCCGCGGCGGCTTTCTGATGGTCGACGACTTTTGGGGGGATTGGGAGTACGAGAATTTCCACTTCGCCTTCAAACAAATTTTTCCCGATCGCGAATTGCAGGAACTCCCGGTCGAGCATCCGGTGTTTCATTGCGTGTATCGTTTGAAGGAGAAGCCGCAGGTGCCGTCGATCGGCATGGCTCACGCAGGCCGCGATTCAGGCGTTACGTACGAGCGGGCCGATGCCCGGGAGCCGCAC
>JAEUIN010000329.1 GCA_016793115.1 Planctomycetaceae bacterium
GGAGGCGATTTTGCGGTCGCCGGACAATCGCGTGCAGGCGTTTCTTGCGGCCGGGCACGTGTGCACGGTCACCGGCCAAGAGGCTTACGAAGTACCGTGCCGCCGTCATCAGGTACCGATCGTCGTGACGGGCTTCGAGCCGACCGATTTGTTGCAAGGCATTTTGGCTTGCATTGACCAATTGGAAAGCGGACGGTGCGAAGTGGAGAGCCGCTACAAACGCTGCGCGCATCGCGAGGGCAACCCACAGGCTCGGCGTATTATCGAGGAGGTGTTCGAGCCGTGCGATCAACCGTGGCGCGGTTTCGGGATGATGCCGCAAGGAGGGTTGAGGCTGCGCGACACGTGGCGCGAGTTCGACGCCACATCGCGATTCCCCGACACGGCGCCGGTTCGCGAAGATGATTCCCGCTGCCGAAGCGGCGACGTTCTCAGCGGGCGAATTCGTCCGACGCAGTGCCCGGCCTTCGGGAAGGAATGTACGCCGGATTCTCCGCTCGGCGCACCGATGGTATCCGGCGAAGGAGCGTGCGCCGCTTATTTCCAATTTCATCCGACGATCAAAAACGCGGCCGTCGACTCACCTGGCAGAAAGACATGAGCGGGGAAACAAGCGGATGCCCGCTACCAAGTGATGACGGCGGCCGCGTGCTGTTGGCTCATGGAGAAGGAGCCAAGCTCACGCGACGATTGCTCGATGAACACGTCTTTCCTCGGCTGTTCGGCACAGGCGTGCGACCATTGGAAGATGCGGCCCTGCTCCCGCCGCTTTCCGGGGCGCCGGTGCTGGCGACGGATTCTTTCGTCGTCTCGCCGCTCTTCTTCCCTGGCGGCGATATCGGGTCGTTGGCCGTATATGGCACGGTTAACGACCTGCTCATGCGCGGCGCTCGTCCGCTGTGGCTGACTCTGTCGATGATTCTCGAAGAGGGGCTGCCGCTGAGCGTACTCGACCGCGTCCTCGACCGTATCGCGGTGGCGGCTCGTTGCTGTGACATCGCGATCGTCGCCGGCGACACAAAGGTCGTTCCGCGCGGCGCCGCCGATGGTCTTTTCCTGTCGACGGCCGGACTCGGACAACTTGTCGATCCCGCACCGACCGGGATAACCGACGTCAAGCCAGGTGACGTCGTACTCGTCACGGGACCGATCGGACGTCATGGAATAGCCATCCTTTCCGCTCGGGAAGGTTTACGATTCGAGCCGCCGCCGACGAGTGATTGCGCCCCGCTCACGGCGGCGGTTGTGGCGCTGCGAAACTCCGAAGCCGCCATTCGGGGCATGCGCGACGCGACGCGTGGCGGCGTAACGGCCGTGCTTCACGAGTGGTCCCGCGATTCCGGACTTACCCTCTTCGTCGATGAAAGACGGGTCCCGATCACACCGGAAGTGCGAGGTGCCTGCGAGTTGTTGGGCCTCGACGCTTTGTCCGTCGCCAATGAAGGGACCATGGTCGCGGTGATATCCCCGGACGACGTAAATCAGGCTCTGGCCGCGCTTCGCAATGCGGGGTATGCCGGGGCGACGGCCATCGGCGAAGTGCGGTCGCGCGGCGTTGTCCCCGTCGTCGTAAGCCGGGCCCTCGGCCGGGAGCAACCGCTCATCGAGCCTAGCGGAGCGCCCCTTCCGCGAATTTGCTGAAAAGCGAGCACGCCGCGTCGGAGCATCGCGGCTGACGGCCCGGCCATCATTCGCCCACTAAATGACGCCGTGCGATTGCGGCGCACTTGCGGGCTGCTTCGCTCGCCTACTTGCGCAGATTCCGACTCGTCATTCCTTCGGGCGAGCAGCGTCGTAAAACAATCCACGAAAATTTCGAGAGAAAGCGGCCCTCTCATTAAGGAGTGCGACACAACCGGCCCGCGTCATCGCACACCGGGCATGAAGTTTGCGAAGCAGTTTGCGACGACAAATCGCCGCAATGTTGGGAAGTTCTGTCGTGGAAACTATCCGCAAGTCCGTCGCATCACTTCCCGTCGCCCCACACATGGTCGACTACGTACGAACGTGTGCGGAGTTCTCATGGAGTCAAGTTCGCTCGGAGTTGGCCGGCCTTCCGGGCGGCGCCGGTCTCAATTTGGCTTATGAAGCGGTCGACCGCCATGTCGCGGAAGGTCGAGGCGCCGCGACGGCCCTCCGCTGGTTCGCCAAAGATTCGACGATTCGCGAATTCACCTACGAAGATCTTTCGCGAGCGACCAATCGTTTGGCGAACGTTCTGAAATCCCTACCCCTGGCCAAGGGAGAGCGAGTCTTTTCGCTCTTAGGCCGCGTTCCTGATCTCTATTTTACGGCGCTCGGAACGTTGAAGAACGCCGCGGTCTTCTGTCCGCTCTTCTCGCAATTCGGACCGGAACCGATTTGGCAACGTCTGCATCGCGGCGATGCGCGAGTGCTGGTAACGACGGTAGCGTCTTACGAGAAAAAGCTCGCACCCTTGCTGGATCGATTGCCGCAGCTCGCCTACGTGCTACTCATCGACGCCGCGGACGACCTCTCAAACCGTGTCTTAAGTTTGCCGAAGCGTTTCGCGGCCGCGAGCGAAGCCTTTGAGATCCCGCCGACCTCCGCCGACGACTTTGCGCTGCTGCACTTTACCAGCGGCACGACCGGAATGCCGAAAGGGGCCGTGCACGTGCACGAAGCGGTCCTGACGCATTACGCAACAGGCAAGTTCGTCCTCGACTTTCATCCCGGCGACGTATTCTGGTGCACGGCCGATCCCGGTTGGGTGACCGGCACCTCGTACGGGATC
>JAEUIN010000342.1 GCA_016793115.1 Planctomycetaceae bacterium
CGCGGGAATCATTCCGTGGAACTACCCGATCGTGCTGACGTCGTGGTTTATGTTCCCGGCTCTGCTGTCCGGCAACACCATCATCATCAAGCCGGCCGAAGACACGCCGCTTTCCGCCCTCTACATCGCCAAGCTCGCCCAAGAAGCCGGCTTCCCGGCGGGCGTGATCAATGTGTTACCCGGCCGCGGCGAAATCACAGGCCATGCGATCGCCGAGCACCCGGGCGTTCGCTACATCTCGTTCACCGGCTCCCCCGGCGTCGGCCAGGCGATTTTGCGAACCTGCGATCGCCACGGGACGCGAATGAAACGGGAACTCGGCGGCAACGGTGCGGCGATCGTCTTGGCCGACGCCGATCCGGAGTTAGTGGCCCGCATGGTCGGCAAGTACACGAATCAGCACTACGGCCAGACCTGCTGCACGATTCACCGCGTGTTTGTCGACAAGAAGATCGCCGACGACTTTATCGACGCCCAGACGCAGTTCTTCAAGGAACTCAAGATCGGCTACCAGGCCGACGAAGGAACGCAACTCGGCGCGGTGATCAACGCCACGCAGCGTCGCCGTATCTTGCAAGCGGAGCAAGAAACCGTGGCTCGCGGCGCTCAAGCGTTGCTGGCCGGCGGCGACGCCGCGGTCGCCGGCAAGTCCGGCTTCTATCTGAAGCCGTCGCTCTATCGCACCACGCCGGGCCTGAACGTGAACCCGGCCGAAGTGTTTCACACGTACGCCACGATCTGCCCCGTGTCTTCGGCCGAAGAAGCGATTCAACTCGCCAACAGTTCGCCGTACGGTCTGGGCTCCAGCGTCTGGACGAAGGACATCGAGCGGGGCGTGGCCTTGGCCAAGCGGTTCCGCGACGGCACGGGCCAAGTGAATTGCCACAACTCGATCGCCTATGGGCTCCCGTACGGCGGGCAAGGCATCTCCGGCGGTCCCGGCGGCGGCGTGAACTGCGAAGAAACCTTCCTCGACTACACGCAGGTCAAGGCCGTCTACGTCGCGAACTACCCCAGCTAGTTCCTACGTTCCCAATCGATACATAACGCAGGGGGCGAAATACGGCAGAGCCGACTCGCTCCCTGCGGAGTTGCTTAAGACAGTCGACCAGGCCCGTACGACTGCAGCTAGGGCGACTTAAATTCGATCGCCTCCGAAATCGTCTTATAGGTACGTTCGAAATGCGGATGAAGAATGCCGTCGCTACGCTCGTTGTCACTTTCTCCTTGGCGGTTTCAGCCGCGGCCGACGTACCCGACTGGCCGTCGTGGCGAGGTCCGCTGAACCATGGCAGCGTCGCCGACGGCGACTATCCGGTGAAGTTCGGGGCCGACGAGCACCTCTGGCGTACGTCGCTGCCGGGGCGCGGTTGCTCGACGCCGATCTTATTAGACGGAAAAATCTATCTCACATCGCCTGCGGAGGGCAACGACGCGCTACTTTGTTACGACTTGGGTGGCAAAGAGCTATGGCGAACCGTCTTCGGCGCAGAGAATCCCGGCAAACATCGCAACGGTTCCGGCAGCAACGCTTCGCCGGTCACCGACGGTCAAGCGATTTTCGTCTACTACAAAAGCGGCACCTTCGCGGCCGTCGACCGCGACGGTGGTGTTCGCTGGAAAACGAATCTCGTCGAGCGGTTCGGGCCCGACACTTTGTTTTGGGACCACGGCACCTCGCCGGTGGTGACGGAAAAGCACGTTGTCATGGCGCGCATGCATCAAGGCGAATCATGGCTTGCCGCGTTCGACAAAGCGACCGGCAAATTGGCCTGGAAAGTGGCCCGCAATTACACGACGCCCGTCGAATGCGATCACGGTTACTCGACCCCCGTCGTCATGCGGCACAACGGCAAAGAGTCGCTTCTCGTTTGGGGCGCCGAGCATCTCACCATTCACGACGCGGCCGACGGACAGGTCGTTTGGTCGTGCGGCGGATTCAATCCCGACGGCAACAAACTCTGGCCTGCCATCGTCACGCCGGTCGTCGTCGGCGACATGGCGATTGTCGCGTACGGTCGCAACGATCGCGGCCTGCCGCGGTTGTACGGCGTCCGGCTCACGGGCAGGGGCGACGTCACGGCAACTCACCAGATTTGGAAGCGCGACGACGTCGGAACGTTCGTGCCGACGCCGGTCGTTCACCAAGGTCGCGTGATTCTGGTGCGCGATCGAGGAGAGGTCGCCTGTCTCGATCCTGAAACGGGTAAGACGGTTTGGGACGGGGCGTTTCCCAAGCACCGTACGAACTTCTACGCCTCTCCGCTTGTCGCCGGGGACAAACTTTACGCACCGCGCGAAGACGGCATCGTCTTTGTCGCGAAGATCGGCGACGGACGGTTGGAACTGCTGGCGGAAAACGACATGGGCGAGTCGGTGATCGGCTCGCCGATTCCAGCCGCCGGACGAGTACTGCTCCGCGGCGAAACGCATCTATTCTGCGTTTCGGGCCGGCAAGCCGCCAAATAAGAAGACCTGCGACGTTCCCATGTGCGCGGCAGCCTGATCTGGGCCTCGGCAGATATTTCAGAGTACGACGGCATGGCGTTTCTCAGCGGATGAGATGCTCCGACGCAAGCTGAGCCCCCGTATTGAGTTGCGGCAATGTCGGCAGCGGCGTAAAAATTATTGCCGAGTTGAAGCATCTTTACTCTGGAGCGATCGGCATTCCGGGTGTTCGGCCGTTCGCTTCCGTGATTCTTGGGCCCTGCCTATCCGCAGGCTTAGATCTCGCCTTCTGCCAAGCGAGATTTAGGCCGCCGACCGTCCAATTCTTATAGGGATCGAATTCATGCTTAATCGCAGAGAACTGCTGCACGCAGCGGCGATCGGTACCGGCGCGGCGTTCGGCCTCTCGACTCTTCCCGGACGTCTGCTGGCCTCGGCACCCGCCGGCGGAGTGCCAAAGCGAATCATTTTCTTTCTGCAGAACCAAGGATTCGATCCGGCGACTTGCGTTCCGTCCGGGATGACCCGCAGCGGATCGTTGGCGAAGGCCAAACTCCCCGAGCCGATCCAGGCGCTGGAACCGTACAAGGAGCGGCTCCACATCATCAACGGGCTGCATGGCTTGCACACCAGCCCTTCGCACAGCGCATTCTTTGGTGCATTAGGCGGCTATCGCGGCGGCGACGGTGTTCCGCCCAGTGCGTCGACGATCGACTACGAACTCAGCAAGTTGCTCCCTCAGACGCTGCTGCCTCATTTGTGCATCGGCATGGACTCGATCGAGAACATGACGACCAAGCCCACGATCGCGACGCTCTCGGCCGGCGGCGCCGGGCAGCCGATCTTTATGCATTCCAATCCCAATCACCTCTATCAGTTGCTCTACGGCGGCATTTCCGACGGCGACATACGAGTTCGACATGAAGCGCGCTCGAACGTCATGAATCAGATCGAAGCCCTCGCTGCGGCCAAGGGCGACGGGCTACCGAGCGCCGACGAGCGCCGCTACGGGCAGTACGTGCAAGGGTTCCGCGACGTCAACGGCCTCCGCGACCGTCTCAACACGGTCGCCGACCGTCTGCGCAAGTTCGCGCCTCAGGTCGACGAACGCTTCACCAAGCCCAAGTTCGAAACCGATTGGCACGACGCCCTGCTCGATCTCGGCATATCCGCGCTGGCGTCGGGCATTACCAACACGCTGACGATCGGCTCAGGGCGCGGCGAAATCTTCGGCGCGTGGAAAGGATTGGGCATCGAACAGCAAGGGCACAACCTGGGGCACATGGCGCAGCCCGACAATCCGATCTGGATCAAAATACGTCAGTACAACAGCCGTATGCTGGTGCGCATTATGGAAGCGCTCGAGCGGGTGCCCGAAGGCAGCGGCACGATGATGGACGGCACGTTGATCGTCTACACTAGCAACAATGCCGACAAGCAACACACCAGCGGCGCCAACTGGCCGGTCATGCTTCTGGGCGATTGCGGCGGACTCTTCAAGACCGGTTGCTTCACGCAGCTCGACGGCAAGCGACCGATCAACGCCCTTTATTCGACGCTGCTGCGCGCCGCGGGCCGCAACGTGGATCGCTTCAACATGACCGATCAACTGGCCAGGAAGTTCGACGCCGGCAACGGTCCGCTTAAGGAAGTGTTGGCATGAGTCGAGTCGGTTTGATCTGGGCGTTGACGCTGTTGTCGAGTCTGTCGGCGGCGGCGCACGCGGAAACGTACACGCCGGGGCAAAGAATCGACCGTGACTTCAGCGAGTTTGCCCGGCCGTTTCTTGTTCGTCACTGCGTCGATTGTCATGGCCGGTCGGAGCCGCAAGGCAATCTCTCGCTGCACGATCTCGGGACGGTGGACGAAGTCAACGCCGCGGTGTGGAAGAGCGTATGGGCCCAAGTGGCCCTGAAGGAGATGCCGCCGCGCGATGCGGAGCAACCCGCCGTCGTCGAGCGGTTGCAGTTTACCGATTGGGTCGTCGGCGAACTGACGCGGACGCTGCGCGATAAAGGGGGATTCCGCGCGCACCTCGACCCCGATAAAGGCAACTTCGTCGATCACGATCTCTTGTTCGGTCCTTTACCAGACGGCCTCAAGCTTGTGCCGACGTCGTCACCGGCGCGTCTCTGGCGCGTGACCCCGCAGGAACACATCACGCGGCTCAACGAATTGATCAACACGGAGCCGAAGTTCGATCCGGCGAATCCGGGCTTGCGAGCGCACGGCGACGCCGTTCCCACCAATCACGGCGGCGAGCTCAAGCTCTACTTCGGCACCGACAACATCATTCAATGGCAGGGCGGCACGGTGGCCTACGCCACGGCGGTGAAGAGCATCCCCGCCGTTTTGGCTTCGGCCCGCAACCACGGGTTGAAGAATTACCCCGACTTCTACACGGTCAACAGCGCCGAGGCGACGCAGATCCTGGACCTCGCCGACGACGTCATCCGCTATATGGCTTACGGGCCGCTGAGCATTGCCGAGCCGTATCAGATCACGGACGATCCGAAGTCGATTGCCGACAAGATGAAGGGTGATCTGCGCGGACTTCCGACGAGTTTGGTTTACAGCACGAAGGTTCTGCGTCCGCTCACTCCGGTCTACGATCTGATTAAAGCGGAGGGAGCGACGGACGAGCGCTTGTGCGCAGCCGTGGGCTACCTCTTCGAAGCGCTGACCTTTCGGCCGCCGTCCGCGGCGGAATCGGACGACTACCTTTCGATCGTCAAGCAATCCATCGAGAAACTCGGCAAAGAAGACGGCGCCGTTCTCGGCTTGTCGTCGATCTTCCTCGACCGCGATGCGCTTTTTCGCCCCGAACTTGTCGAAAGCGGCGAGCCGGATCGGCACGGTCGCGTGATGCTCCAAGACTGGGAATTAGGACTCGCGGTCAATCACGCGTTGCGGTACATCAAGCCCGACGAAACGCTGCGGAACGCGATCGTCGAAGGGCGCATGAGAACTCGCGAGGATGTCCGCCGCGAAGTCGAGCGCATGCTGTCCGACGACTCCGTCCGCAAGCCGCGCATCTTGCAGTTTTTCCGCGATTACTTCGACTACGACCTCGCCGGCTACATTTGCAAAGACGGCAAGGCGCTCAATGAGACGGGCGTAACGAATCGGGGATCGTCGCATTATCGGGCCATGTTCGATGCGACGGTGAGCACCGATCGACTGATCGAGCTCGTTTTGGAGGAAGACAAAGACGTTCTTAAGCAACTGCTGACCACGAATCGAGTCGTCGCGACCAAGGCGGACGACATCTACTTCGGCGAGCAGCTCACCCGCGCCGAAGCGCGAGCCGCGGCGGCTGCGGCGAAGAAGAACGAAGCGCCGGCCAAGAAGGGAAAGGCGCCCGAAGAGAATTACAACGTCGCGGAAGCGAATTTAGCGGGCCCCAAGATCCTGGCCCGCGTCGGTCGGCGCAGCTTCGGCACCGGCTCGATGCAACCGGAGCGCATTCTGGCTACGGCGCCAGCCGGTCAACGCCTGGGCATCCTGACTCATCCAAGTTGGTTGGTTTCGCACTCCGACGCGATGGACAATCACGCGATTCGTCGCGGCAAATGGATTCGTGAGCGGTTGCTGGGCGGCGGCATCCCCGATGTGCCGATCACGGTCGATGCGATGCTGCCCGATGAACCCGACCGGACGCTCCGCGAGCGAATGCGCGTCACAAAAGAGGAGTACTGTTGGACGTGTCACAAAAAAATGGATCCTCTCGGCTTGCCGTTTGAAATGTTCAACCATGCCGGTCTGTTTCGAAAAATGGAACTCGACCGGCCGGTCGATACGACGGGCGAAATCATTGAATCCGGCGATCTTGCGCTCGACGGCGAAGTCGCCGACGCGATGGAAATGATTCGCAAGCTCGCGGAAAGCCGGCGCGCGGAACAGGTTTTCGTTCGCCACGCATTCCGCTTTTGGATGGGGCGGAACGAAACCTTAAACGACGGCCCCGTGCTTCAAGATGCGTACCGCGCCTACAAAGAGGGCGGCGGCAGCATGAACGCGTTGTTGACTTCGCTGCTCACCTCCGATGCCTTTCTCTACCGCACGCGCGGCGAGCCGGCGTCGGCCGAGAGTGATTAGACGGACGGCGGACCGGCTAATTCGTATTTGTGTTGTTCCTCCTCGCCCGCCGATTTATATTGGCGACGCCCGCCGCCCCCCCGCCTGTTCGCTTCCCGCCCCATTTTCCGCTCTGCGCCGTGCCATATGTCGCCGTTGCCGCGCGCACGCTCGACGCTTCCCCTCGCGGTCCTGCTGGTGCTCGCGCTGAACGCGCCTTGCGCGAGCGCAATGGAGATGGAAAAGGCGCAGGGGCATGATTTCTTCGAGGCCCGGATTCGGCCGGTGCTCGTCGAGCATTGCTACAAGTGCCATTCGGCGGCGGCCGGTAAGACCGAAGGCGGTCTCGCGCTCGACACCCGCAGTGCGATGCGCGCCGGCGGATCCAGCGGCCCCGCCGTCGTCCCTTCGGATGAAGATACGAGTCTGATCTTGGCTGCGATCCGCCACGACGGTCTGGAAATGCCGCCCGGCGGCAAGTTACCGCCCGACGTGATCGCCGACTTCGAAAAGTGGATCGCCTTGGGCGCTCCCGACCCACGTGAAGGATTTGGCCCGCCTTCGAAGCGGACGATCGATTACGCCGCGGCGCGCGAGCATTGGGCCTTCCAGCCGGTGCGTGCCGTCCGGCCGCCGCCCGCTCCCGCCGACCAACCGGCGCTTGATCCGATCGATCGTTTTATCCAAGCGAAGCTCGCGAACGCCGGATTCGCGCTCGCCCCCGCAGCTCAACGACGGGCCCTGTTGCGGCGCACGACGTTTCTCCTTACCGGCTTGCCGCCGACGACTCAGGAAGTCGTCGAGTTCATCAACGATCACTCGCCACAGGCGCTGGAGCGCGTCGTCGATCGGCTACTTGCTTCGCCGGCATTCGGCGAGCGTTGGGGACGCCGTTGGCTCGACACGGCCCGCTATGCCGAAACCAACGGCAAAAGCATGAATCTCGTCTGGCCGCAT
>JAEUIN010000007.1 GCA_016793115.1 Planctomycetaceae bacterium
AGTGTGGGAGTTCGCCGAACCGGCGTTCCAAGAACATCGCTCGTCGAAGTTGCTCGCCGACACGTTGGAAGAGGCCGGCTTCAAGGTACGCCGCGGCGTCGCGGAAATGCCCACGGCCTTTGTGGCGGAGTATGGATCGGGCCAGCCGGTCGTCGCCTTGCTCGCCGAGTACGACGCGCTGCCGGGCTTGGCACAGGCGGCGGAGCCCGTGCTACAGCCGATTCCTCGTCAGCAAGCCGGTCACGGTTGCGGGCATAATCTCTTCGGCGCCGCGATTGTCGGTGCAGGCATTTCCGTCAAAGAAGCCATGCAGCGACACACCCTCGGCGGCACGCTCCGGATTTACGGCTGCCCGGCCGAAGAAGGAGGCTGCGGCAAAGCGTACTTGGTCCGCGCCGGAGAATTGAAAGACGTTGATGTCGCCCTCCACTGGCACCCCGGCAGCAGCAATCAGGCCTCGATGCGCTCCAGCTTGGCGATCGTCCGCTTTCGCTGCCGTTTCACCGGCGTCTCGGCCCACGCCGCCGGCAGTCCGCATCTTGGGCGCAGCGCGCTCGATGCCGTCGAACTCATGAACTCCGGCGTCAACTACCTGCGCGAACACGTCCCCTCGACCGCCCGCATTCACTATGTCATCACCGACGGCGGCAAACGCCCGAACGTCGTACCGCAAGAGGCCGAAAGCTGGTACTACATACGCGCGCCTAAGATGAGTGAAGCGCAGGCGATTTTTGCCCGCGTAAAGAAAATTGCCGAGGGCGCGGCCCTCATGACGGAGACGAAGCACGAACTTCGTATGATCACGGGCAGTTACGAGATTCTCGTTAACGAACCGCTGGCACGCGCGATGGACGCCAACTTGCGAATGGTAGGGCCTCCTCAGTTCTCGGAACAAGAACTGAAGTTCGCCGCCGCGATCCGTAAGGAAATGAACGTCAGTTCCCGTCCCGAGGACAATCCGGCTGCGATGACCATCGACAAGTTCGGCGAAGACGCCACGAACGGCTCGACCGACGTCGGCGACGTTTCCTGGATCGTGCCGACGGTCGGACTAGGTGTCGCCACGGCGGCGCGCGAGATACCCGGTCACAGTTGGGGCATGACCGCTTGCGCCGGCTCGCCGCTCGGCGCCCGTGGTTCGCTCGTTGCCGCGGAAGTTCTAGCGGCGACGACGATCGACTGCCTCGAACAGCCCAAACTTTTGGACGAAGCCCGCGACGACTTCACGCACCGCACGGGCGACGTGAAGTACGAACCGGTGCTATCCGCCGGACCGCCGCCGGAGCGGCTCGACGATTTTTAGTCCGCCGTAGGCGTCTAAGATGTCGCCGGCCGCGGACTTGTTGCCCCACGCCGGTGAGCATAGCCTAAAACCTTGATCGACGTCTCCCTTTTCGTCGCTCGGCCATCTTCACTTCGAGTTCGAATTATGCATCGCCTTGCGTCGTTTGCCGTCGTCTCGGGAATCTTCGCTTTCGCCTGTAGCTCGCCGGCCGCTGAACCGAAGCTCGCCCTCCAGAAGGGAGACCACGTCGTCATCGTTGGCGGCACGCTGGCCGAGCGGATGCAATACTTCGGCGGCTTCGAGACCTTGCTGCATTCCCGTTTTCCCGATTTTGAGCTGGTCGTCCGCAATCTCGGTTGGTCAGCCGACGAACTCACGCTCCGTCCGCGCTCGAAAGACTTTCGCGACCATGGCCATACCTTGGCCGATCATCGGCCGAACGTGCTGCTTGCCATGTTCGGCTTCAATGAATCATTCGCCGGGCCGGCTGGCTTGGCCAAGTTTGAAGCCGATCTCAAAAACTTCTTGAAAGCCCCGCAGGCAATCGACCAGTTCACGAGCGTCCGCAGCCAATGGGACCGCACGGCCGATAAAGAAGTCGACCTCGCGCCGCTGGCGTCGCTGCGTCAAGTGGTGCTCGTGTCGCCGATCGCCTATGAGAAATCGGCCTCGCCGAAAACGCTCGACGTCGACGAGGCGAACGACCGGCTCGAAGCCTACGTCGCCGCAATGGAGCGAGTCGCGGCAGAAGCCGGCATACCGTTCATCGATCTCTTCCACCCGTCGCTTGAAGTCTACGCCGAGGCCGCGGAAAAGAACGCCGCGCTCACGATCAACGGCGTCCACCTTTCGGCTCCCGGCGAGTATCGCATCGGTGAGATTCTCACTGAGGCCCTCTTTGGACCGGCCGACGCCCCTGCCGTCTCCGCCGAATTGCACGAGGCGGTCAACGAGAAGAATCTACAGTTTTGGTACGACTATCGAGCCATCAACGGCTTCTACATCTACGGCGGACGCAAGGCGCCGTTCGGCGTCGTCAACTTTCCCGCCGAGTTTGCGAAGCTTCGCAAGATGACTTCGGTTCGCGACCGCCGCATTTGGGACATCGCCCAAGGCAAACAACCTTCCGGCACCATCGATGATTCCGAAACCGGGCAGTTCACGAAAATCGAGACCAACTTCAAGAACGCGGTGCAACTGACCTCGCCCGATGACGCGGCGAAGTCGTTTGAATTGCCCGCAGGTTATGAGGTGACTCTCTTTGCGTCGGAGCGTGATTTCCCGGATCTCGCCAACCCCGTGCAGTTCGCGTTCGACGCCAAGGGGCGACTCTGGGTGACGACAATGCCGTCGTACCCCATGTATCTGCCGGGCACCCCGGTCGACGACAAGATTCTGATTCTCGAAGACACCGACGGCGACGGTCGGGCCGACAAGCAAACCGTCTTCGCCGACAAACTTCACGTCCCGACGGGAATCGAGCTGGGCAACGGCGGCGTCTACGTCGCGCAGCAGCCGAACTTGATGTTTCTCAAAGATACCGACGGCGACGACCAGGCCGACGTCCGCGAACTCGTGCTGCACGGCTTCGATTCGGCCGACTCGCATCACTCGATCAGCGCCTTCACGTACGACCAAGGGGGCGCGCTCTATTTCGAAGAAGGCACGTTTCACCATTCGCAGATCGAAACGCCTTACGGACCAGAGCGTTGTGCGAATGCCGGCGTCTTCCGCTGGGAGCCGCGTACCTGGAAGCTCGACGTCTTCGTCTCCTACGGCTTCGCCAATCCCTGGGGGCATGTCGTCGACGGCTGGGGCCAAAACTTCATCGCCGATGCGTCGCCCGGAGCCAACTACTTCGGCGCAGCGTTCTCGGGCGACGTCGACTACCCGAACAAGCACGGCAATCTAAAGCAGTTCCTCGTCAAACAGTGGCGGCCGACGGCCGGTTGCGAACTCGTCTCAAGCCGCAACTTTCCCGAAGAAGCTCAAGGCAACTACTTGCTCAACAACTGCATCGGCTTCCAAGGCGTGTTGCAGTACAAGATGCGTGAGGACGGTTCCGGCTTCGCGGCCGACCCCGTCGACCCGTTGCTCAAATCCAGCGACCCGAACTTCCGGCCGGTCGACATCGAATTCGGCCCCGACGGCGCGCTCTACGTCTGCGACTGGTTCAATCCGCTCGTCGGCCACATGCAACACAATTTGCGCGATCCCAACCGCGACCATCATCACGGCCGAATTTGGCGCGTAACATATACGAAGAATCCGCTGGTCACGCCCCCGAAAATCGCAGGCGCGCCGATCGCCGACCTGCTGAACATTCTGAAAGACGAACCTGAAGAGCGGACCCGTTATCGGACGCGCATCGAACTTTGGAGTCGTCCGACCGCCGAGGTGATGACCGAACTGAAAAGCTGGCTGGCCGGCCTGGATGCAACGGCGGCGGACTTTGAACACCATCGGCTCGAGGCGTTGTGGCTTCACCAAGCCCACGACGTCGTCGATGAAGCGTTACTCACGGCGGTCTTGAAGTCGCCCGATTCACGGGCCCGCGCCGCGGCGACGCGCGTGCTTTGCTATTGGCGCGATCGCGTGAAAGCTCCGCTCGCTCTCCTGCGGCAACAAGTTACCGACGTCGATCCGCGTGTTCGCTTGGAGGCCGTCCGCGCTTTGAGCTTCTTCCACAACGAAGAAGCGCTGGAAATCGCCGTCGAGTCGCTGATCTACCCTCAAGACGACTACCTGAAGTACGTGCTTGATGAAACGATGAAAACACTCGACCTCCGGCTGGCCGGAAAGACGAGCGTTCCGGAAAATCCGACGGATCGTGAACGCCGCAGCCGTGATGCCGAAAAGCGTCGCGGACAACCGGAATCGGTCGCCCCGACCGTGCCGAGAACGAATGCGCCAAGAAAGGGAACCGGTCGTGCCAAACCGTAGTCGATATTTTTCTCCGCGAGCCTTAACGATGTCGCTTCGTTTACCGGCCGTGTTAATCGCCGTCGGGTGCCTTAGCGTCGCTTGCTCGAGTTTGATAGCGGCCGAATCGCCGAGTTCGACGGCACTCATGAAGCTCTTGAAGAGCGATCGCCTGCCGGCCACGCGTAGGCCGGCCGTCGTCGAACTCATCTGCGGTCGCGGCGGTCCGGAAGACCTGGCGGCCATGCTGCATAGCGCAACCGCCGGCGAGTTCGATGCCGGGCTCACGGCGAAGGTCCTAACCTTACTCATCGACGCCGCCGAGGTCCGCAAGGTGCGTCCGGCGGGCGACCTTTCGTCCGTCGAAAGCTTGATGAATGCCGACACCGCGCGCGGCGAGCAGGCCGTGCGAGCCGCGGCCGTGCGGCTCGCAGCGGTTTGGAAGACGCCCGGCATTTCCGAGTCACTGAAAATATTCACGGCCGACGAAAAGGAAGGGTCCGCGGTACGGGAAGCGGCCGTCGACGGTTTGGCGGCGCTGGGCGACGCTGAATCTGCACAAACGCTCGAGGCTTTGGCGAAGTCGGCTTCGACGAGCCGCCTTCGGCTGAAAGCGGCTGCGGCGCTTGCGAAATCGAATCTCGAGAAAGCCGCGCCGGTGGCCGCAACCGCACTCGCACAGGCCACGGCCCAAGACGACGTCGGCCCGGTGATGGACGCGTTTCTCATTCGCAAAGGGGGCCCCGGCAAACTCGCCGCCGCATTGACGGCCGTCGGCATTTCCGCTGATCCTGCCAAGCTCGCGCTGCGATATATGTATTCGGTCGGTCGTAGCGATCCGCAACTTTCCGACGTCTTAAGCAAATCGGCCGGCATCGCCGTCGACCAGCCGCCGCCGACGGCCTCGGAACTTCAACAACTGATCGCCGACGTCGCGGCGCACGGCGATGCCGAGCGGGGCGAACGAATTTTTCGTCGGGCCGATCTCAGCTGTATGAAGTGCCACGCCATCGCGCGAGCCGGCGGACAGGTCGGTCCCGAACTCACGGCCATCGGCTCGATCTCCCCCGTCGATTACGTCGCCAATTCAATTTTGCAGCCGAACTTGGCCGTGAAGGAGCAGTTCGTCACGCGAGTTTTTATCACCGACGACGGCCGTACGATCACGGGCATTGTCGTCGACCGAGATCGCAATCGCGTCAACGTACGCGACGCCGCCGGAAATCTGGTCGCCATCCCGACGGCGGACATCGACGAAGAGGAAGAAGGAAAATCTCTCATGCCGCAGGGGCTTACGAAGTTCCTCACGCGC
>JAEUIN010000015.1 GCA_016793115.1 Planctomycetaceae bacterium
CGTGTGGCTACCGATCGTCTGAGCCTGCTGCAATGCGGCCAACGACGGGTCGGCGTCGGTCCCGGCATCGACGCCGCCGAGATAGACGATGCCGCGATAGTCGGTCGCGAGCCATTGGTCGGGCGTCTCGAGAACGTCTTCCGCCGTTGCGAGTCGGGCATCGTAGCCGTCGGCCCGCATGGCTTCGACCAACGTGGCGCCGAGGTCGTTGCGATCGGCGAGCACCAGCCACGCGCCGCGGTCGGCGGTCGTCGTCGACTTCGATTCGGAGGCCGAAGCGGCGCCGTCGTCGGTCGGGCGGCGAGCCAAGTAGGCGGCGCGGCCGGTTTCCGCCGAGTTCGGCGTCTCGGCGATGACGGCGACGTCGGTGAAGCCCGCGTCGCTCAGCCGCTGTCGCCGGCTTTCGCGCGTTACATCGCGCATGGGGGCGGCGTCTTCGGTCGACGCCGCGTCATTGGCGTCGAGCAGTCGGCGGAGGTCGTCAATACGCGACGCGGCGTCGGCCTCGGTGAAGATCAGATAGCCGCCCGGGGCGAGTAGCTTGGCGGCGTTTTGCAGTTGAATCGACGGGTCGACGCCCGGCGGAAACGGATCTTGACCGACGACCAAGTCGTACCGCCCGCACGCGATGTTCTGCTCCGCCGGATCGATCGCCAGGTCGAGCGTCGAGCACTCGCCGAAACCGACTCGGCGCTGCTGGTCTTCGGCATTGGCGAGGCCCGCACCGGGCCGATCGGTGAGCAGATAGTCGGTCGATTGGGGTGAGACGACCGCCGCCAGGTGAGACGCCAAGCCTCCGCTACCCGCGCCGAGTTCGAGCAATTGCAAGCGGCGCCCGCGCGGCAACGACGCGACCACTTGCTCCACGGCCGTGCGCAGCAGCAGGTTGGCTGAGAGCCACCACGGTCCGCAAACTCGCGCCTGTTCGAGCAATCGCGACGTTTCGTCGCGAGCGACCGAGCGGCGATCGTCGTACTCGCCGACCAGCACGCGGCCCAGAATTTCTCCCGAGTGCCGCAACAGCGTTAGTTCATGGAACAAAGACGGGAAACGCTCGAGCAACGAACTCCAGAGCGCGGCCGCGCCGCCGACGTCGGCCGGCGCCGCGACGCGCCAGCTCCGATCGTCGCGACGTTCGAGAACCCGCCGACTTGCCAGAAATTGCAGCACGTGTTCCAAGAGCGCGGCGCGCTCGGGCGGAACGCTGAGTTCGTTCGACAATTTAGCGGTCGAGAATTCGTCGCCGACCTCCGGGTGCCAACCTAACTCACCGAGCGCGCCGACGACATAGGCGGCCCACAGGCGATCGACGTCTGGTCCGGCGGCGTCGGCCAGCCGCGCGGTCTGGAAGCGTTCACATAGTTCGGCGGCGCGGGCTTGCAGCGTCTTGGTCAGCGCGTCGGCCTGCGGCAGGCACTCCGTCGCCGGTGTTTGCGACGTCGCGCCGGGTAGCGGCTTCTCGATCCACTCGTGCAGGTAGAACCAATTCAGGAAGTTGGCGTCGTCGGCCCCTTCCATCGGCCGGAAACGCAGATTGCGCATCGTCGCAATGACGCGGCCCTCGTCGTCGAGGGCCCGGATTTCGACGCACAGCGTGGAGCGCCCCTGCTTGAGCAGACGGGCGTGCCCCCAAAACGCCTTCGGCAGCGGCGCCGCCAGCGTCAGGCGGTCGAAGCCGTAGGGAATGAACATGCCGATCGGCGCGTTGACGTCGCTCTCGTTCATAACGACGAACGACAATTGCATGCACGCGTCGAGCAACGTGGGATGCAACGGATAGCCGTCGGCCTCACGATGCAACGGCTCCGGCAACTCGATGCGGGCCAGCACCTCGCCGTCGCGGCGGTGCGCCTGACGAACGGCCTGAAACAACGGGCCGTAGTTGAAGCTCGACTGCAGCGTCTTTTCATAGAACGCCGGAGCGTCTAGCGCGGCCGTACACCGCGAACGAATCGCCGCGAGGTCGTCGTACTCGACGCTGCCGAAGGCCCGCATCGGCATGATCGTGCCGCGCACGCCGCGGGTCCATTCGGCGGCGTCGGGTGCGCCGCCCGGTTGGCTGCTGTAGATGGCAAACCGACGGTCGGTCGGATCGAGGCGAAGTTGCAGGTGAACGTTCCGGCCCGCTTCGGGAAGGAAGAGGGCCCGTTCGAGTTCGACGTCGATCAGATCGCACGGCTGACCGGGATAGGCCTCGGCCGCGGCGGCCAGCGCCATCGCCGCGTAACCGGTGGCGGGGAAGAGCGGCCGACCTTGAATGCCGTGGTCTTTGAGATACGGAAACAGCCGCGTGTTGATCAAGCAGCGCCACGTCGGCTGCGTGACGTCGATGCGCCGCATCAAGAACGGGTGGCGCAGCTTCGAGTCGCGCGTGCGGGCCCATTCGGCCGATTCGTTCCAATGCCGCTTGCGCTGCCAAGCGTAGTGCGGCAACGCGACGGGCCGACCGTCGTGAGGCGGGGCGACGTTTCGCCAGGCGATCGATTGCCCTTGGCAATGTAATGCGCCGAGCGAGCCGAGCATCACCGCATGGTCGCATTCGCGCTGCCGCAGCGAGGGAAGCACCGTGAATTCTTGGTCGGGCAAGGCTTGTTGCAGACACTGCTTGAGCGACGTCGACAATACCGGGTGGGCCGCGACTTCGACGAACGTCGTGTAGCCGTCGCTTACGGCGGCTTCGACGGCCGGCCCGAAGCGCACCGCCTCGCGAACGTTGCGCCACCAGTATTCAGCGCTCATCTCCGGACCCTCGATACGTCGGCCGAAGACCGTCGAGTAGATCGGCAGCGTCGCCGCGGCGGGCGTCAAGCCGGCGAGGGCCGCCAAGAGCGGCTCGCGCACGGGGTCCATTTGCGCACTGTGGAAGGCATAGTTTACCGGCACGAAACGATGCCAGATGCCGCGGCTCTCCAGCCGTCCGGCGACTTCGTCGAGGGCCGCCTGCGTGCCGGCCAGCGTGACCGACGTCGGGCTGTTGACCGCCGCCACTTCGGCCCTACCGCCGCACGCCGCCAGCACCTCTTGAGCTTGCGATTCGGACAACGCGGCGGCCAGCATCCGGCCTTCGGTCGAGGCCCGGGACATGGTGGCGCCGCGTTGATAGATGACGCGCATTGCGCTCGGTAGGTCGTAGATTCCGGCGACGTAGGCCGCGGCGACCTCGCCGACGCTGTGGCCAATGACCGCCGCCGGCCGCACGCCCCAGTGGGCCCATTGCTCGGCCAGCGCCACCTGAATGGCGAAAATCGACGGCTGCGCGATCGCCGTCTCCATCATTCGCGATTGGGCCTCGTCGGCGAGAAACTCCGTCAGCAGCGACCAACCGCCGAGGCTCGCCAAGGCCTCGTCGCAGCGCTCGAGCATGCCGCGGAAAACCGGTTCACGTTCGTATAGGCGGCGGCCCATGGCATGCCACTGGGCCCCTTGGCCGCTGAAGACGAACACGGGGACCGACTGCGAACGAACTTCGCCGACCTTGACGTGCGCGGTCGCTTCGTCGCGGGCAAAGGCCGAAAGTTGCGAGGCCAGTTCGGCGCTCGAACGGCCGGTGACTGTCAGCCGGTGAGCATGATGCGAACGGCGCAACGACAACGCGGCCACGACGGACTTCGCCGGGTCGTGCCCGTTGGAAGCCGAGGCTTCGAGGCGTTCGGCCAGTTGCAGCGCCGCCTTCTTCAGCGAATCGGCGCTCTTGGCCGAGACCGGCAACAGCAGCATGTCGTCGGCGTCGGTCGGCACATTCGCGGGCGAGGTCTCGGGTTGCGGTTGGGCGTAACCTTGCAACAAAGCAAACGCGTTGCTGCCGCCGAAGCCGAACGAGTTCACCCCGGCAAACCATGACGACTCGGGCGAATCCCCGTGGCGCGGGAACGGCGTGGCCGCGGTCGGCACCTTCAATCGCAGGCGTCCGAAATCGATGTTGGAGTTCGGCTTTTCAAAATGCAGGTTGGGGGGCGCCAGGCCGTGCTTCAGGCACAGCGCACACTTGATGATGCCGGCGATTCCGGCGCCGGCCTCGAGGTGGCCGATGTTCGACTTCACCGAACCGATGAGGAGTTCGCGTCCCGCTTCGCGCCCGATGCCGAAGACTTCGCCCAAGGCGCCGGCTTCGACCGGGTCTCCCGCGGCGGTCCCCGTGCCGTGGGCTTCCATGTAAACGAGGTCTTGCGGCGAGAGGCCCACTTCGTCGCGGGCCTTACGGAGCAATTCGATCTGCGATTGGCGACTGGGGTACGCCAGACCGCTGGTGCGACCGTCTTGATTGGTTCCGGTGGCGCGAATGACGGCGTAGACTGGGGCGCCGTCGGCCACGGCATCGGCCAACGGCCGCAGCAGGATGGCCCCCGCGCCTTCGCCGCGCACGAAACCGTTGGCGCGATGATCGAAGCTGCGGCAGCGTCCGTCGGGCGACAACAACCCCATGCTGGAAAACGCCAGGAAGTTGTTCGGCCCGATGAGACAGTTCACGCCGGCGGCGATGGCCGTATCACACTCGCCCGCCCACAAACTGCGACAAGCCAAGTGCACGGCCAGCAGCGACGACGAGCAGGCCGTATCGACGATGAAGCTCGGACCCGTGAAGTTGAAGCAATAAGACAAGCGGTTGGCCACGATGCTGCTGGCCAGTCCGGTCGCGGAGAAAGGGCTGATCTCATTCAACTCCGCGGGGCTGCCTTGGAGCAGTTCGTAGTCGCGGGTGCTGACGCCGACGAAGACGCCCGTTCGCTCACCGGACGGATTGGGCACGTAGCCCGCGTCTTCCATCGCCTCCCAGGCGGTTTCGAGCACCAGACGTTGCTGCGGATCCATCGCGTCGGCTTCGGAGTCGGTGATGCCGAAGAAGCCTGCGTCAAACTCATCGATCTGCGAGAGAAACGCGCCCCATTTCGAGTACGACTTGCCCGTTCGACCTTTCTCTTGATCGAAGTAGATGTTGGTGGGCCAGCGGTTCGGCGGCACCTCGGTGACGGCGTCGGTACCCGCACATAGCATTTGCCAAAACGCGTCCGGGTCATCGGCTCCGCCGGGGAAGCGGCATCCGATGCCGGTGATCGCGATGGGTTGCATTTCGCCAATCAGCCTTCTGGAATTCTTTTGAGTTGATGGGTTTTTGAAAAGGACCGATGCGGCGAGAGTCGCATAGTCGCATAATAGATGTGAGCCAGGCAAATTGCTAGTTACAGGGGTGGTAACACGTTGCAAGAGTTGGGGCCTCGTTACACATGGGCAAAGTCGACATACACAAAAATGCGCTCTTTCCTTATGGAGTTGGAAATTCAGAATCGTGCTGAATGGCTCCATGGTCTGTCGAACGCACCTTATTGCCGTTCCGTTTTGTCACACCTTCTTAATAGCTCCTCCACGCTGTTGGAGCGAGGTTAGGCGGCGACGGCGAAGGGGTGTTGGGCGGTGAAGTAGAAGGAACCTTGGTCGTCGAGCCAAGCGTGGACGTTTTTCAATAGGGCGTCCATCGTCGAAGCCCGGTGGTTGCGGGTGACGGTCTCGTGCAGTCGCCACCAGACGCGCTCGATCGGGTTGGTCTCGGGAGCGTACTTCGGCAGGAAGTGCAGGTGAATCCGCTGCGACCAACGGGCCAGATAGTTCCAGACGGCCCGACAGTCGTGGAACTTGGCGTCATCGCCGGCGACGCTTTATTCGGGCCTGGCGCAATTGCAGGGGGTGGCCGTGCGTTGGCAAGATTTGCCCGCCGCTGCGGAAGCAAACGAGATTCTCGGCAGATTTGAAGCCGAAATCGAGCGCCCTTGGGAGGCCGACGACTTGGCCGAGCAACGGAGATTTCTCTTGGCCGAAGCGCGGGGACTCACGGCTTACGCGACCGGTCCGCTGGCGCCGCAGTACGAAACGCGACGGGCCGGCATGGCCGGCGCCGCGCTGGAGCGCTGGCTAATGTTGTTGGCGGACGACTCCGATTCGCCGGCGGGCCGCGAGGCGCAAAGTCGAATTCCCGAACTACGGAAACTCTTGGACGGTCGCAAGTAGCCGTCGAGGCGCTTCACTAGGCGACCGGCACCGTTCATGATCGCCCGACGGCGATCCGTGGAGGGACGCCCAAAGCCGCGTTCGCCGGGCGCGACGTCGACGCCGATCGCGAAAGCGTTCAGCACGTCGACGGCCCACGGGTTGTTGCACTGGGCGCTGAAATCGGGCGGACCTCACTACGACTCTCGGCAATCGAACGTGACTACGGCGCTCCCAGGGCCCGAATCGTCGATCGCGACGATGACCACCGCCCCGACGATGCCAATCGATTCCGACATGCCACATGGTCATCCTCCTTCGTCGTGAGCCGGGTTAGTCAAAACGACGCATCCCTAGCTCACCGAAGGAGTCTCCACGCGGCGGTTATCGTATTAGGTCACGTTCGCGACCCAAACGGCGATCTTGATCCCAATCGTCGTAACTTTTCGAACGACGTACCAGGCCGGATTATCGACCGAAGACGGGAAATCGAACGATCGAGGGTATACTTATAAGAAATCGCTCGGTCGTTGCATCGGGACACATGACTTGTCTCTCCACATAGGTGAGGCGGTCCGTCGCCGAGTCTGAACCGCAATACACCCAAGAGGAGAAACGACATGACGTCCTTTATCATCATCGAAGTCGCCGACGGCCTCACGGCGGTGGAACTGCCCTACGGAAAAAGCCCCGAGGACACGGCCGCCGCCCAAGGCGGAACGCTCATTGACGAAGGCCCTTTCGCAACCCTAGAAGAAGCCAACGACGCGATCGACAACCTAGAGGCGGAGGCCGAAGAAGAAGAGGGACAAGCGTGAGCCGATTGCATCACAAGCGATACGAGCCAATTCCGCTGCATGACCCGACCGAAGCGACAATTGCGTCCTGCTCGGCGAATAAACTCGGGGCGACCAGCGGGCGCTACGGTCACGCCGGCTTCACGTCGTTGCGCCGGGGTTTAATAGCTGCGCAGGCATGAATGTCGAAGCAACCGTACCGGCGACCGGCCCCACGCACGAAACAAGAGTGCCATCAGGTTTTCACGGAATCAAGCCCGCCACCGTGACCGGTCTAAGTCACGCTACCGTTTGTCGTCGAAGAAATAGGTCGACCATCGCGCGAAGAGAATCCGGTTTACGGAAGTGCTCGAGAGGGAACGCCAATCGCACTTTTGGACCGAGCGGGCGCAGGCGACGATGCGGCTGGGCAACCTGCTCGCACCGCCGGAGCGATCGGCGAACCGAGGCAACGCCACGAAAAAACGCTCGGATCCGTTCAGCGTTGCATCGCTGCGAGGTCTTGCCGACAAATTAGGTACGAGGCTCGACCCGCACGCCGTCGCGAACCTTGTCGCTCGGGTAGATAATGACCTGGGAACCGTCGTCGAGTCCGTTGAGAACCTGCGACATCCTGTCGTTGCGACGACCGATATCGACGGGTCGTCGCACCGCGCGGCCCGAACGGAGTTGAAACACGGCCCAGTCGTCCCCGTCGCGGAACAGCGCGCTGTTCGGAACCTGCAGCACGTCTTTTTCGTCCCAGACCACGATTCGCGCCTCAACCCGAAAGTCGTCGCCGAGATTCGGGCGTCGTTCGACCGGCGTGACGATGTCGACCAACACGTTGACGCGTTGCTCTTCGACGCCCAGCGCCGAGACCTTCAAGAATCCGGACGGTTCGACGACGCGCACGCGGCCCGCGAGCGGTTCTTCGCCGCCCCACTGCTCAAGTCGCACCTCGTCGCCGACGCGAACTTTCGTGGCTTCGCTCGACAACACGTCGACCACCGCCTCCAGTTGGGTCAAATCGCCGATCTCCATGATCGCTTCGCCGGCCGCGACGGTACCGGCGCTCTCGCGGACGACACGTAAGACCACTCCGTCGATGGGCGACCGGAGTGCAAATCGTTCGACCGGCTCCGCGGCTTGATTCTGGAAGTAGTCGAGCGCGATCTTCGCCTGCTCCTGCTCGAAGATCGCCACCTGCACGGCCGACTCGGCCGCACGCTCTTCGGCCCCGGCGGCCAACAGTCTTAGTTCGTAGCGATCGAGTTCCTCGCGAGAGATCGTGTTCTTTTCCGTGAGCCCGCGCACCCGGTCGTGGTCGGCCTTGGCATACTCGACGATCCGCTGCGCGCGTTCGAGGTGAGCCTGGGCCTGTTTGCGGGCCGCATCGGTCGCCTTGAGCCGGGCCTCGGCCTGCGAGCGGGCGCGGACGTCAAGCAATTCCGGCAGCGACGGATCGACCGTCGTCAGCACGGTGGTTCCCGCTGTCACGCGATCGCCGGCGTGCAGGTCCACGCGAGCCATACGGCCGGCCAGCGGCGTGGAGACGACGTACTTTTCGCGAACCCGAGTCTTGCCGTCGTCGTCGACGGTCACCTGCATCGCCGCGCGTACGACCGCAGCGACGTCGACCGTCGCCGGTGCGGGTACGAAGGCGTACGCGAGCAGAGCGGCGGCCGCCAGGGCGGCGAGCGAGTATCCGACGGCGGAACGGCTGAGCGGCACGAGGCGCTATTCTCCGGCTTTAAGAACGTCGAGCAAATCCAGTCGATCGAGCCGGCGGCGAACGACAAGTCCCGACAAGGCGGCGGCCACGACCGTCGTCACCGCGGCCAGTCCGTAGGTGGAACGGCTTACGACGACGGGAATGCGGAACAGTTCGGTATCGTAACCCGCCGTCGTCGCCTCGGCCAGCAAACGCCCCAGCAGCAAGCCCGGCGGCAAAGCCAGGGCCGTCAGTACGGCAAGTTGCCCCAGTAGAACGTACGACACTTCGCCGCGCGTAAACCCTAGCACCCGCATCGTCGCCAAGTCGCGGGCCTGTTCCTCGACGGCGATTCGAGCGCTGTTGTAGACGACGCCCACGGCGATCAACGCCGCGAAGAAAATGTTGGCCGCCCGCATTCGCAACAGCGTGCTTTCGAGCGTGCCGCGGAAGCCGCGCAGGGCATCGAGTTTGTCGGAGACTCCGGCCACTTGAGGCGTTTCTTTGAGCTTGCGGAACAGTTCGTCGCGGCGGTGAGCGTCTACGGTCAGAAACGCACCCGAGACGGTTTGCCGCTCGTCCGCCAGTCGCATCGCCGCGTCGCTTCGCATGTAGGCCGAAGTGCCGATCAAGTCGTCGATCAGACCGACCACTTGGACGCGGCGCGTCGGACGGCGTCCTTCCAGCACGTCGACCTCGACGAAGTCGCCCGGCCGCACGTCGAGCAGCGCCGCCAGCTTGTCGCTGAAGACAAGGCCGTCGGTCGGCAAATGCGCCGCACGAGCCGTACGGTATACCGGGCGGACCAATTGAGCGTCGGCGTCGAGGCCGAGAATTCCCTGCCGCCGGCTGAGGTGGCGGTGCCTCAGTCGCACCGCGACGCCGCGAAACGGCTCGACGCGTACCACGCCCGGCAACTGCGCCAGATTGTAGACCGTCGCGGCGGCCACGGGTTCGTTAAACGTAATTTGGACGTCGTGCCTCTGCGCCGTAAAGAATTGAAAGTCGATCAGGTAATCGAGCGAGTCGGCCACGAAACTGCCGAGCACCAATACGGCGACGGCGGTCGCAAGCCCTAACACCGACAGCACAGTCGTAGACGATTTGCGCTCCAGATTGCGGAAAATCATCCGCGTCGGCGGGCTCAAACGCGCCCCGACGATGCGTTCCAACAGCGACTCTCGGAACTCCGCCGGAGACTCGGGGCGCATGGCCGCGGCCGGCGGTTGACCGGCGGCGCGGCGCACCGCGCGGTACGTTCCCAGCACGGCGGAAGCGGCGCTGAGCAGCGCCGCGGCGGCGATCACCTCCGGCGGCATCCGAAACTCAAGGACCGGAAAGTGAAAGAAGCGGACGTACATCGACGTCATGCTGCGGCCGAGATAGAACCCGGCGGCCAAGCCGATCACGGAGCCGAGCAGGGCGGTCGAGAGCGTCAGTTTCAAATAGTGCCGGCCGATCTCTCGGCGCGTGAAGCCGAAGGCCCTGAGCGCAGCGATCTGCGTGCGCTGCATCCCCACGATGCGCGAGAGCACGATGTTCAGCAAAAATGCCGACACCGATAAAAAAATCACCGGCGCGAACCAGCCCATGTTGCGAAGTTCGCGAAGCTCGTTGGTCACGTAGCGATTTGAAACCTGATCGGCCCGGTCATAGGCTCCCAAGCCGCCGTACGGATCGACGAGTTGATCGAGCCGTCGAATGACGTCGGCCGTCGAAGCCTGCGGTGCGAGGTACAACGCCACGTCGTTGAAGGCTCCCTCCATATCGAAGGCCGCCGCCAACTCACTACGCGACATCCACAGAACGGCGAACGTCCGATCGTTCGGGAACACGTCCCCTTCGCGAATCTGGTAGACGTATTCGGCCGAGACGGCCGTGCCGACCATCGTCAGCGAATAGCGGCGCCCGTTGATGATCGCGGTCAACTTATCGCCCGGGCGCAATCCATGTGCGACGGCGAACGCTTCGCTGACGATCGCCTCGTAGGGGCGGCGCGGGTCGAGATACCGGCCCGATCGTAAATGCAATAGGTTCAAACCGACGTCGGGCCGGTCGGGTACGGATACGCACTTGGCGGACGCCGGTTCGGCCAAGCCCGGCATGTCAAGCCTCGCGCCGGCCGCCACGCGCGTTTCGGCCTGCACGACGTCGGGCAGCGCCGCGATCCGTGCCGCCAGGGCGTCGGGCGCCCGTTTTAGCTGCGCGAATACGTGCGCGAATCGGTACTGCTCGTAAAACGATTCCTGGGTTTGCTTCAGCGACGCCAACATGCTCCAAGACATGACGAACACGCCGATGCCCGCCGCCATCACCAGGGCGATGGCCGACAACTGCGTGCGCAATCTCCAGATATCGCGCAGCAGCTTGCGGTCGATTGTTTTCATCGTCACCACCGCA
>JAEUIN010000054.1 GCA_016793115.1 Planctomycetaceae bacterium
CCGTCTGCAAGCCAAGCCGGGCTGGGCCGCCGCGAATAGCGCGGCCGGTGTGGTCGTCGTATCCACGGAAGTCACACCGGAACTCGTCGCCGAAGGACTCGCGCGCGACTTCGTCCACAGCATTCAGAACATTCGCAAAGATCTCGACTGTGGGTACACAGACCGCATCGAGATCGGCATCGTCGGCGAGGCGGGCGAGGCCGTTTCGGCGCTCGGCAACTTCGCCGACTACATCCGCGGCGAAACCTTGGCGACCGCGCTGAACTTCGAGCCGACGGCAGGAGTGACGCCGGTCGAAGTTCCGCTCGGCGGCACGACGCTGCAGGTCTTTGTCAAGGTGCGGCCGTCATGAACGCCGCGGCGATCAAACCTTTAAACGTCGTCGTGCTGATCTCCGGCGGCGGGACGACTCTGCGTAACCTGCTCGAACATATCGAGCGGCGCAGCCTGCCGGTGCGCGTGACGTGCGTCATCTCGAGCAACGCGAAAGCCCGCGGGCTCGAATACGCCAGAGCCCGCGACATAGCGACGGCCGTGTTGGAACGGAAATCGTTCGCGAGCGATGCAGAGTACGGTGCCGCCGTGTTCGACGAAATTCGTCGTCACGAGTGCGATTATGTCGTGATGGCCGGGTTCTTGAAGTTTTTGCCGATCCCCGGTGACTTCGATTGGCGGGTGCTCAACATTCACCCGGGCCTGATTCCCGCGTTCTGCGGCCACGGCATGTACGGGCACCACGTGCATGAGGCGGTGCTCGCGTACGGCGCGAAGCTCAGCGGCTGCACCGTGCACTTTGTCGACAACCAGTACGACCACGGGCCGATCATCTTGCAGCGTGCGGTACCAGTGCTCGACGGCGACACGCCGGACTTGCTCGCAGCCCGCGTTTTCGAAGCCGAGTGCGAAGCGTATCCGGAAGCACTGCGGCTCTTGGCCGAAGGGCGCATTCGCCATGACGGGCGACTCGTGCGAGTGCTTCAAGCCGGGACGTAGCCGGCTTTGCGGTAAAGCTCAATCGCCGCGTTCCAAGAAGCGTGCGTCTCGAGCGTGAGCGCGCGCTCGCCGCGCCGCCAGGCTTCCGCTTCGAGCGTGCCGAGCAGAAGTTGGGCGATGCCGCGGCGGCGGTGCGCGGGGTGGACCATGAGCCACTGCACGCTCGCTGAATCGTGCGGCGGGCGACCGGTGCGGCCGAGCGTAACTGCGCCGAGGATCGGAGTGATCGGCGGCGTTTTAGACTCCGGTCGCTGACGCTCCCGGCTCGCTGTCGATGTCGCGAGAAACATGGCGTCGGGCGACCACCAGTGTTTGGCCGTGAACTCGCGGTGGAAGTCCTCGGCCGTCCAGGGGCGTCCGGCGGCGACCAAATCTGCGAAGGCCGCAGTCCTCAATTCGAGCCATCCGGCGACGTCGTCCGGCCCTGCAAACGGGCGAACCGTTATGCCCGGAACCTCTTTCGGCTCAAGCACGGAATTCAGGGTCTTTCGCAGCCGGATTATGTTCGACAGGTGACGGAACTCCGGCAAGAATGAGCATCGAGCCTCGGTCGTTAAACTTATCGCAAAACACCTAAGTTGTGCAACGGCAGTGGTTTGCGTTAAAATTGGCAGTCTGCGGCGAAGTTAAAGCCGAAAATGCGGCATTTGGCGGTTGATATCTGGCAGATTGTGGAAGATATTTGCCATTGTGGTTGCAGCATGTTTTGCAGGCGAAAGCGTTCCCTAGCCCCGGCGGTAGACAGTAGTGGCGATCGTCGAGGAGCGTCGGACGCGGTTGCTCGAACTCGTACGCGAGCGCGGGTTTGCGGCGTTGCCGGACTTGGCGGAGCTGTTGACCGTCAGCGAGTCGACCGTTCGCCGCGACTTGGAAGCGTTGGAAGAGGCCGGCCATGCGAAGCGGACGCACGGCGGCGTGTTCTACACCGGGGCGTCGCCGAAGCTGCCGCACTTCGATCAGCTGCAGCCGGCCAACTGGGACAGGAAGCGGGCCATTGCCCGACGCGCGGCGGAGCTGATCTCCGACGGCGACACGGTGCTGCTCGACGGCGGCACGACGACCTACGAAGTGGCCCGGCTGTTGGTCGGCCGGCCGCTGCAGATTGTGACCAACTCGCTGCCGGTGGCGAACCTGTTCGCCTCGAACGCGACGACGGATTTGGTGCTGCTCGGAGGTTACGTCTATCCGCGCACGGGCGTCTCGCTCGGGCCGTACGCCAACGAAATTTTGGCGCGGCTCAACGTGCGAAGGGTCGTGCTGAGCGTGGCCGGCATCAACGACCGGGGGTTCTACAACAGCAATCTGCTGCTGGTGGAAACCGAGCGGGCCATGATGCAGACCGGTGAGGAAGTGATCGTCGTGGCGGATAGCACGAAGTTCGGACATCAGAGCTTGGCGCACTTGGCTCCTCTCGACGCGGCGACGCAACTCGTCGTCGATGACGGGATCAGCGCCGAGTGGAAGAAGAAAGTGGAAGCGGCCGGCGTGCGACTCACGGTCGCGGCACGGGTTGAATAGTCAACATAGAGTTTCGAATACACATGAGCATCGCTTCAAGTTTAGATCGGGCGACGATCGAGCGGATCGTACGCGAGATCGTCTACAAGCAAGCGCCGACCGCGCCGAAGGCGCCGGAGTTGGTCGTCAGCGTTTCGGCGCGGCACGTCCATCTGACGGACGAAGACGTCGAAATCCTCTTCGGCCGCGGAGCCGTGCTGAACCCGGAGAAGCCGCTCTATCAAGACGGTTTCTACGCCGCCGCGGAGACGGTCATGGTCGTCGGCCCGCGCAAGCGGATGCTGCCGACGGTGCGGGTGCTCGGCCCGACGCGGCCGTTCAGCCAAGTGGAGCTGGCGTTCACCGACGGCATTTCGCTCGGCATCGACCTCCCGGTTCGACCCAGCGGCAAGATCGACGACACGCCGGGTTGCGTGCTCGTCGGGCCGAAGGGAGTCGTGGAACTGAAGCAAGGCGTGATCCGCGCCGAGCGGCACGTCCACATGAATCAAGCGGATGCCGTACGCTACGGCGTGAAGAACGGCGACCGCATGGCGCTACGGATCAAGTCGAGTTGCTCGACGACGTTTGAAGATTTGCTCGTGCGGGCCGACGCGACGAGCAAGCTCGAAGTTCACATCGATACCGACGAAGGAAACGCGGTCGACCTCGACCACGCTACGAAAGTGGAACTTATTCGGCAGTGATTCGCGTAAAGGTTGAAGTCCGAATGCCGAAGCACGAATGACGAAAGAATGACTAAATCCGAATGACGAAGTGATAGGCGTTTCGTCATTCGTCATTCGTCATTCGGGCTTCTTTCGACATTCGGATTTCGACATTCGACATTCTGAAAACTGGATCGTAACTCGTAACTCTCGGAGACCCACGGCAATGGCGAAGAACATGGAAGCGCTGGGCATGATCGAGACCAAGGGCTTTGTGGCCCTGGTCGAGGCCAGCGACGCGATGATGAAGGCCGCGAACGTGACGTTCGTCGGTTGGGACAAGGTCGGCAGCGGCTTGGTGACGGCGTTCGTCACGGGCGACGTCGCCGCGGTGAAGGCTGCGACTGATGCCGGGGCTGCGGCCGCCGGGCGGATCGGCGAAGTCGTGAGCGTGCAGGTGATTCCGCGTCCGCATGACGACATCGGCGCGGTGTTGCCGAGCGGTGTGATGGGCGGGGTTGAGTAGTTTTTGTGCCGTTGGTGATGGTGCGACTTAAAAGTTCTGCCCCCTCACCCCCGGCCCCTCTCCCCTTGCAGGGGCGAGGGGAGCCAAACAGTAGAAAATCAGAGATTCGTGCAATGGCCATTAGTCGCAAGAAGCGTCCGGTGAAGAAGGCGAGTACGGCTCGGCCTGCGCCGCGTCGTCGGGCGACTGGTGCCGCAACGACGGATGCGCCCGCAATCGAAAAGCAAGCGCAGCCGCCGGCAGTTCAAACAATTCCCGTTAAGGAAACACGTCCCATGAACGATGCGATTGGTTTGGTGGAAACGAAGGGTTTGGTGGCCTTGGTCGAAGCGACCGACGCCATGGCGAAGGCCGCGAACGTGCAGATCGTGAAGAAGATCGCGATCGGCGGCGGCCTCGTGACGACGGTCGTCCGCGGCGACGTCGGCAGCGTTCGCGCGGCGGTCGAAGCCGGCGTGCAAGCCGGTCAGCAAGTCGGCGAAGTCGTGGCGAGCCACGTCATTCCCCGTCCGTCGGAAGGACTCGTCGCGGCGTACTTGGGCTAAGCGACATCAGCGTTTAGCCGACTCGCTTGCGAGTCGCGCGCGGAGGCAAGCTCCGCGGCTAAATGCGTCAGGAGATCCTCAAGGATGAAAATTCTCGTCGCCAATCTCGGCTCTACGAGTTTCAAGTATCGCTTGTTCGACATGCACGACGAGCGGCAACTGGCCCGCGGCGGCACCGAGCGCATCGGTTCGTCCGAGAGCAAGTGCTTCGTCGAAATTGCCGGCAAGCCGCGTCGCGAGCTGACGGCCGTGGTGCCCGACCACGCCGTGGCGGTGCGGCATTGCTTGGAACAGTTGACCGATCCGAACGACGGTTGCCTCCGCGATGGCGCGGAAGTGGCGGCGATCGGCTTCAAGGCGGTGCACGGCGGTCGCTATAGCGGCGCCCAGCGTGTGACGCCCGACGTCTTGGCGGCGATGGAGGAAATGAGTCGGGTCGCTCCGGCCCACAACCCTCCGTACATCAAAGCCATGCGGCTCTTGAGCGAGAAGCTGCCGGAGATTCCGCTGGTGGCGGCCTTTGAAACGGGCTTCCATCAAACGATTCCCGACCGCAACAAGTTTTACGCCGTGCCGTACGATTGGGCCGAGAAGTACCAGATTCGCCGCTGGGGCTTTCACGGCGCGAGCCACCGCTACATCGGCGGACGCTGCGCCGAGTTGCTCGGGCGGAAGGATCTGCGAGTGATCTCCTGCCACTTGGGCGGGTCGAACTCGCTCTGTGCCATTCGCAACGGCGCGAGCCAAGCGACGAGCCTGGGCATGAGTCCGCAGACCGGGTTGTTGCACAACAATCGGGTCGGCGACTTTGATCCGTTCGCATTGCCGGTGCTGATGAAAGCGACGGGCAAGTCGCTCGACGAAATGCTCGATGATTTGGCTTGCCGCAGCGGTCTTTTGGGCCTGAGCGGCGTGTCGGAAGACGTGCGTGACGTCGAGCAAGCCGCGGCTGCGGGCAACGCTCGGGCCAAGCTCGCGCTGGAGGTGTTCGTCGGCAGTATTCGTCAGTACCTGGGGGCGTATCTTGTCGAACTCGGCGGTTGCGACGTCGTCGCCTTCGCCGGCGGCATCGGCGAGAACGGCGTGAAGATTCGCGAGGCCGTTTGTGCCGGGCTGGAAGGCCTGGGCATCAAGCTCGACCCTGCGAAGAACGCCGCGGCCAAGGGAGAGACGAAGATCAGCGCCGACGACAGCCAGACGCAAGTTTGGATCGTGCCGACGAACGAAGAGATCGTCGTCGCTCGGTTGGCGCGGGAAACGTTGGAAGCAGGCAAGTAACTCGGAAGCGCGGAGTCGGCCCATGTTCGTCGCAAAAGTCACCGGTAGCGTCGTCGCCACGCAGAAGGTCGACTCGATGGTCGGTCACAAACTGCTGATCGTCGAGCCGTATCGCATTGATCCGGCCGACCGCGGTCGGCTGGTGACGACGGGCCGGACGTTCGTGGCGGTCGACACCCTGGGCTGCGGCCAGGGGGAATACGTGCTGGTCGTGCAAGGCTCGAGCGCTCGCTTGACGCCGGAGACGAAGACGCTGCCGATCGACGCCGTGATCATCGGCATCGTCGACACGGTGAACGTGGACAACGCGAAGGTGTTTGATCGGCAGAACTCCTAGTATTTCGCCGCGGAGCTTGTCTCCGCGCTCGAACAGCGCGGAGACAAGCTCCGCGGCTAAATGACGGCAAAAGCGAAGCGAAGTTTTAGAACTCAACGAACGAAAAACATATGCAAGCTACCGAAGATCTGATTCGTAACGTCGTCGCCGAAGTCATCAAGAACTTGGGCGTGAGCGGACTGGGCGCGAAGGCGCACGCCGCGCCGAAGTCGTTTACCGGACGTTACGGCGTGTTCACGTGCGTCGACGAAGCCGTGGCTGCCGCGACGGAAGCCTTCGAACGGCTTTCCGAGCGGACGATCGAAGATCGCAAGCGGATCATCGATCACATCCGCCGCATTTCGATCGATCAATGCATCGAACTCGGCACCGCCGAGATGAACGAAACCAAGGTCGGTCGGCTCAAGCACAAAATTGAAAAGCTCGAAACGCTAGGTCGCCGCACGCCGGGCGTCGAGTTCATGCGAAGCGAAGTCTTCAGCGGCGACCACGGCTTAGCCGTCATCGAGCACGCGCCGTTCGGCGTCATCGGCTGCATCACGCCCATCACGCACTCGCTGCCGACGATCACAGGCAACGCTGTGAGCATGATCGCCGGCGGCAATACGCTCGTCGTCAATCCGCACCCCGGCGGGAAGAAAATCGCCGCCGAGGGCGTGCGTCGCTTCAACGAAGCGATCTACAAAGACCTCGGCATCGACAACCTGATCTGCGTCATCACCGAGCCGACCCTCGACACGGCCAATAACATCTTCAAGCACCGCGGCGTGAAGATGATCTGCGTTACGGGCGGGCCGGCCGTCGCGCGGGCTGCGCTCAATAGCGGCAAGCGGGCCGTCGTCGCCGGGCCGGGCAATCCGCCGGTTGTCGTCGATGAAACGGCCGACCTCGATCGGGCCGCGCGGTGCATCATCACCGGCGCCGCTTACGACAATAACCTGCTCTGCATCGCCGAGAAGGAGGTGTTCGTCGTCGAGAGCGTGTTCGACAAGATGATGGACGCCATGGATCGGGCCGGAGCCCTGCGTTTGAATGCTCGCGAGGTCGACGCGTTCACGAAGGTCGCCATCACGAGCGTCGGCGAAGGGGAGCACAAGCACGACGTGCCGGCCAAGGAATTCCTCGGCCAAGACGCGGCGGTGCTGGCTCGCGGCATCGGCAAGAACATTTCGCCGGACGTGGAATTGCTCTTCGGCGAGACCGACGAAACGAACCCGTTCGTCCCGGTCGAGCAAATGATGCCGTTCGTGCCGTTTGTCCGTTGCCGCAACGTCGACGAGGCGATCGCCAAGGCGAAGTTCTTTGAACATGGCTTTCGCCACACGGCGATCATCCATTCGAACAACGTCCGCAACATGACGAAGATGGGACGCGAAATGGACACGACGCTGTTCGTGAAGAACGGCCCCTGCATGGCGTCGCTTGGATTGGGCGGCGAAGGGTATTTGTCGTTCTCGATCGCCACGCCGACCGGCGAAGGGGTGACGACGCCGCTGACGTTTACCCGCGAACGCCGCTGTTCCTTAATTGATGATCTGCGGATCCTCGGTAAGGCGTAATTCTTGAGCGAGAGCGCGCATCGCAAGCGATGCGGCTAAACGGGCTCCTTAAAGCGAATACAACTGACGACGGACTACGGACAACTGACAAAGCAATGCAACTCGCCCGCGTCGTCGGCACCGCAACGAGCACGATCAAGCATCCGTCGATGAACGGCTGGAAGCTGTTGATCGTGCAGATGCTGGCCGCCGACGGCAAATCGCCCGACGGCGATCCGGTGATCTCGATCGACAGCCTCGGCGCAGGCCCAGGCCAGACGGTCCTGATCACCAGCGACGGCAAGGGGACCCGCGAGCTGATGCAGAGCGACAACACGCCGGTTCGCTGGAGCGTGATGGGGATTCAAGACGGCTAAGGCTAGGACGACGACGGACAGATGAACGTGAGCGCAGCGGAAATCGAACGACTGGTACGCGAGGCCCTCTCGCGCCTGTCGACCGCTGCGCCCCTTGCGTCATCTTCGCCGGTCGTCTCCTCCGCAAAGCCGGTTGAGGTTTCCGCGGTCGATGCGTTGGAAGTGGCGACCCAGGTCGTTACGCTCGCGGAAATCGACGGTCGGCTCGGCGACAAACGCCGGCTGGTCGTCGGTCCGAAAGCCGTCGTCACGCCGGCCGTGCGCGACGTTTTGCGGCAACGCAACATCGTGCTGGAGCGGCGCGTGCTCGGTCCGAAATCGTCGGCTGCTACA
>JAEUIN010000121.1 GCA_016793115.1 Planctomycetaceae bacterium
GTAGTCTTCCACAAACACCAGCCGACCGGCGAAGCGCGGATCGCGGGCCAGCTGCGCGATCTTTTGCAGAATCGCTTTGCCCGGCTTGTCGTGCGGATGCGCCTTGCCGGCGAACACGAACTGCACGGGGCGCTTCGGGTCGCCGATCAACTCCGCCACGCGATCGATGTCTTGGAACAACAGGTCGGCCCGCTTATAGGTGGCGAAGCGGCGCGCGAAGCCGATCGTGAGGGCGTCCATGCTGAGCGCGCGCTTCAATTGGGCGACATGCTCCGGCGGCTCGTCGCGTCGCTCGGCTTGCCGCGCCGCGCGGCGTCGCACGAATTCCATCATTCGCGACTTAAGCGTGATGTGCGTTTCCCAGAATTCGCCGTCTTCGATCTTTTCGACGTTCTCCCAGACGCCCGACTGCCCGCTGTTCTTTTGCCATTCCGGGCCGAGATGTCGGTCGTAAAGCTGTTGCATCTGCGGCGCGAGCCAGCTGAGCACGTGCACGCCGTTGGTGATGTGGCCGATCGGCACGTCTTCGGGCGGTCGCCCCGGATAAAGCCCGGTCCACATGCTCCGCGAGACTTCGCCGTGTAGCGACGACACCGCATTGGCCCGCCGCGAAAGCTTCAACGCGAGCACCGTCATGCAGAATTCTTCGTTCGGGTTGTACGGGTCGACGCGGCCTAACGCCATGAGATGGTCATGGCTCAAGCCCATGCTCTCGCGGAGCGGGCCCAAGTGTTCGTCGATCTGGTGCGGCGTGAAGCGATCGTGCCCGGCGGCGACCGGAGTATGGGTCGTGAAGCAGATTTGCGACGACACGCGCCGCGCCGCTTCGTCGAAGGGAATGCCTTCCTGCTGCATGCGCAGCCGCACCACCTCGAGAGCCGCGAACGCGCTATGTCCTTCGTTCAAATGCAGCACGCCCGGCTTGATGCCGAGCGCTCGCAAGGCCCGATAGCCGCCGACGCCGAGCATGAGCTCCTGACGGATGCGCACGCGGGTGTCGCCGCCGTAGAGTCGCGAGGTCAGTTCTCGGTCTTCGGGGGCGTTGCCTTCGACGTCGGAATCGAGCAGCAGGAGCGTGTTGCGACCGACCGTGAGCTTCCACACGCGCGCGTGGATCGGTCCGCCGCGGGTTTCGACCGACACGACGAGTTGCTTCGCGTCGGCTCCGATGGCCGGTTGCAAGGGGAGTTTGTTCGGATCGACATCGATGTAGTCCTCCTGTTGCATGCCTTCCAGGTCGAGACGCTGACGAAAGTACCCTTGATCGTAGAAGAGGCCGATGCCGACGAGCGGCACTCCCAAATCGCTCGCGCTCTTCACGTGGTCGCCGGCGAGAATACCGAGGCCGCCGGAATAGATCGGCACCGATTCGTGAATGCCGAACTCGGCGGAGAAGTAGGCCACCGGCCGCGCGCGGAGCACGCCCGCATTGCCGGAGCTCCAAGTCTTGTCGGTCTGCAGATACTCGTGCAGCCGCCGATACGCATAGTTGATGCGGCTATGCAGCACGCGCTCGTCGGCCCGCTGTTGAAACGAGTTGATCGGAATCTCGTTCAAGAGTTCGATCGGATTATGGACGAGTTCGCGCCAGCGAACCGGATCGAGCTCGCGGTAGATGTTCGTCGATTCGACGTCCCAACTCCACCAAAGATTGTTCGCCAAACCCTCGGCCCGCTCGTACGACGGCACGCGGAACAGCTCGAGCGCCCGCGCTTCGGCGACGAGCGAAGCCACTTGCGAACCGGTCGTTTGCAGCAGGCGAATCTCGTCGGTCGTAATGGAGCGCGGCTCCGTGGTTTGAATGGTGAGCACCCCTTGCAACGCGCCGCGGTCGCACACCGGCACGCCGAGAAACGAGTGATAAGGGTCTTCGCCGGCCTCGGGGAAGTACTTGAATCGCGGATGATTAAACGCGTCGTCGACGCAGATCGGCTCCATCTTTTCGGCCACCAGCCCGACCAAGCCTTCGCGGATATCCATCCGCACCCGGCCGATGCCGTCGGCCCGCAGCCCCACCGTGGCGGCCAGCACCAAGCTCGTGCGCGACGGATCGAGCAGGTACAGCGAACAGACGTCGACCGCGAACCGCATTTGAATGAGCGCGGTGATGTTTCCCAGCGTCTCGGCCGGATTGCCGCTCATCGAAACGAGATGGCTCACTTCCTCGAGCGGCAACACGACTTCTCGTTCCGGTGCGGCGCTGAGCGGTTCCATGATGCGACCTCGCGGGTAAAAGGCGATGCGGCGCGCGGATTCGGCTGGTTCCAATCGCGCGAATGGGCGACGAGCGAAAGCAAGTCGCGTACCGGCCTCCTCGGTGAGCCTACGCAGCGAGCCGTGCGGCGACTTCTCCGCGTTTTCGCCTTGCACGGCGTACGCGGTGCTTTTGCCGACCGCAACTTCGTGCGAAGACGGCAATGCGACTCTTCGCGCGAGCTTCGCCCCGCCGCCGGCGAGGCGCGTTTTTTCCGTCGCACGTCGCGACGCCGAACTTTGGGACACGAAGTCCTAACGCGGCGCTATGCAACGTTCTTGAGCAGCATTGCCCGACACGCCCGCACAAACGGCGTGCCGCTCCGCAAACTGAGCCGTGCGAAGTTCCTGCCAAATCAGGCGTGCCGAGGCCGGTGCGGACCGCTCACCGGGGCGGGTTCTCTGTGCCGCGGCACGCGGTTTGTTACATTGGGGCCGAAGCGCGCCGCTTCCGCACGGCGGCGCTCCATCGTTCCCGCCCAACCGCCCGAATCTCAGAGAATCTCTTCGACCGTGGTAAGCAACGATCTACTTCGCCGCGATGTTCGCATGCTCGGCGATTTGCTGGGCACCGTCATTACCGATCTGGCCGGCGCGCCCGCACTGGAACTCGTCGAATCCATCCGTCTGCTGGCCCGCGAACGGCGCGGCGGCGATCAGGAGGCGGAGCGGGCCCTGGCCGCGAAAATCGCGACGCTTTCGCTCGATGAAGCCCGCACGGTCGCCCGCGCCTTCAGCATCTTTTTCGATGTCGCCAACATCGCCGAAGATCGGCAGCGGGTCCGCGTGCTGCGCGAGCGCGAATCCGAACTCGATCCCGAACCGATTTCCGAATCGCTCGGGGCCGCGGTCGCCGAGCTGAAGCGGCACGGCCTCTCGCCCGACGACGTCCGCGCCGCGCTCGGCGAACTCTCGATCGAACTCATCTTCACCGCCCACCCGAGCGAGGCCAAGCGGCGCTCCATCCGGGCCAAGCTCCGCCGCATGCGCTTCGCGCTCGAAGAACTCGACCGCGCCGACCTCATGCCCCGCGAGCGGCGCGATCTGGAAGAGCATCTCCAATCCGAGCTGCGAATTCTGTGGCAAACCGAATTCCTCCGCGCCTCCCGCCCCACCGTGCTCGACGAAGTCGAACGCGGCCTCTCGATCGTGCCGCGGTTGTGGGAAGTCGTGCCGCAGGTGTATCGCGCGTTGCGTCGCGCCTTGAGCGAGTATTACCCGGGTGAAGCGTTCGAAGTGCCGACGTTTCTCACCTTCGGCTCCTGGATGGGGGGCGACCGCGACGGCAATCCCTACGTCACCGCCGAAGTCACCGAGCAAACGCTCTGCATGCTTCGCAACGCCGCCGTCGAGCAACACCTCAAGACCTGCCGCCGACTGTACGACTACCTCACGATTTCGCTCAACGCGACCTGCGGCTCGACGACGCTCCGCGACCGATTCGCTGCGGCCACGGAGCGCTGGCCCGAATTGGCGGAGTACGCCAAAGAAGACCCGCCGTATGAGGCGTATCGCCGCTGGATCAAGATGATCGAGTGGCGTCTGACGCAGTCCAAAGTCGCAAGCGTCGCGGCCGCACCGTCGCCGGGCGACTACGGCGACGGCGCCGAGTTCGAAGCCGACGTCGTCGCCCTGTGCGAGTCGCTGCAAATCGATCGCGACGGCCTGCTCGTCGACCACGAAGTCCGCGGCTGGCTCGATCTGGTCCGGGTGTTCGGGCTGCATCTTTCCAAGCTCGACGTTCGCCAAGACGCGCGCCGCTATTCGGAAGTGATGAGCGAAGTGCTCGCGGCCTGCGGCGTGACGACAGGCTACGCCGAGATGGACGAGGCGGCGAGGCAGGCCGTGCTGACGAAATCGCTCGGCACCACGGCGAGTATCGACGAAGCGAACCTGGCCCCGCTCACAGTCGACACGCTCGCGCTCTATCGTCTGCTGCACCGCGCGATGGTCCGCTTCGGCACTCGCTGCCTCGGCGGCAACATCATCAGCCTCACGCGTTCGGCGTCCGACATCGTGACCGTGCTCTGGCTCTGGACGTGGGCCAAGGCGGCGGCGGCCGGCGCCGGCGAACCGATCGCCGAGGCCGAACTGCGCATCGTGCCGCTGTTTGAAAAGATCGGCGACCTCAAGAATGCCGCGCAAACGCTCTCGACGATGCTCGACCAGCCGGTCTACGCCGACTACTTGCGCAAGCAAGGGAGTCGCCAGATCGTCATGGTCGGCTACTCCGACAGCACCAAAGACGGCGGCTATCTCGCCGCCTGCTGGGGCCTCTATCGGGCTCAGAGCGAATTGCAGCAAGCGGCCAAACTCCGCGGCGTACGGCTCACCTTCTTCCACGGTCGCGGCGGCTCGCTCGGCCGCGGCGGCGGTCCCGCGGCCCGCGGCATTCATTCGCTGCCCAACGAAGCGCTCGACGGCCACTTGCGGCTAACCGAGCAAGGCGAGGTTTTGGCCGAGCGCTACGACGACTTGCACATCGCCTACCGGCACTTGGAGCAAGTCACCGGCGCGACGCTCACCGCCTCGACTTTGCCGCGCGCGGCCCCGAAAGCCGAATGGTTCGCGCTCATGGACTCCCTCTCGCAGCATTCGCTCGAGGCCTACCGCGAATTGGTCGACCAGCCCGGCTTCATGCAATTCTTTTCCGAAACGACGCCGATCGACGAAATCGAAAACCTGCCGATCGGCTCGCGCCCCTCGCGCCGCCGCGGCGAGCGATCGCTGGGCGACTTGCGCGCGATTCCCTGGGTCTTCTCCTGGACGCAGAATCGCTGCATGATCCCGGCTTGGTACGGACTCGGCACGGCGCTCGTCGACGTGAAATACAACGATCGCCAAGCCTGGCAAACGGCCTGCGAAATGTATCGGCAGTGGCCGTTTTTTCAGGCGACGATCGACAACGCCGCCCTGGCCCTGGCCAAGGCCGATATGTATGTCGCCCAACGCTACGCCGAGCTTTGCGAATCCGACGACGTCCGCAAACGGATGTGGACTCGCATCGCTTCGGAGCGCGACAAGACGCGGCAGGCCATCCTCGATTTGATCGGTGTCCCGGAACTGTTGGCGGCGACCCCCTGGTTTCAAAGCTCGATCGACGTTCGCAACCCGTACATCGATCCGTTGAACCTGATTCAAATCGAGTTCATGCGACGGCGACGCGCCCTGGTGCAAAACGAAGCGGAGATGTCGGAGGCCGACAAAGCCGAAGCCGAACGCCAACGCGATCTCTTGCGCCTCACGGTGCAAGGCGTCGCCGCCGGCATGCGCACGACGGGATAGTTGACGCAAAACCGACTTTTTGGGTGGCACTGGCGGCTCGCCCGCCGGTGCTTAGAACTGGACGTTTGTTAATCGCCGGCGGACGACCCGCCGGTGCCGGACTTTGCTTTACGGCGGAGTCATCGGCCCTCAACCGGCCAAGGAGCGACGACAAATGATGGTCGACGCGATCATGAAGGAAACGGCGGACCTGCACGTCAAGACGCTGGGGCCTTGCCGACTCGATTCGCCGCTCGCTCCTCTGCTCGAGCAGCGACGCTGGAGCATCAACAACGTCGACGAAAGCGATCGTGTGTTGTTCGACGACACCGTGCACATGGCCACGGCCCGCGGCGGCGCGGTCGACGCGTTGCCCGGCTTCGAACCGGCCGGTCCGCGCAAGAAAATCTTCTTTGATCCCTCGAAGACCCGCGTCGGCATCGTCACCTGCGGCGGCCTCTGCCCCGGTCTGAACGACGTCATTCGCGGGCTCGTCATGGAGTTGGCGTTTCACTACGGCGTCCGCCGCATCCACGGCTTCCGCAACGGCTATCAAGGCTTCGTCGCCCGCTACGGCCGGAGCGTGCTCGACCTCACTCCCGAATTTGTGAGCAGCATCAACGCCGACGGCGGTACGATTCTGGGCACCTCGCGCGGCGAGCAGAATCCGGAAGAGATCGTGGATTGCCTGGAGCGGATGAACATCAACATTCTGTTCGTCATCGGCGGCGACGGCACGCTGCGCGGCGCGATGAAGATCGCCGGCGCGGTGGCCGAGCGCGGCGCGAAGATCGCCGTCGTCGGCGTGCCGAAGACGATCGACAACGACATTCCCTACATCGATCAAAGCTTCGGCTTTCAAACCGCGTTTTCGATGGCGACCGAGTCGATCCGCGCCGCGCACATCGAAGCCAAGGCCGCGCCCAACGGCGTCGGCCTCGTGCGACTGATGGGCCGACATAGCGGCTTCATCGCCTGCTACGCCGCGCTCGCTAAGAACGACGCCAACTACGTGCTTATTCCCGAGGTGCCGTTCAAACTCGACGGCCCCCGCGGCTTCCTCGCGCAATTGCGGCAGCGCACGGTATCTCGCGGGCACGCCGTCGTGGTCGTCGCCGAAGGGGCCGGGCAAGACCTCATCCACGCCGCCTCCAACGGCACCGACGCCTCGGGCAACACCAAGTTGCACGACATCGGCATTTTCCTGAAAGATAAGATCGCCGCCGACTTCGCCGCCCACGACACCGAACTGAATCTCAAGTACATCGACCCGAGCTACGCCATCCGCAGCGTGTCGGCCAATCCGTACGACAGCGTTTACTGCATTCGCTTGGCGCACAACGCGGTGCATGCCGCGATGGCCGGCCGCACGGAGATGGTGATCGGCCGCTGGCACGGCCGCTTCGTCCATATTCCGATTCCGCTCGCCGTTTCACGCCGCAACACGGTCGACCCCGACGGCGACCTCTGGCTCTCCGTCCTCGAAGCGACCGGCCAGCCGCGCCACTTCGAGTAGCCGATTCGTCACCACCCCAGCCCTGCGCAACATCTGTAGGGAACGCCCTCCGCGGCGTTCCGCCCGCCGGCACATGGTTGATGTCGCGAGTGAGGACAAAGACGCGACCAAGGGGTTCTCCGCAAGTCGCTGCCCAGTTTTGCGGTGCGACGATCGCAGCGGCGCGGTCTCGTTCATCTTCCGACGCCGTTCGCGAGGCGGCGGCGGAGATCCGGTGCGGCCGTCCCTATCAATAGCCCTGAGAGGATTAAGGCGAGAGTCATCAGTCCGCGCAAGTCGATGCCGAGGCCGAAATCTTTTTGAAGCGGCAACGAGAGAACCGCCGCCGCGTCGACGGCGGCGGCCGCGGCTAAAGGCCGACGAAAGAACGGCGGCGCGCTCCAAGCACCAAGGCCAAGCCCGGGCGTCGCGATCAGACAGGCGCCGCCGATAACGAAGGCGACCGTCCAGCAGCACCGGCCCCATTCCGAAACACCCGCATCGCCGGCGAAGGCGGCGATCATTGCGCCCCACGCCGCGCCCATGACGCCTCCGGCCAGGGCGAGCAATGTCGCAACGACGATGGCGAGTCGCTTCATACCGAATCGCTCGGGAATGATCGCTTCCGAAGTCTACCGCTCGCCGTTCTTAACAGAATGCGGCTTCCAACTCAACGACGTCGTCGCACCCATTCGCGGCGTAGATGAGCGAATCGATTTAGGCGTGAGCCTCGCCGTCGATTCTCAAGTTGCCGGAAACTGGGCGCATCGAACGATCGGGGGGCTCCGCACCCCAGCTTGTTCCAAAGGTAAGATCCCGCGTTTCTCGGCTTCGAGATCTTGAACCGGGGGCGCTTGCCGATTCACAATTCAACTGTGTCGCCGGCGAGAGCGTGCGCGAGGGAACGGCCATGCCGACTCAGTCTGACGATCGTTTCGCTCGCACGTGCCGAGCCTATTACCTGGGCGTCGTCGCGCTCGGGAGCTTGCTGCTCGTGTTGTTCCCCGTGTGGCGCGGGCAGGGATACCTCGACATGGAGCGGCTTCCCGACGGCACCAGTCGCTGGGTGAAGTGGGGGAGCTTCGGGCTGACGGGAGTCGTCGCCGCCACGAATCAAGCGCCGCTCTGGGATCCGCCGCAGGCCTACTCAGGAGCTGCGCACCCGGTGCGTTGGCCATGGCAATCGCCCAGTTCGTCGGACGTGGAGATCGATTTGTTTATCGAAGCGACGCTGCTGAGCACGCTCGTCGCTTGTTGCGGCATTGCCCTCCGTCTCGTCTATCGGCTCGCCGGCCGCTCGCCGAACGCGTTCGTCTGGACGGCCTGGTCGACGGCGGCGGGGCTCGTGCTGACCGGGGCTGCCGTGTGGCTCACTCTCTTGTTGACGCTCGGCTTCTTGCTCGAGGAGTACGAGACCTGGCTAATCGCCGGAATGATCGCCGGCGGGCCGCTGGGCTACTGGTACGGTGTGACATCGCAACGGCGGGCGACGGCCGAGACGGGCACGGAAGCGACTCTGCCATCGCGCAGCCCTGTCAATGCGCTGTGGCGCTTCACGATCGGGGCGCTGTCGGGCGCGGCCCTCGCGTACGTCGTGTTTCACTTGGCCGATGGGTTTCGCGGTCCGATGTCCGGAATCAACGAATTCGGCTACCCTCGCTATGTCAGGGATCAGCGCCCCGTCGACTGCGCCGCCGGCCTAGTGGTTGCCGGCTTCGGATGGGCGTTCGCAGCCGTTGGTTGGCGCTACTTCAATGCGCGCAGTTTCGCCGTCGGAATCGTCTTGACCTCGACGGCGCTGGGGATCGCCGTCTGTTTTTGGTAAGAGCTCGACACGCAAGGACGCCGCGTGTGTAAGCGAAGCTCGCAGAGGCCGCAGGCCTTGCGCAGAGTTACGGCAAATCGTTGTCGCGCACTTCCCGGAGTTTGTCGGCGAGCTTGGCTTTAAATGCGGCGACGACGCCGGCCTGCTCCGGCTTGTCGGCGAGATTCGTGTTTTGCCGCGGGTCGGCCGCGACGTCGAAGAGTTCGACGCCCCGCGACGCATCTTCCGCGTATTGCAAATAAGCCCATTTGTCGTCGCGCAACAAAAAGCCTCTGCTCGAAGGGGCGACGCAGAACGCCGTGTCGCGGACTTGCCGACGCGGATCGTCGAACATCGCGGAAATGTCTTTCCCTTGCAGCCGAGCGGGCACTTCTAAGCCGCACAATCGCGCGACCGTCGGATAAAGATCGATGAGTTCGACCAGCGAGCGGCAGACCGCGGGGCGTTTGCCGGGGACGCGCACGATGAGCGGCACTCCGGCCGATTCGTCGCGCAGACTCACTTTGGCCCAAAAATCGTGCTCGCCGAGATGATAGCCGTGGTCGCTGGTGAAAATGACGATCGTGTTGTCGGCCTGCCCCGAACGCTCCAGCGCGGCGAGCACTTTGCCGACCTGGGCGTCGAGATAGGCGACCGCGGCATAGTAGCCGCCGATCGCCTTTTTCTGTCGGCGAACGTCCATCTTCATGTTCACGCTTGTCTTGTAGTTGATGCCCGCTTTGGGAATGTCGTCCCAATCGTCGGGGATCTTCGGCGGCAATGGTAATTTGTCGTACGGCAGAAACGGCTCGAAGTAGTTGCGCGGCGCGACGAACGGCACGTGCGGGCGAACGAATCCGACGGCCAAGAAAAACGGTTCGTCGGCATGTTGCTCGAGCAGCTGTACGGCCCGCGCCGCGGTCTTGCCGTCGGAGTGAACAAGATCGTCGCCTTCGGCTTCGACCACGACGAACGTATTGCCGCCGACGACCGGCTTCTTACCGTCGGGGTTGCCCTCCAAAGTCTCGCCCGTGCCGGGCGCTTTCCATTCCGGACCGGGGCTGTTGAACCGCTCGGTCCACGAGGCCGGATCGTCGGCGCCGTCGCTCCCCTCTTCAATGCCGCCGGGCACGCCCATGTGATAGATTTTGCTGACGCGCGCCGTGTAGTAGCCCGCGTTTTTGAAATGCTGCGGCCAGGTCGCCCGCTCGCCGATGGCCGGGCGCGGGCTTGTGTAGCCGAGCACGCCGGTGGCATGGGGATAATAGCCCGACAGAAACGACGCCCGCGACGGTCCGCAATACGTCGCGTTGCAGTAAGCGCGCGTGAAGCGGACGCCCGAGGCGGCGAGACGATCGATGTTCGGCGTGCGGCATAGTTCGTTGCCGTAGCACGACAGCGCGGTCGCCGTCAGGTCGTCGGCGATGATGAATAAGACGTTCGGACGCCGCTCGGCGGCGCAAGCAGGTTCGGCCGCAAGACCGGCCGCAAACGCGAGCACGGCGATGACGTATTTCATGAATCAACTCAGGACGAGGGGGGCGTTTCAAAAAACCGTGCGTACCGGTCGCTCTGCAGTGCGCGACGCATTTTGTCGATGAACGATGAGAGGGCGAGTTATGATGGTAACTTGCTTTCATGGCGCGCTGCAGGCTTTTCCGCACGGTTCGGCCGGCCTCGCCGAATTGAACTCCATTTTCTTGTTTTCCTAGCGCTCGTGTCGCCCCAGCCCCCTTCGCCGAACGCCGCCGCCGACCGACTCACCGACGCTCCGGCCGCAGCCGAGGTGACCGGGGCCGCGCGGACGTTGCCCGGCGACGAAACCCCTTCCGAGCGGAAGTTTCTCCAGGGTCCGCAGAACCGCGGTTCGGAACTGTGGCGGGCCGCGCGGATCTTCTGGGAGATGATCTCCGGGTTTCGCGCGCTGAGCTTCGTCGGGCCCTGCGTCACCGTGTTCGGCTCGGCCCGCTTCGCGGAAGACCACGAGTATTACAAGCGTTCGCGCGCGGTCGGCAAGTTGTTGGCCGAGGCCGGCTTTACGGTGATGACCGGCGGCGGCCCGGGGGTGATGGAAGCGGCGAATCGCGGGGCGAAAGACGCCGGCGGGATGTCGGTCGGCTGCAACATCGAATTGCCGCATGAGCAAAAGCCCAACCCGTATCTCGATCGTTGGGTGACGTTTCGCCACTTTTACGTGCGCAAGTTGATGCTGGTGAAGTATTCGTACGCCTTCATCGCCATGCCCGGCGGCTACGGCACGCTTGATGAGATCTTCGAAGTGGCGACGCTAATTCAGACGAAGAAGATTTCGCAGTTCCCGGTGGTGCTGATCGGCGTCGACTACTGGCGGCCGCTGACGGCGATGCTCGGACGATTGGTCACGGAAAAGACGATCGACGCAGTCGACGCCTCCGCCCTGATGGTAACGGACTCCCCCGAAGAGGCGGTTCGCTACGTGCACGAGGCGGCGGTCGCGAAGTTCGGCCTGACCTACGGCCCGCGCATGAAGCCGCGCTGGTATCTCGGTGAGAGATGAGCCTCCGCTCGGTCGGAGAAGGTGCGCATCTTCCG
>JAEUIN010000130.1 GCA_016793115.1 Planctomycetaceae bacterium
GACCTGATTGAAGGTTGCAAATTCGTCGCGCTGAACCGTGAGTACGCTGTGGAAATCGCTTCGGTACTTGAGTACCAGTTGACGAAGCTCAGTCGCGAAGCTGGCAACGATCTTCCGGCTCTTAGTTTCTTGACGAGTCAACACCTTGTGTCTCATACAGCCTCCCTAAAAAAGTAAAATCAATACGACCCCGAGATCAATCAACCGCTTTCGTTGAAGGCTTTGTTACCACCGAATCCGCGTCGTGGCGCTCATTCATGGAATTGATGCTGGTGAGAAACCGGCTTACTGCCTCACGACTCGTGAGTCGGCGCCCACCAATGCGAACCGTTTCGAGGATCTCGCCGCGCACCCCGATCCGAATCCACCGTCGAATGGTGGAGACATGCGGCCGCAGCGGCGTGAGATTCGCGGCGTCGGCCAAGGTAATAAGTGCTTCGGTTGCAAAGTCGATCATGTTTGCCTCGCAGTGAGTGCGGTTAAGCAGAAATGATAGACTTTGTTCCTCTGGAGCGAAGTCGGAGCCCAGTCGGAGCGTACGTGATGACTATGGTTTATTGAGAGACCAGAAGATCCGACCTTCGGTTTTTCCAAATCGGAGTTGCAAGGGGCTCTCTTGCTGCGCCACTACCGACGATCGGTTTAGTTGCGTGATCGCATCCGTTATGCTTTTGTCAGAAGTCAATTCGCCACGCCGAACAATTAGTTCGCCGATGTCGATTGCCTGCGGCCAACCTAGTTCATCGAGCCGCCGAATGATGGCCTCTTGAATTCCCCTCGACCCTTGCGTGTGAAAATCTTTGATCACCTGCCCATTCACTGACAGGCGACGGCGACGACGATCCCACCTTGGCAACAGGGGATCGAGATGCGTCCAGATAGCGGAATCTATCGACTCGATAATCTGTGCAGCGTCTGGTGTCGGGACTTCGTCGGCTTCTATGTGTAAAGCAGGAATCAGCGATTTCGTGAGCATGCTAAGGCTCCTTGCCCATCCTGCTTTCGGTGCGACGTCACCTGCCTTACATACGCGACAACCTACTCGCCGCTTCTTCTGAGCGAAAATCTCATGAGGTACTTCGGGGATAACTGCCGCTAAGGAATCTTCCTTAGCTCTGATCGCTGGAGTCGTGGCGCCGTCGTGATTCACTACCTCAGGTTCGCTGTAGATCAAAACAGCCTGGTAAACCAACGGTGAGCGAACGACTGAGTCCAGTTCCTTCCCGAGGACGGTGAACTCGTATAGTCCCTGAACGAGGCTCTCCTCGATTTCGCGGCAGAACTCATCCATCGAGACAGCGCTTGAATAGAACGCGATGTCACGGAGTTTTCTCTCGTGACTCAGCAGCTCGTACTCAGCGTCTGGATCATTCAACAAGTTCCATGCGTTTTCATGATCCGCCTCGCCGACTGGGTCATCGCCCCATTCACTCGCTTTGTCGGCAAGTAGGTTGCTCAGGCGCCGAAGGACCTTAATCGGCAATGGTGACCGAAGTGGCCCAGCTCGAATAATCGTTAGCAGTTGAACGATGGACTGATTGACAAGGTTCCGCTGTACCTCTGCTTCGTAATCCTTGTCGATAAGGCTGAGGAGATACGCTTGCGTGGCGTGAAATTCAAGACAGTTGATCAGCCGTCCGGATAAGTACGCAGCCTGCGACTCATTGCTCGCGACGCGGCGACTCCATGATTCGTTAGGCCAGTCGGAAGTTGACATTTGATTCTCAAAGAAAGCATGGTGAACGCCGGAGGCGCCACGCCGCATCGCGACGCGAAAAACGCCACTGCACGATTCAATCGGACTTGCTGACGCGCACAGTGAGACGCGGCCTGACTAGAGGCCGGAAAGGCGCTACGCAGATTGAGTCACCGGTATTTACCGGGCCAAGTCTGCGTCCGGCTGAATCTGGTTCTTACGAATCAGAATTCGCCGTTTCTGGCACATGCCTAAGGCATGACAATCAGAGCACGACAATTACAAGTGTCAGTGCTAGGTCGCGGCGATAAACGACGCCGACGACACTTGTATATTACGGACGTCGCGAATCCGGTCAAGCTTTTTCTTCAGGGAGAGAAAAGTCGGCCTATTTCAAGCCATACTGTTTGCCGAGCCACACGAGCGCCGCGTCCAAAAGCGACTGAGGAGCTTGGGCATAATGGCGATCGCCCATCGAACGGGGAGAGTGGCCAAGAAATAGCGTCTCGATTCCTGAAAACTGTTTGGAAGATTTTAGGAGTGTCGCCGATGTCTTTCGGAACAGCTTCAATGGCTTTTGAATTCCGACCTTCCGTCTCAATCTGGCAAAGGCACTCGCAACATTATCAATCTTCCGGAGCTTGCCCGTCGACCCCAGAGCTTCGACCTTAAGCGGTCCGCCATCGTCATTAACAAGCACGCTTGATGCACCTTCAGCGCGCTCCTTGCGAAGCAAACGCAACGTCTCTTTCCAGAGTATGTAGGTGACTACGGGAACACTGTCATGCTTAGCGGTCTTCGACCTTTTTCTAGTAATCGTGCCTGATTTCCAATCGACTTCGCTCGGCCGAAGATCACTGAGATCCTTTTGCCCCATGCCGGTGTTGAGCATTAGAAGCAGATACAACTTCGTGCGCTGCGTAGAGCTTTTAAGCAGCTTCTTAACCTCAGGAATCGTGAAGACCGCCGGGTTCGACATCTTCTTGGTTACGCGGAGATCTTCGTTCCTGGTGTCAAGGATTCTCGGCAACGCTTCAATGGCTTCCGTCCGCCACAGCCAGCGGACGAATCCCTTAAGCGCGTTCATCCTGTCGTGAGCGTAGCTTGACGACAATTTCTCGTCGGCAACACACTTCAACAACTCACCGTGATAGTCCTTGATAACTTTCCCACTGATACTCGCGACCGGCAAATTTGGACCAAGCCAATCGCGAAGATGATGGAGATGAACGCGAAGGGGATCATATCGACCTGCCGACAGGCTCCCTGCTTTCACTCGCTCGCGTTTGGTCGTCAAGAACGAATCGACCAACGCCTCAACCGTATCCTTGCTGTTCCGAGCTTTGCGACGCTGCGATTCTTCTCGATCGGCCCAAACTTCGCCCAACAAGCGGCTGCGGCTACCGTCCATCGATTTGAGTGCGTTCGCCGACGGCGTCACGGTTGTAGCTAATCGCGGGTCAGGTGGCGCCTCTGACGAAAACCCTGCTTTCTGAAGAAACCGCTCCAGCAACTCCGGCGGACACTCGTACAGGGATTCGATTCCGTCACTGAACCCAAGCGGCGGAAGCACGTCGCGGCTCAGCCGTGCCTTGAGTTGCTCGATCTTACGACGCGCAACATCTGCGTGCTCTTGGTCGTCGTTTTCAACGGACCATTGCAGGATGTGCGTCCAGCGTTCAATGACTTGTTCGTATTGATCCTGATGTGTCCTTGGACGCTGGGCCTCCTCTACATCGATTTCGTCTTTCTTTTGCTGCCACGCAATGACGGCCTGCTTGTAGCCTTCGAGGTCGCTTTTGGATCTACCAAACGCGAAGTAGCAAACGCGTCCTCGATATTTTTTTCGCCAGCGGCCTTGCCGCCCGCCGGTTCCTGCTTGCCATGTTAGTTCGGTCTTGCGAGGCATGTCGTTGTCGCCTGGGCGTAGTCCCTCGGAGATACCTTCGGTGATACCTTTTGTACCGTTTCGGGAGGCAAAAAGGTATCACGCGTCGCCGTAAGTCCTTGCTACGTAACAACAATTATTTTTGCCGCTGCGTTCGCAATGCAGAGGTCGAGGGTTCGACTCCCTTCCGCTCCACTTCTAAACCCCTTGTCGCAACACAGTTTGCGACGAGGGGTTTTTTGTTGGCCTGTGACACCCTCTCGTTTTGACACCTTTTTTGACACCCTTTGGTCAGATAAAAGGTCAAGTCAACGAGTCGAATACGAGGTCGTCGGAGTGCGACTCAAGCTAACGAGTCCAATATGAAGTACAACCCGACCTACTTTCACTTTGTCGAGAAGAAACCCGACAAAGAAATGATCGGCGAGGCAATTCCTGAGCCGCCGAAATACAAATTCCATCTCGCTCCACATTGCTGGACGCCTCCGACGCCATCTCAGCAATGCACCTAAGACAACTTCATTGAGTCGTTCAGGACGATGCCGAAAGATTACCGGCTGTTCCTCGACACGGGTTTTACAATCTCACATGAGGTCCCGCAGCAACTATGGGACTGCGTTTAATCGCCGTTCGGCGGCCACGGGTGGAGAATTGAGGGGCGGCGGCCGCCTTAGAACGTTGCGCCGAGTTGGAAGCGGAAGTTGACCGGTGCGCCCGGATAAACTTGGTACTGGTCGATGGAACCGGTTTCGTAGCGAACGTCGAAGATGTTTTCGACGTAGGCGGTCATGTCCCAGCGGCCGTAACGGCCGAACAGACCAAGATCCCAGCGGTCGTAGGCGGCGAGACGAAGCGGGGTCGTGTAATCGCCGCGGCGTTCGCCGACGTAGACGTAGCCGAGCCCGACGCCGAGCGTCGACTGCTGAGTCTGAACGAAGTTGTAGCGAGTCCAAGCGTTGCCGACGCCGAACGGTACGCCGCGAACGCGACCGTTGATCGCGGCCACGCCCCCCGGATCGAATTGCGAGACGTCGGCATAGGTGTAGTTCGTCACCGTGCTCAAGCGCTCGGTCCATTGGCCGGCCAAGTTCAACTCGACGCCCTTGCTGCGCTGCACGGCCGTGTTGACGATGTTGAAGTTGTTGATTTGCACGGCGACGTTGTCACGGTCGATCTGGAACCCGCCGACGGTGAGAATGAGGTTGTCGAAGATGTTGGTCTTCACGCCTCCTTCCCAAATCTCGCCCAATTCCGGGGCGAGCGGAGCCGCACCGAAAACGCTACCGTTCGGCGGGCTAAACGAGCGAGTGTAGAGCCCGTAGACGGACATCGCCCCGGGCACGAGTTCATAGACGAGGCCGGCCCGCGGCGACCAACGATCGAACGTCTCGTTCGAGGCGGGCGGCGCGAAGATCGGGAATCCGCCGAACAACAACGCGCGGTCGTAGTTGACCCGCATTGTGTCCCACCTCACGCCTCCCATGAACGTCAGCCGATCGGTGATCTGCATCACGTCTTGGAAGTACGTGCCGAAGCGATTTTGGTAGTAGCCGGGATTATCGAACGTAAACGACGCGTTGACCGGCGTCGCGCCCGGATACGGCTGCGCGAGCGTCGTCGGATCGAACGTCAAGGCGGGATCGAGGCCCGGAATCGAAGTCGTAAACTGATCGTGATTCGCGACGAAGAAGTTGGTCTCGCTGCCAAGCAACATGTTGTGCGTAATCGGGCCGGTGTCGAATTCGCCCGTCAGGTTCGTGATGAAGGCGTGATTCTGCTCGCGGAACTTCGTCGCCTCATTCTGCTGACGGTTGAGAAGATTGCCGAGGCCGCCTGCCCCGGCGTAAAAGCCTTCAGGGGTCAAGACGGTCGTAAAGCCGGTTTGCGGCACGAGCCCGCGCGACGGAGCTTTATAGAACAGCGACGTCGTACCCAAGTAGAGTTGCCACGCGTCGTTGAACTTGTGCGTCAGCGAGAGCGTCGAACGGTAGTCGGTGTAGTCGGCAAAGTCCGTCGTCGCGCCGAAGAATTGCTTTTCGGAGAAGAATCGCGCATTGCCGTTCACGGCGATGATACCGGAATCGCGCATGCGGCGGTCTTCGTGAAACTCGCCCTCCCAGGTGATCGCGGTGTCGCCGCCGAGCAGCTTCGTGAATGTCGGCGCGATGAACGTGCGTTCGTTGAAGCCGAAATTGCGGAAGCTGTCGCCGTCTTGATAGGCGGCGTTGACGCGAACCAGCAAGTCGCCGGCTTCATTCATGCTATTGGCGTCGAGCTGGTAGCGTTGCAGCCCGTAGCTGCCGTAGGTCATGCCGCCCCAAACGAAGCGATCTTGCAACGCCTTTTTAGTGACCAGATTCACCGTACCGGCGGGCTGTCCCGCACCGTAAACGACCGACGCCGGACCTTTCAAGATGTCGACCCGCTCGACGTTCGCGAAGTCGCGCGGCGTGTACGTCGGGTCCATGAAGCCGTTCTTGCGGAAGTTTCGCGAAGTCATCTCCAAGCCGCGCAGAAAGAACTGATCGGGCCGAATATTGTCGGCGTTCGTCTGCACCGCGCCGCCGATATCGCGCAGGATGTCGCTGAAGCTCAAAGCCTGCTGATCGCGAATCATGTCTTCCGTCACCGTGTTCACGGTGCCGGGAAATCGCAAGTTGGGGATCGCGATCACCGAGCCTGCGGTCGAGCCTTGGGCGAAATAGCCTTCGGCGGGAGGCGCTTGAAACGCATTGGATTGCACGACGTTTTGCGGCCGCGCAAACGGCTCGAAGTTCGGCGTGAGTTGTGGAGCTTCCGGTTCGGCCACGACTTCGGTTTCCGGCAGGCGCGGCAGAGTGCCGACGGGCGGCTCCGGTTGCTGAGCCGAAGCCGGCGACGGCGGCGCCGTGAACGCCAGCGCGCCCGCGACGACGAAGGAATTCAACCAGGTGCGCAACGACATTGTCATCCCCCTCCGGAACGCCGGCGATGTGCCCGCGCGAGTTCTACCGACAACATCGTCAACTACGAATTCCTAACCCCACCGATTGTTCTGTCATCCGTAAGAATATTGTTTCGCGTTCAACGCAGCGACGCTATCGTCGCCGGCGGGCCGACCGCTATGAGTTCGACGAGACCGCCCGGCGCGCAGTGACATTCGGCCTTCGATGCGGATCCCAGCCTTCGGTTGAGCGACGTCGCCCCATGACGGCTTGCTCGATAGAATCATTAACCAATTGAGTTGGCTTTGGGCCGCGGCATCAAGCGACGTCACCGGCGAACGTCGTCCTAAGAGCATTCCGACCGACGCTCATGAAGAAGCCGGAAGAGTTTCAGCGGTGTGCCGAGCGACTCAAGGTTCTCGCCGATCCGGAGCGCCTTCGCCTGCTCATTTTGTTGCTTGACGGGCCGCGGTATGTCGGCTCGCTCGCCGAGGAATTGCAACACTCAATTGTCAAAGTGTCCCATCACTTGGGAGTGCTGCGCCAGTCAGGCATGGTCTGTTCGACTCGGCAAGGTCGCAACATTCAATACTCGGCGGCCCCGGATGTCTTTGCCGTGGCCGATTCAACTAACACTGCGAACTATCTCGATCTCGGCTGTTGCCGACTCGAGCTGACGATGTCACCCGGACAAAAACGCGGGTGAGTGATGATTAGTGCGATACGCTCGGTGATTTGTTAGAGCTGAAACTTTGTCATGACGTCGAAAACGCAGTTGCGGTTCACAGCACGACAAGCATCGCGTTCTCGAAACCCGCAGTGCCCGGGGGCACCCTCTCGTTTGGACACCGTATTGGCGCCCGCGGAGGAAAGGGTTAGTTGACGAGTCGCAAGTGTGTGGTTCGACTTACCGCCACGAACCACGCCTTCGGTCCTCCCTGCTTGAAACTCTCGTCGTTCGGATCGGGCCGCACTTCGTAACGAGCAGGTTCAATTCGCTCAATAGTCCAGCCGTGAGCGAACGACTCTCGTAGTTCTTGCTGCGATACTCGCCGCGGCCCTTGAACTCCCGGCTCTTCGTCGCTGAAGCAAAGCAGATACAGCCGACCGCCGGGCTTGAGCACGGTCGCCAACTCTTCCACATAACGACGGCGGTCGTCGTCGCCGAAAACGTGGAACAGTCCGCTGTCGATCACGTTGTCGAAAAGTTCAGGCAGTTTTTTCAAGGCCAGAGCGTCCATCACGAGGAACTCCGCCGTCAGGCCCCGCTCGGTTGCTTTCCGCTTGGCCAATTGAATCGGTTCGGCAAGAAAGTCGATGCCGGTGACCTTGCAACCCCGCTCGGCGAAGAAGAGTGCGTTCTCTCCGGTTCCGCAACCGGCATCGAGAATCGAGCCCGTTATCCGGTCGGCCACGTCGATAATCGCCCGCTGGGGCCTGTCGATCTCCCATCGCGGCCGACCGGCGTACAAGTTTTCGAAGCTGCTGCGGCCGTGTATGGGCATGGCGATTCTCGGAGAGTTCGTATTTGCCGGCAATCGCTCGTCGCGAAGCGGTTCCCGACTAAGATTTCAACGCCGCCGGAACATGCGGATCGGCCGGCACGACGCGAGTCGCGACGACCAATCTGCACGTAAGAGTATTCGGTCGAATCCGCTAGAGGCGAAGCAAAACGGTTTAGGTGTTCAATGTAATGGAAAACGCCGGCGCGCATCGGAAGCGTCGGTTCCGCTTCGAAAAGAATGTCGAACCGGCGCGGTTCGGGCTGCATAACCTTGGGCGACGGGTTTCGTTCGGGAAAAATCGCGAGAGCAATTCAATTGCGGTCGACGGGGAGGCCGAGATTGATTGAAACGGCTCCCTCATGAAGAAGGGCGATGTGCGGCCGTCGACGCTCGACTCCTTCGGTGCCGGCGTTGCTTGCCCGTCCGTGCCTGCTTCGAGCGACCCTTATGCTTCGTCACGGCAGCGGATCTTCAGCTTACGCCGTGGCCGTGGCCGTGCTGTGTGCGGTCGTGGCGACGACGGCGCGTGCCGACGAGACGTTCGTGCGGACGCCGGTCGTGTCGACGACGGAATCCTTCGCCGCGAGGTTCTCGTCGCTCCGCGGCGATTGGACCCGTCTTACGGCGGCGGAGGACGACGTCGCTGGGCCCGACATCGGCGAACCGGGTCCGGACATGGGGGATTTTCCCAACAGCGCTTTTACGCTCCCCAAAGGGCGAAGCTACCTCGAATCGGCGCCGCTGACGATGACGACCGGCAATTCGGCCGGGCCGGCCGCCTACCTGTGGCCGTATCTGCTGCGATACGGCATCACGGACGACGTCGAGTTTCGTTTGCTCGGCAACGGTCTGACGAGCACCTACGGTCAGTCGCCGACGACCGGACTGAGTCCGCTCTGCGTCGATATGAAGGTGCATCTGTGGGACGGCGACGAGCGGTTGATTCCCGCCTCGTCGCTAGAGGTCTTCGTCCTCACGGAGTGGGGCAGCGAAGCGTTTAACGGCGGCACGCAACCGTCGCTGAATCTCAATTTCGATCTGCCGCTGCGCGAAAGCACCAACTTGGAGGTGAGCGTCGGCCTGACCGGTGTGCAGGACGCCTTGGACGTGCGCAGCGGCTCCCGCGTCAAGCCGCGTTTTCGACATTTGCTCGACCTCATTCATCAACCCGGCATCAACGTTTATCAGTTCAGTTGCCAATGGGCCGTCGAACAAGAGGTCACGGATCGCCTCCAGGTGTTCGTCCACGGCTACTACAACGGCGCGCTGAAGTTCGACCAAGGCGCGGGCACCGTCGCGGGCGTGGGCGGGTTCTACCAATTGACGGCGCGTTGGATGACGTTCTGCTCATTTAACGCCGGACTCGACGACCAAGTGGCGCCGTTCAGTACGCAATGGGGCTGGGCCTACGCGCTCTGAGGCAAAACGCCTGGAAGGCGAGGCCGATCGTCTCGCAATGTCGGGCCGGCGGCGTTGCGCCGAGCCGCCGGCGTTCGCCCGAAAACACCTGCGCTCGACCAATGTAGATCTCCCCGCGGTGCGAAACTTCGACCCGATCGCCGTGCCGACTGGAAATGTGCGATCGGACGATGTCTATTTCTCCTTGAGGCCCGAGCGACGTCGCGGCGGAGCGCCGCCGCGATGCCGATCGGTCGGGCCGTGAAAGCGGGCGTCGACACGTTCTTCCAAGGTGCGCCATGCGTCGCAACGACTTTCTCGCCGAACACGTTCGCTTGACGCGGCGCTTCTTCCTCCAGGCCGGGCTCGCGACGACGGCGCTCGGGCAAGCCTGGGCCGCAGAGAACTCGGCTAGCGCCGCGCCGGCCGACGACAAGGCGAAGGCCGCTGCGCCGAGTGCGCGGAAGTCGCCGCCGACGGCAAAGGAGCCCGAGCCTACGAAGCGCGCGAAGCCGGAGAAGGCCGGCGCGCGGGGCGAGCCCTACTTCACGCCGGCCGACGACTTTCGCGACGTCTCGCGCGGCAAGCCGGTGCCCCATTCGCTCCCCGAGGAGAAGCGGCGCGAAGTTGGACTCACGCGCGACACCTGGCGCCTCGAAGTGTTGGCGGATCCGGACCATCCGGCCAAGCTCGGCGATGAGCTCACGAAGGCCGACGGCACGGCGCTCGATTTCGCCGGGCTGCTGAAGCTCGGCGAGCGCCACGCGGTGCGGTTCGCCAAAGTGATGACGTGCTTAAACGTCGGCTGCCCGCTCGGCATGGGGCTTTGGGAAGGGGTGCCGCTCCGCGAAGTCGTCTGGCTCACGAAGCCGCGCGAGAATCTGCGCCGCGTGTTTTACTACGGCTACCACAATGACGACCCAAAACAGATGTTTCGCAGCTCGCTGCCGATCGGCCGCGTGCTGGAAGACCCGTTCGATCTTCCGCCGGTGATTCTCTGCTACAAGCTCAACGGCGAATGGCTCGACGCCGAACGGGGCGGGCCGGTCCGCGTCGTCGTGCCCGAAGCCTACGGCTTCAAGTCGATCAAGTGGCTCACGCACGTCGTGCTCACCAATCTCGCTCACGCCAACGACACCTACGCCGAGCAAAACAACGACGTCGACAGCCCGCTGAAAACGTTCGCCGCCGTGCTCGCGCCTCCCGAGAAAGCGCAGGCCGGCAAGCCGATCGCCGTTTCCGGCTATGCGCAGGTCGGCATCTCCGGGCTCTCGAAAGTCGAGGTCGCGGTCGAACCGGCCGACAAGCCGCGGCCCGAGGGCGATCCGTATTTCCTGACCGCGCCGTGGGTCGCCGCCGAGCTGTTGCCCGCGCCTAAGAATTGGAGCGCGCTCGCAGGGGGCAAACTGCCGCCGCAGACGCACGGCTTCGACGACGCGGGCATTCCCAAAACCTGGCCGATGCGACTTACCAACGCGCATTGGGCCGCCGTGCTGCCGGGTCTCGCGGCGGGCAAATACGTGCTCCGCTGCCGCACGATCGACGCCCAAGGCCACGCCCAACCGCTGCCGCGCCCGTTCCGCAAATCGGGCCACGCGGCGATCGAATCCATCACGTTCACCGTAACGTAGCTTGCCCCGACGGAGGAAAGAACGATGGCGATTCCGCATGCCCAATCCGGTGAAGTGCTTCAACTGCCGCTGGGGGCGGCCCTTGCGGAGTCGAAAACGGCGACGCTCATCAAGACCGCGCAGCTCGAAGTGCTGCGGCTCGTGCTGCCGGCCGGCAAGGAGATTCCTTCGCACAAGGCTCCCGGCGAGATCACCGTGCAGTGCCTCGAAGGACGAACGGCGTTCACCGCCCACGGTCGAACCCAAGAGCTCACGCCGGGCCAACTGCTCTACCTTACGGCAGGCGAACCGCATGCGCTGAAGGCCGCGGAACCGTCGTCGCTCTTGGTGACCATCCGGCTGCCGCCGAAGACCTAAGCCGAATCGGCCCTGCGACTCGTCAGGTACAATGGTCGTCACTCATCCCGACACGGAGCCGTTCATGCTTGAGAATTCGTCGCCGCTCGGCCGTCGCGCGTTCGTCAAGAGCGGCGCACTGCTGCTCTGCTTCGGCGCGACGGCCGATCTCGCCGCCGCGCTCGTTGCGAAGCCGCGCCTCCGCATCGGCCTCGTCACCGACCTGCACTATGCCGACAAGCCGGCCAAGGGCACACGCCACTATCGCGACACGCTCGCCAAGCTGGCCGAAGCGGCCGAGCTATTTCACTCCGACAAGCCCGACTTCGTCGTGGAACTGGGCGACTTTATCGACGCCGCCGATTCGCCGGCGACGGAGCTTGCGTACCTGCGCCGCGTGAACGAGGTCTTTCGCACGATTCCCGGCCCGAAGCATTGCGTGCTCGGCAATCACTGCGTCGAGACGTTGATGAAGCGGGAGTTTCTCGACGGCGTCGGACAACAGGAATCGTTCTACTCGTTCGACGCCGGCGGCTTTCACTTCGTCGTGCTCGACGCGTGTTTCCGCGCCGACGGCGCACCGTACGGCCGCAACAATTCCGTCTGGAGCGACGCCAACATCCCGCCGCACGAACTCGAGTGGCTCCGCGACGACTTGCAAGCGACCACGAAGCCGACGATCGTTTTCGCTCACCAACGGCTCGACGAAGCCGGCAAGCACGCCGTGCGCAATGCCGCCGAAGTGCGCGGCGTGCTCGAAGCCGCCGGCCGCGTGACCGCAGTGCTGCATGGGCACAGCCACATGAACGACCATCAAGAGATCAACGGCATCCACTACACGACGCTCGTCGCCATGGTCGAAGGCCCCGGCTCCGAATCAAGCGGTTACTCCACGCTCGACATCCTCGCCGACGACACTCTCCGCCTCACCGGCTTCCGCAACCAAGCCAACTACGAGTGGAAGTAAAAGGGCGCGGCGACGCTTACTTCGCCGACGAACCCGCTCGCAGCTTCGCCAGCGCATCGCTCACCGCGCGAATTTCCGCGCCGCTTCCGATTGCTTCGCCGCGGCTGAGTTCCTTCATCAGATCGCCGAGCAATTCGCGTTCGAAGATTTCCGTGAGCTGCGTCGCCCGCTTGGCCGCGTGTTCGTTTTGCAGACCGCGAAAGAGTTGGCCGGCCGTGTGCTTGAGGCCCGCCCCCGTCGCGCCGACGGCCGCTTCGCCGCCGCCGGTGATCACGACCGCGGTGGCGATTTCGCCGGCCGTTTGTCCGGCCACGTGCACGATCGTCTGTCCGAGCACGTCGCCGGCAGGCAGGAAGATGCCCGTCAGCGCGAGCGACACCGTGATCGCCGGCCGCGCGAAGGCCGCCGCCGTGTCGAGCGAGCGGAGCGTCGTCGCGGCCCGCGGATAGTCTTTCACGAACTGCTCCAAGCGGCGGCCGATTTGCCCGCGGAAGTCGTCGTCGATCGGCGGCAGCGCCGCGTAGGCCGTTTGAATCCGCCGCAGGTACTCGGCCCGCGCCGTGCCGCCGAGCAGCGCCTTCAAGCGCGGGCGAAGAATGTCGTTTCCCACTTCGGCCAACCGCTCCAACTCGTCGAGCAGTCGCGACACTCCCTCGATCATCACGACCTGCTCGCGGGCCCGGTAGTCGGCCAGCGGGTCGACCTCGCCGCCCGCGCCGCCGCTCCAGAGCGCTTGGATCGGCTTGAGCACCGTGCGGCCGACGCCCCGATAGAAGCCGTGGATCGCTCGCGACCACTCGCCGCGCCGCTCGTCCCACCAGCGCTGAATTTCCGCCACGAGCACGCCGGCCGGCAGCGCAGGCCACGACGTCGTTACGCGATGCGCTTCGCCGAGCGCCTGCCGCGCCGCGGCGAACCCGCGCGCCGCCGAGCGCACTTGGTTCACATAGCGCTCGACGCCGGTCGCCGGGTCGAGCACCTGCGCGAGCGCGCCGCGGAGCGTGCGCAGCTTGAGTTCGTCGTAGCGGAGTTCCGTCAGCTCACGGCGCAAGTCGAGCGGTGCGTCTGCGAACGCTCGCCCGTCGCGGCCGATCGCGTAGAACTTCAGCCCCTGCGAAAGCGCGGCCCGGCGATCGTAAGGCACGACGCACGCCAAGACCGGCTGCGTGCCGGTCTCGCGACAAAACACGTCGGTCCATTCGGGCCACACATCGCGGTCGAGCGCGAGGTCGACCTGGTTGAACACCAACACCACGGCCTTATCGGCCTCGGCCGCATGGCGGAAGAACTTCTTCACCGCCGCGTCGTTGTACTTCTGTTGCGTGACGACGGCCACGAGCACGTCGGCCGTCTGGCGGACGATGTCGGCCCGCCGCCAATTCACTTTCGCATCGGAGTCGACGTCGGGCGTGTCGAGCAACAGCAGCCGCGGCGGCAAGCTCGCGCTCTCGCGCCAGAAGAGCAGATCGTCGCTCGACTCGCCGAGCGCGTCGGCCGCATCGCCCCAGGCCTGCAAGCGAAAGCCTTCAAAGAGCGGCGCGAGCTTCGCCGAGTCGGCCAAGTTCGGCGGCGCGAGACAGACCGGATGCTTCGTGCCGGCCGCGAGCGGGCTCACGGCGCTGGCGTTCTCGCCGGCCAGTTGATTGAAGATCGCCGACTTGCCGATGTTGGTGCCGCCGACCACGGCCGCGACCACCGGCGGCTCGCCCGTCGCCTGCGGCGCGAGCTTGTGCGTGAGCAGTTGATGCCATTCTTCGCCGGCAGGCGAGGCGACGCCGATCGAAGCGGCCGCCGGCTCCAGCGCCGCCAAGGCCGCGCTGAGCGAACGAATCTGCGCGGCCAAAGTCGAGAAATCGGCGCTCATGCTGCTCCGGCAAACGACCCCTGGGTGCCCGGTCGATAGGAACCAACTCTAAGCAAACGCCGCTCGCACCGCGGCGCGAGTCTTCTCCAAACCGGTTCGCGCCACGACTTCCGGATCTTGCGCCCAATACTCGCGGTTGAACAATTCCAGCGACAAGTAGCCGCGGAACCCGTTCGCGTAGAGATCCTGAAACACTTGCTTCAGCGGCGCGACGCCGTCGCCCGGGTACACGCGATGCGCGTCGGTCTGCTCGGCCCGCGCCGGCGCGGCCGGATAGTCGTTCACGTGGAACACGTGAATCGCCGAACCGCTCAGCAGCTTCAAGCCGGTGAAGTCGCTGCCGCCTTTGAAGATGTGATAGATGTCGGGGAGCAAGCAGGCGTTGCGATGCCCGCTCTCGACGGCCACGAACACCGCTTCGCCCAAGCGGCCGAGCGTTTGCGAATGCCCCCACACTTCGACTTCCGGCACCACGCCCATCTGCTCGCCTAGCTCGCAGAGCTTGCCGTAGCGCTCGGCGATTTTGAACAAGTCCATACCGGTGAGCTTCTGCGCCCCGGTCGGCGGCGCGGCCAAGCGCTTGCCGCCGATCTGCGCGAGCAGGTCCATGTCGCGCTTCGCGTCCTCCATTCCCTTCGCGCGGGCCGCCTCGTCGTCGACGATCCACTGGGCGAAGCCGATCGCACTTTCCACCGTAAGACCGAGGTCGGCGATCCGCTTGCCGAGGTCTTTGAGCGAGCCGCCGCCGTCGGCGTATTCGCTGAGCTGCCGCATCCACGGCTCGACGGCGTCGTAGCCGACTTTGGCGATCAGCTCCAACTCGGCGACGATGCCGAGCTTCTGCTCGCGAATCGTGCTCGTGTTGAAGCAATAGCCGAACGGCTCGTCGGCCGGCCGCCCGGCGATCGCCGACGCCTGGGTCGCCGGTTTCGCCCCGGCCTCGGCCGCCGCAGCCGACGACGCAACGGACGACGCCGCGACCGACCCGGCCGTAGCCAGCGCCGCACCGCCCCACATGCCGGATTGCATCAGAAACTCACGACGAGGAAGCGAAGTCATAGTCGGCCGCTGCTCTGGATTCCCCCAGCCGGCCGAAATCGCCGGCGGCAAGCCGCCCATTATCGCTCCACAGCCGGCCAAAAACCAGGGCGAGCCGCGGAGCGGAAGTCTTAGCCCCCGGCACTTCATGCCGGGGGCAATGTGCGCCGTTCTGCAATTCGATGTCCACTATCGCTCCGCGTCGTCTGCCCCCGGCATAAAGTGCCGGGGGCTAAGACGCGAACGCTCAACGCAAGTTCCCCGACCGAATCGCAAGTGCCAAGGCGAAACATGCCAAGCCGACGACGACGAGCACTCCAGCGATTCGAAAGTGACGCGAGGCGGGCACCCTGAGCCTACGCGCACGAACGCCGAGCACGACGAACACGCAACCCAACCCCGACGAGAGCAAGCCGAGATTGGCGACAAGCAGAAACAAGATTAATCCGCCGAGATCAACGCCGAGGCCGATTTGCGCGAGCATACGAAAGATTCCTGCGGCCTCGTTTTGTTCTTGCACGTCGCCGGCCGCAATTCAAACGGCTAGGTGCAAGAAACCAGTGATCGCAGAGGGGATAAAGACCATTAAGGTACAGAATAATGCGGCCGCCAAGTGATCAAACCCAAGATAGGCCCACTCCGATATGCCGGTGATTAAGAGCACACACGCTAAAAACACAAGCGCCGCGAAAGCGATATTGATCGCTCTCACTGCCTTTAAAATCAGCTTGCCGCCTACGAGGCAGCCGAGCAACGAAGACAATGCGACAGGAGCAACAAACCACGCCCATCGATCTCCTTGCGATGTATGACTGCTAATCGCCATCGGTACAAAGACGACCAATTGCAATACCGACAACATCGCCGCCCACCAACGGAAATGACTTGCTGAGACGAGCATTTGTTAGCACCATTGGCCGACGAACAAACATGGAATCGCCGCTTTTTGCTTCCAACTGCGCACGACGACGCATTCAACCCTCACCCTAGCCCTCTCCCTGACGCGACGCCATAAAAACTTGGAGCGCACGTCTCAGGGAGAGGGAATCGGAGTCGCGAGTGAATCGCGTGCGAGCAAAATACGCGACTCGGCCGGCCGCTTTCCATCGTCCGCACTTGCCCGGAATCCCAACGGGATTCCACGGCAAAGCCCGGAGTCGCGGTACGCCGCGCACTCCGGGTCGGGCGGCGCGCGATGTTGCCGAAACCCTGAAAGGGTTTCACAAGCTTCATTGGTCGGCAGGCCGCGCGCGACGTGCTTACGGCTCCATGCAGACGGCGGGGATCAACCCCGCCGCTCGCTGCAGACTTTTGAAAGCCGGTCTAGACCAGCAAATCGTCGAGCGGCGGGCGCCAGAGGGGGAGTTGGGGGAAGAGCGCGGAGGCGGCGGCGACGGCCGTGGGGGAGGAGCTTTGGATGCGGCTCAAGGTTTCCGCGTCCGTGAGGTCGAGGTGGCCCAAGAGCAACCGCGTGAAGTCGGCCGGGTTGAGCTTGAGCCAGGTTTTGCCCGGCGTCGTGTTCATCAGCCGCACGCCGCGGCGCGACAGCGACAGCCGCGTGCGCCATTGGTTGACGATCAGGCCGAGCTCCAACGGCAGTTTGAGCGAGCGCGCCGTACCTACGGACGCGCCCACACCCGAGCACTCAGGCGAGCGCGCAGCAGGCGCGCGCGTCGTCGCCGCTTGCAGTCGGACGTCGAGCTTAGGCAACAGCCGCTGCAAGAACGCCGGCGGGTCCAACAGCTTCACCATCGACACTTCCCCTTGGCAGGCCTCGCCCCGTTGCAGCAGGCCTTCGGCTTCTTCGACGACCGGCCAGAGCCCGTCGTCGGGGGCCAGATGCAACCGCACCACGTGATGGTCGCGCTCGATCGCGTCGCCGCAGGCGCGGGCCAAGAGCCGTTCGGCCGTGCCCGGATGGCGCGGCGAGGCGACCAGTTCGAGAATGCGATCGTCTTTCACGACGACGTAGCCGACGATCGAGTCGTCGTGGAAGTCGAAGTCGAACCGCTTCGGGCCGGCCAAGGCGACGAAAATCGTTTCCGCGGCTTGCCGGCCGACGAGCCAACGCCAATACGCTTCGGTGCGCTGAAGCGGACCGGAGGCGCGGCGGAGCCGATCGTCGTAGAGGCGAACGAGCGAGGGAAGTTCCACATGCCGCCAGGGGCGGATGTTGAGCGTGTCGTCGGCCTCGTGGGGCGCGAAGCCGCGGGCCGAGAGCTGCGCGAGCAAATCGCGCGTGCCGACCGAGGCGTGGCTATGCCGCATGCAGACGACCCAATCGTTGCGGCGGAAGAAATGGGGCACCCGCGTCGTGAGCAGTCCGAGCAGCGAGCCTTCGCTGCGCATGACGTCGTCGACCCGATCGAGCAGACGGCGACCGTGGCCGCGGCCGCGATGCTCGGGGAGCACGGCCGTGCGATAGAGGAGCGAGGCGGGGAGATCGTCGCCGTCGAACCGGACGACGCGCGAAGCGACATGGGCGTGGCCGAGGAGCTGCGGCCCGCGCTTCAGCAGCACGCGATCGCACGGTTCGTAGAAGGGATCTTCGAGCGAGGCGGAGAACTCATCGCGCGAGGGAGCTTGGAACACGGCCGACAACAACTGCTGCACGGCCGGATGATCACCCGCGGAGCCGACGGTGACCTCGGAGCGCTCGGCGGCCGACTTGGGAGAGGCAGTCGCGGCGGACGTCGATGCGGGCAGGCCGGCGACGACGCCGAGCGGCCAGACGTATTCGGCGGCGTCGGCGGCAGGCGGAACGGAGTGCGAATTTCCGCCGTTTTTCGCCGGTTTTTTCGCGGAAGCTGTGGATAACGTGTCGGCAGACGAGGCGGCGGCCGACGGGAGCGAGGGGGCGGCGAGAGATGTGCCGAGGCGCATAGCCAGAATCCCTTCTGTTTGTCAAGAGCGATCCGTTCGCCCGCAAGTTTTACCGTCAGTGCCGGCCAATATCCAGCAGAAAGTTACGTAAATCCTGTTCGGGAAACAGCCACGCGCTGTATTCGCGCGAGCCGAGCAATTCACCAGTGCGCGCCTCGACTTTTGTTTGCGCGTGAATTTCCCGCCACTTTCGCAACTGCGGCTCAAGCAACGAAGCGAGCGCGGCGTTGGCCTCTCGCAGAGCATGGCAGCGCGTTTTTCCGTTTTCGCGCGTCGGCTCCACCGCGAGCCAATGCGCTTTCGCGGCGATTGCGGAGCGGGCCTGCTCGGCCGCGGCCGGCGCGAGCGCGGCGAGATCGAGGAACCGCTCGGCGTGGTACTGCAGCTCCCAGAGCCGCCGGCGGGCCGTCGCTTCGTCGACGGGGTTGCCGGCGAGCGGAGTCGATTTCGCGGCGACGCGGGCAAGCGGCAGGCGGCGCGTCGCGGTGACTACGGCGAACTCGGGCGGCTCGACGCCGAAGTAGCGGCGGGCGACGGCGTCGGTGAGTTCGTCGTATTTGCCGCCGCCGATGCCGTGGAGGAACAGATCGCCGAGCACGAGCCGGGCGTACATCGTCGTGATCAAGGCCCGGCTGCGGAGCTTGATGCCCCGCCGCGCAGCTTCTTCCAGCGCGTCGACGGCGGCGGCCGGTCGGACGCGAAGCGTGACGGCGCCGCGGTCGGTGAATTCCACTTCGTCGCCGACGGAGCGGGCGAACGCATGACGACGGCGCGGAGCGTCGGCGGTCCAAATCCAAAACGGCGCTTCGAGCCACTCGCCGTCGGCCGCCAATTCGGGCACCGGATGGTTCGCGCTGCGGACGCCCTCGCGGCGGCGGAAAGCGGCCAGCTCGGCATTGTGAATCGCGACGAACCGCGCGAGATCGCCGGCCAGATGGCCGACGAAGCGGCGAAAGTGCGGAGAATCGCAGAGCGCGCTTTGCGGCAGTTCGAGCGTGTTGAGCCCCCACGAGCCTTCGAGACGATGACGGGCCCGCGCTATGGCCGCGCCGATGCGCCGAGTTGCGGCGGCTTGAGCGACGACGTCGGGCCAGAACGAGCCGAGCAACGGCGGACCGCTCTGCGACTCGGCGAGGAGCGGTTGGATCGCGGCCGTGGCACGGTCGCCGAAACTGCCGAAGAGGGCCGCGTCTTGCACGCCGCGTTCTTCGTAGGGAATTTCCTCACAGGCGAGGTCGAACGGGATCGCTTCCACGAGCGGCTGGGCGAGGCTCCCGCTAGGCACGCGGAGCGAGGGGGATTTGAGTGTGTCGCCGTCGATCAGAATGTTGACTCCGATCGAAAACGTGGCCCCGGCGAGGGCGTCTAAAGCGAAGTTTTTGGCCCAAACTCCGGGGTGGAACAGCTCCGGCTGGTGCCCGGCGAGCAGCACTCGTGTAGAGGCTCCGATCGAAGCGGGGAGGGCGACGTCGCGGTAGGCCGAAGTGTAGGCGCGGGCGTCGCGCAGGAACTGCTCGCGGGCGGCGGCGGCGAAGCGCGCGATCGGCTCGCCGGCGAGTTCGAACGACCAAGCGGCACGCCGCGCTTGGTTCGACGCGACCAGTGCCGGCAGTTCGCTCCACGCCGGATCGATGAGCACGCCGCGGTCTTCGCGGGGCGCGCGGAGCTTGCGGCGGCCGTGCGGCGCCTCCGCTGCGAGGTCACCCCGGCCGCCTACGGAACTCATCCGGCACATTCCTCGCAGTTGGCGAGCGTACCGGTCCAAAGTTCGCCGGCCGGGCCGGTTTCGCCGAGGCGGGCGAAGCTGCGATCGAGCACGAGGTGATAGTACTCCAGCCGAGTCCAGCCGTTGTCGAGCGCCCCGCCGAACGAGCGCTTTTCGTCGAGGTAGATCCGCGGCACCGGAATCTCGCGGATGCGGAGCTTGGCATGCGCGGCCTGCACCCACAGTTCCAGCGGCATCGCATAGCCGGCTTCGGTGATGTGGAGCTTCTTCAGGGCGTCGACGCGATAGGCTTTGAACCCGCAAAAGGCGTCGGTCAGCGAGAGGCCGAGGCGGCGATTGATTTCGGCGGTGAGTTGCTGATTGATCCGCTTGCGTTCCGGCGGGGCTTCACTGTCGCCGGGGTAGTTTTTCAGGTAGCGGCTGCCGCTGACGATGTCCCAACCGTCGCAGGCGGCGACGAAACGCGGGATGCGAAGCGGCTCGTGCTGGCCGTCGCAATCGATCGTCACCAGCACGTCGTAGCGGTGTCGCTGGGCGTAGTCGAAGGCCGACTTGAGAGCCGCGCCGTAGCCGCGGTTCTTCTGGTGCCGGACGAGATGGATGTTGTCGAGCGAGTCGAGCACTTCGGCCGTGCCGTCGGTCGAGCCGTCGTCGACGAGCAGGATCTCGGGACTGTACTTACGAACCTCTTCGACCACGCCTTGGACGTGGCTAGCTTCGTTGTAGACCGGCAAGGCGGTGAGAAAGCGAGTCATCGAGCGGCCCTCGGGCAAGCGAGTGAGGAGGTGGCGAGACGCGGCCCCCCTCGGGAGCAGGCCCGCGCGTCGCAAGCTCGGCTTCCCTCTTTCGTCTCGCAGCAAATCGCAGGCCTCGAACGCCTTAAACCGCGGCGAGAACAAATCATTTTAGGTGGACCAAAGGTCAAGTCAACGCAGCGGACCGGCTTGCGTAATCGTTACGACGCACACTTCGATGCCGCTGCGCGACGGAGGTGACAAGTAGCCTTACCGGCGAGCCGGCGCGGTCTTACAGCGGTTTCCCAAAACTTCGAAATGTCGCCCGGTGTGGAAACGGCAACGGGCTCAGCCGCGCCGCCGAGATGGGCGGTCCGCTGGTTGAGCCCGTCTCAAGGGAGGTGACAGCCGGCTTGTGCGGCGTGTTAATGCACGCGATGGCCCGGCTTCGCTCCGCTGTCGGGCGAGAGCAGGAAGATCTCTTTCCCTTCCGGTCCGCCGCCGCCGGCCGCGGCGACCATGCCTTCGCTCAAGCCGAACTTCATTTTCCGCGGCTGCAAATTGGCGACGCAAATGATCAGTCGGCCGACCAGGTCTTCCGGCTTATAAGCGCTCTTGATGCCGGCGAACACGTTGCGCCTTTCCTCGCCGCCGAGGCTCAGCGTCAGCCGCAACAGTTTCTTCGCTTCCGGCACGTGCTCCGCCGCGACGATCCGCGCCACGCGCAAATCGACCTTCGTGAAGTCGTCGATCGTGCAGGTCGGCGCGAGCGGTTCGGCCGCGAGCGGCTCCGGCCCGTCGTTCCAGGTCTGGGTGGCGCCGGCGTCCGTCGCGGCGGACGCCGCGGGAGCCGCTTCCGTTTTGCTTTCTTCAATCATGGCTGCAATCTTCTTTCTATCGACTCGAGTCATCAGGTGAGTGTATTTGGCGATCTTCGTGCCGACGAGCGGCCGCTGCGATTGGCTCCACGACGTGATCGGGTCGTTGAGCAGCGCGCCGGCTTCGGTCGCCAGTTTCGGCAAGACCGGCGCGAGGTAGGTGACCAGCTGCCGAAACACGTTCAACGCCACCGTGCAAATGTCTTGCACGCGTTGTGCGTTGGCCGGGTCTTTGTTGAGCTTCCACGGTTCGGCGTCGGCCACGAACTTGTTGGCTCGATCGGCCAAGAGCATGATCGTGCGCACGGCCCGGTTGTAGTCGCACGTTTCGTAGGCGTCGGCAATGTCGGCGCCGGCGGCGGCGACGTCGGCAAACAGTCCGCCGTCGTCCGGATACTTCGCCGCCAAGCCCGCCGTTTCGACGAACTTCGCCGTGCGGCTCGCCAAGTTGGCGATCTTCCCTACGAGGTCGCCGTCGATCTTGTCGGCGAACTCTTCGAGGTTGAGATCGATGTTGTCGAGCTTCGGCGTGAGCTTCGTCGCGTAGTAATAGCGGAGCCACTGCGGATCGAGGTGCTTGAGGTAAGTCGTCGCACGGACGAACGTTCCCTTGCTCTTCGACATCTTCTCGCCGTCGACGGTGAGAAAGCCGTGAATGTGGATTTTCTTCGGCAGCGTAAAGCCCGCCGTCTTGAGCATCACCGGCCAAAACAACGTGTGGAACCGCGTGATGTCTTTGCCGATGAAGTGATGGATTTCGACGTCGGGATTCTTCCACCAATCTTCCAGCTTCTCGCCGTTCGCCTGGCACCATTGGTGCGTGCTCGCGACGTAGCCGATCGGCGCGTCGAACCAGACATACCAATAGTTGCCCGGCGCGTCGGGGATCTCGAAACCGAAATACGGCGCCGGGCGCGAGACGTCCCAGTCGTGCAGCGGGTCGACCAAAAACGCCGACGCCAACCAGTTCGCCACGTCGGTTTGCAGGTGGTCGCCGGTTTGCGTCCACTCGTTCAGGAAACCGTGCAGGTCTTCCGTGCGAATGAAGTAGTGAACTTGGCTGCGCAGCTCCGGCTTCGCGCCGCTGAAGACGCTGTACGGATCAATCAGGTCCGTCGCGTTGTACGTCGAACTGCACTTCTCGCAGTTGTCGCCGTATTGATCGGGCGTGCCGCACTTGGGGCACTTTCCTTTCACAAACCGGTCGGCGAGGAACGTCTTCTTCACCGGGTCGTAAAGCTGTTCGACATTGCGCTCGTCGATCAACCCGGCCTTGCGCAGCGCCCCCCAAAACTCCCCGCAGAGCGCGCGATTCTCGTCGCAGTGCGTGCTGCCGTAGTTGTCGAACTCGATGCCGAAACCGCTGAAGTCGGCCACGTGAGCGGCCCGCATGTCGGCGATCAGCGCGTCTTCCGAGCGGCCTTCCTGCTGAGCCCGCAGCATGATCGCCGTACCGTGGGTGTCGTCGGCGCAGACGAACACCGTCCGGTTGCCCGCCAAGCGCTGGTACCGCACCCAGACGTCGGTCTGGATGTACTCGACCAAGTGGCCGATGTGGATGTGCCCGTTGGCGTACGGCAGGGCGGCAGTGACGAGGATCCGTCGAGACATAGCGGAATCACGGGCTTTCGAAGGGAAACGTGGGATTGTAGCCGACTTGGAGGAGGCTGCCTAACCACCCGGTTGAGTCAATGTGTAGACAGTCGACTTGCCATTATGAAATCAAAATGATACTAATTAAGTGACGTCTATTTGGTCGTAATGCTAATCGAGTGTCGCGTTTTTCATGGTTTGTGCGCTATGTTGTCGCAAAAAGATTCCGTCTCCGATGCCGCGTTGGCCCAAGATGTCCTGCGGCTCGCCTTAGAAAACAGTTCTTCCTCCGGCGCGTTTCTCCAAGCGGCGCTGGCCCGCTGGGTCGTCCTGCCCGGTTCCGACTACGCGGCCATCGTCCGCAATGTCGACGGCCGCTGGACGGTCGCGGCCGCCTACGGAGCCAATGCCGCGGGCCATAGTTCCGCGCTCCCGGCGTCGCTCCTGGCCGACGCCCTCGATCGCGAAGCGGCCGCCTCGGCCGGGGCTTGGCTTGTCGTCCCCCTCGATCGCCGCACCCTGCCCGGCGAGTTGCTCGCCGTGCACCTTTCCGACTCCTCCCAACTCGCTCGTGTTGAGCAACTGACGCAGCAAGCCGTGCCGACGTTCGCGCAAGCGATCGTCTCGGTGCGTGCCGCGGAGAAGCAGCGCCGCAGCGGCGAACGCTTGGCGACCCTCTTGGAAATCTCCGGCCGTTGGAATCAGGCCCAAGAGATGGAGCCGCTGCTCACGCAAATGGCCGAAGCGGCCACAAAAATGCTCGCAGCCGATCGGGCCAGCATCTTCCTGTGGGACAAGCCGAACAAGCTCCTCATCGGCCGGCCGGCGCTCGGCGTCGAAGGGGGCGAGTTGCGGATCCCCGACGATAAAGGCGTCGTGGCCGACGTACTCCGCTTGCGCAAGCCGCAGCGCGTCGATGCCCGCTTCGGCCAGGAGCAGATTTCCCGCGCGGTCGACCAGAAGCTCGGTTACCGCACGCGCACGCTCTTGGCCGTCCCCCTTGTTTCGCGGCGCGGCGAGACCTTGGGCGTGTTCGAAGTGCTCAACAAGCTCGACGGCGACTTCTCCGACGACGACGAACAGGCCCTCGTCGAACTCGCCGCCCATGCTTCGACGGCGCTCGAGAATACCCAAGAGCGCGAGCGCCTGCTGCAATCGCGGCGGCAGCTCGCGCTTGAAGCCGCCTCGGGCGTGCGGCTCATCGGCGAGTCGCCGGCAATCGAAGCTTTGCGCTCGACGACCGGTCGCGTCGCCGACACCGACTTGGCCGTACTCATTCTCGGCGAAAACGGCACGGGTAAGGAAGTCGTGGCCCGCACGATCCACTATCTCAGCGCACGGCGCGATCAGCCGTTCATCGCCGTCAACTGTGCGGCGCTCACGGAGACGCTGCTGGAAAGCGAGCTCTTCGGCCACGAGAAGGGAGCGTTCACCGACGCCCACGAATCGCGCCCCGGCAAATTCGAACTTGCCTCCGGCGGCACGCTCTTCCTCGATGAAATCGGCGATCTCAGCCTCGGCGGCCAAGCCAAGCTGCTGCGCGTGCTCGAAGAAAAAGTCGTCGTTCGCGTCGGCGGCTCGAAGACGATTCACACCGATGCCCGCGTCATCGCGGCCACGAATCAAAATCTCGCCGAGATGGTTCGCGAAAAGAAGTTCCGCCAGGATCTCTATTTCCGGCTGAACGTCGTCTCGATCAATTTGCCGCCGCTTCGCGATCGGCCCGGCGACGTCATCCTCTTGGCCGAACATTTTCTCAGCGACTTCGCGAAGCGAGCCCGGCGCAAGGTGCCGCAGCTCTCGCCGACCGCGAGGCGTCGTTTAGAAACGTACGCTTGGCCCGGCAACATTCGTGAACTTCGCAACGCGATGGAGCGTTTGGCCTATCTGTGTCCGGGCGAGAAAATCGAGGCGGAAGATCTGACGTTCATTCTGGCCGCCGGCGGCGACGCCCCGGCCGCCGTGCCGGACAACCTGCCGCTCAGCGAAGCCACCGATTCCTTCCAAAAAGCCTACATCCTGCGGGCCATCGAGCGTTCCGGCGGCAATATGAGCGAAGCTGCCGAACGGCTCGGTCTTCACCGCTCGAACCTGTATCGTAAGATGCGGCAACTCGGGATGCCGACGAGCTAGCGCTTTGCGAGGCGTAATTCTCAAGGGGTGCCACGGGTGGCTTGTCCACCCGTGCTTTAAAACACTGGTGGGCAAGCCACCAGTGCCGCCCGCGGTCGATGAATTGCGAATCTTTCCTACCGGTGAAGCGACACGCCCATGACCTTTCTGCTCGGTCCGCTCGTCGTGTTGGCGTTTTTCGGAGCGATGGAGGCCGCCTCGCGGTTGCTGGGTTTGCCGCTTTCGATTTTCGGCGCGCTCGGGGCCGTGCTCCGGCAAACCGATGAACCACGGCTGCAACGACGTCAAGCGCTCGTCATGCTGCTCTTCGTGGCCGGCGTCGTCGCTTTGGGGGGCGGTGCGTTTTATATGTCCTCCGGATTCGTCTCGACGTCCATCGTCGTCGTCACGCTCGTCGGCAGCATGCTGCTCACGCTTTCAGGCCATCTCGGCACGCGCACGCTGCGGGCGATCGGCCGCAGCGAAGCCAAGAAACGGGAACGCGGCGAATAATCCGCGCCGTCGAGCGGTCGGCGGGGCCGTGGTCGCACGTCGCGCTAAAAGTCGCCTCACTCTCCCATTCTGACAGTCGTAGATCGGTGGAGCGTCGCCCTCCCGGTTCGTTCGCCCTGCGGTAGAATGAACCCATGACCGCCGCGGAAAAGTACCTCAAGCCGGAAGTCGCTCGGCAGATCTCGCGCCTGGATCTGCGCGCGCAGTTCATCGTCAAAGGCTTTCTGCAAGGTTTGCACGCCAGCCCCTATCAGGGCTTCTCGGTCGAGTTCAGCGAGCATCGCAAATATGCTCCCGGCGACGACCCGCACGACATCGATTGGCTCGTCTATGCCAAGACCGATAAGTACTACGTGCGCAAGTACGAAGCCGAAACGAACATCACCGGCTATCTCACGATCGATCTCTCGCGCTCGATGGGCTACACGTACGAGAAGGAGACGACGAAGTTCGACTACGCCGTGTGCCTGGCGGCGGCCCTCTGCTACCTCATGGTGCATCAGCAAGACCCCGTCGGGTTGGTGACGTTCGACGAGAAGATTCGCGCCAGCGTGCCGCCCCGCTCGAAGCGCACGCAACTCGGCACGGTCCTCTCGCTGTTGGCCAATCTCAAGCCGACGGGCAAAACCGACGTCGCGAAATGCCTCGTGCAAACGGCGGCGATGTTGCGGCATCGGAGCCTCGTAATGATCTTCAGCGACCTGCTTTGCGACGTCGAGCCGGTCGTCAAGTCGCTGCAGCGGCTCCGCCACGGCGGCCACGACGTCATTTTGTTCCACATTCTCGACGAGGCCGAAGTCGAGTTTCCGTTTCACGGCATCTGTGAATTCGAAGAGCCGGAGTCGAACGACCGGCTCACGGTCGACGCCGACTCCTATCGCCGCGACTACCTCAACGAAATCAAGAAATTTCGCGACACCTATCGCCAGGAGTGCGCGCAGAACGGCGTCGACTACGTGCCGCTGCACACGGGGATGCAGTTCGACAAGGCCCTGACCGAATACCTCGTGCGCCGGCGAGGACGCTGATGGACTTCATCCATCCCGGGCTGTTGGCCGGCGGACTGCTTGCCGCGCTGCCGATCGTGCTCCACCTGATGATGCGGCAAAAGCCGAAGCACATCGAGTTTCCGGCGCTCCGCTTCGTGCAGGCCAAGCAAACGTCGAACCGGCGCACGCTCAAGCTGCGGCATCTGTTGCTGTTGTTCTTGCGCATGGCGGCGATCGCGCTGTTGGCCATGGCCCTGGCGCGCCCCAGCGCGAAGTTGTTCGGCATGTTCGGCGATCAGGAAGGCCCGATCACCGCGGTGCTCGTGTTCGACACTTCCCCGCGCATGGGCTACGTGGCCGAAAAGAGGACGCGGCTCGAAGCGGCCCGTCAGTTCGCCGATCAGTTGCTGGCGACGCTGCCGGAGCAGAGCGAGATCGGCGTCGTCGACACCTCGACTTCGGCCCACGTGTTCGAAGCCGATGCGACGATCGCCCGCGAGCGGATCGCCAAGCTCAAAGTCGGCGGACGAGGCTTGCCCTTGGCGCAGGCTTGCGAGGGAGCCGCGGGCATGTTCACGCAAGCGACGCACGAGCGCAAAGAGCTGTACATCTTCACGGATTTTTCCGCCGGAGCTTGGGCGGGGAACCGCGCCGCGCAATGGATTCAGCAGGCCCGCGACGCCGGCGTCGGCAAGATTCAGTTGATCGACGTCGGCGCGACCAATCCGGTGAACTACAGCCTCGGCAATCTGTCGTTGTCCGATCAAACCCTGGTCCGCAACCGCCCGCTGATGGTGTCGTGCTCGGTGTCCGGCGTCGGCGCGCCCGCCACCCGCATCGTGCGCATCTCGGTCGTCGATCGTGCGACAGGCAAGCTCGTCGAACGGGGCGTGCAGCAAGTCGATCTCGGAGCCGACGACACCAAGGAAGCGACGTTCACGCTCACGAATCTCGACGTCGGCTATCACCAAGGCGAAGTGCGCATCGACGACGTCGACAATTTGCCGGAAGACAACGTTCGCTATTTCACGGTCCGCGTTCGCCCGTCGCCGCGGATCTTGGTCGCCGCGGCCGATCCCGCCGCGGCGCACGCGGCCTACTACACGCAAGCGGTGGCCGGACGCGAACTGCAGCTCAACGGCATCGCGCCGTATGAAGTGCTCACGCAGACGTTCGAGAAGCTGGCGGCGGAGGAGCTTTCTCAATACGGCGCGGTCGTCCTGCTCGATCCGCCGCCGCCCGCCGATCAGGTTTGGCAGCAACTAGAAGCCTACGCCCGCTCCGGCGGCGGCGTCGCGATCTTCCTCGGCCCCGCGGCGCAGCCAGCGCCAATGAACGGCGAGTTCGCGCAACTCGTGCTCGCGGGCAAGCTCGGGATTCAAGCTCGCTATCCGCAAGGCGACCTCTGCCTCTGGCCCGACGCCGATCAGCATCCGCTGCTCGCCGACTTCAAACCGGTGAAGAACACGACTCCCTGGGAAGACTTTCCGGTGTTTCGTTATTGGCAACTGGAACCGGCGCCCGGGACGACGCTCGTCGCCCCTTACAACAACGACGCGCCGGCGATCGTGGAGCGCGTGATCGGTCTCGGTCGCGCCGTGACGATGACGACGCCGATTTCCGAACTCAGCTCGATTCGCGAGAGCGACCGTTGGAACCTGCTGCCGATCGGCCCGCAGCCGTGGCCGTTCGTCGTGCTGGTGAACGGAATGACCACGTACTTGATCGGCCGAGAAAGCCCGGTGAATTATTTGGCCGAGCAAACGGCCGTGGTGCGACTCGATCCGACGAAGCGCTTCGAGACGTATCTCATCACCCAATCCGGCGCGGAAGGCCCGCCGCTGCGGATTACGGCCGACTTGGAACGGAACCAACTCACGGTGCCGATCGCCGATGCGGCCGGCAACTACCGAGTGCAGGCCGGCGGGGCCGAAGACGGCGTCGACGTCGGCTTTAGCGTCAACATTCCGGCGGCGGGGGATGCGATTCGCCGCGTCGATCCCAAGCAGATCGAAACGCTCTTCAAAGACGCGCCGCACCAGATCACGCGGGAGTTCGCCCAACTGAAGCGCGACGAGAACCCCGACCGTCGCGGACGAGAGTTGTTTCCGATTTTGATCTGCGTCGTCGCCCTGGTGTTGGGCGCCGAGCAAGTGATGGCCAACCGGTTCTATCGCAACTAAGTTACTCCAGCTATTCGGCGATGACCGACGACCCATTGTTACAAACCGGCGGATTGCTGCTCGACCCGGTCGGCGGGTATGGGCTCGTCGGCGGCATGGCGGCGCTGTTGTTGCTGCTGCTGTTGCTCGGCCCCGGTTCGAGTCGGGCGACGCCGCGCCGCCGGGCCGCGCTCGTCGCGCTGCGGCTCGCTGTGATTGCGCTGGTGCTGTTGGCGATGCTGCGGCCGTCGATGTTGGTGCCTAAAATCGAAGACCGCGCCGATCCGCTCGTCTTGCTGATCGACAACTCGCGCAGCATGCTGACCGACGACATGGACGGCGGCCGCACGCGCCGACAGGCCACCGAGGAGATTCTCGCCGCCGCCAACGACGTGTTTGCGGAAGTCGCCGAAGACATCGATGCCAAGGTCTATGTCTTCGACGGCAACGCCCGCCGGCTCGCGCCCGTCGACGGCGAATACAAGCTCGTCGGGCCGCCGACCGGCGACGAAACGGCGATCGGCACGTCGCTCGACGAAGTTTTGCGCCCGGAAGCCGGTCGCCGTCTGGCCGGCGTGTTTCTCGCAACCGACGGCGCGCAGCGCACGCTTTCCGCGAATCCGCAATTGCCGGAAATCCCGGTGAAACAGTGGCTCGTCGATCGGGGGTTTCCGTTGTTCACGTTTCGCATCGGCAAAGAACGAGCCGGCGGGCAGGCGCGCGATATCGAGATGCGCAACCTGCTCACGAGCGAGCCGGTGTTCGTTAAGAATCCGCTGACCGTGGAAGGGACGGCGCTGGTCGAAGGGTTCGAGAATCAAGAAATCGAAGTGCAGCTGCTCATTGAGAGCGCGCCGCGCAGCGGCCGCATGGAAGTCGTCGGCACGCAACGCGTGCAAGGCAATCGCATCGCGGGCGAGTTGGGGCAGAAGCTGGCGTTCGAATACACGCCGACCGTGCCGGGCGAATACCGAGTGACGCTGCGCGCCGCGCCGCAACCGGGCGAACTCAAAACGTCGAACAACGAAGTGACGACTTACGTCACCGTGTTCGCCGAAGGGTTGAACGTGCTCTACGTCGAAGGGACGGCGCGCGTCGAACAAACGTTCATTCGCCGATCGCTCGATGCGTCGCCGGATATTCATGTCGACTACCTGGAACTGAACGCCCAAGAGCCGGATCAGCGGCCGAGCGATCTGGCGAAACGCTTCGCGCCGGGGGCTTACGACGTCTATCTCTTCGGCGACGTCGACTCGCAGGCCTTTTCGCAACAGGAGTTGCAGTCGCTGGTGGGCGCGGTGCGCAACGGCGCCGGCTTCGCCATGCTCGGCGGCCTGCATAGCTTCGGCCCGGGCGGCTACGGCGCGACTCCGCTCGCCGAGATCCTGCCGATTCGCATCGATCGGCTGGAGCGGCAAAACTTCGACGAGGAGATCCGCGCCGATCTGCACATTCCCGGCCCGCTGAAGCTGGTTCCGACGCGAGTCGGCGCCGCGCAATCGCTGCTGCAATTTGCCTCGGGCGACGCCGCGAACCTGGAACTTTGGCAATCGCTCCCGGCGCTCGAAGGGGCGAACAGGTTCGCCGGGCCCGCCGAAGGCGCGCTCGTGTTGGCGACGACCGACGCCGGACCCGACGCTCCGCCGCTCGTGCTGTCGCGCGACTTCTCCAAGGGGCGCGTGTTGGCGATCGGCGTCGACTCCACTTGGCGATGGCGGATGCGCGGCTTCGAAGCGGCGCACAAGCGGTTCTGGCGGCGCACGGTGCTCTGGCTCGCGCATAAAGAAGACACGGCCGGCGACCAAGTCTGGCTCCGCATGACACAGCGCTCTTATAGCCCGGGAGCCCAATTGGAGTTCACCGTCGGAGCGCAGAACATCGAGGGCAACCCGATTCCCGACGCCGTGTTCACGACGACCGTGACCGGGCCGGACGGCGTGAAGCATCGCCCGTCGGTGCGGCGCCGCGGCGACGAGACGTTCGGCGATCTGACGCTGCCGAGCGGGCCGGCCGGCGACTACCTGATTGAGGTTTCGGCCGTCGGCCCGGATCAGAAAGCGCTCGGCAAAGCCGAAGCCCGCTTTCACGTGTTCGGCCAAGACCTGGAACTCGACAACCCTAACGCCTACCCCGGCATGCTCAAGAGCTTGGCGGAAATGACGACCGGCGGCAGGCAGATCGAGGTCGGCGACTTTGCCGACGTGGTGCGCGAACTCCGGGCCTTGTCGCTCGAGCGCCGCTCGCTCACCCCGGAATTGCAGTCGCTCTGGGACCGCTGGGAGTTTCTCGTGCTCTTCGTCGGCCTGCTTTGCGGGGAGTGGTTCCTCCGCAAGAAATGGGGACTCGTGTAGAGTCTCCGATCGAAGAATGCGATTTTCTCGGAAATAGCGGCGGCTCGGCGCAGCTTGGTCGGAGGACAGTGCGAGGTCCCGCTCCGCATTGTCGGCCGTGGCGAAGCGGGGCGGCCGGGCCACCTTAAAAAAAGAGGAACTCGGAGCGAACAGGCTCGCCCCGAGTTCCTCGCGATAAGTCCGAAGTTCAGCTTATGCGTTGAGCTTCACGCTCGCGTCGTCGGCCACGTTGACCCACACGTGCACGTGCGGCCGGCCGCGGAAGTACCAGACGAACGACGGCCCTTCCAGCCGCCAGTTGTCCCAGACCTTGTCGTTGCCGATGTCGGAGTCTTGATAGAACGAGAGCGAGCAGGCGTCGAGCCCGCCTTGCTTTTTGAGGCAGGCCAAGGCTTCGTCGCGATCGCTCGTACGATACGGCTCGACCAACAAGCCGAGCACTTTCTGCATGTGCTCCTTCTGATCGCTCGACATTTCCGCGACGCGCAACCCTTCGAACTCGCCCGGGCTGCGGAAGCCGCTGGATTGCTCACGGGGCGACTTCGCGATCAGCGCTTGCTTTTGCTGCTTGCCGTCGAGCATTTGGTAGAGCTTGTTCGCGGCCAAGGCTTGCGGCCAGAACACATTCCCCGGGTGGTCCTTCGTCTCATTGAAGTCCTCGGCGGCGTGGCCGTAGAAGATGGGGCCGCCGAAGGCCACGTGCTCGGCCGAGTTGCCGTCGCAGCGGAGCGTCATGTGCCGGCCGGTCATCACGAACTCAAATTGGTTCGTCCCCGGCGCGCCGAAAATGGCGATCGATTGCTCGTGGCCGAAGCCGCCGGCGTCGTCTTCCAGCTGCTTGTCGATTTTCGGCTGCCACTCCGGCGTAATCAGCCCTTCGAAAATCTGGCGGACGATGTCGCGCTGTTCGTCCGTGTAGAACGGATCTTTATGCGTGATCAGCGACGGTCCGGTGATCTGCCAATTGTTGGCGACGAACGTCCGCAGCAAGCCGCGCTTCGGGTCCATGTGGTTCCAGTCGAAGCAGACGACCTTTTTTTGCTTGTCGGTGAGCGTGTCGTAAAGCGTCTTGACAAGCGTCTCGGGAGCGGCGGCCTTGGTCGTGTCTTTCGCCGTGGCCCAATTCGGCAACGCACCGCCGACGGCGGCCAAAGCGCCGACCGAGGCGAGGCCCGTCTGAAGGAAATCGCGCCGGCTGACGATCGGCGTCTCTTGGCAATCCGGGCAAACGGGCTTTCGTTGCATGGCGAATTCCTCGCGAAGGCGGCGTAAACGAAACTCCGCGACCGGCGTGGTCGCGGCGACGGCGTGATTGGTCGATTAGAATAAACCCCGCCGCGGCAAGCAAGTTTTTCGGCAATCGACCGACCGAGGATGAATCGTTCCATGAAACGATACATGACGCGCCGCTGTTGGATGACGAAAGTCGCGTCGACCACGGCGTCTTTCTGCGCCTTGCGCCATGCCGGCGTCGTCGCCGACACGACAGGCCCCGACGCTCAATTTTCGACCGGTGAACGCGACGCCGACGGGGTCGTGACGTTTCGCGTCCGCTCGACGCTGCAAGCCGAGGCCACGGAGATTCGGGTGCTGACGCCGAAGGATTACCAAGCACGGCGAAGTACGAAGAAGCGTCTTCCGACTGTCTATTTCTTGCCTGTCGAACCGGGCCGCGAGAATCGCTTCGGCGACCCAATGGCCGAGGCCTTGCGGATCGACGCCGCGAATCGGTTCGGCGTCGTCTGCGTCGCCCCCACGTTCGCCGCCCTGCCGTGGTACGCCGATCATCCGACCGATCGCAAGCTGGCGCAAGAGACGTATTTTCGCGACGTCGTCGTGCCGTTCGTCGAGCGCGAGTTCTTCGTCGAAGCGTCGCCGTCCGGTCGCTTGCTGCTCGGGTTCTCGAAATCGGGCTGGGGCGCGTGGTGCTTGCTGCTGCGCAATCCAAGCATCTTCGGGCGGGCCGCGGCCTGGGACGCTCCGCTCGAAATGACGTGGCCGAGCAAGTACGGCTCGCAACCGATCTTCGGCGACGAAGCGAACTTTCAGCGCCACCGCATCACGAAACTCCTCGACGAGCGCGCAGAGTTATTCCGCCCCCCGCGAGCCGGGAGCGTGAGCGCCCCGAATCGTCCGCGGCTCATTCTGCTGGGCCATGGCAATTTCCAAGACGATGTCGCGATCCATGCCCGCCTCGAAATGCTCGGTGTGCCGCATGTCTACCGCGCCGGCCCCAAACGGGAACACACTTGGTCGAGCGGCTGGGTCGAGGAAGTTTTGCAACTCCTTATTTCGAAAGAGACCAATTAGGGCTTCGTGGTGAAATCTCAAGTTTGCGATTGCCCGTTGCGACCGGCCGGCGGACAGCGTACGATAAGTGCATTCACTTTAAGCCTCGCTGTTGCGGCGTTCGGTCGAGTGAACCCCGCCCCGCTCTTTCCCGCCTGAAAATCTTTCGGAGCCATGCTCATGGCGCACCTTCGCCGCTTTTCGGCCCTGGCGATCCTCTGTCTTTGCGGCCTGGCCGTCGTGCGTGCGGTCGAACCGACGAAGCCGACCGCGTCGCCGGAAGACTTGCTCAAGCAAGACTTCGCCGCGCAGCTTCCGCGGGTCGCTCCGACGGAGCCGGCCGACGTCTGGAAGGATTTCACCGTCGCCCCCGGCTTCAAGCTCGAGCAGGTCGCTGCCGAGCCGCTTGTGAATAGCCCCGTCGCCATGGAGTGGGACGAGAACGGCCGCCTGTTCGTCTGCGAAATGCGCGGCTACAGCGAAAATCGCGACGACGGCATCAGCCGCGTCAGCATGCTCGAAGACTTGGACGACGACGGCCGCTACGACAAGAGCACCGTGTTCGTCGACAAGCTCCTCTGGCCGACTGCCGTGTTCTGCTACGACGGCGGCGTCTTTATCGGCGACGCTCCCGACGTGCGCTACTACAAAGACACCGACGGCGACGGTCGGGCCGACGTCGTGCAAAACGTGTTCACCGGCTTCGGCACGTCCAACGTGCAAGGCTTGCTCAACTGCTTTCGCTGGGGGCTCGACAATCGCATTCATCTCGCCACCAGTTCGATCGGCGGCGACATCCGCCGCGCCGACCCCCGCAAGGCGCCCTTCCTCAAGCTCGACGATCCGAACCGCGTCAAACAGCACGAAGCCGACTTCCGCGACTCGAAGCCCGTGAACGTCCGCGGCCGCGACATCGCGTTCGATCCGAAGACGTTTGAGTTTATGCTCACGAGCGGTGCATCGCAGCACGGTATGTCGTTCGACGACTGGGGCCATAAATTCGTCTCGTCGAACTCGAACCACATCCAACAGGTGATGTACGAAGACCGCTACATCGCTCGCAATCCGTATCTCACCGCGCCGGACTCGCGGTTGATGATCGCCGCCGACGGCCCGCAGGCCGAAGTGTTTCGCACCAGCCCGGTCGAGCCTTGGCGTGTGATCCGCACGCAGTTGCGCGTCTCCGGGGCGGTGAAAGGTGCCGTCGAAGGGGGCGGCCGCGCGGCGGGCTATTTCACCGGCGCGGGCGGCGTGACGATCTATCGCGGCGACGCTTGGCCGGCCGAGTGGAAGGGGATCGCGGTCGTCGGCGACGTCGGCAGCAATCTCGTGCATCGTAAGCGATTGGAGCGCAATCCGGCGAATCCGCTGGAGTTCATCGCCCGCCGCATAGATCAGCAGAGCGAGTTCGTCTCGTCGAAGGACCTCTGGTTCCGCCCCTGCCAATACGCCAACGGCCCCGACGGCGCGCTGCACGTGCTCGACGTCTACCGCGAAGTGATCGAACATCCGGCGAGCATTCCGCCGATGATCAAGCAGCATCTCGATCTGACGGCGGGCAAAGACCGCGGTCGCCTCTATCGCATTCTCCCCGAAGGCTACCAACATCGCCCCTGCCCGAAGCTCGGGAAAGCAACGACTGCGGAACTGGTGCAACTGCTCGCGCACCCGAACTCCTGGCACCGCGAAACGGCCGCCCGCCTGCTCTACCAGCGACAAGACAAAGGCTCGGTGGGGCCGCTCAAGTCGCTCGCGGCAGAATCGAAGCTGCCGCAAGGCCGGATGCACGCGCTGTATGCACTCGACGGCATGAATGCACTCGACGAGCGCGCCGTGCTGTCTTCGCTCGACGACGATCATGCGCAGGTACGACGCCACGCGGTGCGGTTGAGTGAGTCGCTGTTGCGCACGTCGTCGCCCGACCGGCCTGGTTTGGCCGGCGGCAAGATTTGGAAAAAGCTGCTCGGCATGGCCGACGACCCGGACGAAGAGGTCGTCTATCAGCTAGCCTTTACGCTGGGCGAGCATCGGCCGACTTCGACGGCCGAGGATAACGGCGCGGGTTCGCTCACCGAAATCATCAGCCGGTTCGGCGATAATCGTTGGATGCAAACGGCCGTCTTAAGCTCGTCGGTCGGCCTTTCGGATTCGCTGTTGCAATCGCTGCTTACCCACCTGACGCCTGCGGCCCGGTCGAATCCCGGTTCGCTGTCGTTGTTCGAAAAGTTGGCGGCGCAAATTGCGCTTCAGAACAATCCGGCCGCCGTGCATCTCGTCGTCGGCGATCTTCAAAAGCTTTCCGACGACGAAGCTTCGCTGGCTCTCGTTATCTCGCGCGGGTTGATGCAAGGCTTGAAGAAGCCGAACAGCGAAATCTCCAAGCTCGCCGCCGCCGGCAAGCTCGCCAAGATGCAGTCAATCGTCGATGCGATGCTTGCTAAAAGTGTGAAGACGGCTTTGGATGAGAAGGCGGCGACAAAAGCCCGAGTCGCGGCGATCGATACGCTCGGCATGGGCAAATACGCCGACGTCGGCCCGGCGTTGGCAAAACTCGTCGACAATCGCAAACCGATCGAAGTGCAACTCGCGGCGTTGGCTACGCTCGGCAAATATCCCGACGGCGGAGTCGCCGACGTCGCGCTCGCCGCTTGGGCCGGCTTGAGCCCGCAAGTTCGGGCTGCGGCGCTCGAGGTTCTCTTCGCGCGGCCGGACCGTATCGCGAAGCTGCTCGATGCGGTCGAAGCGAAGAAGTTTCCCGCCGCGGATCTCCCCGGCCCGCGCGTGCAGTCGCTTACACAAACCGGAAGCACGGACCAGCGCGAGCGGGCCAAGAAACTCTTGGCCGGCCAAATGCTCGGCCGGCGGGCCGACGTGATCGAAGCGTATCGCTCGGCGCTCGCCATGCCCGGCGACGTCGAACGCGGCCGGACCATGTTTCGCAAGACCTGTGCGACTTGCCACAAGGCCGAAGGGTTCGGCTATGAAATCGGCCCGAATCTCGCTTCGATGAAGGCCCGCGGCGCCGACGCGATTCTCACCAATGTGCTCGACCCGAGCCGCGAGGTGAACCCGCAATTCGTGAACTACAGCCTTGTGACCGACGACGGTCGGACGATCACCGGCCTGATCGGCGCGGAGAGCGCGACCGCCGTAACGCTCAAACGAGCCGAAGGACAAAGCGACACGGTGTTGCGCGTGAACATCGACGAACTCGCAAGCACGGGCCTCTCTCTCATGCCGGAAGGGCTCGAAAAGCAAATCGACAAGCAAGCCCTTGCCGACGTGATCGCTTACATCATGCAGTTAGAGTAGCATCGCCGACTTCCATCCGGAGAAGGGAGATCAGGGGATGGAGGAGATGCGGAGAACGGATTTGAGATTCCAGATTTCTTCCTCAATATCCCCTCCTATCCCCCTATCTCCCTTCTCTGGACGTGGGACTGCCGGCCAAAAGTTTTGTCGAACGGCGTTGCGGAATGGGTTACGTTGCGGGGTGCGGAAAGCTTCATACAAAGGGGATCGAATCATGTTTGAATACCTGCGCAACGTGCACATCTATTTCGCCGATAGATGCGCGGATTTAAGTAAGACAATAGGGGTGCGCATCTATCGAGCGAATAGATGCGCACCGACCGGGGCGCAGCGTGATCGTTTTACCCGCCGCACATCGCTCCTCGCGATCGTCGTCGCAGCAGCCGCGGTCGTCGCATGCGGCGATGTTCGCGCCGCCGAATCGACATGGAAAGCCGGCGTCGCTCAGAAGACTATTACGCCGAAGAAGCTCATGTGGATGTCGGGCTACGGTTCTCGCACTGCGCCGGCCGAAGGGAAAGCCGACGATCTGATGGCCAAGGCTCTGGTGCTGGAAGACGCCGATAAGACGCGAGTCGTGTTGATCACGCTCGACTTGGTCGGCATCGATCGGGCCACTTCGCAAGACATTTGCAAGCGGCTCTACGAAAAGTACGGATTCGAGCGGGCTCAGATCGCGATTAACTGCTCACACACGCATTGCGGCCCCGTCGTCGGCACGAACTTGAAGGCGATGTACGACATCGGTGAGAGCCAGTGGAAGCTTGTCGACGACTACACGGAAGCATTGAAGCAAAACGTCGTCACGGCCGTCGGCGACGCGCTCAAGAGCCTAGCCCCGGCCGACGTGTATTGGGGGAGCGGCACGGCGACGTTCGCCGTGAATCGCCGCGAGAACAAGGAGGCGGAAGTGCCGAAGCTGCGCGAGGAGGGGAAGACGCTGAAAGGTCCCAACGATCACGACGTCCCGGTGCTCGCCGTGTACGACCCCAAGGGGCCGCTACGGGCCGTGGCCTTCGGCTACGCCTGCCACGCGACGACGCTGAGTTTCCAAAACTGGTCGGCCGACTATCCCGGTCGGGCCTGCAACGAGCTACAGCGGCGTAGTCTTGGCGCGATCGCGCTGTTTTGGGCCGGCTGCGGCGCGGATCAAAACCCGATTCCGCGACGCACCTACGAACTCGCCGAGCACTACGGCAAGCGTTTGGGCGAAGCGGTCCATAGCGTGTTGCGCGATCGCGACTCGAAGCAGATGAAACCGCTCGCGGGCCGTCTCACGGCCGAATACACGGAGATTCCGCTGAGGTTCGCCCGCACGCCGACGAAGGCCGAACTCGAAACCGAAGCGGCGAAGGGGAACAAGTATGAGCAAGGCCGCGCGAAGTCGCTGCTCGCGAAGCTCTCGGCCGGCGAAGCGGTGCCGACGGAGTATCCGTATCCGGTGCAAACCTGGCGACTCGGCGACGGCCCCAGGTTCGTCACGCTCGGCGGCGAAGTGGTCGTCGACTATGCGCTGCGTTTGAAACAAGAGCTCGGCGCGAAGACGACCTGGGTCGCCGGCTACTCGAACGACGTGATGTGCTACATCCCGTCGCGCCGCGTGCTCGGCGAAGGCGGTTACGAAGGAGCTTCGTCAATGACGATCTACGGCATGCCGAGCGCGTGGCACGCGATGCTCGAAGAAGCGATCGTGAAAGCGGTGCACGAGCAAGGGAAGCGGTGAGTCGATCTTATCCGCCGACGCGGCGGATGAGTTCTTCCAGTCGCGGGTAGTTCCGCTTCGCTTGCGGATCGGCGGCGAGCACGGCGTTGAGGAATACCGTGGCCGGCGCCGGCTGCTCGGTGTCGAGCGCGCGGCTTGCATACTCGAGCAGCGTCGGGATCACAGCCGGGTTCTGCTTCGCCAACGTCGTGAACACCTCGGTCGCCTCCGACATTCGCTCCAACGCGATCAAGGCGGTGCCGTAGTGCTGCAACGCTTGCGGATTGTTCGGCTCGTTCTCAAGCGAGGTTTTGAAGTGTGCGGCGGCGTCGGCCATGCGGCCGCCGCCGGGATCGCGCAGCAGGAGCCAACCGAGGTCGTAATGAACGCCGGCGATGAACTGCTTGCGCCCTTCGACGGCGTCGGGCAGGTGCGGCAGTGCGTCGAGCGTCTTTTTCAGCCACTGCTCGGCTTCGGCGTCGCGATTGACTAAATCGTAGTATTGAGCCAGCGGGAGCATGGCCTGCACGTTGAGCGGGTCGACGGCCAAAGCACGCTTGTAGGCCGCTTCGGCCTTCGCGCCCCATTGCTCGATTGCAACTTGGGCGGCACGCGGGCTGCTCTCGGTGTCGCTGGAGTTTAGCAGGCGCACATAGGCGTTGCCGAGCGTGACGTTGGTCGCCGAGGCGTCGACGGTTTCCTGTTGGCCCGCTTCCCACTCTTTGAAGACCTTCCAGAACAGCTCTTGGTCTTGCGGCGCAAGTTGGGCGCGCGGCACTTGCGTGAGCACGTTGGCCGCTTCGGTGCGAACCGAGCGGAAGGGGTCGCTCATCAGCTCGACGAGCTTTTCGCGGAGGGCGGCGGCTTCGGCCGGGTTCGTCGCGATAGCCCGAATCGCGGCAACGCGGACCAGCGGCTCGGCGTCGTCGAGCGCTTTGCGGAGCGCATCGCGGGCGGACTGCTCGCCGTAGCCTGCCAAAAGAGCGACCGCGCTCGCGCGCACGACCGATCCGACGGCCGCGGCTCGCTGCTCGCTCGTGTCGGTCGGCTTCTTGCGGGCTAAGTCGATGAGACCTTGGGCGGCGTGCGGCTCATGGCGGCGGCCGTGTTCGAGGATCTCGCCGAAGTGCGGCTTGTCGAGTCGCTTCGTGCCGAACCACTCGACGACCTTGGCCGCTTGCCAATCGACGTTTTCCTCCGGCTTCGAGTGGCAGTTTTGGCAAGCGTTCGGTGTGCCGAGCTTCTTCGTCAAGTCGGGTCGCGGAATGCGAATGCTGTGGTCGCGCCGCGGATCGACTTCCATGTAGGTGCGTTCTGGCATGTGGCATTCAACGCACTTCGCCCCGGTCGAATCCGGTTTGTGGTGATGATGGCTCGGCGTGTCGTACTTCGCCGGCGTGTGGCACTGTCCGCAAAGAGCGTTGCCCTCGAACTTAGGACGCAGGCTGTGCGGATCGTGGCAATTCGAGCATCGAACTCCCTCGCGAAACATGCGGCTCTGAAGGAACGAGCCGTATTCGTAGAGTTCCTCCTTGATTTGACCGTCGGCGAAGTAGAGTGAGCCGTCGATCTTCTCGGGCTCGTAGAAGTCGAAAAACGATTTGCCGGGGCGGTAGTCGCCGTGAACGATGCGGCGGCGCGAGTGGCACTGGGCGCACGTCTCGATCTCGCCGAGCGAGTCGGGGCCTTTGAGCTTATTGAGCGCGTAGCTGTGGTAGTGGCGCGGATCCCAGAATCCAAGCACTCCCTCGGCGCGGGCCACATGCTCGCTCGCGGGACCGTGGCAGGCCTCGCAGCTTACATCGATCTCGGACCACGTCGTGTGATAGGTATTCGTCGCGAGATCGAACGTCTTCCGCAGGTCCGTGCTGTGGCACTCGGCGCACATGTAGTTCCAATTTTGGCCGCCTCCCGTCCAATGGAGCCAATCGCCTGCGGGAATCTTGCGATTGGGATAAAGATGAAACCAACGGCCTCGATGGGTGTCCCAAGCGATCGAGAGCACCTGGATGCGTCCGCCGGGGAGTTCGACTTCGTCCCCTTGGGGAGTGCGCACTTTCTTCTTCTCGGGAAACTCCACCATGTATTGCTGGAGCGGATCGACCCCGAAGACGTACTTGATTTCGAAGGTGGCAAGTTTGCCGTCTTCGCCGTCGGTCGTGACGAAGAACCTGCCGTCTTTGCGGAAAAATTTTGATGTCACGCCTTCGTGGGTGAACGCTTTATCGGCGAAGGCCGCGAGGTCGACGACCGTTTCTTCCGTGGCGGGGTCCATCGCCAAGTCGTGATGGGAGCCGGTCCACTTTTGCAGCTGGTCGGCATGGCAAGCGGCGCAAGAATTGCGACCGACGAACGTTGCGTCAAACGTTTTCGAATTCTGCGTGCTTCGGTACGACCAAGAACCGAGCGCAAGGGAAGCCGCTAAAAGCAATGCAGTGACGACGATCCAACGAAGCCCGCCCACTCGTTACAACCAGCCTTTAAAAGTGACGAAGATCACCCACGCCGCCTATCCCGCGACCGCGACAAACTGACGGAATTGCGGCCCCGTCTCCGATGAGCACAATCGCAAGTCGAGAGCACCGCCGGTCGCGGAACGCTTGCCAACAAGCAACCTCGACGTCCGTGTCTAATTCCAGTTTAGCTAAGAAACCCGGGCGGGTGTGGCTCCGGCGTCGAAAAGATTACCCGTATGAGGCGCGCCGCAACACGGCGCCGTAAACACTTGATGATCGAGTGAGATCGCCGAGCGGAGAGAGGAATGATTTTGTCTGGACAAACGATCAACGTTGCCTTGAAGCAAACCCTGGAGCAAATCCAGGCCGCCCGCTGTTACACTTTGGAACTGCTGCAGGATCTCTCACCGGAAGATTGGTTCGCGATGCCGGGCGGGGTGTCGCACATCGCTTGGCAAGTGGGGCACTTGGCGACGGCGGAATACCGTCTTTGTCTCGATCGGATTCGCGGTGAGCGTGCGGACGACGGCCGATTGATTTCGCTGGCGATGTTGACATTGTTCGGCCGCGGTTCGGTGCCGATTGCCGAAGCCGAGAAATACCCGCCCATGAGCGATATCCGAGCCGCGCTGGAGCGAGTTCATAAAGCGACGATGATGGAATGCGCTCGGCTTAGCGACGATGATCTCAGCCTCGCTCCGCTACGATCGCATAAGTACTTCAGTACCAAGCTGGGCTCTCTGCAGTGGTGCTCGCGCCACGAAATGGCGCACGCGGGGCAAATTGCTCTGTTGCGACGAATGATCGGTAAGCCGCCGCTCTGGTGATTATGCGAGGTCGCAAGGGTAAGCCACCCCTTCTGGGCGAGGCGTCGATGCGGCATACTGACCGGTATGACGCGGCAAACTCTTAGTTACCTAATGAAACGGCTCGGCGACGTTGGGATTCATCCCAAGTCGAAGCACGGGCAAAACTTCCTGATCGATCTCAATTTGCTGGAGATGATCGCCGAGACGGCGCAGCTTGAGCCGACCGACGTCGTTTTAGAGGTCGGCACCGGGACAGGCTCGCTCACCGCGCTCGTCGCCCCGCAAGTTGCGGAAGTCGTGACCGTCGAGGTCGATCCGCAAATGCATCAGCTGGCGAGCGAGGAGTTGATCGAGCGCGAGAACGTGTCGCTGCGCCTGCACGACGCGCTGGCCGGCAAGCACCAAATCGATCCAGGCTTGTTGGAAGAACTGGCCGCCAAACTGGCGGTCGATCCGCGCCGCAAACTGAAATTAGTCGCCAACTTGCCGTACCATATTGCGACTCCGCTGATTTCAAACTTGCTGCTCTGCCCGCTGGTTCCCGTCTCCATGACCGTAACGATCCAGAAAGAGTTGGCGGAGCGGATTTGCGCGGCTCCTTCCACGCGCGACTACAGCGCGCTGAGCGTGTGGGTGCAATGCCAGTGCGACGCGAGAATCGTGAGGGCGATGGCGCCGAGCGTCTTTTGGCCGCGGCCGAAAGTGGACTCGGCGATCGTACATATTTCCCTCGTCCCCGAGCGACGTGCCGTCGTCGGCGACTTATCCGCGTTTCACCGCTTCGTCCGCACTGTTTTCTTGCAACGCCGCAAGTTCTTACGCTCGGCGCTCGTCAATGCGTTCAAAGAATCGCTTACCAAGCCGCAGATCGACGAAATCTTGGGCAAACTCGGTTTTCACGAGTCGTGTCGCGCGGAGGAATTGCCGTGGCAAGATCTGTTGCGCCTCAGCAACGCACTGCAAGAAGCCGCCGGCCGAGCGCGTCCGTAGCCGAACGCTAGGGCACAAAGGGAAACAGCCTAGCTCGCAACTCCGCGGTGAGCGGAGCGGCATACTCGCTGATTTCGTAGACTTCCACCCACTCGATCTTCTTGCCGAGATCTGCGCCGTAGGTCGATGTGATCTCTCGGCGGTAGCGCTCGACTTGCGGGCGTTGACGAGCGGCGTATTTGTCGTGCAACCAGTGACGCCGGCCGGCTTCGCCGAGCGGCACTTCGCTCAATTCATTTTGGTTGAACGGCAGCCATTCGAACATTTGCGATTTGTGACAGGCCAGCATTTCGACGATTTTGTCGAACTGCTTCGTCACATCGACCACCACGTCGGCTTGGAGCGGATAGGGTTTCGTAAAGCGATCAGGTACGAAGGCCACGACGGGATCTTTTCGAAGAACGGGCACGTCGGACACGATCGCCGGCACGGTGACCATGTACGATGCGTCGCGCACGGCGTCGCCCACCGCACGATGGTCCGGGTGGTAGTCGTTATTGCGGTGCGTGAGCACTAGATCGGGAGCGAAGCTGCGGATTTCCGCGATGATGCGGAAGCGCACTTCGAGCGTCGGCTGCAGGCGGCCGTCGGGAAAGTCCCAAACCTCGGCTGCCGCTCCGATCACCTTCGCGGCGGCCGCCGCTTCGGCACGGCGTCTGGCCGTCAGAGCCGGCCCGGATTGCTCATGGTGTCCCGATTCGCCGTTCGTGACGGTGACGATTTTTACCGTGTGCCCCAACTCCCGATAGATCGCCATCAATCCACCGCAGTGAAACTCCGCGTCGTCCGGATGAGCGACGATCACGAGGATTCTCAAAGGTTGTTGTGCCATCGTTGATATCGCATGAGAGAATGAAAGGTCGATCGGAGCTGACATTTCGGAGGGTCGCCGGCGGCGCACACGCATTGTAATCGTCGTGATCGCCGCTAGGCGAGCGCGCAGAGTCGCGTTGCTGGTCCCTAAGGCGAGAAAACAGAGCGAATTAATCCGGTTGGTTCGACCGGCTCTCCCCCAACTGCAAAGCGGCGGGTATGCTCTGAGGAGCGTAGCGTCTCCGACACCCATTGGCGGGAATTAGAGGGAGCCGAGTTCATGCAGTTCATCGAACTCTCGGGCAAAGTTCTGATGGAAATGGAAGGAATCGACGCGCTCAACGTCGACGAGCTCCGCGGCCTCGGTATGACCGACACAAGTGTCGTGCGCATCAATCGCCAGGGGGATATCGAACTCCGCCGCAGAGACAGTTGGGACGTTATCGGCGGCCTGCTCGGTGATTTCGACCATAAGATTCGCGAAGCGACCGGCATGGACTGGGCGTAAAGTGAAACGGTGGACCGTCTTGCCGTTGACGGGATCGCCGTCCAACCAGGAGCGGCACCGCACTGTCCGGATGTATAGACTCTTCGGATCGAGAAATTTGTTCGCTGCCGTTTCCGGCCCGCGGGTTGTGATATTGCGTCGAACCTGCGTCGCTTTAAAATAGAAGTGACGCGACGAAGTTGGTCTGCCACCCACAATTTTTTTGATGCGAGGACGTCCCCTTGTTGACTGAGCAAGAGGTTTCCCGAAGTTGGAATCGTCTGTTTGCCGGCGGCGTCGAAGTGACCGCCGAGACGTTCACCAAGGCGGAGACCTTGTTGGAAGAGTTGCGGCCTGAGAGCCCGCTCTATCATCGCCTGCAGAATGAGTTGGAGGAAATCCGCATTCTGAAGAATGGCACGAAGGGTAAAGCCAAGAAGCGTCCGGCAAAGCTGAAAATCTAGTTCGCTCGTTCGTGAAGTATCCGTGCGAAAAAAAAGGCCGGCTCCGAGATGGAGCCGGCCTTAGTCGTTTGGCGAGACAAGCGGTCGGAATCGCTTAGCGATTGATGATCACGCCGAAGTTGACGCCGTTCATGAAGATGCCGTCTTTGTTCTGATCCGGGTTGATGCCCATGCCCGGCAGCGTGTAGTTCACCATGCGGCTGGCCCGAGCGATGCCGTCGGCGTACAGAGCCGTGTAGCCGAGTTGCAGGTAGACCGAACGGAACACTTGATACTTCAAGTTGAACCGCAGTTCGGCTGCGGGCGTGAACTCGACCGCGTTGAGTTGCGATTGGAACGAGGCAGGCACTTGCATGTTGATCAAGTCGTCGCGGAAGGGGACGAAGGCGTTGCCGCCGATTCCGGGCGTCGGTACCACGGTGTTGGCGAGCGAACCGTAGCCGCCGTTTTGGCGAATGTTCTGGAAGTTGGCCGCGGCGAACAAGCGCGTTTCCGTGCTGAACTGCCAGCGATCTCGTTGGTACGACCAGCGACCGCCGAATTGGCCGCCGACGATGTTATTCTCCGCTTCCGTGTTGAAGCGGGTATCGCCCAGAGGGTTGAGCCAGTATTGCGGATTGCGGTTGTCGCTGAGGCCTTCCACGTAGTAGCTGTCGTCGATGTTGAGGTAGCGTGGACCGGCGAACAGTTCCCAGACTCCGCCTCGCGGGCTGAAGGGAAGCCGCCAGAGCTTCATCGCTTCCACGCCCCAAACGCCGGTCTTATTCGTGACGAAGACCTTCGAGTACACGGTCGGCAACACCACGGCGTCGTCATAGTCGACCGGCACGTCCGGGCCGCCGGCATTTTCGCGATCCGGAATACCATCGAGCGGGTTCTGGAAGTTCGCACCCTGCGGGGTACCGCGATCGCGACCATGGCGGCCGTAGATACCGTCGCCGTCGAGATCGTCGTCGTAACCGTCGCCGATGAAGAAGGCGTTGTTTACGGTTTGGGGCGTCGGCACCACGTTGGGGCCGTGAACGTCGACGAAGCCTCGCGGTTGATTCGCAAAGTTGATCGAAACGTTCGTCAAGTCTTCATTTTGCGTCTGCGTGCCGAGCGTGAAGGTACTCACCATCCAACCGCGTCCGTCGTTGATGCGGCCGAATTCAAAGCGGGAACCGCTCGTGAAGTCGGATTGCAGCGTGATATCGTTGGTGTTGAACTGATTCAAGCCGTTGATCAGCGTGCCCGGTGCGACTCCCGGCAGCGAGCCGGATGCGGTCGTTCCCGGAAAGTTGACGCCGAGCGGGCCGGTGTTCGTGGCCGTCGTCCCGGTGCCGGTGTTGATCGTCGAAGAGTTTAGACCGTACACCTCTTGAAGCTGTACGTTCGTATTGCCCAGCGTCGAGTTGCCTGGAGCGCCCACCGAGAGGTTCAAATATTCCACGCTGCCGAACCAACCTTCGGGCGGTCGGACGCCGCGGCCGTACGGGCTCAAGTCCGGCTGTTCAAAGAGCTGTAAGTCTTCGACATACGGGACGAACTCCGGTTCCGACACGTTGTTCGGCAAACCCTGCGACATGGCCGGCGCGGTTGCGGACAACGAGAGTCCGAAGACTAGCAGGAGCCGGCGTAGGGGGTTGTGAATCGACATCTTAGGAGTCACCTGGGCTTGGACGTGTCAGGTTTTGGGGAAGGCCGCTCCACTACGGAGCGCTCGAACTGATGCCCGTGCCGTTTCTATCGGCCGTGTCGCTTGTGAGGGTTTAGTAAGAACGGTAAAACTTTCCGAGGATGCCGGTTTGCCCGGTCGTAGGAGTCGTAACGGGGCAAGTGCGGCAATTTCGGTAATCGCCGGCATTGGTGCGGCGCTCACTTGCGCACCGCAATCCCACTACGGAACCGTTACAAAATGGCCGAATCGCTGGGTCGACGTCGCTTTCTGGTCGCCTCCGCAGCGTCGTTGGGAGCCGGTCTAGCGCTGCGGGACCGAGTCAGATCCTCTCCGGTGCCCACGCAGCCGTTCACGCTCGGCTTCAGTCTCTATGGAATGAAGTCGCTCCCGATCGAAAAGGCGCTAAAAACGTGTGCCGACATCGGCTATCGCGACGTCGAACCTGCTCTGCTCGAAGGGTTCGATACCGAACCGACGAAGCTCTCCGCGGCCCGCCGCAAAGAAGTCCGCAGCTTGCTCGATTCACTTGGGCTGCGCGTTCCGGCCGTGATGGAGAATATTCGCCCGGCCGTGAGCGACGACGCGCAGCAAACCAATCTTGAAAAGATCGCCCGGGCGGCCGAACTCGCTCACGAATGGGCCCCCAAAGGCGCCGCGGCGAAGCCGGTCATTGAAACGGTGCTTGGCGGCAAGCCGGAGGAATGGAAAGCGTATCGCGAACCGATGCTCGCGGGATTGCGCAGCTGGGCCGCTGCCGCTAAAAAAAGCGATGTCGTCATTGCTATCAAGGCCCATGTCGCCGGAGCAATGCACACTCCGGAAGATACGGTCGCCGTCGTTCGCGAACTCAATTCGCCCAACCTCCGAGCGGTCTACGATTTCAGCCACTTCGAAAGGCAGGGCATGGACCTTGAGAAATCGGTCCGCACCTTGCTGCCGGAAACCGTCTTTATTCATGTGAAAGACGGCCGCGGCAAGCCGGGCGGCAAGTTTGAGTTCTTGCTTCCCGGTGAAGGGGAAACCGACTACGTCAAATACTTTCGAATCTTGCGCGAACTGAACTACTCCGGCTCGGTCACGGTCGAAGTCAGCGCTCAGATCCACCAAAAGCCGGGTTACGAGCCGGCGAGTGCGGCGAGAAAATCGTATGAAGCCCTATCCCGCGCATATGTGGCTTCGGCCGGATAGCTTTATGTAGCCCAATTGTCGGAGCGACCCGCGACGGCGTTCCCGACGCTCGCTTCTTTTCTACGGATCTGTTTTATGCCAAAGGTTTTGCTTCCGATCGGCGATGCCACCGAGACGCTCGATACGTTTTATCCCGTGTTCCGGTTGCCCGAAGACGGTTTCGAGTGCGTCGTCGCCGGCCCCGAGGCGCGCTGGTACCACACGGTAATGCACGAAATCCCGCCGGATGCGACGATCCCGTGGGACATTACCCGCGAGCAGCCGGCGTATCACATCAAGGCGACCGTGGCGTTTCGCGACGTCAAACCGGAAGAGTATGCCGGCCTCTTTATCTCCGGCGGCCGCGCTCCGGAATACATTCGCTACGATGAAGATTTGTTGCGGATCACGCGCCATTTCTTCGAGGCCGATAAGCCGGTCGCCAGCGTTTGCCACGGCATTGAAATCCTCACGGCCGCCGGCGTGCTCAAGGGGCGACGTGTAACGACGGTCGCCAAGTGCAAGCTCGACGCCGAACAAGGCGGCGGCAAGTATGAAAACGCCGCTTGCGTCGTCGACGGCAATTTGGTGAGCGGCCGCACTTGGCACGACAACGCTCCCTTGTTTCGCACGTTCATGCAGATGCTCAACGCCGCGAAGTAAGCTCCGCAGCGATCAAGTTGTCGGCGAAGCTTCACTTCTCCGGCACGATCTTTTGAGAATGGAGCGGCGCTTTCGAGCGTCCTCCGTTCCAGAGGTTGTATTGCGGATCGGCATATTTCTCAAAGAAGGTATCGAGCTTACCCCGCAGTTCGGTCTGAAGCGCGGCGTGCTGCGGCGAATCGTACAAATTCGTCCGCTCTCCCGGATCGGCGGCCAAGTCGAACAATTCGTTCAGGCCGTCTCGTTTGCGCACAATGAGCTTGTGCGAGCGAGTGCGCACGGCCCGCACGGTTTCGAATTCAAAGAAGATCGCGTCGTCGTGTTGCGGTGCGCCGACGCCGGTTTGAAGTATGGCCTTGAGATCGCGGCCGGGTGATCGCGACAACGCCTCTTCCGACGCGATTCCAAGGTAGCTTACGACGGTCGGCAAGAAATCGTAATTGCTCACCAGCTTGTCGCACACCTTTCCTGCGGCGACCTTCCCCGGTTGGCGAAAGATCAGCGGAATGTGCATCGTCCAGTCATACGCCGTAAGGGGACGGGTATGGTCTCCCATCCCCCAGAACCCGCCCTGGCCGCCCGCCAGGCCTTGATCGGCCGCAAAGACGACGAGGGTGTTATGGTCGAGGCGGTGCCGCTTAAGCGTCGCTAGTATGCGGCCGACGCCGTCGTCGATCCCGCTGATCTCGGCTGCATAGCGGCGGATCGAAACCGGATTGTTGAGGTATTCGCGATTGTTGAATAACCAAGGGTGCATCGGCTCGCGAGGAAACGACTTTAGTTCCTTATCGGCATAGAACGCGGCATGTCGATTGCGTGCCTCGTTCAACAAAAGCTTGCTCAAGCCGTAGGGACCGTTGTAAGCCAGATACAAGAAAAACGGCCGGTCCTTGTTCTTCTCGATGAATTCGACGCCGCGGTCGGTCCAGAGATCGGTCAGGTACTGCGACTCTTTGCGAATTTCGCCGTTCTCGATGACGTCTTGGTCATAGAATTCGGCGCTCGAACCCACCGGCTTCGTGATCCAGAGCGAATCAAACCCCGATTGAGGAGTCTGATTGGCGCCGAGGTGCCACTTGCCGCTTAAGCCGCATGAATAGCCCGAGTCGCGCAGGATTTCACCGAGCGAGCGAAACTCGCCGATCGTGTTGTAGGCTTCCGGTCCGACTTGCGCGGCGTTGGCGATAAAGCAATGCACGCCGTGTTGCGACGGGATCAGGCCGGTAAGAAACGTCGCTCGCGTCGGTGAACAAACGGCGTTGGAACTAAACGCGTGGGTAAAACGCATCCCTTCGGCGGCCAAGCGATCGATGTTCGGCGTGCGAATGTCCGGATTGCCGTAGCAGCCGAGCGTCCAAGGTCCGTGGTTGTCGGTCAAGATGAAGACGAGATTAGTTCGCTTCGCAGACTCCTTGGCGGCGCATTCGCAGACTAACGTTGCGACGACGCCAAATAACGCTACTCCAATGCGCATCAACGGGTGCGACAACATGGCAAGTTTCCCGATTCCTGTCGTCCAATAGATTGCCGGCGATCAATGCGACGCTGTGATTCTAACTGGGAATCGTGACGGCGTGTTGCATCCACGCGACTTGGAGCGCAGATTGAGGGGCCCGGTCTCTGTGGGCTGCCGTGATTCCAACTTTTATTTTCGTCCGGTGCGGAGCGTTAACGATGCGTTTGATGAAATATGTTGCTCAACTCGCCGCGTTTGCCCTCATTGTCGTGGCGTACGCCGTGCCGACCTCGGCCGACGTTAGACTTCCGGCTTTGTTTTCCGAGCACATGGTCGTTCAGACCGGCATGGACGTTCCGGTTTGGGGCTGGGCCGATCCGAATGAGGAGGTCACCGTTGAACTCGCAGGTTCCTCCGCTAAGGGGAAAGCCGACTCCGACGGTAAGTGGCGGGTGAAGCTTGCGCCGCTCGCCGTCGGCGGACCGCATACGATGAAGGTGAGCGGCAAGAACCGCCTTTCGGTCGCCGACGTACTCGTCGGCGAAGTATGGCTCGGTTCAGGCCAATCAAACATGGCCATGACCGTGAGCCGCTGCTTCCATGCGGAAGACGAAGCCAAGATTTCCGATCTACCGCAAGTCCGTATGTTCACCGTACGGAGCACGGCTGCCGATCAACCGCAGGCCGACTGCAATGGCGAGTGGGTCGTTTGTAAGCCGGACACCGTCGGCGGCTTCTCCGCGACGCTGTTTTTTACCGGCCGAGAAATTCACAAAGCATTGCGGCGACCGGTCGGCCTGATCAATTCGTCGGTCGGCGGCACTCCGATCGAATCTTGGATCGACGCAGCGACTCAGCGCGCCGAGCCGAAGGTCGCAGCCTTTGTCGCCGCGATCGACGACTACGAAGCGAAGTGGGATGCCGCCGCGGCTACGGCCAACTACGAGAAGCAACTCGCGCGGTGGAAGCAACTCGCCGCGAAAGCCAAGGCCGACGGCAAGCCGATTCCGAAGAAGCCGAACGATCCGATCGAGAATCGTGCCCGCAAAGGCGGGCTGGGCGGACTCTTCAACGGCAAGATCAACCCGCTGGTCGGCTACGCACTTCGCGGCGCACTTTGGTATCAAGGCGAAGCCAACAGCCAACCCGGCAAGTCGCAGTACTACGGCGCTCAACTGGCGATGCTCGTGAGCGATTGGCGCTCTCGTTGGGGCCAAGGCGATTTTCCGTTCGCTTGGGTTCAATTGCCCAACTTCAGCAGTAATCGTCCCGATTGGCTCGTTGTGCGCGACGAAATGCGCAAGACGCTCGCGCTCCCTCACACCGGGATGGCCGTGACCACGGATATCGGCGAGCAAGACGACATTCATCCGCGAAATAAGCAAGATGTCGGCAAGCGACTTGCGCTTTGGGCATTGGCCACGGTTTACGGCAAACCGGTCGGTTATATGGGACCGCTGTACAAATCGGCGACGCCGAGCGGCGATCGAATTGTCGTCGGCTTCGACTTCACCGACGGCATCGCCGCGGCCGGCGGCAAGCCGCTGACCGGCTTTGAAATCGCCGGGGCGGACAAGAAGTGGAAAGCGGCCGACGCCAAGATCGCAGGAACCAACGTCGTCGTCTCGTCGGCCGAAGTCCCGCAGCCGCTCGCCGTTCGCTACAACTGGGCCGAGTTGCCGACGGGCAACCTGACGAACGGTACCGGACTGCCGGCGAGCCCGTTTCGCAGCAAAGCATGGTAAACGTGTCGGGCGGGTCGAATGCAGCGGGATGCCCGCCGCGCCGTCTCGACAGCGCGGTCCCGCTCGGCGTTCGACTCACCTAACGCATGAGTTCTTCAATTGCTTCGGCATCAACCGGCGTATCCGCCATCAAATCAATTGGTCCGGCGTCGGTCAGGAGAACGTCGTTTTCCAAGCGAATTCCGATCCCTTCGTCGCGAATGTAAATGCCCGGTTCAACGGTCAACACCCAGCCGGCGGCGAACGGTTCGTGCATCCTGCCGACGTCGTGGACGTCGAGTCCTAGCGGATGGCCCAGACCATGCATGAAGTATTTGCGACAGGCGGGTTCGTCCGGCTTGGCGTTCTTCACGTCCGCCGCGGTCAGCAGTCCCAGCTTGACGAGCTCCTCGTCCATCATCATTTGTGCTTCCCGCGTCCAGTCACGGTGCAGCTTTCCAATCGTCGCGCCTTGAATCGAGCCTCGCATGACGCGCAACACGGCGTCGTAGACGGCCCGCTGCCGAGGAGTGAAACGACCGTCGACGGGGACCGTTCGTGTGAGATCGGCGTTGTAGTTGGCGTAGTTCGCGGCGACGTCCATAAGCAACAGATCGCCGGCCCGGCAGGGCTGGTCGTTGGCGATGTAATGCAGCACACAGGCGTTTGCTCCCGACGCGATGATCGGTGTGTAGGCGAACTTCGCTCGATTGCGAACGAACTCATGGGCAAACTCCGCCTCGAGTTCGTGTTCGTAAACGCCGGGCTTCACACTGCGTGCTGCACGACGGAATCCGGCGTCCGTAATACTCACCGCTTTCTTGAGCAACTCAACCTCCGCCGCGGATTTCACCACGCGTAATCGATGCAGTAGCGGTGCCAAGCGACGATACGTGTGAAGAGGAAAGCGGCTGCGGCACTCGGCTATGAAGCGCGAGTCGCGTGTTTCAACCTCGATTGCCGCCCGCTTGTGCTCGTTCGAATTGAGAAACACCTCTTCTGCGTCGCTCATCAGCCCGTGCCAGATCGTCGGGAACTCACTTAGCCATTTCACGTTCTGTACGCCGCTCGTCGTGCGGGCTTCGTCTTTCGTGAGCTTGTGGCCTTCCCAAATCGCCAGATGTTCGTTGGTTTCCCGTAGAAAGAGAACCTCCCGTTGCTTCTCATCCGCGGCGTCGGGCGCCAGCACGAGAATGGATTCCTCTTGCTCGACTCCGGAGAGGTAAAAGAGATCCGAATTTGGTACGAGCGGCAGGCTCCCGTCGGCGTTGGTCGGCAAAATGTCGTTGGCGTTGACCGCCGCGACGGCTCCCTTGGGAAGCAGCTTGCGCAACCTCGCTCGGTTTTCGACGAAGAGCGACGATTCGATCGGAGCGTGACGCATAATTCAATTTCTAGTGGCCGGAGTTAAAGATTCCAGTTCTGCGAGCGAGGAGCGACCGACTTCGTCGCTCAATCGCATGAATATCGCGGCAAACCGTCGTCGCGTGCAAGCACTTCTTCCGGTCGTACCATCCGCCGTCGCTGCCGGCTCAGGTTGTATCGGTCGGCGAACTCCCGCAAGCTGCGCCCGATTTTGTCGTTTCCATTGGAGAGTTTTTAGCCGTTCGGCCGAATGAATGAGTGTGAAAGCGCGCCGACGGTGCGTCGCGCTCGAAATATATCAATTGCTCATCGCCCGCGGCGGCAAGGGAGTGCTTGAGTATGCGTAGGTATTTGCAGTTTGCGCCCGCTTTAGCCTTGGCCCTGACGCTCTGCGGTTCGGCGCGCGCGCAAGACTTGCCGACGACGAACGACTTCGGCATCACGATCGGCCCCGATCAGCTCATGGCGGCGATTCAGGAATCGCAAGATTTTTGGGGGCCGGTTCGCATTCACTTGACCGCTCCTGAATGCAGCCTCGGTGATCCTACCGACCGCGCCGTGGCCTTGAAGTTTCTCAAGGGCGTTCACGACGGGCTGCACGAACGCCTGTTCGACAAGACCGAAGCCGATGCCATGGACCTGATCGACTACCTCGGTCATCGTCTCCGCATGTTCGAAGTGTTTCGGCGAATTCGCACGACGATCGGCGACGACGCCCTCACGGCCGGCCTAATCCAAGTATGGGAAACGGAATACCGCGCGATTCATCAAATGCCGAAGGCCGATCGCGGACCGCGCGTCGCCGCGCTGCTGACGAATATCGAACAGCAGATGAAGCAAGGTCGCTTGGCCGAGGCAAAAATCGCCGAAGCCGCGACCCTTTGGAAAACGCAATCGGAAGTCGTGGCCAAGATGGCCGGCACGGGCGCCGGTCAGATGATGATCGACTTTGAGAAACTCGGCACCGACACGCTCACGATTCCGGAGGGCAACTTGCTACTCGGCATCTCGGGCGCGGCCGACTGGGTGCTCATCACTCGCGATCCCGCCGCCCCGATCGGTCGCGATGAGTTTCTGAAGGCTTACGGCGACTTACAGGATCTTCGCAACAAATACGCCACGGCCGCGAAGGAAACGACGACGCGCTAAGCGGCTCGTCGAGTTTCGACCAAAGGCACTTGCGACGCTTGGGAGGCGGCCTCCCAAGCGTCGAATTTTTTGGCAAGTCGGCCGTTTCCGTAAAGAGGCGCGGCGAATAGCAACGCGATCGCGGCTGCGAACAGGGTGTCGCTCGCATAATGCATGTCGGCGACGACGCGTTGTACGGCGACCATCGCGGCGAGCACGGTGAACCATCTTCGTCCGCACGGATAGAGCTTAGAAAGCCCATAGGCGAGACCGACTGCCGTTGCGGTGTGGGCCGACGGAAAGCTTTGCCAATGGCTGCCGACTCCTCCTAACGTAAACCATCCGCCGAACTGCGAACCCAGCGACGGATCGCTTGTTTCCAGCCAATAATACGGGCGAGCCCGCTCGACGCAGAGTTTCACCACATTGGCGGCGAGGCCTGCTCCGTAAGCCGACAGCGCTAAACGCGCCGCCGTTCTCTTGCGCGACTCCAGCACAACCAAACTCAATAGGATGAGGGCGACTCCGTAACCGTTGCCGAACGTTTCCGCATGAGTCACCAAATGGATCGTCCACTTCGGCAGAGCGCTGTGGAGATCGGCTCGCGCCAGCGGTACGTCGAGGATCGCAAGCGCCACGATGCCCGATGCAATCAGCAGTGCGACTTTCGGAACCGTTCGCAATCTCGGACCGGGCGCCGAGACGTCAGGTTGTGAGTCCGTCGAATCAGCGGATTTCCGCGGAAGCGAAATGTGCGGGCCACCGTGAATAGCGGCGCGCGCGATTCGGCGTTGATAAGCGTTGACGACTTGCGGCATGTGGCAAAGCACCCTGAGATCGGCGGCAAGCAAGAGCGCCGCCGACTGTAGAAACCTGCAGAGTTGCCGCCAAGAGGAGTGGCCGTTTCGCCGGCGGTGCCGGCATCCGGTGAATTTAAGTCTAAGCCAATTAGTCGCATTGTTGGCATTCGACGACGAACGTAGATTGACTCTCCTTCGCCGCCCGCACCCGGCAGCATGCAGGATGCACGCACCGGCGCGGCGAAAGCAAGGAAGCGAAAGCACGTCGTATGCGGCTCGAGTCGCGTCAGCAAATTGCCGTCGTTTTAGCGGCCTTCATCGTCTTCTTCACCGCGCTCGGTCGCCCTTATCTTTGGGACGAAGACGAACCCAAGAACGCCGAGTGCGCGCGCGAGATGTATGAAGCCGGCAATTGGGCGGTGCCGCAGTTCAATTATGAGTTGCGAACCGACAAGCCGATCTTGCTCTATTGGTTGATGCTCGCAGCCTACCATGTCGGCGGCGTCACGGAATTCACCGCGCGGTTTTGGTCCGCGGCTTTGGCGGTCGGCACGACGCTGCTCACATACCATCTTGGCCGAAGGCTCTACCGCGCCGAAGTCGGACTCTGGGCCGGGTTGGCCATCGCCACCTGTATGATGTTCGCAGTCAGCGGTCGCGCAGCCACGCCCGACTCGACATTGATCTTTTTTACCACCCTCACTCTCTATCTATTCGTTCGCTTCGGCGGCGTCGAAGCGGGACTCTTGCGCCGCGGCGGCTACACGGCGATGTACGCCGCGATGGGGTGCGCGGTGCTTGCGAAAGGCCCCGTCGGGATCGCGCTGCCCGGCGGAATTATGGGGCTCTTCCTTCTCTGCCGCTCCCAACAGGCCGCGAACGCGACGTCGCAGGAAACCTCAACATCCGGTGTTTGGTATCGACGATGGTTGTCGAATATCGTGCAGGCCTTGGCGCCACGGCGGATCGCCGCCGCGGCTTGGTCGCTCCGTCCGCTTACGCTGCTGTTCGTCGTCGGGGCAATCGCATTGCCGTGGTATATCACCGTCGGTGTGAAGACCGACGGGGCGTGGCTCGCCGGGTTCCTCGGCAAGCACAATGTCTCTCGGTTCACAGGGGCGATGGAAGGCCACAGCGGGCCCGTCGTCTACTACATCGTTGCCGTGATGATCGGGTTCTTCCCGTGGTCCTGCCTGCTGCCGATCGGCGTTTATCGCCTCGTTCGCCGACTTCGGGACGGTGCAGCCGACGAAAGCCGCGCGACAGACACGTTCCTTGCCTGCTGGGCCGGACTGTATATCGCCTTCTTTTCCTTAGCCGGCACCAAGCTGCCGAGCTACGTGCTCCCTTGCTACCCCGCGCTCGCTTTGCTCACCGGCAAGCTGATCGACGAACAACTTCGCGACCCTTCGCGTGTGCCTCGGCTCTGGTATCGCTGGGCGCTCTACACTCCCGCCATTATCGGCGCGGCGCTCTGTATCGGGCTCCCCGTCGCGTCGTCGATTTTGTTTCCCGGCGAGGAATGGCTCGGAATCGTCGGCTTGTCGCTCATCGTCGGCAGCGGTTTGCTCGTTTGGACTGCTCGTCGCGGCCGGCCTTGGTTGGTGCCCGCCGCCTTCGCGACGATGTCGCTCGTATTCACGACGTCAATGGTAGCAGGCCTCGCGAGTCGCTTGAGTTTGCATGCGACAAGCCCTCAAATTGTTGCAGCGGCCCGCGAAAAGATCGGTCCCGACGCGAGGTTAATCGCGTTTCGCCATTACGAACCGACTTTGGTCTATTACGCTCGCGGTGCGGTGCCGAGCGTTCACAGCGTCGAAGAACTGCGCCGTTTGCTGTTGGCGACGCCCGATGCCTGCGTCGTCACGCGCGACGAGTTTTTGCCGGAACTAAACGCCGCGTTCGCGACTCGCCCGGTCGTCGCGGCCCGCCATCGTCGCTTTCTGCGACGTCGTGGCGAAATTGTACTCGTCGACCCGCCGCCGGTCGTTTTGGCGACATTGCCCGCCCCGGAACGGCGCTGAACCCGCTTAAGCTATGAATCTCGAATTAACGTCCCGCTTCAATCATTAAACTTTTATCTTGAGCCGAGTGACTATGCGCGGCGATCCACAGGCCGGGCCGAGGTTGCTGGGGCGAATACGCGGGGCGTTAGAACGCCGCGCCAAGGCCGCTTGGCGGCGCGTCGTCGGCGGCCGCACGGCTGCGGCGGAGGCGGCGCTGGAAAGGCTCAAACGATGTGTGGGCCGCGACACCGGGCTTTCACCGACCTGTGGCACGTCTGCCGTCTGTCCAGGGCTCACCGCAGCTGCGGTCCCGACGTTTTGGAACTTCGGCGAGACCGATTTGGCCCTCTCGTTCGCTCGCCGCTTGCTGGCCATGCAACGCGCCGACGGCTCGTTGCCCGACGCAGGACTGCTGCACGTTTCATTGTTCAACACGGCTCAAGCGGCACGCGCGTGGCGCACATTGCTCCAGGCCGGCGAACTCGCCGAAGCCGAAACCGCACTCCGTCGTGCATGCACCTTTCTCGATTCGCGAATTCAATTCGACGGAGCGTTGCGATTACCCGTCGGCGGCGGTTCGTTCGAGCGCTGGGCTTCACCGGCGGCGCAATTGGCCGGGTTTGCCGAAATGATCGCCGGAGCGGAACGCTATCGTGTGCCGAGTTGGCGAACGGCGATCGCTCGCGCGGCGGAACGAGCCTGCCGACTCGACGGACTCGACGCCGGCGACGCACCATTGCATATCGCCGCTCACGGCATCGAGTCGATGTTCGATTTGGCCGAGGTCGATCCACGTTGCGGGCGTTCCGCTTCCATGGCATTGGAACAACTTGCCGCTAGGCAACGCCCGGACGGTTCGTTGTCCGCCGATCATGTGCATGGTTGGACGTCGGCCGTCGGCTTGGCTCATATTGCAGCACTTTGGTTTCGCGCCGGCATGACGTGCGCGGGTCGCCGGGCGATGGAATGTCTTAAGGCTCATCAACGTGCCGACGGCGCTTGGCCCGGCAGTTGGGGTCGGGGCGCGGCCTACTTTCCCAACGGTTGTTCGACATGGACCGCGAAGTATTTCCTTGACGCTTCACTGGCGCAAGTCGAAGCGGCGTTCGCGACGTCGCCCAACGAATTGCTCGCACCGCTTTCGGCCGAGGACCAACGCCGACGCGCGTTGGAACGGATCGCCGCAGAGGTCGTGCGCGAGCGGGGAGATCGGGCCGAAGTCGTCGACGTGGGCTGCGGCAGCGGACGGCTGCTGGCGCCATTGCTAAAGTTATTCCCGCGAATCCGGCTCATCGGCGTCGATCCGTCGCAGAAATTGCTCGAGCATGTTCCGCAGGGCGTGGAGAAGGTCGTCGGCGGGTTATTGCGGCTGCCGCGCGGAGACGAAAGCTGCGACATCGCCTGTTGTGTCGAAGCCTTGGAGCACGCGTTGGCACCGCGCCGCGCGGTGGACGAACTCTGCCGCGTCGTCCGGCCGGGCGGAAGGGTGGTCGTGATCGACAAAGACGCCCGCTTTCAATCGCTTTCGGAAGTCGAACCTTGGGAACGCTGGTTTACGCCGGAAAGCATCAGCGGCTGGCTTGCCAAACATTGCGATCGGGTTACCTGCGAGCCGCTGCCGCCGGGGCCGCAACAGCGCACAACCGGACTGTTTCTTTGTTGGACGGGCGTTAAGCGTCGTAGCGGGCGAATTGACTCGGTCCGCCGCACCGCGTGACGAGAGTTCAACGGGGAACGATGAACTCGTAGGCCATGTACTTACCGTGCTTACGCTGTTCCCGATGTGCGTCGGCGGAAATCTCCAGATCGCGCCAATCCGAATCGCTGAGACTCTTCGCCTGAGGATTATACGCCTCGATCAGCTTACGCCCCCATGGTCTCTTGGCCAGCCAGACGGCATGACCGAAGAGCGACAACAGCGGCTCGGTCACTTGGTTTGTCCAATCGCGCTCGGCTGCGAGAAGCAAGCCGGCGTCTTCGGCGGCGGCCTTGTATTCATCGCCGCTGAACAAATCATGAAACTGCCAGATCTGCTTGATGATGTCGGTGCGCCGAGGGTCGGCCTCGCGGCGACTCGCCGTCGTGCGCCAGACGATATCGACTAATACCAGCCGGCCGCCCGGGCGCAACACACGTCGACATTCTCGCAGAAATTGCGGCTTATCCGGAAAGTGGAACGCCGCTTCCAAACAATGGATGCGATCAAAGCTGGCGTCGGCGAAGTCGAGGTTTCCGGCGTCGCCTTGCCGATAGCTGAGGTTTGAGTAGCCGGCGAAAAGAGTGTGGGCCGCGCGAATGTTCTCGGGCAAGAAGTCGACGCCCACGACGCGCCCGCTCCCGGCTCGTTGATGAATCATGAACGTCGACATTCCGCGCCCGCAAGCGACATCGAGCACGTCGTGGCCGGGTCGCAAGTCGAGTCGAGCGATTGATTTGCCGACCAGCCGACGTTGCGAGAGCGACAAATCGGTGAACCAGTTCAGCGGGCGCAGAGGGCCGCGAAACGGATAGTAACCGAGGTTCATCAGCAACGGACCCCAGTTGAACGTTCGCAGCAGCCGATACGTCGCGGTCGTGCCGTCGTAGGAGGAGCCGATGTCGAGTTTTGTCGGTTCGGTGGAGGTAGCGGATTCGAGAGGGCTCATGTTTGGACCGCTCATAGGGCACGACGTTTACTCCCGGAAAGGGGGCGGCGGATTCTAACAGCGGCGACGTAACCGACGCAGTCCAGATTTTCCGAGAATCACCCGCTACCAGCATAATCAGCCGCTTCGACGTCCCATGCCGTTGCGGTACAATAACATTGAACTAATTCGCAATCCGAATCTTTGGCTTTTCTGAGGGGCGTCGCCGTGGAATCGTCGCAGTTCGATCGTCGTAAATTTCATGAACTCCTGGCCGGCGCGTTCGGCGGACTGGTCGTCGGCGCCGCTGTCGGCTGCGAAGGCGGCAAAGCGGCCGGCGGCTCCGGCGGTTCGTTGGCCGTTGCCGGCAACTCCGCTGCGGCCGCCGGCGAAAAGACGCCCGCCGGTGGCGTGGTTCATGCCTGTCGTGGGCTCAACGAATGCAAGGGCCAAGCGACCGACGGCAAGAACGCCTGCGCGGGACAGGGCCTATGCGCTACCTCGAAGCATCATTCCTGCGGTGGGCAAAACGAGTGTAAAAACCTCGGCGGCTGCGGCAGCACGGCCGGAGCCAACGATTGCAAAGGCCAGGGCCACTGTGCCGTGCCGATGCACTCGGGCGCTTGGGAAACGGCGCGCAAGCATTTCGAAGATCGCATGACGGCGAAGGGCAAGAAATTCGGCCCTGCCCCGGCCGCGCCGAAAGAGGGCTAGACGCAACTCATCGTGTCATCGTCGTTTCAAAATCTCGGGCTGGGCGTTGGTTTGCGCACCGCGCACTTCGCCTATTTGCTCGAACACCGGCCCCAGGTCGATTGGTTCGAGATCATTACTGAGAACTTTCTTGATTCCGGCGGTCGACCCCGGTACGTGCTCGAGAAATTGGCCGACAGCTACCCGATCGTCATGCACGGAGTGTCGCTTTCGATCGGCAGCGCCGATCCGCTCGATATCGAATACTTGCGCAAAGTTCGCAAGCTGGCTACGACGGTAAAAGCCCGCTGGGTATCCGACCATCTCTGTTGGACGGGAGTCGCCGGTCGCAACACGCACGACCTGTTGCCGCTGCCGCTTAACGAGGAGTCGCTGCGGCATGTGACGGAGCGCGTTCGCACGGTGCAAGACGTGTGGGAACGCCCGCTGGTGCTGGAGAACCCCAGTAGTTACGTGACGTTTCACTCGTCGACGATGAACGAGTGGGAGTTTCTGTCACGATTGGTCGATGAAACCGGCTGTAAACTGCTGCTCGACGTGAACAACGTCTACGTCTCCAGCGTCAACCATGGCTTCGACCCCGTCGAGTATCTTCGCGGGGTGCCGCCTGAGTCCGTCGTGCAGTTTCACTTAGCCGGCCATCAACGATTGCCGACGCACATCGTCGACACGCACGACGGACCCGTCATCGATCCGGTTTGGGCACTCTATCGCGAAGCCCATCGCCTGACCGGCGGTGCGGCGACTCTCTTGGAATGGGATGCCAAGATTCCGGCGTTCGAGGTGGTCCACGCCGAAGTGATGAAGGCCAAGACACACATTGGGACGGCCGTCGGCATGCCGCGCTCGACGACCTCCAGGTCCGCCGAGGCGATGGACGGTGACGAGCAAGCCGTGCCGCATCCATTGCATCATATCGTCGCCGAGGTCGTGTAATGAACGGCACAGGCGGACGAGCGGACTCGATCGACTTAGGCTCGCTCCAGCGTTGGTTTCAGGCGGTGGTGACGCATCCAGGAGGCGTCGAGCGGGGCGCGGCGGAGTTTGCCGCCGAACAAAGCCCGACGATTGAGGAAGTCGCAACCGGATCGGCGATGCAAACTTCGGCCGAACGGCTCGGCGTCTACGCCCATGCCTATTGGGCACGACTACTGGAATGCCTGCGTGAAGAGTTCCCCGTCGTGCGTCAATTAGTGGGAGACGAAGCTTTCGACCAATTCGCCGTCGGGTATCTGATGGAGCACCCGTCGCAAAGTTATACGCTTGCGGAGCTCGGTCGCCGATTGGCCGCTTATCTCGTCCGGACGCTCGGCAGGTTGACGGACGATGAATCAGCATCCGACGACGATGCCGCGGCGCACTTTGGCGGCTTTGTGGTCGACTTGGCGATATTGGAACGATCGATCGGCGAAGTGTTCGACTTGGTCGGCGGCGAAACTCTCGGCTTTCTACAAGCGGACGACTTGGCCTCCATACCCGCACAAGAACGCGCTTCGCTCCGTCTAACCCCGCTGGCCACGTTTCGCGTGTCGGCGTTCGATTACGACGTCAATAGTTACTTCACGGCGTCGCGAAAGCACTCCGACGCCATGCCGAACCTTACGCCGAATCCAACATTTGTGGCGTTGTCGCGCCGGGAATATATCGTACGGCGTACTCCGCTTTCGAAGGCTCAGCACACCGTGCTAACGACGATCTTCGCCGGCGCGTCGCTCGGCGACGCACTCGCGGCGCTCCTTGCCGAGCAGCAAGGGCTTTCGTTCGCCGACCGGGAGCCGCTGTCGCCGGCGAAGATTGAATCGTGGTTCGCCGATTGGGCCGCCGCAGGGTTTTTCGGTCGTCTCACCTAGTTCACGTCACTTCTAAGACCGCCGCCGTGGCTTGTCCGGCGACGACGCGCGGCACGGCGGGCAGCATGAGTACGAGGCCTGCATTGTCTGCCACGACGTCGGTCTGAGCCCGCCCGTCGGCCGAGTGAACGACGCCGAGTCGCGCCCCTTGGCCGACGCGATCGCCAAGTTCGACGCACGGCGTGAAGATGCCGGTGATCGGCGCGGGTTGCTTCACCTGGAAGTGTCCCGAACCTTCTCGTTCGTCTTCCACCACGTAGCGACAACGGCTTTCAAACGGCGACCGCGGCATCATCCCCAATTCGCCGAGCACATTGAGGCACCCGGCGAGATAGGCCTCGACGCCGTCGATGCGACAGTCCGAACCGCCTTGATACTCGGCGTAGATCGCGGGTACTCCGGCGTCGCGCGCCACGCTCAAACTGCGCCCGTTGAGCGCCGGCGACGTTCCCCAAATGACGGGCAGGTTAAAGGCTCTCGCCATCCGTCGCTGCTCGGCGAGGATCGTTGGGTCAGGATGTAGCGTGTAACCGGCGAGCGGCCAAATCCGGTACGCAAGTCCGCCGGTGTGGAGATCGATGTAATAATCGGCTTGGCGGATCTCTTCGCTTAGTGCGTGGCCGATTTGCTCGGTGATGCTCCCCGTCGGGTTGCCGGGGCAAATCCGCGCCAAGTCGAGACCGTCGTCGGCCGTGCGTGTGCCGCGGACGAACGCCGGCTCGTTGACGCACGGGATGACCGACACCTGACCGCGCAGGGCCGCGCACTCGAAAGCGTCACCGACCAATCGACCTTCGCGATCGGCCGCCGCCGGACAAAGTGCGGCGACCAAGCGGCGGCAAGCGACCATCGGCTCGTACTCGTCGCCATGAACGCCGCCGGTGACGAGCAGACGCGGGCCGGCTGCGCCGCCCGCAATTTCAATTTTGCGCAGCATGGATTCGCCTCGCGAAGTCTAGAGAACCGATCAACGAGATCGGCCGTGACGCAAACGAAGTC